>JAUNGT010000011.1 GCA_030524455.1 Eubacteriales bacterium | reverse complement strand
GGATTTAGGTGATTTGAATTTCCGGAAAAGGTGCACTGCTTAAATGGAATATACAGAACACCCTTCGTGCTGTTATAGGGACGCTCGATCCGACACTCCAGGATGTCAGCATTTCCAAAGATCTGAAGGATACCTTTATCATCCGTTGCGGCGAAACAGAGATCATCATTCAGGAAGGAAAGCTCCTGAACCGGGAGGTGCTTTCCAGCGGAACCGCCGAGGGGATTGATGTGGCTATGTTCCTTGCGTCCATGATTGCCAGAGAAAGCAGCTTTTACTACTGTGATGAACACTTCTCCTATATTCAGAGCGATATTGAAAAACGGATTTTTGGTATTATGCTGGATCGCATCGGCGATAATGAGCAGCTGATTTTTACCACACACAATACTGATTCCCTCCGCAATGCCGTTGAAAATGATGTGTTCAGTTCTCTGCCGCAGGATTCTCTGCTGGATGAGCTGGAAATGAGGTGGGCAGATGAATCATAAGTGCATTTACTTTGTGGAGGGGCCGTGTGAGCAGCAGTTGATTGGAGCGCTGAAATCAATTAAATTGCGAATCTTATATTTGCTTTATCAACAAGATTGAAAAGCAGGCAGTTAAGGCTGTCTGCTTTTTTGCTGTCGAATCCTCCCGAAACTTTCCGGTTCCTCATCCCTCTTCTTCGACAAATTTCCCGCGCCTGCCTGTCTATAATGGATCTCAAGGTGTTCCGGGACGGCAGGGCGCCGGGAAAGGAGAGCTTGGCATGAAATACAGTCTGTATATTGACCGGATTTTCTTTCTGCATTTTTTCCTGAATTTCTGGCTGCTTTTGCTGACCGCGCGGCTGGGCGGCCTTGACGTGAGGCTGCGGCGGCTGATCTGGTCCGCGGGGGAGGGGGCGCTGTGGTTTGTCCTGATGCTGGCGGCCCCGCTGGCGGGAAAAGCGCTTTTGCTGCCAGGGGGAAGCCTGGCCGTTTTGTGGCTGGCCTTTGGTTTTCGGCGGCTCAGAAGCTTTGCCAGGGCAGCGGCGCTGTACGCAGCCTGCGCCTGTGTGCTGGGCGGCGCGGTGGGGGCCGCCCAGGGCCTGACCGGGCTGTGGGGAAAAACGGCGGATCTTTTGACGGTGCTGTTCTGGAGCGGTCTGGCGGCCGGGTACGGGATCCGGCTGATCGCCAGGGAGAGACGCAGGCAGCGCTCCCCGCTCTGGCAGGTCCGGTTGCGTCAGGGGCAGCGGAGGGCAGAGTGCATCGCGCTGGCCGACAGCGGCAACAGCCTGTGCGATCCCTTCACGGGAGGCCCGGTGTGCCTGGCGGATGCAGAGCTGGCGGAGAAGCTGGGGCTTTTGCGGGATCCGGAAAAGGTGCGCCTGATTCCCTACCATTCGGTGGGAAAGCGCCATGGCCTTTTGCGGGCGGTTACGCTGGAGGAAATGTATGTGGAAAAAGAGGGACAGGAGAAAAGAATGAGGCAGGTGACGGTAGCGGTGAGTCCTCAGCCCTTGTCGGCGGCGGGGCGTTACCGGCTGCTCCTGCATCCAACATTACTGGAGGAACAGAAAGGAGCCAATCATGATATTGAAAGTAGCAATGCCGGGAAAAATGCAGTTTAAGATTATCCGTCCGGAGACCGCCTTTTTTATGGCGAAGGAGGGGGATATCCATTATATCGGGGGCACGGACGTACTGCCGCCGCCGTTGGAGAGCGCGCAGGAAAATGAGGTGATCCGGGATCTTTCGTCAGAGGAGTACGGGAGCGAGGCGCGCACGATCCTGATCGAGCACAACCTGCGCCTGGTGGTCTACATAGCGAAGAAATTTGACAACACCGGAGTGGGGGTGGAGGATTTGATTTCCATTGGCACGATCGGTCTGATCAAGTCCATCAATACCTTCAATCCCGGCAAAAATATCAAGCTGGCCACCTATGCCTCCCGCTGCATTGAAAATGAAATTTTGATGTATCTGCGCCGCAACAACAAGACGCGCATGGAGGTGTCCATCGACGAGCCTTTAAACGTGGACTGGGACGGCAACGAGCTTTTGCTCTCGGATATTCTGGGCACGGACGAGGACGTGATTTATAAGGATCTGGAAAATGAGGCGGAGAGGCGGCTTTTGCGGCGCGCGGTGGCGAAGCTTTCCGACCGGGAGCGCACGATCGTGAACCTGCGCTTTGGCCTGAACCGGGCAGACGGACAGGAGATGACCCAGAAGGAGGTGGCGGGCTATCTGGGAATCTCCCAGTCCTACATTTCCCGCCTGGAAAAAAAGATCATGAAGCGGCTCAAAAAGGAGCTGGAGCGTGTCTGAGGGCTGCTGTGCTGCTGTGTGACCCGGCCTGTCTTCGCGCCTGTTTTCGCGTCTTTACGGCTGCCTGCGGCTTTACGGTCCCAGGTAGGCGCGCATGGCGCGGAGGGCGCCTTTTTCCAGGCGGGATACCTGGGCCTGGGAGATGCCGATCATATCGGCCACCTCCATCTGCGTCTTTCCCTCGAAGAAACGCAGCAGGATGATCTCGTGCTCCCGTTCTCCCAGACGTTTCAGGGCGTCGGAGAGGGAGAGCCGTTCGATCCAGTTTTCCTCCCGGTTTTTCTTGTCGCGGATCTGGTCCATCACATAGAGGGTGTCGCCGCCGTCGGTGTAGACGGGCTCGTAGAGGCTCATGGGATTCTGGATGGCATCCAGGGCGTAAACGATATCCTCCCGGGAGATGCCGACCTCCGCGGCCACCTCGCTGATGGTGGGCTCCTTCTGATTTTTCTTCATCAGCGTTTCCTTGGCGTAGATGGCCTTGTAGGCGGTGTCCCGCAGGGAACGGCTGACGCGGATGGCGTTGTTGTCCCGCAGAAAGCGACGGATCTCGCCGATGATCATGGGCACCGCGTAGGTGGAAAAGCGCACGCCCAGCTCGGTGTTGAAATTATCGATGGCCTTGATCAGCCCGATACAGCCGATCTGGAACAGATCATCCACATTTTCGGCGGAGGAGGAAAAACGGCGGATCACGCTGAGCACCAGCCGCAGATTCCCCTGAATGAAAAGCTCCCTGGCTGCAGCATCCCCCTGCCGGATGCGGACAAAAAGCGCATCTTTTTCCTCATTGGTAAGCACCGGCAGTCTGGAAGTGTTGACGCCGCAGATTTCTACCTTGTTTAATGCCATGGTGAAAAGCCTCCTGTCATCTGTGCCTGAAGAAAGCATCGGCATGGAGGAGAGCTTTTATTCCATTTTAAGAAAATATTTTGTGGACAAGCGCGCAAAAGAGAGGTAGCATCAGTGGAGAAAAATATGTTAGAGGAGTTTGTCTGAATGGAAGTTCTCTGTGAGAAAAAGCCGGAGGGCGGCCGGGATTACCGGATGGATAATTTGAAGTGCCTGCTGATTTTTTCGGTGGTGCTGGGACATATGCTGGAGCTGTGCATGGGCAAAAATCCGGGCGGCCGGACATTGTATCTGATCATTTATTCCCTGCATATGCCGCTGTTTGCGTTCGTGACCGGCGTGTTTGCGCGTTACAGGCCGGAGCGGATCCGCAGCCACATGATTTATCCCTATCTGGTGTTCCAGACGCTGTATCTTTTGTTTGCCAACCTTGTCCTGGAAAAGGATGCGGATGTGCAGTATACGACGCCCTACTGGCTTTTGTGGTATCTGTTTGCGCTGATTGTGTGGAACCTGGTACTGCCTCTGGTGTCGGGGGAGGAAATGAGCTGGAAGAAAAAGCTTTTCTTTCTGGCAGCGTCCTTTGGCGCGGGGCTTTTGATCGGCTTTGACGATAAGGCGGGCTATTATCTGTCCGTATCCCGGATTGTGGAATTTTTCCCGTATTTTCTGATGGGAGTTTACTACCGGCAGGCGGCCGGCCTGCGGCGCCGGCGTTCCCTGTCCGGGCGGCGGGCGGCCCGTCTTTTGGCGCTGGCCGCTACGGTTTTTGTGGTATGTCTGGTGGCCGGTTACGCGGAGGAGATCAAATCGGTCTGGCTCTACGGCTCTGTTTCCTACGAGAAAGGGGATTACAGCCTGGGAATCCGGGCGGCGGGCGTGCTGGCGGCTCTCGTGTGGCTTGGCTTTTTTCTCCTGTGGATGCCCGGCAGCCGGCTTCCTCTGGTATCCCGGATCGGGGCCAACACGATGCCGGTCTATCTGCTGCACGGTTTCTTGGTGAAGCTGTTCAGCAAAATCAGGCTTTTTTCCTTTATTGAAAATGATATCCGGGCGGCGGTGCTGCTCAGCGCGCTGCTTGTTCTGCTCCTGTCCTGGGCGCCTCTCGTGCGGCTTTTGTCCCCGCTGTTTTGCTGGAAGGGAACGCTTCTCCGGAAACGCACCAACCGCCGCCGGGCTGCATAGCTATAAAGTAACAGTTCAGCCAGCCGGGAGTGAACGGCCAAAATCGTGCTTGCACGAATTTTGGCTGGTTGCTCCTGGCTGAGGGAGCGCCTGATTATGAGCAAAGGTAGCCGCGAAGCGGCGGGAAGCGCGTTAGCGCGGCTTTGCGAATGGCGCGGGCTGAATTGTTACGATATAAATGTAACATTTTTGTCTGGGGAGGGTGCAGGCATGCTTTTTTCCGAACTGAAAAGCAAAGAGGTCGTGAATCTTCGGGATTGCAGAAAAATGGGGCATGTGACGGATTTTGAGTTCGACGAATGCACCGGGACGATCCGGAAGATTATCGTGCCGGGGGTGGGCGGCAAAAACTGGAAGTGTCTGTTTGGCTGCGACACGGAATACGCGATCTTTTATAAGGACATCAAGCAGATCGGGCCGGATATTATCATGGTGGATGTACCGTGAGGCCGGAAGAGAACCGTAAAAAATCCCATGGCGGATGGAGAGCTGTGGGATTTTTTTCATTGTCCCGGACGGCGCAGCCTTTTACAATAAAAAGAAAAAGCAGGAAGGGGTTTATCGATGGAAATGACGGAAAAAACAAAAGGGCTGCGAAAAAGGGTGTTTACACAGCTTGGGGCAAAGGAGCTTCGGCCGGAGGGGTGGCTGAAAAAACAGCTTCTTTTGCAGGCGGAGGGGCTGTCCGGGCATCTGGATCTGATCTGGCCGGATATCCGGGACAGCAAGTGGATTGGCGGCGACCGGGAGGGCTGGGAGCGGGTGCCCTACTGGCTGGACGGCTTCATCCCGCTTGCCTGGCTTTTGGAGGATGAAGCGTTGAAGGCGCGGGCAAAGCGCTATGTCGATGCGATTCTGGACCGGCAGCAGGAGGACGGCTGGATCTGCCCCTGCAGCGGGGAGGAACGGGATCAGTACGACGTGTGGGCGGCCTTTCTGATCTGTAAGGTGCTGGTCGTTTACGAGCAGTGCAGTAGGGAGGAGCGGGTGGAGGAGGCGGTGTACCGGGCGCTGCGCCAGCTTTTGTCCCATATCAGCAGCCATACGCTCTTTGGCTGGGGGGCGGCGAGATGGTTTGAGTGCCTGATTCCGCTGTTCTGGCTGTATGAGCGCAGGCCGGAGCCCTGGATGCTTGAGCTCGCCCATGTGCTGGACGGCTGCGGCATCGATTACGAAAAGCTCTATCACAGCCTGTCCTTTGAGCGGCCCGGACAGAAGCATTACTGGACCTTTTTAAATCATGTGGTGAACGTGGCGATGGCGCTCAAATCCCGGGCGGAGATGAGCCGCCTGACCGGGGAGGATGCGGACGGGTTCGCACAATTTTTTTACGAAAAGCTGATCCGGGAGCACGGGATGCCGATCGGTCACTTTACGGGGGACGAATGCCTGTCGGGAACCTCTCCGGTGCAGGGCAGCGAGTGCTGCAGCGTGGTGGAGGCCATGTATTCCTACGAGGAGCTTCTCTCCATCGGAGGGAATCCCCGATGGGGCGATTTGCTGGAGCAGACGGCCTTCAACGCTCTGGCCGCCACGGTGAGCGCGGATATGTGGAGCCATCAGTATGTGCAGATGACAAATCAGATTCAGTGTACCCGGCTTTCGGAGGAGGCAAATCCGTTTAACTCAAACAACGGGGATGCTCACCGGTTCGGTCTGGAACCCCACTTTGGCTGCTGTACCGCCAATTTTAACCAGGGCTGGCCCAAGCTTGCCCTTTCGGCGGTGATGAAAAGCGCGGAGGGTCTGGCCGTGTGCGCCCTCGTCCCGATGTCGGTGCGCACGCAGGTGGGGGAAGCCTGCGCAGAGCTTTCGGTGGATACGCAATATCCCTTCCGGGACAGCCTGCGGATCGGGATATCCGTGGAGAAACGGACGGAATTTGAGCTGGCGGTGCGGATTCCCGGCTTTGCGAAGGCCGCCCGGGTCAGGATCAACGGCGGGGAAGAAGAACAGGCGCATCCCGGAACGTTCTGGCGGTTGAAAAAGGAGTGGGAGGGAACGGAGCAAATCGAGCTTTTTCTGGAATTTGAGCCCTCCTTTGTGCGCTCGCCGGACGGCCTGGAGACGGTGCGCCGGGGGCCTCTGTTTTTTGCGCTGCCCATCGGGGCGGAGTATGAGCGTGTGGAGTATGTAAAGGACGGCGTGGAACGCAGGTATCCTTACTGCGACTATAACATTTCTCCGAACTCCGACTGGGCCTTCGGGTTTGCGGGCCGCAGCCTTGCGCTGGAAACAGGGCCCCTGCCCGGGATGCCCTTTGACCGGGATTGTCCTCCGGTGACGCTGGAGGCAAGCCTTGTCCCTCTGGACTGGGAGGACCGGGGCGGGATCTGCGCTGCAGCGCCCCGTTCCCTGGAGCCTGTGGGGAAGGCGGTGAAGCGGAAGCTGTATCCGTACGGCTGCACGACGCTGCGGATGGGGGCGCTGCCGGTGGTGGAAGGAGAAAAAAAGTGAAAAACATACATTTGATCTGCAATGCCCACCTGGACCCGGTGTGGCTGTGGCGCTGGCAGGAGGGCTGCACGGAGGCATTGTCCACCTTCCGCACAGCGGAGAAGCTGACGGACGAATTTCCGGGGTTTGTGTTCAATCACAACGAAGCGATTTTGTATCAGTGGGTGAAGGAGAACGAGCCTGCGCTGTTTGAACGGATTCAGAGGAAGGTCCGGGAGGGGAAATGGAAGATTATGGGCGGCTGGTATCTGCAGCCGGACTGCAACATGCCCTCGGGGGAGTCGATCATCCGTAATATCTCCGAGGGAAGGCGCTTTTTTGAGAAGGAATTCGGCGTCAGGCCTACGACTGCCATCAATTTTGACTCGTTTGGTCATTCGATAGGGCTGGTACAGATTTTAAACCGGGCGGGATACGATTCCTATGTGGTCTGCCGTCCGGCAAAGGATAACTTTGATTTTAAGGAGCAGGATTATCGCTGGAAGGGACTGTGCGGCTCGGAGGTTTTGGTGCACCGTTCCGATGAAAACTATAATTCCGTATACGGACATGCCGCAAAGGAGCTGGAAAAGTTTCTTGACGAGACGCAGGATGAACCGGTGTCCCTGTTTTTGTGGGGCGTGGGAGATCACGGCGGCGGTCCTTCCCGGAAGGATCTGCAGGATCTGACGGAGCTGATCGCAAAAAAGGCGGAGGAGTATCATATTTTCCATTCGGGAACGGAAGCGTATTTTGCGGAGCGCCGGCAGAAGGAGGAAGCGTATCCGGTGGTGGAGCGGAGCTTAAATCCGGTGGCGGAGGGCTGCTATACCTCTCAGATCAGGATCAAGCAAAAGCACCGGCTTTTGGAAAATGAGATTTACTCTGCCGAAAAAATGGCCTCCGCGGCCGCCTGGCTTTTGGAAAAGGAATATCCGAAAGAGACGTTTGCGGAAGCGGTTAAGGCGCTGCTGTTTTCGGAATTTCACGACGCACTGCCCGGCTCCGGAACCCAGCTGGTGGAGGAGGACACGCTGCGCCTTTTGGATCACGGGCTGGAGCTGATGAGCCGGGAAAAGCTGAAGGCGGCGATTGCGCTCACCGCAGGGGAGGAGCCTTTGAAGAAGGGAAGCTCCTGCGCCTTTTTCTACAATCCACATCCCTATCCGGTAAAGGGGCAGTTTGCCTTTGAGGTGGGGCTGCCCACGCAGAATTGGGATCCCTGCTTTTACTATCCGGACGCCTTCTGCAATGGCCGGCCGGTTCCCACTCAGTCGGAGATGGAGAGCAGCCATTTCTGCATTGACTGGCGAAAGAAGGTTGTGATCGAGGCAGAGCTTCTGCCCGGCAATAACCGGATTGACGTGTTTTTTAAACCGATAGAAAAAAGACCGGTTTTCGCGCCCATAGACGGGTACAGGGAGTGGGTGTTTGATAACGGGCGGATGCAGGTGACGGTGAATACCCGGACGGGGCTTGTGGATTCCTGGCGGGTGGACGGAAAGGAATTCCTGAAAAAAGGGAGCTTCTGCCCGGTGGCTTATGACGGTACCTACAATTCCTGGGGGCTGTGGAACGGCAAAAATGCCGGGATGCAGAGAAGGTTTTCCCTGTTGACGGCGCATGAGGGAAGCGAGTTTTCCGGGCTTTCCGATCAGGTGGCCCCGTCTGTGCGCGTCATCGAGGACGGGCCGGTGCGCACCGTGGTGGAGGCGCTTTTTGGCTGGCATAACAGCAGGCTTTATCAGCGCTATATCCTTCCGAAGAAGGGGACTTCCATGGAGCTGGAGCTGGGCGTGTACTGGAATGAAAACGATATGGTGCTGAAGCTGGAAATGCCTACCGCACTGGAACATGCGGATTATTACGGACAGGTGATGTTTGGACGGGAGAAGCTTAGGCAGGGCGGTCAGGAGACGGTTGCTCAGAAGTGGAACGCGCTGACGGACGGCAGGCATGCGCTGGCCGTTTTAAACCGGGGCAGTCACGCAAGCAGCGTGGACGAAGGCGTCATTGGACTGACGCTGCTGCACTCTGCAGGGTACTCCGCGGCGGACGGAAATTTTGAAAAGACGCTGCACGAAATTCGTCACACCGCCAGAATGGAACAGGGAGAGCGGCTGTTCTGCTTTCAGCTGGAGGCCGGGGAGGCTGCCCTTTTGGAGACGCTTGACCGCGACGCTCTTGTGTATAACGAGGAGCCCTATGCCTTTGCGTTCAACCCTTCCGGGGACGGCGGGAAAAAGGGACCGGCGGTATTGCTCGACAATGAGCAGGTGCTTTTGTCCGCGGTGAAAAAGGCCGGGGAGGGCGAGAACTATGTACTGCGCCTGTTTGAGAGCGCGGGACGGGAAAACAGCGCGCGCCTGCGCCTGCCCTGGGCAAATATGGAGTACGAGGCAAAATTAAAGCCCTTCGAGATCAAAACGCTGCGCTTTGACGCGGCGGAGGGCACGATTTCAGAGACGGATATTTTGGAATAATCATACGTTTTGAAATGGAGCGGTATGGCCAGCAATGTTATGGTCGTACCGCTTTTTTTTACTTGTTTTGAAGAAACCGGTATGCTAAAATGAATTAAATGACATATCAATTTGGAGGAAGCGATGAAACAGGCGCCGCTGTATGAGCAGATTTATCGTGAAATACTGGGAAAAATACAGGATCAGACCTACCAGGCAGGGGAGCGGCTTCCGTCGGAGAAGGAGCTTTCGGAGCAGTACCATGTCAGCCGGATCACCAGCAAGAAGGCGCTGGAGCTTTTGGCGGAGGCCGGCCTGGCGGTGCGGATGCCGGGCAGGGGAACCTTTGTGTCGGAGGGGGCGGCAGAGCGCCGGGAATCCTCTCCGGGAGGGCAGCTGCCGGGGGCGCTGTTGTCGGGACAGCTGTCGGGACAGCAGCAAAATACGCCGCCTCTGCTCGGCGTGATATTGGACGGGTTCGGCCCGGATTTTGGCTGCCGGCTGCTTGGCAGCATCGAGGAGGAATGCCGGCAGCAGGGCTTTTCCATGTGCCTGCATTGCTCCTGCGGGCAGGTGGAGGAGGAGACCCGGGCCATCGGGAGGATGCGCAGCCTGGGAGCCCAGGGGATTCTGATTATGTGTGTGCACGATGAAAACTATAATGCCAGCATTCTTCAGCTGGTGGTGGAGCATTATCCGGTGGTGACGCTGGACCGTCAGCTGAAGGGGATTCCGCTCTCCTTTGTGGGGACGGATAACATACAGGCCGCCAGACAGCTTGCGAAAAGGCTTTTGGATCAAAATCTCCGGAGGATTTGCTTTGTGAAGCCTTATGCGGCGGAAACCTCCACCATACAGGACCGGATCACGGGCTTTCGGATGGCTTACAGCGAGCTGGGGCTTGTGGCGGACGAGAGTCTGTGGATTACCGATTTAAAGGCCACGCTTCCGGCCAGTCACGGGGAGGAGCAGCTGGCGCGGGACCGGGAGAAGGTGATGGCCTTTATCCGGGAGCATCCGCAGATCGAGGCCTATTTTGCGGTGGAATACAGCCTGGCGTGGATTATTTACAGCTGTCTGGAGCAGCTTGGGTTGGAGCAGAAATGTCCGGTGGTCTGCTTTGACGGCACGGACAATATCATGAGGAGGGCCCTGTTTACGCATGTCAGGCAGGATGAGGAACAGATTGGCCGTCTGGGCGTGCGGACTTTGGCGGAAGCGGTCCGGGGCAGCCGGGAGATCCGCACCGTCCTGGTGCCGCATCGGATCGTGGAGGCGGGGAGGCAGCTTTGATGCAGGAAAAAATATGCAGCTTTTGGAATTACGAGAGAAAGGACAGGCCCTTCAACGTGCTGATGGCCGGCGTGTCCTACTGCGACGGCACCTACCGGATCGAGAGAAAGCCGGAGAATTTGTATTCCTTTGAATACATCTACAGCGGGCGTGGGACGCTGGTGATCGACGGACAGCGGCTGGAGCCCCGGGCCGGAGACGTGTACTTTTTGAAAAGAGGGGTTCCGCACTGCTACTGGTCGGACGAGGGTGAGCCCTGGACAAAAATCTGGGTCTGCTTCAACGGCCTGATGGCGGAGGCCATGTTTTCGGCCTATCTGGAGCGCAACGTCTACCTGATGCGGGACTGCGATATCTCGGCCCAGATGGAGGCGCTGCTGGCGAAGCTGGAGGCCTTTGCGGGAGAGTACGAGCAGACCGCCGACGAGACGGCGGTGGCGGTGCTGGAAATTTTGCAGAAGCTCCACAGCCAGGGCCGCAGCCATACCCGGACGCTGCCGGAGCAGATCAAGGAATGGATCGACCTGCATGTGGAGGAAAACGTCCGTCTGGAGCAGCTCTGCGAGGAGCTCCACTATTCCAGGAACCACCTGATCAACCAGTTCCGCAACCGTTACGGGATCACGCCCTATCAGTATCTGCGGGAGCAGAAGATCGAGGCGGCCAAGCGCTACCTTCTCTATTCCGGCATGTCCATTCAGGAGATTGCGGCGCGGCTGTCCTACACGGATGAAAATTATTTCCACAGCTGCTTTAAGGAGGCCACCGGCGTGACACCGGGAAACTTCCGGAATTTTGGCGACAGAATGATATGATACCAGGGAAAGGAGAAGCCTATGAAATGCCCGTTTTGCGGCCATGATAATACCAGAGTGATCGATTCCCGCCCCTCCGACGAGAACAATTCCATCCGTCGGCGGCGCGCCTGCGATGAATGCGGGAAGCGTTTTACCACCTATGAAAAGATTGAGACGATCCCGCTGATCGTCATCAAAAAGGACGATAACCGGGAGCCCTACGACCGCTCCAAGATCGAGGCCGGAGTGCTGCGCGCCTGCCACAAAAGGCCCGTGAGCGTCAACGAGATCGACCGGCTGGTGGACGAGGTGGAGACGGAGCTGTTTTCCCGGGAGGAGAAGGAGATCCCCAGCGCCGTGATCGGCGAGCTGGTGATGGACAAGCTAAAGGATCTGGAGGCGGTGGCCTATGTGCGCTTTGCCTCGGTATACCGGGAGTTTAAGGATGTCAATACCTTTCTGGATGAGCTGAAAAAGATGATGGAAAAAAAGTAACAGTTGCATTTTCGGGAATCGCGTATATAATAGGGAACTGGGCACAGCAACACTCTGTGCCGCTGTTTGCCGTGTGGACGGATACGCCGCAACGGCAGGCAGACAACTGAATATATTTTAGGAAAGAAGGAGAGTCACATGAAGACAAAAGCAGGAAAAAAGGTTCTTTTGACTTTGGTGTGCGCTGCGCTGACGATTGCACTGAGCGCTTGCTCAGGCGGTAAGGCAGACGAGGCGTCTTCTCAGATCACCATTGGAATCCCTCAGGATGTGGACAGTCTTGACCCCCACAAGGCGGTGGCGGCAGGAACGGACGAGGTGCTTTTCAATGTGTTTGAGGGGCTGGTAAAGCCCGACAGCGAAGGTAATTTAAACGACGCTGTAGCAGAGAGCCATACCATTTCAGAGGACGGGAAAGTGTACACTTTTACGCTCCGGGAGGGCGTGAAGTTTCATGACGGCACAGCTGTTACAGCACAGGATGTCAAATATTCCCTGGACAGATGTGCCGATGCCGGCAGCGGTGCGCCGCTGGTATCGGCTTTTTCGGCGATCGACAGCATCAATGTCGTGGACGATAAAACCGTGGAGATCGTGTTAAAGGAGGGGGATACGGATTTTCTTCCCTATCTGACGGTGGCGATTATCCCGGAGAGCAATCAGGATCCGGAGGGCAATCCCATCGGCACGGGCCCTTATAAGTTTGTGTCCAGGACGCCCCAGGAGAGCATTGTGCTGCAGAAATTCGACGATTACTGGGGCACGCCGGCCAACATCGAGACGGTGAAGCTGCAGATTATCGCCAATGCGGACACGATTGTGACCAGCTTAAACGGCGGCGGCGTCGATATGTTCGCGCGGATCACCCAGGCGCAGGCGGATCAGCTTTCCGACCAGTTCGACGTGCTGGAGGGCACCATGAACCTGGTGCAGGCCATGTATCTGAATAACGCGAAAGCCCCCTTCGACAATGAGAAGGTGCGGCAGGCGCTCTGCTATGCGGTGGATCCCCAGGGGATCATGGATATGATTTCCGACGGCAAGGGGACGCAGATCGGCAGCAGCATGTTCCCGGCCTTCGGCAAATATTACATGCCGGAATTAAATGATCTGTATCCCACCGACATTGAGAAGGCAAAACAGCTTTTGGCGGAGGCGGGCTATCCGGACGGTTTTCGTTTCACCCTGACGGTTCCCTCCAATTATCAGCAGCATGTGGATACGGCGCAGGTGATTGCCGAGCAGCTAAAGCAGATCGGCGTGACCGCCGACATTCAGCTGGTCGAGTGGGAGAGCTGGCTGTCCGACGTATATACGGACCGGAACTATGAGGCCACGGTGGTAGGAGTGGATGCTTCCAGCCTGACGGCGGCGGCGCTGCTTCGCCGATTCACCTCGGATGCGCCCAACAACTTTATCAACTTTAAGGATCCGGCCTACGACGAGGCCTTTGCGGCGGCGCAGGAGAGCACGGATGACGCGGAGAAGACCGCGCATTATAAGGAGTGCGAGACGATCCTGGCCGAGGACGCGGCCAACGTTTATATTCAGGATCTGCCCTCCTTTGTGGCGCTGAACAAAAAATACGGCGGCTATGAGTTCTATCCGCTGTATGTGCAGGATTTTGCGAAGCTTTATCTGGTGGATGAGCAGGCAAATCAATAAGCGGGAGATTTTTATATGAAGTATGTGGCAAAGAAGCTTGCCGGTATGCTGATTACCCTGCTTGTGGTGTCCTTCCTGGTATTCGCGGCGTTTGCCGTGATACCGGGGGATCCGGCCACAGCCATGCTGGGGACGGAGGCGACGCCGGAGAGCGTGGAGGCCCTGCGGGAGCAGATGGGCTTAAACGAGCCGCTGCTTTTGCGGTTTGGCAGCTGGGCGGTCCGTTTCGTGCAGGGGGATTTCGGAACCTCCTACCGCTACAGTATGCCGGTGCGGGATATGATCGCGGAGAAAATCCCGGTGACCCTTACCCTGACGGTATTGTCCTTTCTGATGATGACGGCGGTTTCCATTCCGCTGGGGATTTTCTGCGGACACCATGCAGGCGGGCGGGCGGACCGGACCGTGCTGGTCATCGATCAGGTGATCATGTCGGTGCCGCCTTTTTTTTCGGGAATCCTGATCACGCTGCTGTTCGGGCTTGTGCTTCACCTGTTCACTCCCGGCGGCTATGTGTCCTATACGGTAAGCCCGCTGGGCTTTGTGGGATATCTGGTGTTTCCCTCCGTCGCCATCGCGCTGCCGAAGGCGGCTATGGCGGTGAAGCTTCTGCGCACCTCGGTACTGTCGGAGATGAAGCTTGACTATGTGCGGACGGCCTACAGCCGGGGCAACCGGACGAAGGCGGTTTTGTACCGTCATGTGCTCAAAAACGCCATGATTCCGGTGGTCACCTTTCTGGGGATGGCGCTGGCGGATATGGTGGCGGGCAGTATCGTGATCGAGCAGGTGTTTAACATCCCGGGCCTGGGGCGGATTCTTCTGACCTCCATCTCCAACCGGGATTATCCGGTGGTGCAGGCGATTATCGTATTCATCGCGTTTCTCGTTATTTTTACCAATTTCCTGGTGGATCTGATTTATCAGAGGATGGATCCCAGGATCACGCTGGACTAGACGACTATGAAGAAAAAACACAGTAAAAATTTGATGATCGGCGCATGGCTGACCGGGATCATGCTCGCCCTGATCCTGGTGGGCTTTTTCTGGACGCCCTATGATCCGGAGACGATGGACAGTACCGCAAAATTGTCCGGCGTCTCCCTTTCTCATTTGATGGGCTGCGACAATTTCGGGCGGGATATTTTCAGCCGGGTGCTAAAGGGCGGCGGGACCACCCTTTTGGTGGCGCTGGGCACGGTGGGGATCGGCGCGGCCTGCGGCGTTGTGCTGGGTGCCTTTACCGGGTATTTTGGCGGCGTTTTGGACGAGCTTTTGATGCGCGCAAACGACGTGCTTTTCGCTTTTCCGAGCATTCTTCTGGCGCTGGTGTTCGTCACCCTCATCGGCAGCGGTACCTGGAACGTGATCATTGCCCTGGGGATTGCCTTTATCCCCAGCTTTGCCCGCATCGTGCGGGGGGAGTTTATCCGCTGTAAAAACATGGATTATGTAAAAAGCGCCCGTCTGGCCGGGGTCGGCCATCTGCGGATCATGTTCGTACACATCCTGCCGAATACCCTGCCGGTCCTTTTGTCCGCGATCCTGATCGGCTTTAACAACGCGGTGCTGGCGGAGGCGGGAATGAGCTATCTGGGAATCGGCGTGCAGCCGCCCCAGGCCAGTCTCGGGCGGATGCTCTCGGAGGCCCAGACCTACCTGTTTTCCGCGCCGGGCTTTGCCCTGTTCCCGGGGATTTTCCTGATCCTTCTGGTGCTGGGCTTTTCCCTGCTGGGCGAGGGCGTAAAGGACATGGGGAGGCGATAGCGTATGCTGGATATCATCGATCTGAATATTGAATTTCATGACCACCTGATGCCGGAGACGGTGGTGCGTCATTTTAACCTGCATATGGATCCCGGGGAGATCGTGGGGCTGGTGGGAGAGTCCGGCTCCGGCAAATCCATGACGGCCCTGGCGGTGGCGGGGCTTTTGTCCCGGCACGACATGAAAAAAACGGGGAAAATCCTCTTTGAGGGAACGGATCTGTTAAGCTGTGACAGAGCGCTTTTGCGCAGGCTTCAGGGCAACCGGATCTCCATGATCTTTCAGGAGCCCATGACCTCCTTAAACCCGGTGTACCGGATCGGCTGGCAGGTGGAGGAGCCGCTGCGCATCCATCACCCGGAGCTGGACGCAAAGGAGAGAAGAGCGCGGGCCATGCGCCTTCTGGAGGAGGTGGAGCTGTCCGATCCGGAGCGGATTTACCGCTCCTATCCCCATCAGATTTCCGGCGGGCAGCGGCAGCGGGTAATGATCGCGGCGGCCATGATCTGCGAACCGGAGCTTTTGATCGCGGACGAGCCCACCACGGCCCTGGATGTGACGGTGCAGGCGCAGATCGTAAAGCTTTTGCAGCGGATCAACAAAGAAAAGCATACGGCGATCCTGTTTATCTCTCACGATTTAAGCCTGGTGCGGCGTTTCTGCAGCAGGGTGGTGGTGATGCAGGGCGGGAATATCGTGGAGAGCGGCCCAATGGAGGACGTTTTTGAGCATCCCGCCCAGCCATACACCCGGCGGCTGATCGCGGCGATCCCGGTGGTGCGGAAGAAAGGAGGGCCGACATGGCGGAGGAAATTCTGAGAGTAGAGCATGTGAGCATCGGCTTTTCCCGGAAGCGGCGCCGACTTTGGGAGAAGCGGCAGAGAAACGAGGTGCTCCGGGACATTTCCTTTTCCATGGAAAAGGGACAGGTGCTGGGGCTGGTGGGCGAGTCCGGCTGCGGCAAAACCACTCTGGCCAAGGTGATTCTGGGCCTGTTAAAGCCTGACCGGGGAACGGTGACCCACAGCGGCAACCGGCCCCAGATGGTATTCCAGGATCCCTACGGCTCCTTAAATCCGGCCAAGAAAATCGGCTGGATCCTGGAGGAGCCCCTGCGGGTGCGGGGCGGTATTCCCGGGAAGGAGAGACGGGAACGGGCCCTGGCCATGCTCCGGCGGGTGGGCCTGGAGGAAAAGCTGGCGGAGCGTTATCCCAGCGAGCTTTCCGGAGGACAGCGTCAGAGGGTGTGCATCGCGGCGGCCCTGATGTGCGATCCCGGCTTTTTGGTGGCGGACGAGGCGGTGTCCGCCCTGGACGTGACGATACAGGCCCAGATTCTGGAGCTTTTGCAGAGGCTCAAGGAGGAAATGGGACTGTCGATCCTGTTTATCTCCCATGACATGCGGGTGGTCTACCAGATCAGCGACCGCGTGATGATCATGCAGGGAGGCCGCATTGTGGAGAGCGGGGACACGGACCGGATTTATTTTGCGCCGCAGCACGAATATACCAGGCAGCTGCTTGAGGCGGCCGGGATCGGGGAGGAATTGGATGCTTAAGAGCTTTTATCCGGATGAGACGGCGAAAAACGCCTATGACATCGACTATGAAAAACTGTACCGTTTGGGCTGCCGGGGGCTGATCTACGACGTGGACAACACCCTGGTGCCTCACGGGGCCCCGGCCGACCGGCGCGCCAAAAAGCTGTTTTCCAGGCTTGGCCGGATCGGCTTTTCCGTGACGCTTCTGTCGAACAACAAGGAGCCGCGGGTGAAAAGCTTTGCGCAGGACGTAGGACATACGGGATATATTTTCAAGGCGGGCAAGCCCTCGGTGCGGGGCTATCAGGCCGCCATGGAGCAAATGGGGACAAATCCGGACAATACGGTTTTTATCGGCGATCAGCTCTTTACCGACGTATGGGGAGCAAAAAGGGCGAAAATCCACAGTATTTTGGTGCCTCCGATCCATCCGAAGGAGGAAATTCAGATTATTTTGAAGAGACAATTGGAGAAAATTGTGTTATATTTTTATTATCGGCAGCAGAGACAAAAAAGCGCTGACGGCAGGAGGGCAAAATGATGCAGGCGGAGGAAAGAATCGGCGGGAGCACCCGGCTGTGCGGACTGATCGGCAATCCGGTGGAGCACACACTCTCCCCGCTGATCCATAATACGCTGGCAGCCGCCTGTGGCTGCGATCTGGCTTATCTGCCCTTTTTGGTGGAAAAAGAGCGGGTGGGCGAGGCGGTGCGGGGCGCTTATGCCTTAAACGTCCTGGGGCTGAATGTGACGGTGCCCTACAAGCAGGCGGTGATCCCTTTTCTGCAAAGCATCGACAAGGCGGCGGAGGATGTGGAGTCGGTCAATACGCTGGTGCGTGTGCCGGGCGGCTATCGCGGCTACAATACGGACATGAGCGGACTTTACAGGGCCATGCGGGAGGACGGCGCGCGGATCGAGGAGGAGCATGTGGCGCTTCTGGGAGCCGGCGGCGTGGGCCGGGCGGTGGCCTATCTGTGCGCGGCCCGGGGAGCGGCCAGCCTGACGATCCTGAACCGCAGCCCGGAAAAGGCGCAGGCCCTGGCAGAGGAGATCCGGGACAAAACGGGACACCGGAGGGTGTATGCGCGTCCTCTTTCGGAAGCGGGCAGCCTGCCGGAGAAGCGCTATCTTGCCATTCAGGCCACCAGCGTGGGGCTATATCCGGACTGCGGGCGGGCGGCGGTGGAGGAGACGGCCTTCTATGAAAAGATCCATACCGGCTACGACCTGATCTACCGGCCGGAGAGGACCAAATTTATGCGTCTGGTGCAGGAGCAGGGCGGACAGGCGTTTAACGGATTGAAAATGCTGCTGTATCAGGGCGTCGAGGCCTTTGAGCTGTGGAATGGGGTGCAGATCAACCAGCAGCAGGCCGGAGAGCTGTATGAGATCTTAAAAGGGAATTTGGAAAGTGAATTCGGAAAGTGAGGAACGGATCGTGGGAAATGTGGTACTGATCGGATTTATGGGATGCGGAAAAAGCAGCGTGGCGGTGAAGCTGTCCTATCGCCTCAAACGGCAGATGACAGATACGGATAAGCTGATCGAGAAAAAGCAGGGCAAGTCCATCCGGGAGATTTTTGAGCAGGACGGGGAAGAGGCATTCAGACGGATGGAGACGGAGGTTTTGAGGGAGCTGAAGGAGACGGCGAAGAACCAGGTGATTTCCGCAGGCGGCGGGACGCCCCTGCAGGAGGAAAACAGAGCTCTCTTAAAGCAGATCGGCAAGGTGGTTTACCTGCGCGCAAAGCCGGAGACGCTTTACGACCGGCTCAAGGAGGATGATACGCGTCCCCTGCTTTTGGGCAACGAGGATCTGCTCGGACGCATCTGCACAATGCTGGAGCAGAGGAAGGAAGCCTACGAGGCGGCTGCGGATCTGATCGTGGATGTGGACAACAAGCCCTTCGGACAGATGCTCTTTGAGATCGAGAGAGGCCTGCGCCCTCCCTACCGCACGGCAGAGAACCGGGAGGACGGCCTTCGGCCCGGCTTCCAGCACAGCAGACCCTTCGGCGCAAACGGCTTTCGGCGGTTTGAGCGGACAACCGGGGAGCTGCAGCGGGAAACCGGCCTGACACGGGAGAGCGGCGCGGCGCAGGGGAATATCGTGCCGCAGGAAAACGGCATGATGCAGGGAAATTATGTGCCGCAGGGAGATGGCGTGCCGCAGGAAAATCGTGTGCCGCAGGAAAGCAGCGTGACCGCAGCGGCCGCAGGACAGGTACCGGAAGCTTTGGACAGCGGCCGGACGGCGGAAAACCGGCTGCCGGACAGTCCCGTCCGCCCGCTGCGTAAGCTGCTGGTGATCAACGGCCCCAATCTGAACTTTTTGGGGATCCGCGAGAAGGGCGTTTACGGCACGCAGGACTACAATTACCTGCTGAACCTGATCGCGCAGAAGGGGCTCGAGAGCCGGGCAGCCATCACCGTGTTCCAGTCCAATCACGAGGGCGAGATCATCGACCGGATCCAGCAGGCTTACTTCGATCATACCGAAGCGATTATCATCAACCCCGGCGCTTACACGCATTACAGCTATGCGATCCGGGACGCGCTGGCGAGCGTGCCCATGCCGAAGGTGGAGGTGCATATCTCCAATATCATGCGGCGCGAGCCCTTCCGCCGGGTGTCCGTGACGGCTCCGGCCTGCGACCGGCAGATTTACGGACACGGGCTGAACGGGTATCTTGAGGCGATTGATTTTGTGATGAGAAGGATGGAGAGATAAAAAATCGGCACGTTTGCGCGTTGCTTTTCCGGGTTGTAGAGTCTTTGAGACTTTTGCAGGGCCGGCAGAGGGGGCAAACGTGCTTTTTTTAGGATGCAGTTCAAATGCTGCCGGAATATTGGACGAAGGATGAAAAATCACATGAAAAAGATGGTCATGCAGAGCGGGTTGATGAAAAACAGTATCCGTATCCTTCTGGGAATTGGTGCGGTTATTATCGCTGCGTTTTTGAGCAATTATGTGGTGATCAACCGTTCCTATCAGCGCGAGTCCATCGCTGTGAGGGAGGATTTTTTTAATGAGGCGGCGGAAAAGGTGGAGAAGTTTGAGGTGAATCTGGCGGAACTTTCCGCAAGCACTACCTATAATGCACTGGCGGCCGGATACACGGGTGCTTCCGGATTTGCGGAGCGTTGGGACAAAAGAGAGGCGTTTGCCCAACTGGCGGCCAGCCTGATGAAGTTAAACGATAGCATTGCCGCGGTCAGCGCCTACGACAGGGACGGACGGGTGATCGGCAGCCAGGGAACACTGTTTGCCCCGGCGGACGATTTGACGGAAAATCCGGCGGGAGTTTCATTTTCAGGAGTTGTGCAGGTGTACGGGGGCTCGGAGCCGTATTTTCAGGTGACAAATCCGATCTATGAAAAAGCGGAAAACGGAAGCTGGAGAGAGTCGGGCAGAGTAGTGCTGCTTGTTGGAACTGCCCAGCTGTCCGATATTTTAAAGCTAATGTCATCGGCCTATCAGGAGAAAGAAAGCTATGCCGTGATTTTGGATCAGTCGGGTGAGGTGCTGACATTTTCCGGGAATCAGGAAATATGGGGGGATTTTCTTGACAGCGGGAATGAGGGAAACAACTATTTGAATTTTGAAAAAAAGCTGCCGATGTCCGGCTGGTCCATTCGCTACATTGTTCCGCGGCTTTCTTATATGTCCTATATGAATCAGGTGCAGGCGATCAACGTACTGACGTATCTGGTGACATTGGCTGCATTTGGATGGATGTGCTACATGATCTACTGTAAGGTGATCCGTCCGATTCGACGGCAGCTGGCTTTTGTGGTGGGATTTACCCAGGATACCAGTCAGCGGCTGGAGGTTTCCGATAAAAACGAATTTGGGGAACTGGAGAAGGAAATCAATGAGATGCTGGACGGTATTGAAGAGTTAAATGGCAGGATCGTGGAAGGGGAAAAGCGTTATCTGAAGCTGGAATACGCCAAGAAACAGACGGAAATGATTGCATACAAAAATCAGATTAACCCGCATTTTATGTATAATGCGTTGGAGTGTATCCGGGGCATGGCGTTGTATCGGGGAGAAAAAGAAATTGCAAAACTGACGGGAGCCATGTCCAGGCTGTTTCGCTATAATGTTAAGGGAGACGAGTGGGTGACCGTGCAGGAGATGCTGCAGAATCTGAGGGAATATGCGGTCATTATAGAGTATCGGTTTATGGGAAAGATCCGTCTGGAGTTTTCTGTTGAGGAGGAGACGCTGTCCTGGAAACTTCCAAAGATGCTGGTGCAGCCTATTGTGGAAAATGCGGTGCGTCACGGTGTGGAGCCGAAGCTGGAGAAGGGAAGGGTAAGCGTGTCTGTGAGGAAGCTTTCGGGGAGCCGTATGCAGATACAGGTATGCGATGATGGACGGGGGATGAACAGGGAAATGCTGGAAAAACAGAGAAGGAAGCTGGGCGGGGAATTTACCTTTGAGGATGAAAATTTCAGGGTACAGGGAATTGGCCTTCAGAATGTGGCCCGCAGAATGAAGCTTTTTTACGGGGAGAGCTGTGGTATGTCTATGGAAAGCTGCGAGGGTGAAGGAACCTGTGTGACAATGGAAATGCCGTCGGGCAGGCCGGAAAGGGAGGAAAGTGCGGATGTATCGAGTATTTTTAGCGGATGATGAACCATGGGTGCTTCTGGGACTGCAAAATCTGATTGATTGGAGAGAAAGCGGTTTTGTGATCTGCGGGGAGGCGACAGATGGCGTGAAGGCCTGGGAGCGGATCTGCAACACGAAGCCGGATTTGATTATCTCAGACATTCAGATGCCGGGCCTGGATGGAATCGAATTGATCAGCAGAGTACGGGAGGCAAAGCTGGACGCAGAGGTGGTGATTATCAGCGGTTATTCGGAATTTGAGTATGCCAGAGCGGGGTTGCAGTACGGCTGCGCTGACTATCTGTTAAAGCCGGTGTACGAGGAGGAGTTGTTATCCTGTCTGAAAAAGGTGGAGAAAAGGCTGAACCGGCGCCGCCTGAATGAGGAGGGGGATGGAGGGACGGAGACGGAAGGGGAGCGGCCCTGGCAATCGGAAGGGAAAACGGCGCAGGAGATGCTTGTCTATCTGCGGAAACATTATGCTACTGTAACGCAGCAGCTTTTGGCGGAGAACTTTGGCATGAGTGTCAGTGCGGTCAGTCAGATTATCAAGAAAAATACGGGGAAAAGCTACAGCGACCATTTGCTGGAGGCCCGTATCCAAAAAGCCCAGCAGCTGCTGAAGGACACGGACAGGAGCATCGAGGAGATTGCGGAGCAGGTTGGCTACGGTGATTACTTTTACTTTATGAAAGTGTTTAAAAAGGCTACGGGTATTAGCCCCAGCGCCTACAGAAGAAGCCTGTGAGGGCTTCTTTTTTTAAAATTTTGACCAAAATTCTGAAATTCACACATACCAATTCAATGTAGCGTTTTTTATAATAAATTAACAGTTGAGAAAACAAAAGCATAAAAAATGACGAGGAGGAGATGCAATGAAAAGACAGATTGTAAAAAAAGCGAGCATTCTGGCGCTGGCAGGCGCGATGACCGCAGGGCTTGCAGCCTGCGGAGGCAGCGCTGCAGCGGATCAAACCGCATCGTCGCAAAGCGCGGATGCAGGAAACTCTGTGGCAGAGGTGGAATGGTTTTCCGATGTGACAGGGTGGGGACCTTCAGGCTGGACAAGCGGTGTGGAGACTTCCCCGCTGATGGATGCGATTACGGAAAAGACGGGGCTGGCCCTGAAACTGGAGCAGCCGCCCACAGATGCGGACACAAAGGTTGGATTGATGATCGCTTCCGGAGATCTGCCGGACATGATTTCCCTGACGGATGCGGATACGATCAAGCAGCTGATTCAGTCCGGAAAGGTATGGCAGATAGAGGAATTTTTGCAGACCTATGATCCGGAGTCTCATTTGCTGACGGATTTTCCGGAGGATATCAAGGAGGCGGTGGTCTATAAGTACGGCGGCTGGTATTCCCTTCCCAGTCATCTGGAGTCGGAGGATATGCGCCAGGTGTACCCGCTGACCCAGCAGGCTTATCTGGATAATGTGACGAAGGGACATAACTCCTCCATCATGTTCAACAAGACGATTATGGATGCGCTTGGGATTACGCAGGAGGATGTGCAGACGGAGGAAGGCTTTTATGCCGCCTGCGAGAAGGTTAAAAATTCCGGCTACACAGTGGACGGACAGCCTGTGCTTCCCGTGGTACTTCACGCGAACCTCTGGATTAATTCCTCTCTGGACGGCATCATCCGTGAGACCTTCGGCGTGGCACCGGTGGACGAGGAGGGCGCTTACCGGCATCTCGAGATGGCTCCCGGCTATAAGAATGCGCTGAAGTTTGTGAACAATCTGATTCAGGACGGATATTTGGATGTAAACGTGCTGACATTGGACGAGGCGGCGTTAAAAACCTATGTGGAGGGCGGACGGGTATTTTGTTGGATCGGAAACCCTGCACAGAGCAGCAAAAAGGAGCAGATTCCTTTCGTCTCTTATGGACCGATCCTGGCCTCCAACGGTGCGAAGCCTGTGGCCGGTATCAATCTTTCCGCAGGCTCCGGATGGATTCAGACCTTTATCTCCAAGGATTGTGAGAATCCGGAACAGATCGCCAAGATGCTCAGCTTTGCGACAAGCAGAGAAGGACTTACGCTAAATGAATACGGTGTGGAGGGTGTAGATTTTAATTTTGACGAAAATGGCGTTGCGGTTCGCACCGAGGAGGGACAGAAGAGATACGAGGACGATTATGCCAAGAATATTACGCTGTGGCCATTTGCCAATACGGATTATGCGTGGTCCACACAGGCGGCTCCCGAGGAGGGAACGGATGCGGCAGCCTTCAATCAGGTCAGCACGGCAATGGGAAAATATGAGGATACCTATATTTATAATTCCGATTTGATCTCCTTTACCAGCGGCAATGTGATCGAGCCCTCCAGCGATCTGGGTATCAAGCTTTCCCAGGTGGACAATTATCTGGAGTCCCAGAAGGCAAAGATTGTGTCGGCTTCCACGGACGAGGCTTTTGAGACGGAATATCAGAATATGATTGACACTTTGAACAGTTACTCCATCGAAGAGATCGATGCGGAATATGACAAGTATTTGCAGGAGAGCTGTCAGCGGCTGGGTGAAAAAATAGAGGATGTAAACGCAGCGCTTTACAAGTAGGCAGGCGCGGCCAAAGACAGAAGGGGCGTCGGGGAGAGAAAATTCCCAGGCGCCCGCTTTTTTGGAGGACATCATGAAAAGTACAAAAAAATCAAAAGCTTCAAACTACAGGCTTGGATACGATAAGGGGACACAGTGCCAGCTTCACGGCATGATGCTGCCGGGCACGGTGCTGATGATTTTGTTCAATGTAATTCCCTTGTTCGGCCTGATACTGGCCTTTAAAAATTACAAGGTAACAGAGGGGATTCTGGGGATTTTCACCAGTCCCTTTTACGGGCTTCAGAATTTTAAAATTATTTTTTCCAATCACGATTTCTCAAGGATGCTGGTCAATACCCTGGGCCTGAATCTGATCGGTCAGCTTGTGGCACTGCCGCTGACGATCCTGTTTGCGCTTTTTATCAACGAGATTGCCAAGCCCAGATTCAAAAGCTGTGTTCAGACGGTCACCTATATGCCGCACTTTATTTCCTGGGTGGTGTTCGGCGGTATTGTGATTGAGCTTTTGAGCGCGGACGGCGGCATGGTCAACGCTTTGCTTCTGCGGCTTGGAATACTTGACACTCCGGTTGTGTTTATGGCGGAGCCGAAATATTTCTGGGCCATTTCCATCGTTTCAAATCTGGTCAAGGAAATTGGATGGGGCACGATTTTGTATACGGCGGCGATTGCGGGCGTGGATCAGGAACTCTACGAGGCGGCCGTATTGGACGGCGCGGGCCGTTATCGGAAGATGTGGTATGTGACGCTGCCCTGTATCAAAGGGACAGTGGTTATTATGATGATTTTCGCGGTGGCCGGTATTTTGAATAACAATTTTGATCAGCTTTATGTACTGCAGAACGCTTTCAATTTGGAGCGAAGCGAGGTGATTGATACCTATATTTATAAGGTGGGATTACAGCAGCTGCAGTTTGGAATGGCGGCGGCGATCAATATTTTCAAATCCGTGCTGGCTTTGATTTTGCTGGTGGGCGCAAACAAGGTTTCCAATAAGCTGACCGACAGCGGATTGTTCTGAGGAGGTTGCGATGAATAAACTGAATTCCAAAAATCAGCGGATTTTTAATGTGGTACTTACTGGAGTGATGGTGCTTATCATGCTGATCACGGTCTATCCGGTATGGTACTCTCTGATCAACTCCTTAAACAGCGCTGCGGATATTTCAAAAAATGGATATGCGCTTTTGTGGATCCGGGATTTTACCTGGGAGAGCTGGAAAACAGTCCTGAATGACCCGGAGATTTTGAAGGCCCTTTTTACCACCTTCTCCAGAACGCTGATCGTCACTGTTTTGCAGACACTGATCACGTCGATGTTTGCCTATGGTTTTTCCAGGCCGAATCTGACCGGGAAAAAATTTTATGCGGCTCTGGGATTTTTGTGTATGTACCTGAACGGTGGCGTGATCGCCTATTTTATCCTGTTCAATGCGCTGAACCTGTATGATACGTTCTGGGTGTATATCATTCCTTCTCTCTTTGGAGGGTTTTACAATGTAATTATTTTCAATGCAAATTTCAAGGCGATTCCGGAGTCTTTGTTTGAATCCGCCAAGATGGATGGCGCGTCGGAGCCGGTGATTTTCTTCCGGATCGTGTTGCCCCTGTCCAAGCCTGTATTAAGTGCGTTGGGTATTTTTACGGCAGTGGGCATGTGGAACGATTACACGCAGACGCTTTACTATACAAAATCCGAGGGACTGCAAACGCTGTCCTATTATACACTGTCGTTGATGAAATCCAGCGAGGCAGCAGCCAATTTAAGCAGCAGCTTAAACGGAAGTTCTATGTCGTCAATTTTATCCGCCATGTCGGAGGCGGCCTCCAATTATAAAACAATCGAGCTGGCCTGCATGATACTGTCGGCGATCCCGCTGATTATCATGTATCCCTTTGCACAGAAGTTTTTTGAGAAGGGCGTGATGGTAGGCTCCGTGAAAGGATGAAAAATGAAGACTATTACAATTTACGAGGATCAGGTCAGACGAGAGCTGGGAGATTTATACGGTTTATTTTTTGAAGATCTGAATCATGCGGCGGACGGCGGTTTATACGCAGAGCTGGTACGAAACCGTTCCTTTGAATTCTGCGCGATGGACCGGGAGGGCTATCACGGTTTAACTGCCTGGGAAAAGAGCGGGCAGTTGGAGTGGGAGATCGGCAGTGCAGCTCCGCTAAACGAAAAAAATCCGCATTATCTTAGCATTCAGGCACAGCCGGACAGCTTTGTTGAAAACAGCGGCTACAACACCGGCATCTATGTGGAAAAAGGGAAGGTGTACAGGCTTTCTTTCTATGCAAAGGTAAGGGAGATCAGCTGTCCCATATTGGTCAGCATAGAGAGAAAGGAACAGGAAGGAAGCGCTGATTTCGGGGAGCACTGCGCTGAGGGGCGGCTTTGCGCCGAGGGTCAGGAATGGAAAAAATATGAGCTTAGATTGACTGCAGATCAGACGACTGCGCAGGGACGACTGCGCCTTACGTTTCCTGAGGGAGGAGCATTGTGTCTGGATATGGTTTCTTTGTTCCCTGAGGACACCTTCCGGGGACGGAAAAACGGACTGCGGCAGGATATCGCTCAGGCGTTGTGCGAGATGAAGCCGAAATTTCTGCGGTTTCCCGGCGGCTGCCTGACCCACGCAGGCAGTCTGGACGAGAATGCTCACGATTCGATGTATCGCTGGGAAAATACACTTGGGCCGGTGGAGGAGAGACCTTCCAGGCGCAACAGTTGGGGATACAATCAGTCCATGGGACTGGGATATTATGAGTATTTCCTGTTCTGTGAGGATATCGGCGCAAAGCCGCTTCCGGTGCTGCCCGGCGGCTTCAACCCGCATACGGGGGAAGGCGCGCCTTTGGAGGAAATCGGGAAATGGGTACAGGAGGCATTGGATTTAATCGAGTTTGCCAATGGCGGTACCGATACAAAGTGGGGCGGCCTGCGGGCGCGGATGGGACACGAGAAACCGTTTGGGCTGGAATATCTGGCAATCGGCAACGAGGAGATCGGAGCGGGATTTTTTGAGCGTTATCCTTATTTCCATCGGGCTGTCCGGGAGAAATATCCTCAGATTAAGCTGATCAATTCTGCCGGTCCGTTTTCTGTGGGGGAGGGGTATGAAGCGGGTTGGTCCAGTGCAAAAAAATACGGCTCTGATCTGATTGACGAGCATTATTATTGTTCGCCGGAATGGTTTTTGGCAAATATGCATCACTATGATGATTATGACGAGAAAGGCCCGAAGGTATTTTTGGGGGAATATGCTTCCTGGGGAAATACCTATTACAACGCATTGGTGGAGGCCGCCTATATGACCCATCTGGAAAGGGCCAAGGCAGTGGGGCTTGCCTGCTATGCTCCCATGCTCTGCAATGTGGACTATGTAAATTGGAAGCCGGATATGCTGTGGTTTGACAACCATCGCATTTTGAAAACACCCAACTACTATGTACAAAAGCTGTTTATGATTTATCAGGGTACACAGGAACTGGAGTTTACCACCTCCGGTTTGGATAAAATCATTCGGTTATCGGAAAAGGACAGGCTTGACGGAAGTGTTTCTTTGCGGGGAAATGATATTGCAGGACGGATTCGGAACGTAGCTTTTGTTTCATACGGTCCGGATAAAAAACTGGAGATCGCAGATTTCGATGTGTCGGAGGATAATTGTGAAATTCGGCTGGCGGACAGTGATGCGGAGGGCTTTGATCTGGAATTTGATTTTTGCAGGACGGCCGGGCGAAAGGGGTTAAAGATTTTCTTCGGGAAAAAGGGAGAAGGAAACTTTGTGGAGTGGGAGTTTGGCGGATGGGACAACTGGGACTGTAATCTTTCCAGTGTTTGCAACGGGCGCGCCTCCACAATTTCCCATCGGATTTTCCGGGTGGAGGATCGTGACTATCGCCTGCGCCTGGAGGTGCGCGGAAGACGGATCCGTACCTACATAAACGGCGAGCTTTACAACGACGCCACATACCGGATGCCGGAGCTGGAGGAGTTATATCTGGCCGCAAGCCGGGATGGGGAGAAAACGATCCTGAAGGCAGTCAATCTGACCGGAGAAGCCAAAAAGGTAATGATACGGTTTGAGGAACAGAAACAAAAGAATGCCACGCATAAGACGGTGGAAGTGCGGAGGGCAGAGGTGACGGAATTGAAGGAAAATGCGTTGACGGCGGAAAATACTTTTGAATATCCGGATACCGTTGTGCCCCACACGAGGCAGACTGTCGTGAGGGGCAATGAACTGGAGTGGGAATTTGCGGAACATTCGATGACCGTTATAACGGTGGAAAAAATCACACCGTAATCACATTCCGGCATTCGGTATACCCCCCCGGCAGGGGGCCGGACGTGATCACCGTGGCATCCGGGAAGGCTGCGAAGGAGACCGGCGTGACCACGTTGAATTTTTCGTGATCGCAGAGCACATAGCGGCGGTGGCAGTTTGACAGCGCCGTCCGCTTGATCTCGGCCTCCAGCTGGTCGGGGGTGGTGAAGCCCGCCTTCTGGTGGACGCCGTTTGTGCCAAAGAAGCCTACCGAAAAATGATAGCGCTGCAGAAACTGACAGGCGCTGTGGCCCACCAGCGCCTCGGTGGAGGCCTTGACCTCTCCGCCGGGCAGGATCACCTGAAAGCCTCTGGCGGCCAGCGCCCGGGCGTGGGCGATGGCGTTGGTCACAAAGGTGGCCCGGATGGGAGGCAGCAGCGGGATCAGGCAGCCGGTGGTGGTGCCCGCATCCAGATAGATATAGTCGTCAGGATGGATCAGGGAGACGGCATAACGGGCGACCGCCTCCTTTTCCGAACGGTTTCGCACCTCGCGGGCCGAAACGCTGTCCTCGGTGCTGACGATTTTTTCATCGCCGTCCGTGCGGACGGCGCCGCCGAACACCTTGCACAGCTTCCCCTCCTGATCGAGGGCGTTTAAGTCGCGCCGGATCGTGGATTCGGAGGCTCCCAGGGTTTCCTTTAATTCCTGCAGGGTGATACTTCCCTGCTCTTTGAGAAGGCGGAGGATTTCCGCCTGGCGTTTTTCTGTCAGCATGGTAAAGACTCCTTCGGGTAGAATCGATAAAGGGAGATGCCTTCGGGCATCTCCCTTTACTATAGGACGTTTAGCCGGCCTGTGCAACGTCTTTTTTCAGGACGCCCAGGAGAAGCGCGCCGACGATGGTGCCGGCGACAAGGGCCACCAGGTAGAGCAGCGCGTTGCCCACCACGGGAAAGACGAAGATACCGCCGTGGGGAGCCATCAGCGTACAGCCAAAGGCCATGGAGAGCGCGCCGGCGAGGCCGGAGCCGACGATGCAGGCGGGCAGCACATGGATCGGGTCCGCCGCAGCGAAGGGGATTGCGCCCTCGGTGATGAAGGCCAGGCCCATGATAAAGTTGGTGACGCCGGAATCCTTTTCCTCCTTGCTGAACTTGTTTTTGAAAAGCAGGGTCGCCAGGGCGATGGCGCAGGGAGGGACCATGCCGCCGATCATGACCGCCGCCATGATGTCGTAGTTGCCGGCCGCGATGGAGGCGGTGCCGAAGACATAAGCCGCTTTGTTGAAGGGGCCGCCCATGTCGATGGCCATCATGCCGCCGAGGATGATACCCAGCAGGATCTTACTGCTGCCGCCCATATTGCTCAGTCCGGTATTCAGAGCGGTGTTCAGCGCGCCCACGGGAGGTTCGATCACATACATCATGATCAGGCCCATCAGCAGGATGCCGAACAGCGGGTACAGAAGGACGGGAGCGATCTTCTCGATGGAGCGGGGAAGCTTCTCAAAGACTTTTTTCAGCAGGAGGATCAGGTAGCCTGCCAGAAAGCCCGCCGCCAGCGCGCCCAGAAAGCCGGATTTGCCGTTGGCCGCCAGGATGCCGCCCACGAAGCCCACGGCCAGTCCGGGACGGTCGGCGATGCTCATGGCGATAAAGCCGGCCAGAACCGGAAGCATCAGGCCAAAGGCCGCGTTGCCGATGCTTTTGAGGGCAGCGGCGGCGGGGGTGATGCTTCCGAAGCTGGAGCGCATCTCCGCAGAGAGCGAGGACATATCCACGGAAAAGCCGTCGATCAGGAAGGCCAGGGCGATCAGGATGCCTCCGCCTACCACGAAGGGAAGCATGTGGGACACGCCGTTCATAAGCTGCATATAAACCCGGTGTCCCGCAGAGCCGCCGGACTTTTGGGAGGAGGCAGAGGGGCCGTTTTGGGACCGGTAAACCGGAGCATCCCCGGCGATCGCGCGGTCCACCAGCTGGTCCGCCTTGCTGATGCCGTCGGAAACCTGGCATTCGATCAGCTTTTTGCCATGGAAGCGGTCCATGGGAACCTGGGTGTCCGCCGCGATGATGATGCAGTCTGCGCGGGCGATTTCCTCGTCGGTGAGCACGTTTTTGGCGCCGCCGGAGCCTCTGGTCTCCACCTTGATGTAGCAGTCTTTTGCGCGGGCAGCCTTCTCCAGCCCCTCCGCCGCCATGTAGGTGTGGGCGATGCCGGTGGGGCAGGCGGTGACGGCCAGAAGATAGGCCTTGCCCTCTGCGGGCGTCTCATTGCCGCTCTTTGCCACCATGTCGTCCAGATCGGGCTTTTCTTCATCGGCCGCATCCACAAGGGAGAGGAACTGCTCCACGCTGGAGGCGTTCCGGAGAGAGGCGACGAAGGTCTCGTCCATCAGCAGCATGGACAGCTTGCTGAGCACATCCAGGTGAACGTTGTCCTTCGTGTTGGGGGCGGCGATCAGAAAAATCAGGTGCACCGGCTCGCCGTCCAGGGAATCAAAGTCCACGCCGCCGGGGATGACCATGGCTGCCAGACCGGGCCGGTCCACCATGGCGCCCTTGCCGTGGGGAATGGCAATCCCCTCCCCGATGCCGGTGGTTCCTTCCTCCTCCCGGGCATACACCTGGGCGCGGTAGGCCTCCCTGTCGTTGATTTTGCCGCTTTGGCACATCAGCTCCACCATCTGGTCGAGCGCTTCCTTCTTGGAGGCCGGATTGCCGTCCAACCGGATGCTCCTGGCATCCAAAAGCTCTGTGATCCTCATTGCGAGATCCTCCTCATTCTTTATTATATGGCTTCTCCGGCGGAAACCTCCAACCGGTTATACACGGCTTCCACCTCGGGGCGGGTGGCCAAAAGCTCCGAGAAAGCGCTGGCGCTTCCCGCGGCGACGGCCATGGAAAAGGCGTGCCGGTAATCCTGTCGCTTCGCCCAGCCGGCCAGGAAACCGGCCACCATGGAATCGCCCGCGCCCACGGCGTTTACGAGCGTCCCGCGGGGGGCGGGGGCCTGGTGGACGGAGCCGTCCTCCGCCACAAGCACCGCTCCCTGGCCTCCCATGGAAACCAGCACGTTGCGGGCTCCCCGCTCCTGCAGCTTCCGGGCGTAGGGGGCAATCTGACTGCGGTCGGTGAGGGCTGCGCCAAACAGCTCGCCCAGCTCATGATTGTTGGGCTTGATCAGGAAGGGGCGGAAGGGAAGGGTCTGAAGCAGGAGCTGTCCGGTGGCGTCCACCACGGTCTGCACGCCTCTGCCCTCCAGGCGGGCCAGGATGTCCCGGTAAAGGCTTTCCGGCATCCGGCTGGGGATGGAGCCCGCCAGCACCAGGGTGTCGCCCTCTCCCAGCAGAGAGATCCGCATAAGGAGCTGCTCCAGCTCCTGTGCGGCAACGGCCGGGCCCATACCGTTTAGCTCGGTGCCGTCGAAATCCCTGAGCTTTACGTTGATCCGGGAGACGCCCTCCGGGATCCGGATAAATTCGCTCACGATCCCAAGCTCGCGGATGCGACGCCGGATCTCGTCTCCCACAAAGCCCGCGTCAAAGCCCAGTGCCACGCTGTCAATTCCGAGGTTTTTCAATACCACGGAGACGTTGACGCCCTTGCCGCCGGGGAGCATGAGCTCCGAGGTGGTGCGGTTGGTGCGCCCAAACTCGAAGGCGTCCAGGGTGATGATATAATCCAGGGAAGGATTAAAGGTTACGGTATAAATCATGTCTGCCTCGTTTCTGCCGTCCTGGGGCGGCTCGTTCCGTCTTTTGTTGGTCTCAGTATAACACCATAATCAGCCAAAATCAATCAATATACTTCACAAAATATGGAGGATAAAATTGTAAAACATTCACAAACGGTCAAAATCAATCATGGAAAAGCACTTGAAAGGGAGGGGATAGTGTGTGAAAATAAAGGGAACAGTATCGGTATCGGTGTCGGAAGGGACGGGAGGAGCAAAATGGAGATTGAGAACATCATAAAACGGCAGAGACGTTTTTTTGAGACGGGAAAAACACTGGACATCGGATTCCGGATGGCAGCCCTCAGGAGGCTGGAGCGGGCGGTCAGGGGCATGGAGGGACAGATTTGCCGCGCCCTGAAGGAGGATCTTGGAAAATCGGAGACAGAAGGGTACATGTGCGAGGTGGGGCTGGTTTTGGCAGAGCTGCGGGAGCAGAGGCGGCAGCTGCGAAGAAACAGCCGGGCGCGGCGGGTCGTTTCGACGCTGGCCAATTTTCCCTCCAGAGGCTACCTGGTGCAGGAGCCCTATGGGGTGACGCTGGTGATGTCTCCGTGGAACTATCCCTTTATGCTGGCGATCGAGCCGCTGGCCGGGGCCATCGCGGCGGGCAACTGCTGCGTCGTCAAGCCCTCGGCCTACGCGCCCGCCACCTCCCGGCTGATTGCAGAGCTGCTTGCCGGGATTTTTCCGGAACGCTATGTGGCGGTGGTGGAAGGAGGAAGGGAGGAGAACCGGGCGCTTTTGGAGCAGCGCTTCGATTATATTTTTTTCACCGGAAGCGTATCCGTGGGAAAGCTGGTGATGGAAAAGGCGGCGGCCCATCTGACGCCGGTTTCCCTGGAGCTTGGCGGCAAAAGCCCCTGCATCGTGGATCGGACGGCAAAGCTGTCCCTGGCGGCCCGGCGGATCGTCTTTGGAAAGCTGTTAAACTGCGGGCAGACCTGCGTTGCGCCGGATTATGTGCTGGTGGAAAGGTGCGTGGCCGAAGCGCTTGTGCGGGAGCTTGCGTACTGGATCCGGCGGATGTACGGGGAGGACGCTTTGGCGAATCCGGATTATGGGCGGATCGTGAACCGGAAGCATTTTGACCGGATCAGAGGGCTGATGGATGAGGGAAAGGTGATATACGGCGGCCGGTCGAGAGAAAAGACGCTGCAGATTGAGCCTACCCTTCTTTACCCGGTTTCCGGGGAGGACGCGGTCATGCGGGAGGAGATTTTCGGGCCGGTGTTGCCGGTGCTGGTGGTGGACTCCATGGAGGAGGCCCGGCGCTTTGTGCGAAAAAGGCCCCGTCCTCTTGCCTGCTATGTGTTTACGCGAAGCAGCCGGACCAAGCGGATGTTCGTGCGGGAAACCTCCTTTGGCGGGGGCTGCGTAAACGACACGGTGATGCATCTGACCGTACCCGGCCTTCCTTTCGGGGGCGTTGGGGAGAGCGGGATGGGCGCTTATCACGGAAAGGCCGGTTTTAAGACCTTCAGCCATGAGAAGAGTATTCTGGAAAAATCGGTGCGGCTGGACATAACGGCCCGCTATCAGCCCTTTACCGGCTGGAAGCGGCTGCTGATCCGCCTGATCGGGCAGCGATAGCAAAACCTGCTCATAACCTGTCCGCCTCCTGCATACGTTGTTCCTATAAGAAATCAGGACAAGGAGTGGGAGGATGTTTGAGAAAAAGACGGTCCGGGAGACCGCAGCGCTTCTGCGAACAGACGACAGAAGGGGACTGTCCGCCCGGGAAGCGGCGGAGCGGCTTGAACAGGACGGGCGAAACGAGCTGGCTTTGGCCAAAAGGCGTACTGTCCTGCAGGCCTTTTTGGAGCAGCTGGCGGATCCGCTGATCTATGTGCTGTTTGCGGCTGCGGCGGTTTCCGTGCTGCTGCGGGAGTACAGCGACGCGGGGATTATCCTGTTTGTGGTGGGCTTAAACGCTCTGGTCGGCCTTTTGCAGGAGGGCAAGGCGCAGCGGGCGCTGGATTCCTTAAAGGAGCTGACCCGACCCCGGGCCTTTGTCATCCGGGACGGGCGGGAGCAGGAAATTTCGGCATCCGCTCTTGTGCGCGGGGATCTTGTGGTTTTGCGGGCGGGCGGTCAGGTTCCCGCCGATCTTCGTCTGACGGAGGCAGAGCAGCTGCGGATCGAGGAATCGGCCCTGACCGGCGAGGCGGTCCCGGCGGTCAAGGCAACGGCCATTCCGGAGGGGGCCGGAAAAAGGAAAATCCCGCTGGGGGACCGTCAAAATATGGCTTTTATGTCCACGATCGTCACCGCAGGAAGGGGAAAGGGGCTTGTGACGGCGGTGGGGATGGATACCCAGATCGGGCGGATCGCCGCCATGATGAGCGGGACAAAGGAGGAAATGACGCCGCTGCAGAAGCGTCTTGGAGAGCTGGGGAAGGTGCTGAGCCTTCTGTCTCTGGGCATCTGCGCGGCGCTTTTTTTGCTCGCTGTCTGGCAGCAGAGGGACGTGTTTGAAATGCTGCTGACGGCGATTTCGCTGGCGGTGGCGGCAGTGCCGGAGGGGCTGCCTGCGGTGGTGACTTTGTGCCTGGCGCTGAGCGTGACCCGTATGGTGAAGGTCAACACGATCGTCCGCCGCCTGCCCAGTGTGGAAACGCTGGGGGCTGTCAGTGTGGTCTGCTCGGATAAAACGGGCACGCTGACCCAGAACCGGATGACGGTCCAGGCCTGCTTTGCGGACCGGAAAAAAATGGGACCCGGGGAGCTGGACCGGGAGGAGCAGGCAGAGTTTCTTCGGGCCATGGCCCTGTGCTGTGACGCAAGCCTTCTGGGGGAGCGGATCGGGGATCCCACGGAGCTTGCCCTGCTGGATTTGGCGGCCCGCTACGGGCTTTGCCGGGAAAAGCTGGAGGAAAGCAGGCCCCGCATCGGGGAGCTTGCCTTTGATTCCGACCGCAAGATGATGACCACCCTGCACCGGGGGCCTTCCGGGCCCGTGGCCTATACCAAGGGCGCGCCGGACCGGGTGCTGGGACGCTGCACCCGGATTTTGTACCGGGGACGGGAGACAGAGATGACGGCAGAACACAGAACCGGCATCGAAAAAGCGCTGGCAGAGTTTTCCGGGCAGGCGCTGCGCACCCTGGCGGTGGCCCGCAAAACGGGGACGTCCGGGGCAGAACGGGAGCTGACGTTTCTGGGGCTGGTGGGGATGCGGGATCCGGTGCGGCCCGAGGCGGCCCGCGCGGTGGAGGATTTTGAGCGGGCAGGCATCGCTGCGGTGATGATCACCGGGGATCATGCGGATACGGCCCTTGCCGTCGGAAAACAGCTGGGGATCGCCGCCTGCAGGGAGCAGTGCATGACGGGACAGGAGCTGGAGGGGCTTTCCGGGCAGAAGCTGGCAGAGCGGCTTTTGCGGGTGAGAGTGTTTGCCCGGGTGTCCCCCGCCGACAAGGTAAAGATTGTCCGGGCCTTCCAGGAGCAGGGGAAAATCGTGGCCATGACCGGGGACGGGATCAACGACGCTCCCTCCCTAAAGGCCGCGGATGTGGGCGTCGCCATGGGAAAGGGCGGCACCGACGTGGCCCGGCAGGCCGCGGACCTGATTTTGACGGACGATAACTTTGCCACGATCCAAAAGGCGGTCCGGGAGGGCCGCAGCGTTTATGAAAATATCAAAAAATCGGTCATTTTTTTGCTGTCCTCAAATCTGGGGGAGATTATGACCATGTTTGCGGCGGTGCTTCTGGGGCTTTCCTCCCCCTTAAAATCCAGCCATATCCTCTGGATCAATCTGATCACGGACTCCCTGCCGGCCCTGGCGCTGGGGGTGGACAAAAACGACGGCGAGAGCCTGATGAGGCGGCCGCCCAGGAAGGCCGGGGAGAGCTTGTTTGCGGAGGGCGGTCTGGCGGTGACGGCATTTTTCGGGGCGCTGATTGCGGGGGTGAGCCTGACCGCCTATTTCACCCTGCCCTGGGTGCTTCTGGAACGGGAGGGAATCCCCTTTTTGCCGGAGCGGATCCGGGCGCTGCTGGAGGATGGGCGGATTCTGACGCGGGCGCAGACCTACGCCTTTACGGTGCTGGGCATGTCCCAGCTGTTCCATGCGGTGGGGATGCGGGACGTGCGGCGTTCCGTCTTTCGGATGAACCATCTGGAGAACCGTCTCATGATTGTCGCCTGTGCGGCCGGGCTTGTTCTTCAGGTGGCGGTGACGGAGGTCCCTTTTCTGGTCAAAATGTTTTCCACGGCGCGTCTGTCTTTGGCGGAATGGCTTTATCTGGCCGGACTGGCGGCTTTCCCGCTTCTGGCCCATGAGCTGTTGGCGCTGTTTGGGGGACCTGGGAGGCGGGAGCCGGAACCGGACATATCCGGCGGGACAAAGTCATATACTGAACAAAATCGGGACGCCGGGTGGGACGCCGGGGAAGAAAGGGGGAAATCCGCATGAACGGACAGACGCAGAGACAGGTGCTGCTGCTGTTTCCGGAGCAGCTGCGGGAACGCTGGGAGAAGGCTGTGGCCGCAGCCTTTTCCCGGGAGGAGGGGCTCCGGGAAATCCGGCTGCGGGCCGAAAGGCCGGTGCTTATGCTGACCGGAAGGGGGGAGTCCTTTGTAAAAAGGGACGGCGGACTGACGGAGCAGGCAGAGCGGGCCTATGTGCTGACGGCGCAGGAGCTTTCCCGGATTGTCCGGCATTTGTGCCGCTATTCCCTTTATGCCTACGAGGAGGAGCTGGGACAGGGGTTTCTGAGTGTTTCGGGAGGCTTTCGGGTGGGGGTGACAGGGGAAGCGGTCCTTGGGCCGGACGGCATGGTCAAAAATATCCGTCATATTTCCAGCCTGAACATCCGGATCGCCCATCAGGCCCGGGGAGCCGGGACGGAGGTGCTCCCTTTTTTATATGAAGGAAAAACGCTCTGCAGCACGCTTCTGATTTCGCCGCCGGGCTGTGGAAAGACCACCCTTTTGCGGGATCTGATCCGTCTGGTGTCCGACGGGTCGGGGAAGTGGCCGGGCAAAACGGTGGGGGTGGTGGATGAGCGCTCGGAGCTGGCGGCCTGCGTGCAGGGGATTCCGGCGCACGATCTGGGACTCAGGACGGATGTGCTGGACGGCTGTCCCAAAGGGCCGGGAATGCTGATGCTTTTGCGTTCCATGGGGCCGGAGGTGATCGCGGCAGACGAGCTGGGAGGGCCCGGGGACGTGGTAGCGCTGGAGCAGGTGCTCAAATGCGGCTGCAGCGTGCTGGCCACGGTCCATGGCTCCGGCTTTGAGGAAATAAGAAAAAAGCGTTTTTTGGAGCCGTTGTTTTTGGCGGGGGCCTTTGGACGGTATCTGGTGCTTGGACGGCGGGAGGGGCGCTTTTGGGTGGAGCAGGTCATTGACGCCGGCGGAAGCTGTCTGGCCGCCGGGATCCCTTGCTGAGGCTGGCCGGCGCGGCCCTGCTCGTGCTGGGGAGCGTCGGCGCAGGATTTTGCGTGTGCCGGCAGATGCGGGGGCAGACGGAGCAGCTTTTTTTGCTGGGCAGCCTGTTTGAGGAGCTGGCCGGGGAAATCGGCTACAGCCGGGCCTGTCTGCCGGAGCTTTTGCAAAGCAGTGGGAGGCGGCTTTTGGAGACCCCCTCGGGGATAACGCTGGGGGAGGCGCTTTTGCGGGTGAGCGGGCGGATGGAGGAGGAGCGGGGCCAGTGCCTGGAGGAGATCTGGGAGGAAGAGATGGGGCGTTTCTTGGAAAGCGGCAGGCTTTCTCCGGAGAAAAGGCGTTGGCTGCTTCGCTTTCCGGATCTTCTGGGATATCCGGACGGAGGGCGGCAGCAGGAGAGCGTGGAACGGCTGGCGCAGCGCTTTTGCCGGGCGGGGGAGGAGCTGCGTCAGCGCTCGGAACGGGAGTCGCGGGCGATTCTGGCGGTGAGCGCAGCCTGCGGGCTTTTGACGGTGGTTCTGTTGTTTTAGGAATCAGAATAAAGAAAGAAAGGGCACGGGAAGCGGATGGAAGTAGGGCTGATCTTTAAAATTGCGGCGGTGGGGATTCTGGTGACAATTCTCAGCCAGGTACTCAAGCACAGCGGCCGGGAGGAGCACGCCTTTTTGCTCTCACTGGCCGCGCTGATTCTGGTGCTGAGCTGGATCGTGCCTTATATTTACGATCTTTTTTCCACCATCCAGACGCTGTTTTCCCTGTAGGAAAAAGGTGGACGGGCATGGAGTTTGTGCGGGTGGGCGCGGTGGCGCTTTTGGGGGTGCTGATTGCGGTTCAGTTTAAGGGGACGAAGCAGGAATACGGGACGTATCTGGGGGTGGTGATCTGCCTGCTGATTTTTGCCTGCACCGTCGCCTATATGGGGCAGGCAGAGCAGCAGCTTGCCGTTTTGTGGAGACAGCTTTCCTCCGGGAGCCGGTATTTTGCGCTTTTGTTTAAGGTGGTGGGCATCACCTGGATTTGTGAGTTCGTGGCGGGGATTTGCCGGGACAGCGGGTTTTCGGCGGTAGCGGCCCAGGTGGAGCTGGTCGGGAAGATCGCCATTTTGTTTGCCGGAATGCCGGTGTTTCTGGCGCTGGCGGAGACGATCGCTGACTTTGCCGGATAGGGGGAGAATATGGAGCATTACCTGGAGCAGCTGAACCTGTCGGAGCTGATGGAGGAGCTGGACGGCTATTTTCAGAAATTTTCATGGGATTTGCCGGAGCTGTTTGAGCAGCTTCTTTCGGGAAATTTTCAGGGAGCGCTCTCGCTTTTGGGGCAGGGCGTGCTTGCCGGGATCCGGCAGGAGCTGGAGGGCTTCCGGGGAATTTTGGTGACCCTTCTTTTGCTGGGGATTTTGTCCGCGCTGGTCCTGGGCTTTCTGACAAGCTTTGAGAACCATCAGATTGCGCAGATCGCGCAGTACATTTTTTTCCTGCTTCTGATGGCGGTGCTGCTGAAAATTTTTTCCGCCTGCTATGCTCTGGCCCAGGAGACGCTTTCCGCCATGGTTCAGTTTTCGCGGCTGGTGCTGCCCGCTCTCTGCCTGTCTTTGGGCCCGGCGGCGGGGAGCGTCACGGCGGCGGGCTATTACCAGCTTGCCCTGGTGCTGATCTTTTTAGTGGAAAGCTTTCTTCTGCATTTGTGCCTGCCCCTTCTTCCGGTGCTGATGCTGCTTTTGACGGTCAACGGGGTCTGGGAGGAGGGAAGGCTTTCCGCTCTGACGGGGCTGTTGGAGAAGGGGCTGAAGGCGGCGGCAAAATGCGCGCTGGCGGCGGTGACCGGACTGGGCTTTCTGCAGTCCATGGTCTCCCCGGCCCTGGATAGCCTGAAGCGTTCCGCCGCCCAGAAAGCGGTGTCGGCCATCCCGGCGCTGGGAAATCTGGCAGAGAGCACCGCCGAGCTGCTGATCGGCTCAGCGGTGCTGGTAAAAAACAGCCTGGGGCTGTTTGCCCTGCTTTTGCTGGCGGGGCTTGTGGCGGGGCCTTTTTTGCAGCTGCTGGCCTACGGCGCGCTGCTGAAGCTGGCGGAGGCCCTGACCGGGATTGTGGCCGCAAAACAGCTGGCCGGGTGTATCGGGCGCACGGCGGATATCGTGTTTTTGACGCTGTACCTGGCGGGGACGGGGGCGGCCTGTTTTCTGGTGCTGACGGCGGTGGTGACCTGTCTGGTGGGGAACGGCTGAGAGGAGGGAGGATGGAAGGACTGCTCAAAGCGATCCGGGAGACGGCGGTTTTTCTGCTGGCGGCTCAGATGCTGCTGCATTTTCTGCCCGGAAAAAAATACGAAAAATATGGGAAGCTGATCGTGGCGGTGGCGCTTCTGGCGCAGCTCGCCCTGCCGGTGCTTCAGTTTGGCAGGGAGGATGCGCTGCAGGAATTTCGGGAAAATGTGTCCGCCCTGGAGGCGCAAAACGAAATGTTTTCGCAAAAGCTTGAGGGACTTTACGGGACGGAGGAGCAGGTGGCGCAAAGCAGCCTTGTGCAGTCCGTGGAGGAGCAGGTGGAGCGTCCGGCGTCAAAGGCCGGGGTGGAGGTGGAAAACGTGCGGCTGCGGGAGGACGGAGTGGTGGTGATCGAGGTGCGCCGGCGGACGGCGAAGGCTGCAGCGGGCGCAGGACCGGCAGGCGCAGCGCGTCCGGTGGAGCCGGTGGAAATCGACGTATCGGAGCCGGACGCGGTGGCCGCAGACGGCAGCGCCCTGCGGGGGAGTCTGCGGGCGGATCTGCGGGCCGCCTTTGCGGAGGCGCTCGGAATGGAGGAGGCGCAGGTGGAGGTGATGGAGGTTGAATAAGCTGCGGGACTGGTGCAGGGCAAGGATGACGAAGGAAAATATGATCGTGCTGGCGCTTTGCGGTGTTTTGCTGATGGTGATCGCCCTGCCCGCCGGTGGAAAAAAAGAGTCGGAGGAGCAGACCGAGTCCGGTCAATGGGACACCTACGGTGCTATGATGGACTCAGAGAAAGCGGATGGCGCTGCGGTGGGAACCGGCGCCGGGCGGGAGGCTGCAGGGACCGGACAGGACAGTCTGGAGGGGAGGCTGGAGGAGTTTCTGTCCGGGCTGGAGGGGGCGGGACAGGTGCGGGTGATGCTTACCTACGCTGCCTCCGAGGAGCGGATCGTGGAGAAGGACGCTCCGGCGGATTCCGTCTCCCAGACCAGCGAGAATGACAGCGCAGGCGGAAGCCGCAGCATTTCCTCCCGGGAGCGCCGGGAGAGCACGGTATATGCCACGGACCGGGAGGGCGGTCAGACGCCCTATGTGACCAAGACGCTGGCGGCCCGGGTGGAGGGGGTCACTGTGCTTGCCCAGGGCGGCGGTTCCCGGGCGGTGCAGAAGGAGATCACGGACATGATCGAGGCATTATTTGGCATCGAGGCTCATAAAATTAAAGTAGCAAAGCTGGCATCCGGGCAAGGAGCGCAGGGTGCGGGGCAAAACTGACCAGTAAAGGAAGGGAGCAGAAATTGAAAAACATGTTCAAACGCAACCAGGTCATGATAACGGCGCTTGCTATAATGATAGCGGTGGCAGGGTATCTGAATTTTGCGGGCACGAAGATCGGGGAGGAGGAGCTGGTGAGCGCGGATGCCGGCAGCGGCGGGGAGGATATGGAGGCGCTTCTGGATCTGTCGGAGGAGGATCTGGCCGCCGATATCCCGAGCCTTGATTCGGATACGGAGGGGCAGGCTGCCGGGAATTACCTGGATCAGGATATGCAGGCGGCGGACAGCGCCGACGTCTCCATCGTGACGGATTATGTGGACGAGGGGCAGGCGGAGGCGGGCAGTGTTTCCGCCGGGGAGGCCGAGGTGCCTGACGGGGAGATTCCCGGCGAGGCGGTCTATACCAACTCCGGCGGCATCAACAGCCTGTCCGGCGCGCGCCTGCTGAAGGAGCAGACCAGGGCCAGGAACAAGGAGACGCTGCTGGAGATCATCAACAACGCCAACATTGCGGAGAGCCAGAAGCAGGAGGCGGTGGACAGCATGATCGAGCTGACCGACATTGCCGAGCGTGAGACGGCGGCGGAGATCCTGCTGGAGACCAAGGGCTTTGCGGACGCGGTGGTGACGCTGACGGAGGACTCCGCCGACGTGGTGGTGGGGATTTCCACGCTGACGGACGCACAGTGCGCCCAGATCGAGGACATAGTTTCGAGAAAAACCGGCGTTGCGGCGGAGAACATCGTGATCAATCCGCTTTCCGGACAGTGAGGACGTGATTTTGGCGTGAGCGGGCTCTTGTTGCGAAGCAAACTTTGAATGGAGCCCGCACAGCGCTGTCCTTTCCGGATGGTTGACGTAAGCGGTATAACATTATAAAATGATACGAGGGCCAAAGGTCATAAAGGATGCTATTCTTATTGCGCCAGGAAAGGAGTTGCAGGGATGAAGAGAATATTTTTGATTGTGCTGGACAGCGTCGGGGTGGGGGCCATGCCGGATGCGGCCGCCTACGGCGACGCCGGGACCAATACGATAAAGGCGGTTTCCGGGAGCCCTTATTTTGATGTGCCGAACCTGGCCAGGCTCGGCCTGTTTCATCTGGACGGGATGGACTGGCACCCGGGAAGCGGCAGAGCAGAGGGCAGGATCGCCCGGATGAAGGAAGCTTCGCGGGGGAAGGATACTACTACGGGACACTGGGAGATTGCGGGGATTTACTCGGCCAGGCCGATGCCCACCTATCCGGAGGGCTTTCCGGAGGAGGTGATCCGGAGATTTTCGGAGGCGGTGGGGAGAGGCGTCCTGTGCAACCGACCCTACTCCGGCACGGATGTGATCCGGGACTACGGGGACGAGCATGTGCGTACGGGGAACCTGATTGTATACACCTCTGCGGACAGTGTGTTTCAGATTGCGGCTCATGAGGCGGTGGTTCCGGCCAGTGAGCTGTACCGCTGCTGCGAGATTGCCCGGGCGCAGCTGCAGGGAGAGCACGGCGTGGGCAGAGTGATCGCCCGGCCCTTTGCGGGGGAGAGCGGCCACTATTACCGGACCGCCGGGCGGCACGATTATTCGCTGCTTCCCCCTTCCGTGGACATGCTTGACCAGCTCAAAGAGGCGGGAAAGGCAGTGATCGGCGTGGGCAAGATCCGGGATATCTTTGCGGGAAAGGGCCTTACGGAATCTGTGACGACAAACGGCAATGAGGACGGCATTGAGAAGACGATCGGCTATCTGAAGAAGGATTTTGAGGGGTTGTGCTTTGTCAACCTGGTGGATTATGATATGCTTTACGGGCACCGCAGGGACGTGGACGGCTATGCGAGGGCGCTGACGGACTTTGACCGGAGGCTGCCGGAGATGCTCGCTTTACTGGGGCCGGAGGATGCCCTGATGATCACGGCGGATCACGGCTGCGATCCCTCTTACCTGAAGACGACGGACCACACCAGGGAGTATACGCCCTTTCTCATGACGGGACCCGGTGTCGAGCCGGCCAATCTCGGAACCCGAGAAACCTTTGCGGATATCGGCGCCACTGTGCTGGACTGGTTCGGGATCCGGCCGGCCTTCGCGGGAAAATCCATGCTCTGACGGCAGGTGCAGACAGCGGCCGCAAACAGGAACAGAAAGCTACCAAAGGAGAACTATTTTGAGTAATTTGAAGGAAGAAATTAACAGAAGACGTACATTTGCAATTATATCCCACCCGGACGCGGGCAAGACAACGCTGACGGAGAAGTTTCTGCTCTACGGAGGCGCCATCAATCTGGCGGGCTCCGTCAAGGGCAAGGCCACCGCGCGCCACGCGGTTTCGGACTGGATGGAGATCGAGAAACAGAGAGGTATCTCCGTCACCTCGTCCGTCCTGCAGTTTGAGTATGACGGGTACTGCATCAATATTCTGGATACGCCGGGCCACCAGGATTTCTCGGAGGATACTTACCGGACGCTGATGGCCGCCGACTCTGCGGTCATGGTGATCGACGCCAGCAAGGGCGTGGAGGCCCAGACGAGGAAGCTGTTCAAGGTCTGCGTGATGCGCAAGATCCCGATTTTTACGTTTATCAATAAGATGGACCGGGATGCCAACGACACCTTTGATCTGCTGGACGACATCGAGAAGGAGCTGGGGATCGCCACCTGTCCCATGAACTGGCCCATCGGCTCCGGCAAGAGCTTCAAGGGCGTTTACGACCGGGAGAAGCGCTGCGTGATCACCTACTCCGACACGGAGAAGGGCACGAAGGAGGGCGAGGCCACAGAGATCCCCGTGGAGGAGATGGACAGGCTGACCGGCTTTGTGGGTGAGGATCTGAAGGAAAAGCTGACCGAGGAGATCGAGCTTTTGGACGGCGCAAGCGCGGAATTTGATCTGGAGCTGGTGCAGGCCGGAGAGCTCACACCGGTATTTTTCGGCTCCGCGCTCACCAACTTTGGCGTGGAGGATTTCCTGCAGCACTTTTTGAAAATGACGACTCCGCCGCTGCCGCGCCGGGCGGATATCGGCCTGATCGATCCGGTGGAGCATTCCTTCAGCGCCTTTGTATTTAAGATCCAGGCCAATATGAACAAGGCCCACCGGGACAGGATCGCCTTCATGCGAATCTGTTCGGGCAAGTTTGAGGCGGATATGGATGTGAAGCATGTGCAGAGCCAGCGGGTAATGCGGCTTTCTCAGCCGCAGCAGATCATGGCGAACGACCGCAAGATTCTGACGGAGGCCTATGCGGGGGATATTATCGGCGTTTTTGACCCCGGTCTGTTTTCCATCGGGGATACGCTGTGTATGCCCAGGGAACAGTTTGCCTACGAGGGGATCCCGACCTTTGCGCCGGAGCATTTTGCGCGGGTGCGTCAGGTGGATACCATGAAGCGGAAGCAGTTTGTCAAGGGGATCACCCAGATTGCCCAGGAGGGCGCGATCCAGATTTTCCAGGAGTTCAATACCGGCATGGAGGAGATCATTGTCGGCGTGGTGGGCGTGCTGCAGTTCGACGTGCTCAAATTCCGCCTGGAGAGCGAGTACAATGTGGAGATCAAGCTGGAGCCTCTGCCCTATGAGCATATCCGCTGGATTGTGAACAAGGACGAGATCGATCTGGGCAAGCTGACGGGCACCTCCGACATGAAGAAGATCAAGGATCTCAAGGGCAACCCGCTGCTGTTGTTTGTCAATGCCTGGAGCGTGGGCATGGTTTTGGACCGCAACAAGGGGCTGGAGCTTTCCGAATTTGGCAAGAATTAAGAAGGGGCTTTGGAGCCGGCGCGGTTCCTGTGAACAGGAACCCGCTGCGGGACGGACAGGGTGAGAAGTGTATGAAGAGAAAGCCGTATTTGTGTTTCAGAGCGTTTTCCGGAGGCTTGTGTCTGTGCCTTGCGCTGGCGGTCAGCCCTGTGCTTGGGACAGGCTGCGCAGCGCCTGCCGCGCCGGCCCTTACACCGCATCAGGAGACGGAGCGGGAAGCGGCTCAGACCGCAGAGCCGGAGACAGAGCGGGACGGGCAAGAGGACGGAAAACAGGACGGGCAAGAGAAAGCGTTCCTGTACTATGGGTATGAAACCCTTGACGGGACAGAGCGGCAGCTGTACCGGGAGATCCTGACAGCCCTTTTGGAGCTTCGCGCGGAGGCAGAGCTGTCCGTCACGGACGACGCCCTGGTGGAGTCCGTGTTTCGGAGTGTGATGGCGGATCATCCGGAGATTTTCTATGCGGACGGCTATCAGCTGACGACCTACCGGCTGGGAGAGGAGATCCGCCGCCTCACCTTCACCGGGACCTGGACGATGGACCGGGAGCAGGTGCGGGAGCGGGAAGCGCAGCTGAAGCAGGCTGCGGCAGAGTGGCTGCAGGGCCTGCCGGAGGAGACGGATGATTACGGCAAGGTGAAATACCTGTACGATACGCTGATTGCGCGCACGGACTATGTGCCCGGCAGCGCCGACAGCCAGAATATCTGCTCCGTACTGTTAAACGGCAGCTCCGTATGTCAGGGCTATGCAAAGACCCTGCAGTATCTGTGCCAGCTGTCGGGGATCCCGGCCCTTTTGGTGACGGGCACGATGGAAGGGGAGGGGCACGCCTGGGATTTGATTTATATGGACGGGGACTGGTATCATACGGATCCCACCTGGGGAGACGCCTCCTATGTCCGGGAAGGCAGCACAGAACAGGACGGCCCTTTGCCGGCTGTGAGCTATGATTACTTCGGCGTGACGCAGGAGCAGATTTCCCGCACCCACCGGATCGGGGAGGGACAGCGGCTGCCGGACTGCACGGCGGTTACGGACAACTATTACCGCCGGGAGGGGCTTTATCTGGAGACGGCGGATTTTGAGCAGATCGCCGGGATATTCGGGCGCGCAGCCGAAAGGGGAGAAACAGCCGTCACCTTCCAGTGCGCCCGGGAGGAGGTGTACCGGGAGGTGGAGGAGCTCCTGATCGTCCGGCAGCGTGTGTTTGATTGTCTGCCGGGGGAGGATACCACGGTGGCCTACAGCGATTCCCCGGAGCGGCTGACATTCTGCTTCTGGCTGGGGGAACCGGCCAGCTGAGCGGCGTAACAGTTCAGCCCGGCAGAAAGCATTTTTCAAACACGCTCTAGGCAAGCGGGGCTTTTTTTGGTATAATGGAGCAAATTGTAAAGTTTTCAAGAGGTATAAGGAGGCGTTTATCATGGAGAAGGAAACCAGTAAAAATACCTATGTTCTGCAGGATGATGAGAATATCGGAACCGTCCAGATCGCGGACGAGGTGGTTGCGATTATCGCTTCCCTGGCGGCTACGGAGGTGGAGGGCGTCTCTTCTATGGCGGGGACCATCACCAATGAGCTGATGAGCAAGGTCGGTGTCAAGGGTCTGACCAGGGGCGTGAAGGTGGAAGTGATCGGCTCCAATGTGCGGGTGGAGCTGGCGGTACAGATGGAGTACGGCTACAATATCCCCGGCACAAGCCAGAAGGTGCAGGAGCGCGTGAAGAATGCCATCGAGAATATGACCGGGCTGACGGTGACGGACGTGAATATCCGCATTGCGGGCGTCAATATGAATGCAGGAAAGCATTAATCCTGGGACGGGCAGGAGAGCAGAGCAGATGAACAGAAGAGAATTGCGGGAACAGATTTTTTTACTGCTGTTTCGTGTGGAATTTAATCAGAAAAAGGACATGGAGGAGCAGTGCAGACTCTTTTTTGAGGAGAGCGACACGCCCGTATCGGAGAAGGATCAGAAGCATATCTGTTCCAAATACGAGAAGATTGCCGAGCGGCTGCCCGAGATTGACCGGATGATCAACGAGACGGTCAGGGGCTGGAGCACGGAGCGGATGGGAAAGGTGGATCTGACGATCATTCGGCTTGCGGTCTATGAGATCCGGTTTGACGAGAGCGTCCCCACCGGCGTGGCCATCAACGAGGCGGTGGAGCTGGCCAAGAAATTCGGCCAGGAAGGCTCCGCCGGGTTTGTCAACGGGATTTTGGCAAGATTTGCGTGAGCCGGAAGAATACAGCATGAAAAATGTGTATACGGTAGCCCAGGTAAACTCTTATATTAAGAACATGTTTACCCAGGACTTTTTGCTCCAGTCCATCCTGGTGAAAGGCGAAGTGAGCAATTGCAAGTACCACTCCTCCGGCCATCTCTATTTTACGCTGAAGGATGGGAAGGGCGCGATTGCCTGTGTGATGTTTGCCGGAAACCGGGGCGGACTGAAATTTCATATGCAGGAGGGCCACCAGGTCGTTGTGGCCGGGACGGTGGACGTCTACGAGAGGGACGGCCGTTATCAGCTGTACGCCAGGGAGATTTTTCTGGACGGGGCAGGCCAGCTTTACGAGCGGTTTGAGCAGTTAAAGAGAGAGCTGGCCGAGCGGGGGCTCTTTGCGCCCGAGTATAAGAGACCTGTCCCGAAATACATCAGCCGTCTGGGCGTGGTGACGGCCCCCACGGGAGCGGCGGTGAGGGATATCATCAATATTGCGCGGAGGCGCAATCCCTATGTGCAGATTATCCTGTATCCGGCCATTGTGCAGGGGGACCAGGCTCCGGCCAGCATCGCAAACGGCATCCGTGCCCTGGAACGGCAGGGAGTGGACGTGATGATTGTGGGGCGGGGCGGCGGCTCCATCGAGGATTTGTGGGCCTTCAATGAGGAACTTGTGGCCCAGGCGATTTTTGACTGCAGCGTGCCCATTATCTCGGCGGTAGGTCATGAGACAGACACGACCATCGCAGACTATGTGGCGGATCTGCGGGCGCCTACGCCCTCGGCGGGGGCGGAGCTGGCGGTCTATGACTACAGCCTTCTGCAGGCGCAGCTGGACGAGTGCAGTGTTGGCCTGACGCGGCGGATGAAGCTGCGGATCGAGAGGGACAGGATGCGCCTGAAAAACGGGCGGATCCGTCTGCAGTATCTGAGTCCGGCCGGGCAGATCCGGGAGAAACGGACCTACCTGGCCCAGCTGGAGGAGCGGCTGGAGGACCGGATGCAGAAGCGGATCGTGGACAGTCGTCACCGGCTTTCCCTGTATGTGGAAAAGCTAAAGGGACTGTCCCCGTTAGACAAGCTCAATCAGGGCTTTTCCCATGTGGCGGACCCGGAGGGCAGGACGGTGACGGATGTGAACCGGGTGCAGCTTGGAGAGCTTTTGACGATCCATGTAAAGAACGGGCGGATCACGGCTCAGGTGAAGGAGAAGGAAGAATGGAAGCAGCCGATAGGAAGCTGACGCTGGAGGAGGCGTTTGCCCAGCTGGAGGAAGTGACAAGATCACTGGAGGACGAGAAGCTGTCCCTGGAGGATTCCTTCCGCGTCTATCAGAAGGGCATGGAGCTTTTAAAATACTGTAATGAGAGCATCGACAAGGTGGAGAAGAAGGTGCTTGTGCTGAACGGGGAGGGAAAGCTGGATGAGTTTTGAGGAGCAGTTAAGGCAGCGGACGCAGGAGGCGGAGCAGGTGCTGAAGCAGTATCTGCCCCGGGAGGAGGGCTATCAGAGAAGGGTGCTGGAGGCGATGAATTACAGCGTGCTTGCCGGGGGCAAGAGGCTGCGCCCGGTGCTCCTTGCGGAGAGCTTCCGGCTCTGCGGCGGTACGGGAAAGCTGGCGGAGCCCTTTATGGCGGCGCTGGAGATGATTCACAATTATTCCCTGGTGCACGACGATCTTCCCGCCATGGACAACGACGAGTACCGCCGGGGCAGGAAGACGACCTGGAATGTGTACGGCGAGGGGATGGCGGTGCTGGCCGGCGATGCGCTGTTAAATTATGCCTTCGAGACGGCGGGCAGGGCCTTTGATCTGGCGGACAGCCCGGAGGCTTACCGGGCGGCGGCCCGTTCCCTGCAGATTCTGGCCCAAAAGGCCGGAATTTACGGGATGGTGGGCGGACAGTGCGCAGACATCTGCGCGGAGGAATATCCGGCGGAGCAGGTGACGGGACAGCTGCTCTGGTATATTCATAAGAACAAGACGGCTGCCCTGATTGAGGCGGCTTTCATGATCGGAGCGGTGCTGGCCGGCGCGCCCGGGGAGACAGTGAAGCGTCTGGAGCAGGCGGCAGAAAACATCGGTATCGCCTTCCAGATTCAGGATGACATTCTGGATGTGACCGGCTCTTTGGAGGTACTCGGAAAGCCGGTGGGAAGCGATGAGAAGAATCATAAGGTCACCTATGTGAGCCTGAATGGTTTGGAGAAATCCAGGGAGGACGTACAGCGCCTGTCCCGGGAGGCTCTTTTGATCCTGACCTCCTTCCCGCAGCGGAACCTGTTTTTGGAGGAGCTGGTGACCGGTCTGATTACCCGCGAAAAATAAAAGGAGGCTTCTCATGCTTCTGGAACAGATACAGCAGACAAATGATATCAAAAAAATAAATCCGAAGGACTATCCCCAGCTGGCGGAGGAGATCCGGCGTTTTCTGATCGGGAAGATCAGCGTCACCGGCGGCCACCTGGGCTCCAACCTGGGAGCGGTGGAGCTGACCATGGCCCTGCACATCGCACTGAATCTGCCGGAGGACAAGATCGTGTGGGATGTGGGGCACCAGTCCTATACGCATAAGCTTCTGACCGGACGGAGGGAGGGCTTTGACCAGCTCCGCAAATATGGCGGCATGAGCGGTTTTCCCAAGCGCAAGGAGAGCGACTGCGACAGCTTTGATACGGGACATTCCTCCACCTCGATCTCCGCAGGCCTGGGCCTTGTGAGAGCCAGGGATATCCGGGGGAAGGACAACACCGTGGTCTCCGTGATCGGGGACGGGGCGCTGACCGGAGGCATGGCCTACGAGGCGTTAAACAATGCGGCCCGGATGGAGACAAACTTCATTATTATTTTAAATGACAACAACATGTCCATCTCGGAAAATGTGGGCGGCGTGTCCAAGTATCTGAACAATATCCGCACCTCCAACGCTTATCTGGATATCAAGGACAATATTTATGACGCGATTCGCAACACCCGCTACGGGGACGGTGTGGTCACCGGCGTGCGCCGCGTCAAGAACAGCTTAAAGCAGCTCGTAATCCCGGGCATGTGGTTTGAGGATATCGGCATCACCTATCTGGGGCCGGTGGACGGCCATGACGTGAACGGCCTGGTGCGCGTGATCCGGGAGGCCAAGCGCCGCAAAAACTGCGTGCTGATCCATGTGATGACCCAGAAGGGCAAAGGCTATGGCCCGGCGGAGAAGCATCCGGCCCGCTTCCACGGGGCGGAGCCCTTCGATGTGGAGACTGGGATCCCTCTGAAAAAAAAGACGAAGGCGAACTATACGGATATTTTTTCCACGGTGATGCTGAAGCTGGCGGCCCGGCATGATGATGTGGTGGCGATCACGGCGGCCATGCCGGACGGCACGGGCCTGAAGCGGTTTCGAAGCGTCTATCCGGAGCGCTTTTTCGACGTCGGGATTGCGGAGGAGCATGCGGTGACCTTTGCGGCGGGACTGGCCGTGGGCGGACTGCACCCGGTGGTGGCAATCTACTCCTCCTTTCTGCAGAGAGCCTACGATCAGATTCTGCACGATGTCTGTCTGCAGAACCTGCCGGTGATTTTTGCCATTGACCGGGCCGGTCTGGTGGGAAGCGACGGGGAGACGCACCAGGGAATATTTGACCTGTCCTTCCTCTCGTCCATCCCGAATATGCACATCATGGCGCCCAAAAACAAGTGGGAGCTTTCCGATATGATGAAGTTTGCCTACGGCTTTCAGGGACCGATCGCGATCCGTTATCCCAGGGGAGAAGCCTTCGACGGGCTGGCGCAATACCGTCAGCCCGTCCAGCTGGGAAAGAGCGAGATCATTTTTGAGGAGAGCGGCATTGCCCTTTTCGCGGTGGGAAGCATGGTAAAGACCGCGCTGGAGGTCCGGGAACGGTTAAAGGCCGCCGGATATGCCTGCAGCCTGATCAATGCCCGGTTTGTCAAGCCCATTGACGAGGAGGCGGTGCGCAGCGCAGCGCAGACGCATGACCTGCTGGTTCCGATGGAGGAGAACGTGGCCAGCGGAGCCTTCGGGGAGAAGGTGGAGGAGCTTGTGTACCGGGAGAAGCTTCCGGCGCGGGTACTTCCGGTGGCGATTCCGGACGAATATGTGGAGCACGGAAACGTGGATATTTTAAAGCAGGAGATCGGAATCAGTGCGGATGCGATCTTTGAAAAGATAGAAAGGGAGCTTTTGCAGGGATGAAGGAGCGTTTGGATGTGCTGCTGGTGCAGCGGGGGCTGGCGGAATCCAGGGAGAAGGCCAAGGCGGTGATTATGGCGGGACAGGTGTTCGTCCGGGGACAGCGGGAGGACAAGGCAGGAGCCATGTTTGACCCGGACAAGGCCCTCATCGAGGTCAAGGGCGCTGCGCTCCGGTATGTGAGCCGGGGCGGTCTCAAGCTGGAGAAGGCCATGGCGAGCTTTCCCATCTGCCTGGAGGGAACGGTGTGCATGGATATCGGCGCATCCACCGGCGGCTTTACCGACTGTATGCTGCAGAACGGCGCGCGGAAGGTCTATTCCGTGGATGTGGGGCAGGGGCAGCTGGCCTGGAAGCTGCGGCAGGATGAGCGGGTCGTCTGTATGGAGAAGACCAATTTCCGCTATATGGTGCGGGAGGACATTGCGGACGATCTGGATTTTGCTTCCGTGGACGTCTCCTTCATCTCCCTGACCCGGATTTTGCTGCCGGCCAGAAGGCTGTTGAAGGACGGCGGCCGGATGGTCTGCCTGATCAAGCCTCAGTTCGAGGCCGGACGGGAGAAGGTGGGCAAGAAGGGCGTAGTCAGGGAGCCGGCGGTGCACCGGGAGGTGATCGGTCGGGTGATGGATTTTGCAGGGCTTTTGCAGTTTGAGATCCTGGGCCTGACCTGGTCGCCCATCCGGGGGCCGGAGGGCAATATCGAGTATCTGATTTTTCTGGAAAAAAAAGCGGCGCAGGAGGAGAGCCTGCCCTCCGACGAGCAGAAGGCCCTGCGGCAGCTTGAGGAGACGGAGAAGGCGGGAATCGGCGCTTCCCGGGACAGGGCAGAGCTGATTGCCGGGACGGTGGTGGGAGCCCATCAGGAGCTCCACAAGCCATGAGGCCCAAAGAGGAAGAGATGAAACATTATATCATAATCACCAACAGGCCCAAGGACCCGGAGCTTTCCGTCACGGGACGCGTGAGGGCTTTCCTGGAAAAAAACGGCGCCTCCTGCAGCGTCTACGCAGACGAGCTGGAGACGGAGCACTGGAGGCAGATTTTAAAGCGTGAGGGGGAGCAAACCGACGGGATCCTGGTACTGGGCGGCGACGGGACGCTGCTGCGGGCGGCCAGGGATACCGCGGACAGCGCGATCCCCCTTCTGGGCGTCAATCTCGGAACGCTGGGCTTTCTGGCGGAGGTGGAGACGGCCGGCATAGAGCAGGCGTTGGAGAGGCTTTTGCGGGGAGACTACCAGGTGGAGGAACGGATGATGCTGGCCGGACAGGTGGTGCGCCAGGGACGGGTGCGGGAAGAGGCCTGTTCCCTGAATGACATTACCATCACCCGGTGCGGACACCTGCGGATGCTCTACTTTCAGATTCTGGTCAACGGGAGGCTGCTGAAGGAGTACCATGCGGACGGCATCATTGTGGCCACGCCGACAGGCTCCACGGGCTATAACATGTCGGCGGGCGGGCCCATTGTGGAGCCGGGAGCCAGGCTGATCGTGCTGACCCCGGTCTGTCCTCACACGCTGCAGACCAGAAGCGTAATCCTGAGCGCGGAGGATGAGATTGTCATCCGCATCACCGGCAAGGAGGACAGGGAGGAGACCGGGATTGAGGCCTGCTTCGACGGGGGCAGGAACCTGGAGCTGGCGCCGGGGGATGAGGTGCGCGTCACAAGGAGCGACCGCGCCACCTCCATTATCAAGCTTGGAGAGGACAGTTTTTTGAATGTGCTGCACCGAAAAATGAGCGAATAGGGCAGCAGAGGCAGACACGGAGCGAGTATGAAACAGAACAGACATCAGAAAATTGCAGAGCTGGTATCCAAATACGAGATCGAGACCCAGGAGGAGCTGGCGGAGCGGCTCAAGGAAGCGGGCTTTGCCGTCACCCAGGCCACGATTTCACGGGATATCCGGCAGATGAAGCTTTCCAAGCTCCCGGCGGGCAATGGCAGGCAGAAATATGTGATCCTGAAGCAGGAGGACGAAAAGAAGGAAATGTCCGACAAATATATCCGGGTGCTGCGGGATGGGTTTGCGTCCATGGATATGGCGCAGAATATCCTGGTGCTGCGGACGGTCTCGGGCATGGCTATGGCGGTTGCCATGGCGCTGGACGCCCTGCGCTTCGACGAGGTGGTGGGCTGTATCGCGGGGGACGACACCATCATGGTGGCGGTGCGTTCCGTAGAGGATACAAAGATCCTGATGGGAAAAATCAGGGAGCTGATCCATAAGGGGACAAAGGAGTAAAAGGGTGTTAGTAAGCTTACATGTAAAAAATCTGGCGCTGATTCAGGAGACGGAGGTGCTTTTCGGGGAGGGCTTAAATATCCTGACCGGAGAAACCGGCGCCGGAAAGTCCGTGATTTTGGGCTCCGTGGCGCTGGCCCTGGGCGGCAAGGCGGAGAAGGATATGATTCGGACCGGGGCGGATTATGCGCTGATCGAGCTCACCTTCGAGGTGACGGAGCCGGTGCGCTGTGCCCTGGAGGCGATGGAGATTCCCATGGAGGACAATCAGGTGATCCTGCAGCGCCGGGTGATGCCCTCCAGAAGTATTTGCCGCGTCAACGGAGAGACGGTGAACGTGCGCGCCCTGAGGGAGCTTGCCGGCCTGCTCATCGATATCCACGGACAGCATGACAGCCAGATTCTGCTGCAGACAAAGCGACACCTGGAGATCCTGGACGGCTATGCGGGCGGAGAGCTGCCCACAGTCCGGGCCTCCTATCAGGAATGCTGGAGAAGGTGCGGAGAGCTGGAAAGGCAGCTCCGGGAAAACGGGCTGGATGAGGCGGCGCGCAAGCGGGAGCTTTCCCTGGCGCAGTTTGAGCTGGACGAGATCGCAGAGGCGGCCCTGACAGCAGGGGAGGACGAACAGCTGGAGCGGGATTACCGCCGCATGGTCAACGGACGGCGGATTGCGGAGGCGCTTGGAGCCGTGCATGGGCTGACCGGCTATGAGAGCGGAGACGGGGCGGGCGAGGCGATCGGAAGGGCGCTGCGGGAGCTGGGCAGCGTGGTTTCATGTGATGAAGGGCTGGAGGAATTTTACCGCCAGCTCTCCGAGGTGGACGGCCTGCTCAACGATTTCAACCGTGCGGTTTCCGATTATCTTTCCGATTTGGAATTTGACGGGGAAACGTTTAAAAATACGGAAGAACGGTTAAACTATATCAACAGGCTCAAGGACAAGTATGGCAGGACGATTGCGGACGTGCTTGCCTACGCGGAGCACAGGCAGGAGGAGCTGGAGCGGCTGCTGCACCAGGACGAGTGGCTGGAAAAAAAGCGCGGGGAGCTCGCAGCCGCCCGAAAGCAGCTGGAAAAAAAGGCGGGTGAGCTGTCGGCTCTGCGCAGGAAGGCGGCCGCAGATTTTTGCCGGGACATGCAGGCAGCCCTGCAGGATATGAATTTCCTTCATGTGGAATTTGCGGTTTCTCTGACTCCGAAGGGGAGCTTTGGATCGGACGGGGCGGACGATGCGGTGTTTATGATCTCCACAAATCCCGGAGAACCGGTAAAGCCTCTGGCTTCCATCGCCAGCGGGGGCGAGCTGTCCCGCATTATGCTGGCGCTCAAGACGATCACCGCCAGACAGGAGACCATCGGAACCTTTATTTTTGACGAAATCGATGCGGGCATCAGCGGCAGGACCGCCTGGAAGGTGGCCCATAAGCTGGGGATTCTGGCAAAAACCCACCAGATTATCTGTATCACCCATCTTCCGCAGATCGCTGCCATGGCCGATCATCATTTTTATATTGAAAAAAATGCGGTGGGCGATTCCACGGCGACGACGATCAACGAGCTGAACGGCGAGGAGAGCTTACAGGAATTGGCAAGACTGTCCGGAGCGGCGCAGCTTACGCCGGGCGCGCTGGAAAATGCCCGTCAGATGAAAGAATTGGCAGAGAAAAATAAATAGAAGCGAACATACTAAGGAGGACGTTTCAGGACGTTCTCTTTTTTGTTTTGAAGCAAAGCATTCTGTGGAAAGGAAGGGACGGATGTGAGAAGAAGGAAAGCTTTTTGGAAGGCGTCGCTGGCCGTGCTTCTTTCGGCCGCCGGGATTGGGGCAGCTGCCGGTTGGCTGTATCATACATGGGAAAAAATTCCTGACTCCATCCGGATCAAGGCCGGAATCGAACAGGAGCTGACGCTGAACGCGCCGGTCACAGGGGAAATTTATCTGGAAAAGGACAGGCTTGAGGAGGCGCTTCCGGCGCTGGGGACGTCGGCGGAACCGTCGGCAGGACTGGCGGCAGGATCGTCGGCGGGGCTGGCTGCCCAAGCGCAGGTGATTCCGGTCAATTTGAGCCGCCCGGTCACCGTCACGGCCAGCCATACGCAGGAATACACGATGGATGTGAAGCTGTTTGGCGTCATTCCCTTTAAACGGGTGAGCGTCCAGGTGATTCCGGACCAGTCGCTGATCCCGGCGGGCGTGCCGATCGGAATTTATGTCCGGACGGACGGGATTTTGGTGATCGGCCAGGGGGAATTTGAGGGATTGGGAAATGTGACGCGGGAACCGGCCCGGCACCTTCTGCAGGCCGGAGACTATATTCTGCAGGCGGACGGGGAGAAGGTGGAAAGCAAGGCGGCCTTCACCCGGCTGGTGTCGGAGGCAAACGGCCGGGAACTTGTGCTCACCATCCGGCGGGACGGACAGGTGTTTGACGTGAAGGTCAGGCCGGAGCAGGACCGCGACGGGGCCTACAAGCTGGGGATCTGGATTCGGGACAACGCCCAGGGCGTGGGGACTATGACCTATTTAAAGTCCGACGCCTCCTTCGGCGCGCTGGGACACGGAATCAATGACGCGGACACCGCGGCTTTGATGGAGGTCGAAAGCGGCAGTCTTTACAGGACGGAGATCATCGCCGTCAAAAAGGGACAGGACGGAACGCCCGGCGAGCTGACCGGAGTGATCGATTATAATCTGGAAAACCGTATCGGCACGATTGAGATCAATTCCGTGGAGGGAATCTTCGGGACACTGAGCCGGGAGAAGGCGGACAGCATTCAAACGGCCGCCATGCCGGTCGGCTTAAAGCAGGACGTCCATCTGGGCGAGGCGCAGATTCTCTGCAGCGTGGACGGACAGACGGCTCCTCAGCTCTATACCGTCCAGATCCGGGCGGTTCATCTGAATCATGACAATGTAAACCGCGGCATCGAACTGCAGGTGACGGACGAGCGCCTCATCCGGCAGACGGGCGGCATCGTCCAGGGGATGAGCGGCAGCCCGATTTTGCAGGACGGGAAGCTGGTGGGGGCGGTCACCCATGTGTTTGTCCACGATTCGACAAGAGGATACGGGATTTTTGTGGAAACGATGCTGGAGCACGGAGCGTGACCGTCACCGTGGTTCCGGCGGGCGTGCTTTTGGAAATTTCTACGGTCCCATTGTGGAGCGTTAGTATTTTTTTCGTCAGAGCCAGCCCGAGCCCGGAGCCGGGACGGCTGTGCGAGGGATCGACGCGGTAAAACGGCTCAAAGACCAGAACAGCGGATTCCGGAGGGATCCCCACGCCGGTGTCCGTGACGGTGACGGAGACGGATTGTTCCGCAGGCGCAATGTCAACCGTAACGCTTCCTCCCGGCCGGTTGTATTTTATCGCATTTTCAATGAGATTGGAGAAAGCCCGGTACAGCAGGGTGTCATTGGCAGAGACAACCGCGTCGCCGCCCGTCAGCCGGAGGGAAACCTGATGCTCTTCGGCGGTACAGTACAGATCGCAGCAAAGCTCCTCCAGCATCGCGTGCAGCGGGATAAGCTCCTTTCGCTCGATGGTATCCAGGCGGGTCATCTCCAGCAGCTCGCTCACCAGATGAGAAAGCCGCTCCGTCTGGGCGTGGGCGTCCGTGATTTTGCGCAGCAGCTCTTCCCGCGGCGCGTTAGGCTCTTTTAACAGAAGCTCCAGGCCGGTCTGCAGGACAGCCAGCGGTGTCCGCAGCTCATGAGCGGCATTGGAGGCAAATTGTTTTTGGGAATCAAAGGAGGCCTTCAACCGCTGCTGCATCCGGTTGAAGGTATGCGTCAGCTGTGCGATCTCGTCCTGGCTTACGGGGATTTGCAGCGGCTCCGACAGGTTCTGCGCCTGCACTTGGTCCATTTGGAGGATAAAACGGCGCAGAGGTGACAGGATTCGTCCGGCCAGTACATAGGTGCCAGCTGCCGTGGCGCAGATGACAAGGAGGGAGCTTAGATAGATCCAGCGGTTCAGGCTCCGCAGCTGAGCATGGACGCGGGAATTCAGCGCATCCTCAAGCCCGGGATCGATCTCGATTTCAAGCTCTCCGTTTTGCATGATATCGGCAGCCTCAATGGAGAAGTCTGCCAGATCCGTCATCTGGACCTGTGCATAGTGATTGGAGACAACCGCCATCGTGAGGCAGGCACAGGCGGAGAGCAGCGTCATGGCGAGCGTCAGGCGCCACCGCAGAGACAGCTTACGCATTGGAATCCTCCTTCAAATGATATCCCTGGCCGATCCGGTTGACCACAGGGTCATATCCCAGCGCTGCCCGGAGCTTTTTGCGCAGGGAGGAAATGTGTACCCGCGTGGAATTGCTGAATTCATTGACGCTTCCGTCCCAGATGTGCTCCATCAATTCCTCCTGACTGATGATCCGGTGACGGTTGAGCAGCAGATATTCCAGGATTCCCGTCTCCTTCCTGGTCAGCGGCAGCGGCGAACCGTTGACGCTGGCTATGCGGGTGAGTGTGTCAAAATGCAGCTCCCCGTAGATCAGGTTGACGTTTTGCTGAAGAAAGCGCCGCCGGGTAAGGCTTCGGATGCGGGCTTCCAGCTCCTCAAAATGAAACGGCTTGGTCAGGAAATCGTTGGCGCCGCTGTCCAGTCCGCTGATTTTATCGGACAGGGAATCCCGGGCGGAAAGGATGAGCACGCGGACCTCCTCGTTTTCCCGGCGCAGCGCGCGCAAAAGCTCCATGCCGTCCAGACCCGGCAGATTCAGATCCAGAAGAATCAGATCGTAAGCTTCGCAAAGCGCCAGCTCCAGACCCTCCGCGCCGTTTCCGCAGGAGTCCGTTTCATAGCCGGCCATGCGAAGTCCCTTTTCCAGCATTTGTCTCAGCTCGTATTCATCCTCTATGATCAATAATCTCATACCTTGCCCCGTCGAATTGTTTTTTGTTTCATCATAGCACACTTTATTATCCCCTTCCAGAAAAAGAGCATGACAGCTTAACAGAGATTTTATACGCCTTATGCTATCATCCTGTTTATCGGGGATGACACATCCCTGCAAATGAGAACGAGGAGGCTTTCCATGAAAAAATTAAAAAGATTTGCTGCACTTTTCCTGTCCATCGCGCTTGCGTTTTCCCTGGCTGCCTGTGCCGGTGCCAAAGATCAGCCGGACGATGCCGGAGAATTTACCGAAGGAACGAAGCTGGGGGATTTTACGACACAGGACATCTCGGGCAACGATGTTGACCAGAGTATTTTTGCCGGGCGCCGGCTGACGCTGGTGAATGTCATGGCGACCTGGTGTACTCCCTGCGTGGAGGAATTTCCCGCCCTGGAGCAGCTGCGCCGGGAGCTTGAGGAGGAAGGGGTTGGAGTGGTGGCGTTTGTGACGGATACCCGCGGGGAGGACTCCGTCGATGCGGACGCCCTGGACAGCGCAAAGACGCTGGCAGAGCGCACGGAAGTTCAGTTTCCCCTGCTGGTCCCGGACGAAACCCTGCTGGGCGGAAAGCTGAATTCGGTTACGGCGTTTCCCACAAGCTTTTTTGTGGATGAAACCGGAACGATTGTGGGGGATGCGTTTTCCGGCGCGTATACCGCCGGGGAATGGGCCGATCTGGCGCGGGAGCAGTTAGAGAAGCTGGAGGATTAAGAAATGCACAATCGGTTCAGACGATATTTTGCCGGCGCCGCCCTGGCCCTGGTGGGCGCGGTGCTTATGGCCTGCGGCATTGCCCGCGGCGAAATGGCGGTGGTGCTGGCAAAGGCAACACGCATATGTTTGGAGTGTATCGGAATTGGGTAAAAGAAATCCGGATAAAAAAAGACATGCCGTACAGGCAATTTGGGCGTTATTGAGCAACAGCTATATGGTGGGCTTCCTTCAGGGGAAAATCTATCAGGGCAGACTGAAAAATCTGTGTGTGCCGGGGATGAACTGCTATTCCTGCCCCGGCGCGCTGATGTCCTGCCCGATCGGGGCGCTGCAGGCGGTTTTGGGCAGCCGGAGCTTTAAGCTCCCTCTCTACGTCGCCGGTTTTCTCTTTTTTGTCGGCGCACTGACCGGGCGATTGGCCTGCGGCTGGCTGTGTCCGTTCGGACTGCTTCAGGAGCTGTTAAATAAGCTTCCGTTTCCTGTAAAAATTGCGTCCTTTCGCGGCGACCGGCTGCTGCGCAGATTGAAATATATCATTCTTCTTGTGTTTGTGATTTTGCTCCCGATGCTTTTGACGGACGTTTTGGGGCAGGGCGCACCATATTTCTGCAAGCTGCTCTGCCCGGTCGGTACCCTGGAGGGCGGTATTCCGAATGTTTTGCTGAATGCAGGGCTGCGCAGCGCACTGGGCTGGCTGTATGCCTGGAAAACCGTCCTGTTGGCGGTTACGGTTTTGGCGTCCGTCATAATATACCGCCCGTTCTGCAAATATATTTGTCCGCTGGGCGCCATCTATTCCTTTTTTAACCGCATCTCGGTTTACCGGTACCGGGCAGATCCCCAAAAGTGTACGGGCTGCGGGGCCTGCAGGCAGGTTTGCGGTATGGGGATCGATCCGGTAAAGGAGGTCAACTCCGGCGAATGTATTCGCTGCGGGCGCTGCAAAAAAATCTGCCCGTCAAAGGCCATTTCAGACGCCGGCAGGTGAACGGCCGTTATTTGCTGGGGGCATTGGGAGGCAGCGTCACCGTAATTTTCGTAAAGCTTTTGCCGTCGCTTGAGACGCTGATCTGCCCGCCGTGCGCTGCGGTGATGGAGGAGGCGATGGCGAGTCCCAGGCCATAGCCGCCGGATTCCCGGCTGCGGGAGCTGTCGCTTCTGTAAAAACGCTCGAAAATGTGCGCCTGTTCCTCCTGCGGGATCCCCTTGCCGGTATTGTACACGGAGAGAAGCCGTTTTTCGCCCTTCTGGCGCAGGGACAGCTTTACCATGCCGCCCTCGTCCGCGTATTTGAAGGCATTGTCCAGCAGGATGGTGACCAGCTGGCGCAGCATATTTTCGCTGCCGGTGAGGGAGATTCCCTCTGTAATCTCTGTCCGGAGGCTGATGCAGGACTCGAAGGCCACGCTCTCGAAGGACAGGGCGGCGTTTAAGCAGCAGCGGCTTAAGTCGAAGGGGACAAAATCCGCCTTCTGTGTGCCGCTGTCCAACCGGGCCAGGTCCAGAAGCTCCCGGATCAGCGTGTTCATCCGCTGCGTCTGTTCCAGGATGTGTGTCAGCCAGCGGTTGGGACCGAGAGAGGCAGAGAGCACCTCGGCGTTTGCGGAGAGGATGGTCAGCGGCGTTTTGAGCTCATGGGAGGCGTCCGCAATGAACTGCTTTTGCTTTTCAAAGGCCGCCTCCACCGGGCGCACCATCCAGCCGGACAGGAGAAAGACCGCGGCAAAAAGAACTGCGATGCCGAAGCTTCCGGCCAGCAGGCAGAGGAAAAAAAGCCGGTATACCATGGAGCGCTCCACCGAGTAGTCCAGAAAATAAATCTGCCAGAAGCCATCCTGTTTGCTGACAAGATACAGATAGCGGCTCTGCACAATGCCTCTTTCCGGACGGCTTTTGGGCCAATCCTTTACGGCTTTCCGGAAGATGGCCAGAATATCCTCCCGCTCAAGCTCCGAGTCCGGCAGATAGCTGACCTGCAGGGGATTGCCGTCGGCGTCGCAGGAGACGCTGAATATCCGGAAGGCGTCCTGATAGGCGGGATCCCGGGGCGGCTGCGGATGTGCGGAAAATTCCGGCTCTGCGTCGTCTGTCTGTCCGAAATCGCGGGAAAAGCCTTCCAGCATCCGGTAGCCCTGGCTGCGGCTGGACACATTCATAAAGATGTTGATGACAAGCAGAATCAGCAGCAGCAGGCAGCCGATGGAGGTCATCGTGACCGCAATAAATTTGAAGCGAAGCTTTCGGATCATGTCATGCCTCCAGGCTGTAGCCTACGCCGCGGTTGGTGCGGATGGAAGCCCGGGAGCCCAGCGCCTGCAGCTTCTGGCGCAGGAAGGAGACATAGACCTCCACGTTGTTGTAGTCGGCGGCAGTGTCCAGGCCCCAGATTTTTCCGATAATCAGATCCTTGGGCAGCACCTGGTGGGGATTGCGCAGAAAAAGCTCCATCAGCTGAAACTCCTTTAAGCCCAGACGGATCGTGCGGCTGCCGCAGGAAAGCTCCATGGAGCCCTTTTGCAGGGACAGGTCCTCAAAGCAGCAGCTATCCTCCAGATACCGCCCGCCGCGCCGGGAAATGGCGCGGATGCGCGCCAGCAGCTCCGCGGTGGAAAAGGGCTTGGGAAGATAATCGTCGCTGCCCGCGTCCAGGCCGGCGATGATGTCCGAGACCTCCGAGCGGGCGGTGAGCAGGATGACGGGCGTATGGATTTTTTCGCGGCGCAGGGCCTTCAGGACGGAAAGACCGTCCATGCCGGGCAGCATGATATCCAGAAGGATCAGGTCATAAATGCCGATACGGGCAAACTCCAGCCCGTCCGTGCCGTTTGCGGCGGTATCGGAGAGATAGCCGTTCTGCCGCAGAATCTCGGACAAGGCTTCCGCCAGCGCGGCCTCATCCTCCACAATCAAAATTCGCATGGGAATATCCTTTCCAAAAACACGTTCTCACGCCTCTGTTTTTCATAAGATACCACAAATGCGTACAGGAAGAAACTCATTTCACACAATTCTCACTTTTTTTCAAGGTTGTTTTAAGAAAAGGCCGATACAATGGAGGACAGTTGTAACCGTTCAGCCCGCGCCATTCGGGCAGACGAACTTGTTCGTCTTTCGAACTTGTTCGTCTTTCGCGCATAACGCGCTTTCCGCCGCTGCGCGGCTAACTTTGCTCATCATCGGGCGCTCCCTCAGCCAGGAGCAACCGGCCAAAATTCGTGCAAGCACGATTTTGTCCGTTCGCTCCCGGCTGGCTGAACTGTTTGCATGAAATATGCTGCGCGTTGATCCGCGCGGACGGGAGGTTTTTGGTGAAAAGGAAAAAACTGGCAGTGATCGGCCTTTCGGTGATGGTCGTGGCGGGAGGAGCCGCGGCGACCTGTTTTTATTTGTATACGCAGCCTGCCGGTCAGGAGCAGATGCCGACGCTTCCCGAAGGGATGAGCCTTTCGGAGAACGCCGTGTCCGCCTCCGGACTGACGGGAGTGGGAATGCGGGAGGAGAGCTGGGAGCTGGGATTTTTGGAGGAAGGGCTGTATGTGGAGGAAACCTACCTGAATATGGGCGATCAGGTGGAGGCGGACACGCCGGTTTTTAAGGTTTCGCAGGACAGCCTGGAGGACGCGGAGAAGGAGCTGGAGCGGGCAGCCACGGAGGCAGAGCTCAACCGCAGGCAGGGGGAGATCGACTATCAGACCGGCCTGGCGGAGGCGGAAATCCAGAAAAAGCTGTCCGCCGCGGAAGCGGAATATGCCCAGGCGGTATATGACGATGCGGTGGCACAGGCCCAGGAGCAGCTGGACAGCGTCCAGGAGAAGGTGGACGAGGCGCAGGAAAAGGTGGATGAATATACGGCCTCCATCGAGGAGGACTATTACTATACCTATTACGAGGTGGGCGAGCTGGAGGCAACCTGGAAGGACTACGCGGCCTTTTTGATGGAGCTGTACAACGAATGGGACGTGGAAAGCCTGGAATCGGTGTTTGGCGGCTCAGGCGGCAAAAACGGAATTGGCTATGTGACGAACAATGCCGCGGCGGGGACCTCCGGCGGCATATCCTCGGCACAGGCAGCCGGGAATGCTGCCGCGCAGGAGAGTGATGTGCAGGAGATTCCCGCGGCCTATTACAGTACGGAAACCGTGAAAACAACGGAGGAAAGCCCGGAGGAAGAAGATACGGGAGGCGACTCCGGAGAAGGCGACGGCTCCGGAGAAGAAGGCGACGGCTCCGGAGGCGGTACGACGCCCCCGGATCCCGGGGCGGGCGGTATGCCGGAAATGCCGGAGGGCATGGAAATGTCCGAGGGAATGGATCTGGAGGGGAGAATCCCGACCGTCCAGGTAGGCTCCGACGAGATCCGCTACAATATTTATCTGGCGATGGAGGAGGAAGCCGAGGAACAGGAGGCTGCCTACGAGGAGGCGCTGGAAAGCTACGAGGAGGCAAGAGACGCTGCCGCAGCAGGGATTGAAAAGGCCAAAAGCGAGCTGAAGGTGCTGCAGGCCCAGCTGGCCGAACAAAAGATTGCCTATGAGGAGGCAGTCATTGCCGCCAGGGAAACCTATGAGATTGCGGCGGCGGAAAACGAGAGCGCCCAGACGGTATATGAAACCACGGTAAAGCAGCTGGAGGAGGAATATCAGACGCTGAAGGACGAGGAGGAAACGGCGTCGCAGAATCTGGAGGATTTCAGGGAAGTGATCGGGGACGGGGTTTTCTATACCTCGGAAGCCGGAACGGTGATGATGACGAGCGTGCGCGCGGGAAGCTGGCTGACGGAGGACAGTATGGTCCTGGCTTATACCAGTCCGGACACCGTATCGGTGTCGGCGGATGTGGATCAGTCGGATATCGCAAAGATCGAAATCGGGGATGAGGCGGTGGCTGTGATCAGCGGCTACGGCGTATTCGAGGGAAAGGTAACCAGCTTCAATCCGGTTTCGGAGACGGCGGGCAGCGCATCGGTGACTTACACAGTCAATGTGGAACTGGAGGGAGACGTTTCCGAATTGGAGGCAAATCTGACCGCCTACGTCTATTTTGGACTGACGGAGGAGGAAAAGGAAGCTTTGACTGCCGCAAACACGGGCGGACAGGTATCCGGCAATGAAGTGCAGGAGCTGCCGGAGGGGATGGAAGCCCCTGAAGATTTCCAGGGCATGCCGGAGGGCGAGGGCATGCCGGAGGGCATGAATATGCCTGAGGGGGGCGGAGCCTTCGGAGCAGGAGCGCCGGGAACCGGGGAAGGAGATGCGGAATGAAAATCAGAAAATGGATCACCCGAAATCCGAAGAGACTGCTCGGTCTGTGCCTTTTTCTGGCGGCAGTGCTTTTGACGGCGGGAGCCGCCGCCTATACGCTGCTGGCGCAGGGAGCGGAGGAAAACGAAACGGTCTATAAGGAGGAAACGGTGCAGCGGGGCGATCTGGTGCGGGGCGTGACGGAGAGCGGAAGCATCGCGCTGGAGGAATCCTACATCACCTTCGATGTGGAGGTGAACACGGAGGAGGACGAGGACGACGAGGACAGCGAGGATGAGGACAGCGAGGACGAGGAACCGGGCTATCTGCAGATCCAGGAGGTTTACGCGGTCAGCGGACAGCGGATCGCGGAGGGAGATCCCCTGTTTTCCATCACGCAGGAGAGCTATCAGGCAGTGGTGCGCAAGCTGGAGGCTGCGCTGACGGAGAAGGAGATTGCGCTGGCGCAGGCCCAGTCGGAATATAATACCTCGGTGCTGTCCGCCAGGAGCACCTACGATACCAGTATGCTGACGGCCAACACGGCGGCAGAGCAGCTTGACGCCACGCAGACGCAGCTGACGGAGGAAATCAACGGACTGCTGGCCCAGACCGCCGTCCTGCAGGAGGAAATCGACCGGTGCCTGGAAAAGCTGACGGATGAGGACTTTAAGGATTCCCTGGAGGAGGCTCTGACCGCCTATGAGAAGGCGAAGGAGACCTATGAGGAGACGGATCTGTCCAGTCCGGCCGCCTATTCGGCCAATTATGCGGATTATACCAGCGCAAAGACACAGTATGAGAATTTGCTTTCCCAGCAGGAGGGCTGGGAGGAAACGGTGGCGGACAATCAGGAGACAATCCTTGCCAATCAGGAGACGATTCTGGAAAAACAGGGAATCCTGGAGGCGAAGCAGTCCGACGCCCAAAACACCTATGAGCTGAGCATTTCCGGCGGGGAGCTGGCGGCGGATATTTACGCCTACACGAAGGAATCGCTGCAGAGCAGCGTGGACGAGGCTCAGGCGGATGTGGACGAGGCGCGGGAAACGCTGGAGGAGCTGAATGATTTTGTGAGGGAAGACTGCGTGGTCTATGCGGACGGAGAGGGCATGGTGACGGAGGTGGTTTATGAGGCGGGGGACCGGCTGACGCAGACGGGAACCATGCTTACCTATGTCAAAACGGCGGATTACACGGTTTCGGTGGACGTGTCCGAGGAGGATATCGCAGACATTTCCATCGGAGACAGCGTCCGGGTGTCCTTTGAGGCTTATCTGGAGGAGGAATACAGCGGGACGGTCCTTTCCGTCACCACGACAAAAACCTCCTCCTACGCAAAAACCGTCAGCTATCCGGTGGCGGTGCGCGTGGAGGGCGATACGCAAAAGCTTTACGGGGGCATGACGGCGGAGATTACCTTTGTGGAGGAGGAAGTGCCGGATGTTCTGTATGTGTCCCGCAAGGCCGTGGTGGAGCAGAACGGGAAAACCTATGTCTATGTGGGAGACGGGGAGGAAAAACAGCTGCAGGAGGTTCAGACCGGAATGGAAAACAGTACGTCCGTGGAAATCACGGAGGGACTTTCAGAGGGCGATGTAATTTATATCAGAAGCAGCGCCGGGTGAGGAGGAGAGAAGGCAGATGAAGGCGGATCAGAAAAAACAGAAAAAAATCCCTGCGGTTTTCCTTGCGGTCGTGCTTGTCCTGGCGCTGGCCGCCGGGGTGACGGCGTGGTATCTGACCAAAAGAGGACAGGAACGGGAGGATAGCAGGGAGGCTGCGCCGGAGGTAGCGACGGCGCAGGGGCAGACGTCCGTTGTGACGGAGGAGGGCAGCATCTCGGTGGGAACAAAGAGCCAGGTGTTTGAGCTGGATTTGTCGGAGTTTACCGGGGATTCCTCCTTTTCCTGGCAGTCAGGGGACGCTTTTCCCCAGATGAATATGGGCAGCTCTTCTGCACCGGGACAGTCGGGAGGGACGGATTCCTCTCAGCGGCAGCTTACGGTGGAGGAGGTCTATGTGGAGGCCGGGCAGGAGGTGAAGGCGGGAGATCCGATCCTGAAGGTGACGGAGGATACGCTGGAGCAGATCCGCAGCCAGCTGGAGGAGGACGTGGAAGCGGCAAAGGAGGTCTACGACCAGGCGGCGACGGCACAGAAGCAAACCGAAAGCCAGGCGGAGGCTAATCTGCGGGAAAATCAGATGTACGGTCAGTATGCGGATACTGAGTATAATCTGGCGGTGCAGGAGCTTTCGGAGAGCGTCAGCGACCTGGAGGAGCAGATCGCGGAAAAGCAGGAGGAGCTTGCGAAGCTGCAGGAGGAGCTGGCGGACGTGGAGGAAGCTCTGGCAGAGCAGCAGGATGCGCTGGATAATGCCGTTTATCTGGTGGAAAATCAGGACCGGCTGGAAAGCACCTACGGCTGGCTGGTGGCCGTCAACACGAAGGAGGACATCGAGTCCGCCATGGAAAGTCTGAAGGAGGAGCAAGAGAGCGGACAGGACAGCGTAGCAGAGCTGGAGGAGGAGCTGGAGAGCCTGAACCGGCAGCTGCTTCTGGCACAGCGGGAGCTTGCCGCCGGAACGATCGAGGCGGAGGGAAAACGGCAGACCAGACAGCTTGACAGCCAGAATGCCCAGGAGATATACGACGTGGAGACAGGGCTTGCGGCCTTCGACACGGAGACGGCCCAGGAGGATTATCAGGAGGCGGCAGACCGGCTGGAGGAGCTTGACGGCTATCTGGCCGGGCAGATCCTGACGGCCCAGGCGGACGGTGTGGTCACGGATGTGTTGGTCGCTGCCGGGGACAGCCTGCAGAAGGATACGGAGCTGATCTCCTACAACAGCTACGACGAGGTGACGGTGACGCTGTCCATAGACGAAGCGGATATGGATCGCGCAGCTCTGGGCAGCCGGGCAGAGGTGACGGTTTCCGCCTTCCCGGACGAGGTGTTTGAGGCGGAGGTGACAGAGATCGGAGACGCCCAGATTAACAGCAACACCAATACCACAACCTATGAGGTGACGGTGACCATCACGCAGAATGCGTCGAAGCTGTACGAGGGAATGACGGCAACTGTGACATTTTTGGGGAAGGAGTGAGAGCACAATGAAGCTTTCGGAGATTTTCCGGCTGGTGAGAGTGAACCTTTCCCAGAATAAATCGAAGGTGATCCTGACCTCCACGGGAATCCTGGTGGGGGCGGCGACCATCATGCTTGTGATTGCCATCGGCACCGGAGGACAGGAGGAGGTGGCGGAGCAGTTTAAAAACCTGAACGCGGGAGCGATTGACATCTCCTATGAATACGAGGATTTATCGGGCGGCTTTGGCGATTTCGGCGGCTTTGGCGGGGGCGGCGGGATGCCCGGCGGCGGTTCCATGCCGGCAGGAGGCTCCATGCCGGGCGGCAGCTCCATGCCCGGCGGTTTCAGTATGCCGGAGGGTGGCTTCGGCGGCGGAATGCAGGGTGGCTTTGAGACGCGCAATACGGAGAAAATCGTTTTGTCCACGGAGGAGCTGGAAGCTTTGCAGGAGGGGATCGACGGCCTTTCCGGCGCTACGATCAGCTATACGACCAAGGCGGACACAGAGGGCGGCGATCTGGAGGAGGCCGTCTCCTACACGGTGGCCGGCGTGAAGGAAAATTATGCGCAGATGAGCAATCTGACGCTGGAGGTCGGGGAATTTTTGTCGGAGGAAAACGACAGCTATAAGGAGCGCGTCTGCGTGCTCGGCTCCGGCGTGGCCAAGGAGATTTTCGGCAGCGCCCTGGCGGCCTACGACGAGACGATTTATATCGATAACCGCCCCTATGTGGTCAACGGCGTGTTCGAGGAGATGGGGACGGTGGCCTCCGGCATCAGCCCGGACGAATCCATTTTTATCCCCTACCAGACCGGGATCAAGTATCTGACCGGCAGCGACGTAAGTCCCACCATCACGCTGGTGGCGCAGGATGTGGATCAGGTGGAGAGCGTGATGGAGCAGGCAGAAAGCGTGCTGAGAGGCCTTTATCCAAACGCTTCGTTTACCATGTCGGACGCGGGCAGCAAGATGGAGGCGGCCTCCAAGTCCAACGAGACGCTGACGCTTTTGCTGGCGGCCATGGCGGCGATCGTCTTTGCGGTGGGCGGAATCGGCATCATGAATGTCCTGTTCGTGTCGGTCAAGGAGCGCACCAATGAGATCGGTATTTTGAAGGCCATCGGCTGCAGCAGGCGGGATATCCTGCTGGAATTTCTTCTGGAGGCGGCCTGCATCAGCGCCATCGGCGCGGTGCTGGGCGTGCTGCTGGCGCTGGGGCTGACGCCGGTGATCGAGGGTCTGTCCGTGCGGGTGGAGCTGTCCGTCTGGGGAGGGATTCTGTCCCTGCTGTTTGGCTGCGTCACAGGCACGGTATTCGGGTTTTACCCGGCGTACAAGGCGTCCCGGCTGATTCCGGTGCAGGCCTTGAATCATGAGTGAGAGGTGAAAAAAATGGCGGACGCGGTCATCGAAATGAAGCGGATCAACAAGGGCTACCGGCTGGGCCAGGAGCTGGTGCCGGTGCTTCGGGATGTGGATTTTACGGTAAAAAAAGGGGAATTTACGGCGATTCTTGGCCCCTCCGGTTCGGGAAAAACGACACTGATGAATATCATCGGCTGTATGGATGTGGCGGACAGCGGGACCTATTATTTAAACGGGGAGCCGATCCATGAGCTTCCGGAGAGTAAGCTGAACGAGATCCGGAACCGGGAAATCGGGTTTATTTTTCAGAATTATCAGCTGATCCCCACCTACAATGTGATGCAGAATATTATCATGCCGCTTCTGGTGCGGGGGATGAGCGCGAAGGAGGCGGAGGAAAAATGCAGGGAAACCATAGAGCTTCTGGGGATTTCCCATCGTCTCAGGCATAAGCCCAACGAGCTCTCCGGCGGCCAGAAGCAGCGCGTGTCCATCGCCAGGGCCCTGGTGGGGGAGCCGGCCCTTCTGCTGGCCGACGAGCCCACCGGCGCGCTGGATTCCGCCAGCGGCCGGGAGGTGTTAAAGCTGTTTGAGCAGCTTCACAAAATGGGGCATACGATCGTGATGATCACGCACGATCTGGGCGTGGCGCAGCACGCCCAGCGGATCTGCCGCATCAGCGACGGGCAGGTCAATAACGGTTGAAGCAGGCAAAAATTTCCTGTCTCCTGGGCCGGGACAGATTGACCGGCACATAGGAGGAATCGCAGATTGCGGCCAGCCCCTTTTGATTGAGAAGCAGCTCCAGCTGATCCACCAGGGCGGTCAGGGACAGGCCGCTGGCGCTGTAGTGCTCCCGGGCATAGCGCAGCAGATAGGAGAGGGCGGCGGTCTGCTCGGAGTCGATCAGCTGCTCCACATAGCGCAGATCCAGCGTCTCCCGGTCCAGCATGAAGGAGGTTTTGCCCAGCGTCTTTACCTTGGCATGGTCCTGTCCGCCTTCCCGCCCGTGTCCGCGGTCCTGTCCCCGGCCGCCGCTGCGCCGGTTCCCGAAGGTCTCGGGCCGGGAGGCTCTGGCGGCGGTCTTTTGGGTCAGGGGCAGCAGACGGGCGCGGTCGGGCAGGCGGAAGCCGTCCGCGTGGAAGCGGTGGGGGCCGTGGGCCTTTAGGATTTCCGCGACAGAGGCCGTAATGTCAAAGGCACGATAGCTGTCCATCTGCAGTACGGTGTCCGCAATATAGAAATACGAGCCGCAGCTTCCCACCACCAGAATGGTGGAGATGCCGGCTTTTTCGTACAGGTCACGGGCCCGCTCCAAAAACGGAGTGATGGGCTCGTGTTTTTTGCTCACCACCTCCTCCATCAGGGCGTCGCGCACCATGAAATTGGTGGCGGAGGTGTCCTCATCGATGAGGAACAGACGGCTGCCCGCCTCGATGCCCTCCACGATGGCGGCCGCCTGGGAGGTGGAGCCGCTGGCGTCCAGCGTGGAGAAGCGCCGGGTGTCGGCCCCGTTCGGCAGATCGTTGATAAACAGGGAGATGTCTGCGTTGGTGATCTTGCGGCCGTCCTCCGCCCGCAGCTTCAAGGCGCTGTCCTGTGTGATCACATATTCCCGGCCGTCCCCGGCGATGTGGTCGTAAACGCCCCGTTCCAGCGCTTTTAACAGGGTGGATTTGCCGTGATAGCCGCCGCCGGCGATCAGGGTGATGCCTTTTTTGATGCCCATGCCGCGCAGGGGGCCGTGATGGGGCAGGTCAAGGACGATGGCCAGGCTGTCCGGGGAGGAAAAGGGCACGGCCTTCTCCATGGGGCGGTCGGAAACGCCGCTCTCCCGGGGAAGGACAGCGCCGTCCGCCACAAAGGCGCACAGTCCCAGGGGCTCCAGCTGCTCCCGGATAAAGTGCTGATCCTCGCTCAGAAAGACGGCGGCCTCCACCTCCTTTGCGGGCAGGGCCGGATAGAGCAGGGACGCGGCCGCGCTCTTTGGCAGATAGTCAAAGAGGATCTTATGCAGCTCGTCGGCCAGCACCGTGCGGCCGGCGGCGGGAAAGCCCACCTCAAAGCGCACCAGAAGCCCTTCCCGGACAAACTCGCAGGCCGTGCGCGCCAGCACCTCCTGGCCCGGGCGGCTGACGCCGATCAGGCCGCTTTTCCCGGAGCCGCCGGCCTTGAAGGTGAAGCGCCCGATCGCGCGCCCGAAGGCGCGCAGCACATAGTCCGCCAGGGCGCTCCTTGTCCAGGGCGTCTCCAGAAAGGCGGGCGGAAAGGCCGCCCGGCGCGCGGGAACCAGAATGCTCAAGCGGGAGGGCGACGCGAAGGGATCGCCCTGCACATGATCGATGGAAAGAACATAATCGGTAAACTGATAGCTTCCCGCCAGGGATTTGTAGGCGGGGTAGCCCCTGTGATCGATGGATTTTAAAAGCTGTGACAGCTCGACAGATGATTTCATGGGATTCTCCTTTGGTTCCCCTCGATGGACGAGGGGATTGTGTTGGAGAAAATTATAGATTTTCGGGGAGGAAAAGTCAAGTTCCCTCCCCGATTCCCCACGACATACGCATGAATGCATCTCCCTTCCCCGCTCCTTGATTTTCTCTTTTT
>JAUNGT010000057.1 GCA_030524455.1 Eubacteriales bacterium | reverse complement strand
AAATATTGAATTTTCAAGGTGTGAACCCTATTTTGGGTATGGGAAGTTTTAGTTATTAAATATACAGCTCACATAATACGGATGCTTGTTACACATCAGCGGCAACTGATACAGCCCCCTGTCGTTCCGTGCAATACGATTCTTGGCGAGAAAATCCGATAGCCGCTCAAAACCGGAAAACGACACACCATTTTCTGCAGCAAAAGCACCCGTCTTTTTATTCAGTACCATACATACGCACTCCTCTCTGGGTTACGGAACCATTTCCCGATAAGCCTTTGGTGAACAGCCCGTTTTTTCCCGAAAGCATTTCCCGAAATGACTCATCTGATGAAACCCAACGGCAGCGGCGATATTCCCGATAGGTTCATCTGTCTTTTTCAAAAGCTGGGCGGCTTTTGAAAGCCGGTATTCGGTCAGGTATTTATAAGGCGTGGTGTTCATGCTCAGCTTAAAACAGCGGGAGCATTCCGATTTGCTGATATTGGCGCAAATGGATAAATCAGCCAGTGAAATATCCTCTGAATAATGTGCTTCAATAAAGCGGAGTATTTTTTGCATGCGGAGATGAACAATACTTTCCCTCTGTTTTCGCGGCAAAATGACGTGTTTTCTCATCGTCAGCCACAAGGAGGACAGCCGGACTAAGACCTCGTACACATAAAGCTCTGTTTTGTTCTTCTCAAGCTGCGATAACTGACGCAGTTGATCCGTGATTTCCCTGTGCCAGTCAAGCGCGGCTGTAAAATGGATGAAAGTCAGCTGCTCGTTGGTTGTTATGCTGTCCACAAAATCCTTTGCGGGACTTCCGGCATAAAATTCCAGAAAACAGGACGGGAACAGGAAGCTGTTGTAATGACAGTTTTCCGGCCGCCGCACAACATTATGCACCACATTTTTGTTGATGAATATTCCCTCTCCTGCGCGTATCTGAACGGAAGTGTCCAGCGTTCGTACCTCGATGCTCCCGGTCAGCACAAAAATAAATTGTAAATCCTCATGCCAGTGCATGACCTGAAAGCCCGGATTTCTGGGGAAAGCCTTGTCGTTGATTACGTCGAGCACAAGGTAGGGAAACTCCGTGCCGATATTGAGATTGACCGAATTGATGTAGTTTTCCCTGTTCAAATGCATCCCACCTCTTTTGGAAATATTATGACAATGATCGGCGATATTTTAATATTTTTACGGTTCCTTTTGTGATAAAATCATAATATGCGAAGAATAAAAAGTCAAGACGGCGGGAGGTGTATGGGTTGTATTTTCATTATGGAATGAACGAGGTAGAGTACCTGAAAGCCAAAGACCGGGCCCTGGGAGAGGTGATCGAAAAAATCGGTCATGTTGAGCGCGAAACAGACACCGATTTGTTTTCTTCCGTGGTTCATCATATTATCGGCCAGCAGATATCAACGAAGGCGCAGGCTACGATCTGGACAAGGATGAAAGAGCAGTTTGGAGAAGTAAACGCAGACAGTATTGCCGGAGCGGACGTCGGCGTATTGCAGTCTTTCGGAATGACATTCCGAAAAGCTGAATATATCAAAGATTTTGCAGAAAAGGTGAAAAGCGGAGCATTTGCCCTGCAGGAGGTCGCCCGGATGCCGGATGATGAAGCAATTCGGGCGTTGGTCTCTTTGAAAGGAATCGGCGTATGGACAGCAGAAATGATTTTGCTGTTCTGTTTGCAGCGGCCTGACATATTCAGCTTTGACGATCTGGCGATTCAGCGCGGGCTGCGGATGGTCTACCATCACCGAAAAATAGACCGCAAGCTGTTTGAAAAATACCGCAGACGGTTCAGCCCGTACTGCAGCGTGGCAAGTCTGTATTTCTGGGCTGTCGCAGGAGGGGCGATCCCGGACCTGAAAGACCACGCCCCAAAGAAAAGAAAGAAATAAGTATTTTGCAAGGGAGGATTCATTATGCAGTACATCAGTCATTATCATTCGCCTATCGGAAATATTCTTCTGGCGGCCGATGACATCGGCCTGACCGGCCTGTGGCTCGAGGGGCAGAAATATTTTGCCCGATATCTGGATCAGGAAGCTGAGGAAAAGGAAATTCCGGTGTTTGAAAAAGCAAAGCAATGGCTTGACATTTACTTTTCGGGAAAAGAGCCGGATTTTACGGTACCGCTTCATTTTGCGGGCACCGCCTTTCAAAATGAGGTATGGGAAATCCTCTGTACCATTCCGTACGGCCAGACGATGACATACGGCGAGATTGCAAAGCAGATCGCCGCGAAGAAAGGTTTATCCCGCATGTCCGCGCAGGCTGTGGGCGGCGCAGTCGGACACAATGAAATCTCAATCATTGTGCCCTGTCACCGTGTTGTCGGGACAAGCGGGAGCCTTACCGGGTATGCGGGCGGCATTGAGAAGAAAGTGAAACTGTTGACATTGGAGCATGTGGATATGAAAGATTTTTTCATTCCGAAGAAAGGGACAGCATTATGAAACCGGAAAATATAGAAGCAATTCACCGTTCTTTTGAAATACAGGCGCCAAACTTTGAGAGTAAAGCGGTCAATTTTACGAAGGAGGAATATCTGGATTACACGCTGTCCTGTGTTGCGCCCACCGGCCGGGATACCATCCTGGAGGTGGCTGCCGGCACCTGTGCCTGCGGGCGGTCTTTTGCGCCGCTTGTGCAGAGCGTGGTGTGTTTGGACGCGACCCCGGCCATGCTGCAGATTGGAAAACAGGAAGCCGAAAAAAATCACTTAAATAATATGGTTTTTGTGAAAGGCTATGCGGAGGAGCTTCCGTTTCTGAACGACAGCTTTTCGATTGTATTTTCCCGGCTGGCTTTTCATCACTTTACAAATCCGGATATCGCTTTTTCGGAAATGGTGCGGGTATTAAAGCCCGGCGGTAAGCTGGTAATGATAGACATGGAAGCCGCCGACAAAGAGCTGCGGGAAAAGGAAGATGAAATCGAAACGCTGCGGGACCCTTCCCATGTGAAAAACAGGAGTAAAAATGAAATGTTGGAATGGTACGCTTGTCATGGTTTACAGATCAAACAATGCGAAACAACCCAAATTCAACAAAGGTTAAACAGCTGGCTTGCGCTCACCGGTACGCCGGAACCCATTCAAAATGAAATTAAAAAGCGGATGAAAGCGGATCTTGCCGGAACAGAAAAGACCGGTTTTTCCCCGTATATGGAAAACGGACAAATTTGCTTCAATCAAAGGTGGGTTTTCGTGGAGGGATTAAAATGACATTTTGGGCAATGACGATAAAAATATGTGAAATAATTAGTGAAATTGAGTATAGAAAAAAACACAATTATATGTATAATTAATAATAATATGGTGAAAGTCCATAAATACTTTTTGGATGTAATAAATACGAGAGCGCAGGGAACTAAGGCGGTAATCGGTTATTAAATTATGCTCAGTGAGGAAACAGGCATGAAGAAAAATGAGTTATATCGCAACCATAATTACATTTATCTGCTGATTTCCAATATTATTAATCGATGTGGTGATTCATTAGATACAATACTTTTTACATGGTTGGTATATTTGATTACAAACAGTGCAGGGTGGTCTGCCATTATTTTTGGCATTAATCAGGCTACTTCTGTAATGATTCAGCCATTTGTAGGCCCATTCGTCGAGAACATAAATAAAAAGAAGGTGTTAGTATTTTCCGATATCGCCCGGGCCCTGTTAGTCTTGTATATATTACATGTATATACTAAAAACATGCTTTCACCATTCATATTGATTTTTATGACGATAGCCATTTCATTCATAGAAGCATTTCATATGCCGGCAGGGGTAGCGGTTATTCAGCATGTACTTCCTGATGAATATTATGATAAAGGTGTAAGTGTTAATGTGTCCTGCACCAAAATAGCAGTGCTGGTCGGAACCGGCTTATCAGGTATCGTGATCAGCTTATTTGGAATAGGTATTTCTTTAGCGATAGATGCTTTGATCTTTTTGATATCAGCATTGCTTATAATAAAAATAGAATTTTCCGTTCAGGAAGAAAAGAAGATGGACCGGATAATTGGCAGAGAATATTTCGTTTCGCTTAGAGATGGATTTGGTTATGTATTTGACCATAAGAAGTTATTAAAGCTGTGCTTTTTATGCGTTCTGATTAATTCAGCGGTGGTTCCATTTGATGCACTGCTTGCCCCGATTGCGGGAGAAATGTTTCGTGGGGATGCCAAAATTGTTTCATTGCTAAGTGTGAGCGTAACGATTGGAACTATTTTTGGCTCCTTGATTTTTGCAAGAATGAAAGAGGAGAAAAAAGATAATACACTTGTTACATTTTGTGGAATTGTTTTAGGCATATACTATATTTTTATTGCATTTGTTTCAAAATATATTGCAGGGATGATAGCTCAAAAATTACTGTTGCTGGTTGGTTCGATCATAATTGGTGCAGCATTGGGGTTAATGATTACTTATGTACAGGTGAAATTTGTAAAAGAAGTTACGAAAGAATATATAGGACGTGTTTCTGCAATTCGATTTTCACTTACATATGCATGTGCGCCAGTGGTGTCTTTTGTGATTAGTATAATCTACAAAGTTACCGTTGTTGATACAGGTTCGATTTTTGTGGGATTTGGTATTGTAATCGTAATTCTTTTTCTTCTGGCAAACAAAATATCTGGGGTATAGGAGGATTTTATATGTATACTTTCTGGAATACGCTGTTTTTCCTGCTGAATGGGATACGTCGGAGTGATCCGAAATTACTGGCATTTATGTTTCTTGAAGCGGTCTGCACGGTAATTACGCCGTATCTTGGCATGTATCTTCCAAAGCTGGGTGTGGATCTTGTGACGGAGAGGGCGGGCCTGCAGAGAGCTGTTTTTTTGCTCGGCGGGGTTACGGCTGTTATGGCGCTGTCGCAAATGGCGGGAACGATGGCGGCGCGGGCACAGACAATTCTGCAGAACCGTCTGCGCAGTCATTATCGCAACCGGCTGTTTGAGAAAACCCTGGAATGCGATTATGAACATGTGGAGAGCGCCGAGTGGCAGAAACGCTATCACGAGGCAGCGGAAATGAGTGTGAACTGGGGGCCGTGGTCCGGGACTGTGATGATGTCCCAGGGGACGGTGAAAACTTTCGCCGCAATGTTCAGCTTTTGCCTGTATGGTTCGATTATAGCGGAATTAAATCCATGGCTTCTGGCGATGCTGGTCAGTCTGTCTGCGCTGCATTTTCTGGCGCTGCGCCGGGCGCAGAAGCATGAGGTAGAGAGGATTTTGGAGCGGAGCGCGATCCAGAACGGGATGGAATATATTCGGACAAGGGCCTCAGATATCAATCTGGGAAAGGATTTGCGGCTCTATGAGATGGCAGGCTGGATACGGGGCTATTTTCATCACTATCGGGATGCGCATTTTCGCCTTCGACAGGACGTACAGAGGCACTTTTATCAGGCGGCGCTTGTACAGGCTGCGACACTGTTTCTGCGGGATGCCGTGGCGTATCTGTATTTTCTGTGGCTTGCCTGCGAGGGAAGAATCACGGCGGGGGATTTTGTGTTGGCCTGCAGCGCGGTGGCTTCCTTTTCCGCGCTGGTGACGCAGGTGTCGGACAGCATCGGACAAATGTTTCAGGCTTTGCCGCCTTTGAAGCGGATGCGGGCATATCTCGATGCGGCGGATGAGCCGGAGCCGGATCCCGCAGCGTGTCCGCCGGCAGAGGGAACGCCCCTATCGATCGAATTTCGGGATGTAAGCTTTACCTACGATCAAAAAACGCCGGTTCTGGAGCATTTTAATTTAAAGATTGAGCCGGGCGAAAAGCTGGCGTTGGTGGGGGTAAACGGCGCGGGAAAAACGACGATTGTTAAACTGCTGTGCGGTTTTTACCGCCCGGACGGCGGGGAAATTTTACTCAACAGGACGGATATTGGAAGTTACAGAAGGGAAGATCTTTGGAAGCTGATTGCCCCGGTGTTTCAGGAAGCCACGGTGCTTCCGTTTACGATTGCGGAAAATGTTTCTCTTTGTGCGGGAACTAAGACGGACAGGAAGCGGGCGGAGGAATGTCTGAAGATGGTGGGCCTGTGGGAAAAGGTTATGACACTTCCGTCCGGGATGGATACGGAAATGATGCGTCTGGAGGACGAGGAGGGGATTATGCTTTCCGGCGGCCAGAAGCAGAAGCTGCTCATGGCCCGTGCGCTGTACAAAGACGCGCCGTTGTTGCTTTTTGACGAACCGACAGCGGCGCTGGATCCGATTGCGGAGAGCGAGACATACGAACAGTTCCACCAGCTGTCTGAGGACAAAACGGCGGTTTACATTTCCCACCGGCTGGCAAGCACGCGCTTTTGCGACCGGGTGGTACTGCTGGAGCAGGGACAGGTCAGGGCCAGCGGGACGCATGAGGAATTGCTGAAAAGCAGCCCGGTCTATGCGGAAATGTTCCGGGTGCAGAGCCAGTATTACAGGAAAGAAGCGGGGGTGTCTTTGTGAGAGGGAGAAACGGAAGGATTTTGTCGCGCTGTCTGAAAGAAATCTGGGAGCATGAGCCGAAATCGCTTTTGATGGCAGGCGGACTGGCGGTGGCGGAGGCGTTTCTGCCGCTGATTCCGGCGGTTCTCTCCTGGCTTTTTGTGGAAGGTTTGGAAACCGGACGGTCTTTTTCACAGCTGGCGGTGATCGCCGGAATTGGCGTCGCGGTCCTGTTTGGCCTGAATGGACTGCGCGCGAAAATGCAGCAATGCGGTCTGCCTTATACGGAAAACTGCAACGACCGGATGGAGTGGGAATACGGGGAAAAGACGATGACGATGGACTACGCTTCCCTGGACAGCCAGGAGGCGGCGTATTTGCGGGCAAAAATCCGAAATGATTATAACTGGGGCAGCGGAGCCTATTTTATGATACCGCAGTTTCAGCAGCTCTGCAGCGCAGTGCTTGGAATGATAGCCGCCTTTGTGATGATGACGCCTGTCCTGACAAAAAGAGACTTTTGGCTTCACTGGTCGTCGCCGGTATTTCTGGTGTTTGCGGTAGCGCTGACGGGGCTTTCCGCGCGGAGCCAGGAGCGCGTTTTTGTAAAGACGGAGGCGCTGCGGGAGGAATACGATAAAAAGAGTGCGAGAAGTAATTGGCTGTTATACAATCTCACCTACAAAGAAGGGAAGGACATCCGGATTTACCGTGCAAAGCCGCTGATTATGAGCGCTTTGCGGGAGGCGGAGCGGGACTGTATGGTGGACGGCGAGAGCCGCCTGGAGGGCCGGGCGGGCGCTCTGGACGGATGTATTTCCGGACTGTTGATGGGCGGTTCCTACTTTTTTATTGTCCTTCGGGCGCTGCAGGGAATGCTGTCGGCGGGGTCTGTGGTGTTATTTGCGTCGGCGATTTACCGGATGTGCGAGAGCCTGAAGCTGCTGGCCCGAAGCCGCAGCGAGATTTTTCGGAATGCGAGGCGGATGGAGAGCAGCTTTGAATATCTGGAGCTTCCGGGCCTGCTGGCGGACGGCCCGCTTCCTATCGCTGAGGGAGAAAGGGCTGTGGATATCGAGTTTCGGAATGTGACATTTTGTTATCCCGGGAGTAAGCTTCCGGCGCTGTCCCATTTTTCCATGCATCTGCGGCCGGGAGAAAAAATAGCGGTAGTGGGGAGAAACGGAAGCGGAAAGACGACGATGATTAAACTGCTCTGCCGTCTGTATGACCCGCAGGAGGGGCAGATTTTGCTGAACGGAAAGGACATCCGGGAATATCGTTATGAGGAATATCTTCGGATGTTTTCCGTGGTCTTTCAGGATTTCTTCCTGCTGGCCCTGCCGCTGGGGGAAAATGTGGCGGGCGCGAAGCAGTATGATAGGGAGCGGGTAAGAAGCTGTCTGGAAAAGGCGGGTTTTGGCGCGCGGCTGGCGCGGATGAAGGGCGGGCTGGATACCAGCCTTTACCGGATCCTGTCGGAGGACGGGGTGGAGATTTCCGGCGGTGAGGCGCAGAAGATTGCCCTGGCCCGCGCGCTGTACAAGAATGCCCCGATGGTGATTCTGGATGAACCGACGGCGGCGCTGGATCCGATTTCCGAATATGAGATTTACAGCGGATTCCGGAACCTGATCGGGAGCCGGACGGCTCTGTTTATTTCGCACCGGCTGTCATCCTGCCGCTTCTGTGATCGGATTCTGGTATTTGAGGACGGACAGCTGGTGCAGGAAGGAACCCATGAGGAGCTTTGGCGCGACCGCCGGGGGCTGTACAGCCGGATGTGGGAGGCGCAGGCGCAGTATTATCAGGAATCGTGCGTTCGATCAGATTCATTTCCAATGCCGGATTTAGATAGTTCTTGCGGAAAGTCGGTCTGTGTGAGAGATTGAGGCGTTCCATAAGCTCTGTAGCAGAAAGGGCCTCGCGGCCAAGTATAGCGAGAAGTCGTTCTACGGGTGATTTATCTTGGTCGCTCACTTGGTCGCTTACTTGGTCGCTATCTTGGTCGGTGCTGCGGCCGACAACAGTCACTTCCGTTAGGCTATCTTTGATGATTTCGAGCATCAATTCCACAAATCCTGCACTGTCTGCCTGTTTATCTGCAATGCCAAGGGAATCGTAATATTCCCTTTGTCTGGACTGGATCAGTTCTTCGATAGGCAGCCAGAAGAAGAGTTCCTTCCATCAGCATAGAACGGTTCAACTCTGTTACCGTTTCATACTTACGAATTGTTTCCAGAAATTGATTGGTGTTTTGCGTTTTCTTTTCTTCGGCTTTGATTTTGGTTCTCGCATAGGTTCTACAGCGGAAACGCGGGTCCCGTCCGGTTTTATTGGGACGTTTCTTTACGCTGATGAGTATCTTAGAATAGCTGGCAGATAAATGGTTATGTAGTTGTTACAGTGTATTGATTTCTTTTTCCAGTTCCCGGACCGCCGCTATGACAGTATTGAATGTAGGCACATCACCATACAGCATATCCTTCATGGAACCATAATCCGCCTCTAACGCTGCGAACCGATATTCCGGCGGGACCAGCTTTAAGGTGCCTGGCACAGCCTCTGGGTACTTCGCCCATGCCCTGGGATAGAATTTCATTTTGAAATCCACAACCTTTTTAAGCAGATTAAGCTGAGAGAAAGCAGTTTCTTTTACCGGGGTCATTGCCATGCGGTACAAATCATAATAGTGCCTGGAATATCGCTGCGGTATTTCCAGATGTTCCGGTCGGTTGGCCTCATGGTGCAGGATCGTAGCTTTTTCCCAGAAAGTCCGTTCCGGGGCAACCGTCAGTATATTCGTTCCTTTCTGATCGAACACATCAGGGTAATACTCTGCAGCATATGGCGTAATCTCCGCAGACTTTGCCGGTGTCCATGCAGCCAGCGCACCGATTTCCAATCGGATCACCTGCAAAGTCCCCGCATTGGTAAACAGTTTTGGGTAAGCAAAAATAACTGTCTGCTTTTCTTCCTCGTCCATGTGAATGTCAGCTTCACGGCCAAGCTCCTGAGATAATCCTTCTTTGATTGCGGGGCAGAAAGTTTCTGCCAGAAAGATCTCCGCCCGTGCGTTGGCCTCTTTGTTGAAAGCGTCCTGTTTCGTGTTGGAACGTTTCTCCCAGGGTTCGTCTCTGCCATATCCTAAAACCCGCCAGTCCAAAATCAGATCAATATCTTCAGAAAACCGGCTGATCAGGCGAAAGGCTTTCGACAAGCTGGTGCCACCCTTAAAGGTAATCGAATCTTTCCATGGGGAACGTTGAAACAGATAATCCAACGTAAAACATACCCAAAAATCTTTTTCCACAATGGCGTCGTTAAGTCCCATCTTATCTGCTGTGTTACGGAACAGCCTCCGCTTATCGTTGTCTGAAAATTTTGCGACATGTTTCACCTCTATTGTACCTGCCCGGCAATCTGCCGTATCGCCTTGTAAACCCAATCCGTAGATTCTGCAGCCTCCTTTAGCATAGCGATTTTATCGTCCTCATTCAATCGGGAGCTAAGCGTCTGAATCGTTTTGGAAGTGACATTTGTTTTCCCCAAAGTTTTCAATGCCTGAATCACCAGAACTGTCATATAAGAAAGACCCGTGATCTCCTTATTGGTTCTGTGCTTAAATTCCAGTTTTGTGGAATTCCACTCATAGGTCTTATATGGACCGTCGCTGATATAGGACCATACCGCTGTTACCTGCGTGGAAAGCCCTAACAGGTTCAGCGCCGTATTCCCACAGGGAGCAATCGTCCAATGATAGCTCCGGGCCAGCGCCTTTGCTACCGCCTCCGGGTCAGCCGCTACATATTCTTTCAGCATTTCGCTGTATTCCGGCTTCTCATAAACACCTTTTAAAATCCGCCGGAGCGTACCTGTCTGTGCAAGCCGATTCAGATTCCGTCTTATGGTTTCCGTATCAGCAATATCAGCAAAATCAGAATTGACAAAAACGGTTCCTTCTGCCGCTGCGCCGATTCGCTCCTGAATCTGCCTGGAATATCCATTTGCCACTTTGCTCACCTCCTTTTGTCCCGAATATTATATAATATTCGGGACAAATTTTCAATAAGCTCCAAGAGTTTTGTTTATAATATTCAGCAAAGGGATGGATGAATTCAAATTCGTAGTGGAATACTGCGCTCTTGATAAGCGGATGAAGTTCTGACTGCTGATACCATGTAAATAGGTTATGGATATGTTCCGGCACAAATTCTGCCGGAGGAGCCATGTGGATCAGTACCTCGCCATCGAACACACCCACACCGCCAGAACGAAAGCGGCCATTTTCCTGGACAAGACCGTTCATCATGAGTCTGTGTGCCTTCAAAAGGTCATCTGCGGATGAGATTTCCACGTCTAAGATGAGGGCTGATATTTAGAGATACAATAATAATCTGAAAATTTCAAGTTATAAATTGACTTTAGCGCGGCATTGCATAAAATACATTTTTCAGGTAAAATATTCGTAACAATAATCAGGCGGAGCCGTTATTCATAACGGCGGAGGAGAAAGCGATGGAACTACGGCCCTGTATCGATATTCATAACGGCAAGGTGAAGCAGCTGGTGGGCGGCAGCGTGCAGGATCAGGGGGATTCTGCGAGAGAGAATTATGTCTCGGACAGGGGAGCGGCCTGGTATGCGGAATATTTTGCGCAGAAGGGGCTCCGGAACGGACATGTGATCCTGTTAAACAGCCGGGAGAGCGAATTTTACGAGGAGACAAAGCGGCAGGCGCTGGAGGCGCTGCGCGCTTATCCGGGAGGCCTGCAGGTGGGCGGCGGCATTACGGCGGATAATGCGGCGGAATATCTGGAGGCGGGGGCTTCCCATGTGATCGTCACCTCCTATGTGTTCCAGAACGGGACCATTTCCTTTGAAAATCTTTACCGCCTGGTGGACAGCGTAGGCCGCAGCAAGCTGGTGCTGGACCTGAGCTGCCGCAAAAAGGACGGAAAATATTACATTGTGACGGATCGCTGGCAGCGGTATACGAAGGTGGAGCTCTCCGCCGATATCCTGACGATGCTGGCCTCCTTCTGCGATGAATTTTTGATCCACGGCGTGGACGTGGAGGGAAAAAGAAGCGGTATCGAGGAGGAGCTGATTGAACTGCTGGGCAGCTGGCATCAGGCTCCTGTCACCTACGCGGGCGGCATCCGTTCCTTTGAGGATATCGACCGCATCCGTGAGGCGGGCGGCGGCCGCATCAATATCACCATCGGAAGCGCGCTGGATCTCTATGGAGGGAGCCTGCCCTTCGGGAAGGTCATTGATTATTGTTTAAAAACTTGAAAAAAGCGCTTGACTTTTACACTTCATAGGAGTAGAGTGTAGAAAACAAAGAAAAACCGATGAGAAAGAGGAGTACGCAGACAGCGAAACTTACAGAGAGCCGCAGGAGGTGGGATTGCGGCAGGGGAGCATTTGCGGAATGGACTTTCGAGGCTGGCCCCGAACCAACAGTAGGCGCCGGCGGGAACCGGACCCGTTATCCTTCCGGCATGTATGATAGTACATGGAATGAGTGGACTTTACAGTCAATTTGAGTGGCACCGCGATAATGTTTATTTTACCGTCTCAAGCAAACAAAGCTTGGGGCGGTTTTTTTTGCGCGATACGCCCAAAATTTGAAAGGAGAACAGGAAGATGAAAAAGAAAACGATAGCATTCACGTTGGCGGCAATGATGGCAGCAGTTTCCCTGACGGCGGGCTGCGGGCAGACGACGGCTCAGCAGACGGAGGCCCGGCAGACGGAGGCGCAACAGACGGCAACCCAGGCTGCCGCGGAGAACGAGACGGCCCAGAGCTACACCATCGGTATTTCCCAGTTTGCGGAGCATGGCTCGCTGGATAATTGCCGGGAGGGCTTTCTGGAGGGCCTAAAGGAAGCGGGAATCGAGGAGGGCGTCAATCTGACGGTGCTGTATGACAACGCGCAGGCCGATACGGCGACGGCCGGACTGATTTCCGACAGCTACGTTTCGGAGGGAGTGGACATGATCTGCGCGATCGCGACGCCCGCGGCCATGAGCGCTTATAATTCCTGCATGGATACGGAGATCCCGGTGATTTACACGGCAGTTTCAGATCCTGTGGGAGCGGGACTTGCGGCGGCGGACGGCACACCGGAGGGCAATATTACCGGGACGGCGGATACGCTTCCGGTGGAGGCGCAGTTGAAGATGATCCGCGAGGTGCTTCCGGATGCAAAAAGAATCGGGATCCTTTACACCACAAGCGAGGCCAATTCTCTGAGTACCATCGAAACCTACAAGGAGCTGGCAGACAGCTACGGCTTTGAGATTGTGGAAAAGGGGATCAATACGCTGGCGGATGTGGATATGGCGGCGGCCGACCTGGTTTCTGAGGTGGACTGCATTTCCAATCTGACGGACAACACGGTGGTGCAGGGACTGCAGACCGTTTTGGCAAAAGCAAACGGCGCGAAAATCCCGGTGTTCGGCTCCGAGGTGGAGCAGGTGAAGAATGGCTGCCTTGCGGCGGAGGGAATCGACTATGTGGAGCTTGGAAGGCAGACCGGCGCGATGGCGGCGAAGGTGCTGAAGGGCGAAGCGGAGGCTTCCGGGATGCCTTTTGAGGTGTGCGAGGGAGCGAACCTTTATATCAATACACAGGCGGCGGCCGAGCTTGGCATTGCCTTCCCGGAGCATTATGAGAAGGACGCGCTGGAAGTATTTGATGAGATTGCGGCAGAATAACGGAGGCAGATATGGAACTGGTTATCAGCACGCTGGAGCAGGGGATGATCTACGGGATCATGGCGTTAGGCGTATATATCACATACAAAATATTGGATTTTCCGGATTTGACGGTGGACGGGAGCTTTCCGCTGGGCGCTTCGGTCACGGCGATCCTGATCACCAAAGGCGTGCCCGCGCTGCTGACGCTGCCTGTCTGCTTTCTGGTGGGGGCGCTGGCCGGTGTGTGCACGGGGCTGATCCATGTAAAGCTGAAGGTGAGGGACCTGCTCAGCGGTATTATCATGATGACGGCGCTTTATACGGTGAACCTGCGTATCGCAGGGAGAGCGAATCTTCCCTTTTATAAGGAAAGCACGGTGTTTGACAACCGCGTTGTGAACCGTTTTTTTGAAAGTGGCTTCGGCACAGCGTTGGCCCCCTGGCGGACGGTGCTTGTGATGGTTCTGATCACGGCGGTTGTGAAGCTTTTTCTGGACGGCTATTTAAAAACCGGCTCCGGCTATCTGTTGCGGGCGGTGGGGGATAATCCTTCGATCGTGACCGCGATGGGGCAGGACCGGGGGAAAATCAAAATCCTCGGCCTTGCCGTCTCCAACGGCCTGGTGACGCTGGCGGGCTGTTTGTTTGCGCAGCAGCAGCGGTTTTTTGAGATTTCCTCCGGGACGGGCGCAGTGGTGATCGGCCTGGCAAGCGTAATCATCGGAACCAGCCTGTACCGAAGGCTGGAGAGTACCGGAAAGCTGTCGGGAATCCTTCATTCCATGCGGATCGGGATGCTGACGCTGAGCGTGCTGGCAGGCTCGGTGATTTACAAGGCCTGCATCTCGGCGGCGCTGCATTTTGCGGATCCGAAGGATTTAAAGCTGATCACGGCAGTGCTGTTTTTGATCGTTTTGGTGGTCAGCATGGAGAGAAAGGGGAAAAAGCATGCTTGAGCTTTTGCATATTGATAAATACTACAATCCCGGTTCCGTCAGCGAGATGTGCCTGTTTCACGATTTTAATATGACGATTCCGGAGGGGCAGTTCGTGTCCGTGGTGGGCAGCAACGGCTCCGGGAAAACCTCCCTGCTCAACTTAATCTGTGGCAGCATCGACGCGGATGCGGGCAGGATTGTGGTCAACCGTGAGAACATCACCGGACAGAAGGAGTATCTGCGTCACCGCAGGATCGGCCGTGTCTATCAGAATCCGGCTTTGGGCACCTGCCCGGGCATGACGGTCCTGGAAAACCTTTCCATTGCGGATCACAAGGAAAAGGGCTACGGTCTGAGCCGCTGCGTGCGGAAGGCGCGGGCCGGTTATTATCGGGAGCTGCTCTCCGGGCTGGGACTTGGCCTGGAGGAAAAGCTGGAGACAAAGGTCGGTTCGCTCTCCGGCGGCCAGCGCCAGGTGCTGGCGCTTCTGATGGCGGCCATGACGCCGATTGATTTTCTGATTCTGGACGAGCACACGGCGGCGCTGGATCCGAGGACGGCGGAGCTGGTGATGCAGCTGACCGACCGGATTGTCCGGGAAAAAAAGATGACGACCATCATGGTGACGCACAATCTGCGCTATGCGCTGGAGTACGGCGACCGCCTCGTGATGATGCACCAGGGGAAAATTGTGCTGGATAAAACCGGGGAGGAGAAGAAGGCGCTGGATACGGAGGAGATTATGGGAATTTTCAACCGCATCAGCGTGGAATGCGGAAACTGAAAAATGAATAAACCAAAAGACCGGAACCCAGGCGATGCGGGTTCCGGTCTTTTTATAAAGTAGCGAGAGGGGGACTTGAACCCTCGACACTGCGGGTATGAACCGCATGCTCTAGCCAGCTGAGCTATCTCGCCATGGTGTGATATGGGGCCTACAGGGCTCGAACCTGTGACCCTCTGCTTGTAAGGCAGATGCTCTC
>JAUNGT010000088.1 GCA_030524455.1 Eubacteriales bacterium | reverse complement strand
CGTATGCTGGTGGGCGACATCCACCACCTGATCGTCCTCTACTATTCGCTGGCCCGCCGCCTGTCCGAGGCGGAAACGGAGAAAGACTTCCTCCGGCTGAAGAAAAAGGCTGGCGGATATGAGAAGGTGCTGAAAAAGCTCTTCCGCAGCCTTGGCCTCCCGGAGGACAGCAACGCCGCCCAGGACATCCTGGAGGAGTCCATCATCCGCCGCCATAACCTGATCCGCCTGGAGGATATGGAGGAGTCCCAGGACGAAGGAGGCCTTGAAGGGGATGAGGTATGGAGCGACTGACCCATGTAAGCCTGTTCTCCGGCATCGGCGGTCTGGATCTGGCAGCAGAGGCCGCCGGGTTTCGGACCGTATGCCAGTGTGAGTGGGCGGACTACCCCTATTCCATCCTGGAGCGGCACTGGCCGGATGTGCCAAAGTTCCGGGACATCACCACATTTACGAAGGAGGCGTTTTTTGAGAAAACAGGACTTGAAACAGTCACCATCATCTCCGGCGGCTTTCCCTGCCAGCCATTCTCCACCGCAGGGCGGAGAAAAGGCTTTGCGGATGAGCGCTACCTGTGGCCGGAGATGTGCAGAGTTATTACCGAACTGCGGCCCGCTTACGTGCTTGGGGAAAATGTTGCTGGTTTCATCAATATGGGGCTCGACAAAACGATTTTTGACCTGGCAAAAGCGGGATACGCTGTTCTCCCATTCGTATTTCCGGCTTGCGGCGTCGGCGCATGGCATGAGCGCCAGCGAACTTTTATCGTCGCGGCTGATGTTTCCCACACCCCTTGCCTCCGACAAATGCACCTGCAGGGACGCGGCCAGCCTGGATGTGTTCCTGTCGGACAATGGGATATTCCGCAAGCGGAACAGGAGCGGGGCGATCTGGAGCCTGTCCCTCTCGGCGGCGGTGTACTATCTGACGCCGGCGGCGTCGGAGGGCTACCGCTCCACCCTGAAACCTACGGCCTTCCGGGGAAAATCCCCTGCAAGCAATCTTTCGGCGCAGATCATTCACCAGGAGAAACCGCTGTCAGAGAAAGCGGCACTCAACCCGGATTGGGTGGAATGGCTCATGGGCTTCCCAAAAGGATGGACGGCCGCATCCTCTGGGCCGCCGAGCCGGAGGACGTCCCCCGCATAACGGAGGAGACGAAGGACCGGGCGCTGCGGCTGAAAACCCTGGGCAATGCGGTCTGCCCGCCCCAGGCCTATCCCATTTTTCATTACATTTCCCTGATCGAGACCGGGGCCTGCGTCAGCATCTGCCCCTATGGAGGAGGTGAAGGATAAATGCAGGAATGGAAAGCATCTGAAAAGGAAACGCAGAAAATGACCCGTAACGGGGCCATCTCTGTAAACCTTGTGACCGGCGAGGCCACCCATGTTTCCGACCGCCCTGCGGAACAGGACGCTTCTGCCTCTGGCGAAACAGCGGGAGGTCTGGATCGGGCGGCGGACGAGGCGGCGGGCCATGTGGAACGCCGCAAGGCGAAAAAGGCGCGGCGAAAGCGGCGCAATACCTTTCGGGAGGGAGAGGCGGGCAAAGACCGGCCATCCTCCCGTTTGCAGTTTTCCGAGGAGGAGCGAGCCGCGCCGGAGCTTCAAAAGGCTGTCCGCAGATCCGACAAGGCGGCGGATAAGCTGGATGCGGCGAAGGCCGCTGTCCCTGTGAAACCTCCCGGAAGGGAACATGGAAACCCGCTGTCCCGGCCGGTGCAGGAATTGAAATCCACCATTCACAGTGAGGTGAGCAAGGTAGAGGGCGACAACTCCGGCGTTCAGGCGGGCCACCTGGGGGAACGGCAGATCGAGAAGGC
>JAUNGT010000056.1 GCA_030524455.1 Eubacteriales bacterium | reverse complement strand
CGGCGAGAAGCACGGACGGGAGATCGGTGAAAAAATCGGTGAAAAACAGGGTGAAGAAAAAATGAGCAGACTCATCCTCCGTCTGACCGCAGCCGGTCGGCTCGACGAGCTCACGCAGGCCGCCCAAAGCGCGCGCGTTCGCAATCGTCTATATCGGGAATACGGGATATAATGTATAATGCGATAGGAAAATTCCTATCGCATTATACATTAAGCTTTTATTTTGAGAGCGCCTGTTTTTATTCAGGAGAATCCGTTTCCTCTTCCGATTCCCCGTCAAACTCTTCGCCAAGTTCCTCCTCAGCTTCTTCCTCTTCGGCTTCCTCGTCAAGTTCTTCGTCGAGATCCTCGTCAAGCATTTCCTCGTCGGTAAGCTCCTCCTCGGAGAGCTCTTCGTTTCCGGATTCCTCCAGAAGCTCCTCGTCCTCCTCGGCACTGTCCTTACCGTCCTTGGCTGCCTTTTCCTTTTCCTCCGCTTCGCGGGCCGCTCTCGCTTCCTCCTCGGCCCGTGCCGCGCGCTCGGCCTCCTCCGCCTCGATCATCGCGTCGGTGTTCAGGTTCACGTCGCGGTAGCGCTTCATGCCGGTTCCGGCAGGAATAAGCTTACCGATGATGACATTCTCCTTCAGACCGATCAGCGGATCCGCCTTGCCCTTGATCGCCGCCTCCGTCAGGACCTTGGTGGTCTCCTGGAAGGACGCCGCAGACAGGAAGGAATTGGTCGCCAGGGCCGCCTTGGTGATACCGAGCATCACCTGCTTGCCCTCTGCGGGCTGTCTGCCCTGGGAAATAAGCTCCTCGTTGAGGTCCTCGTAATCCAGCACATCCACCATGGTGCCGGGCAGATACTCCGTATCGCCGCTGTTCTCGATGCGCACCTTCTTCAGCATCTGGCGCACGATCACTTCGATATGCTTATCGGAAATATCTACACCCTGCAGGCGGTACACGCGCTGTACCTCACGCAGCATGTAGTCCTGCACTGCGCGGATGCCCTTGATCTTTAACAGATCGTGCGGGTTGACGGAACCCTCTGTCAGCTCGTCGCCGGCCTCCAGCTCCTGTCCGTCCACCACCTTGATGCGGGAGCCGTAGGGGATCAGGTAGGTCTTGGACTCCGCCGTCTCCTTGTTGGTGATGATGATCTCGCGCTTCTTCTTGGTGTCCTTGATCACAGCCGTGCCGCCGAACTCCGCGATAATCGCAAGTCCCTTCGGCTTTCTGGCCTCAAACAGCTCCTCGACACGGGGAAGACCCTGTGTGATATCGTCGCCGGCAACGCCGCCGGAGTGGAAGGTACGCATCGTCAGCTGCGTACCGGGCTCACCGATGGACTGCGCCGCGATAATTCCGACTGCCTCGCCCACCTGTACCGCCTCGCCGGTCGCCATGTTGGCTCCATAGCATTTTGCGCAGATACCGCTCTTGGAACGGCAGGTCAGGATCGTGCGGATCCGAACCTCCTCCACCGGCTCGCCCTTTTTGTTGACGCCGGTCTCCATGATGCGCTTCGCGCGGCCGGGCGTGATCATGTGGTTCGCACCCACGATCAGCTCCCCGTCCTTATCATAAATATCCTCACAGGAATAACGTCCCGTGATTCTGTCCTTCAATCCCTCGATGGTCTCCTTGCCGTCCATGAACGCCTTCACGGACATGCCGGGCAGCTTATCCCTGCCCTCCGCGCAATCGATCTCGCGGATAATCAGCTCCTGGGATACGTCTACCATTCGGCGGGTCAGGTAACCGGAGTCGGCCGTACGCAGCGCCGTGTCGGACATACCCTTCCGGGCGCCGTGGGCGGACATAAAGTACTCCAGTACGTCCAGACCCTCACGGAAATTGGACTTGATCGGCAGCTCGATGGTACGTCCCGTCGTGTCCGCCATCAGTCCGCGCATACCGGCCAACTGCTTGATCTGCTGGTTGGAACCGCGGGCGCCGGAGTCCGCCATCATAAAGATGTTGTTATATTTATCCAGACCCTTTAACAGCACGTCGGTCAGCTCTTTATCCGTCTCCTGCCAGGTCTCCACAACGGCGCGGTAGCGCTCCTCCTCGGTAATCAGACCGCGGCGGTAGTTCCTGCCGATCTTATCTACCGTCTTCTGCGCCTCCGCCAGCATCTCCGCCTTCTGAGCAGGCACCGTCATATCGGAAATGGATACGGTCATCGCGGCCCTTGTGGAATACTTATAGCCGATCGCCTTTACGTCGTCCAGCACCTCCGCGGTCTTGGATGCGCCATGGGTGTTGATAACCTTCTCCAAAATCTGCTTTAACTGCTTTTTGCCCACATGGAAATCCACCTCCAGCTTAAGGAAGTTTTCCGGATCGGTTCTGTCCACATAGCCCAGATCCTGAGGCAGGATCTCGTTGAAAATAAACCGTCCCAGCGTGGACTCCACAAAGCCGCAGATCTCCTCGCCCTGCGCGTTGAGCTTGGACATACGCACATGGATGCGGGAGTGCAGCGTGCACGCCTTGTTCTCGTAGGCGAGAATCGCCTCGTTCACGCTCTTGTAATATTTTCCCTCGCCCACAGCGCCGGGGCGCTCCTGGGTCAGGTAATAGATGCCCAGCACCATATCCTGGGAAGGCACCGCCACCGGACCGCCGTCGGAGGGCTTTAACAGGTTGTTGGGGGAAAGCAGCATAAAGCGGCACTCCGCCTGGGCCTCCTGGGACAGGGGAAGGTGCACTGCCATCTGGTCGCCGTCAAAGTCCGCGTTGAAGGCGGTACACACAAGCGGATGCAGCTTGATCGCCTTACCCTCCACCAGGATCGGCTCAAACGCCTGAATACCGAGTCTGTGCAGAGTAGGGGCGCGGTTTAACATTACCGGATGCTCCTTGATCACGTCCTCGAGCACATCCCAAACCTGAGTGTCGAGACGCTCCACCAGCTTCTTTGCATTTTTGATATTCTGAGAAACGCCTCTCGCCACCAGCTCCTTCATCACGAAGGGCTTAAACAGCTCGATCGCCATCTCCTTGGGCAGGCCGCACTGATAAATCTTCAGCTCCGGTCCCACCACGATAACGGAACGGCCGGAATAGTCCACGCGCTTCCCCAGCAGGTTCTGACGGAAACGTCCGGACTTACCCTTGAGCATATCGGAGAGGGACTTCAACGCCCGGTTGCCGGGGCCGGTTACCGGACGGCCTCTTCTGCCGTTATCGATCAGGGCATCCACCGCTTCCTGCAGCATACGCTTCTCGTTGCGGACGATGATGTCCGGCGCACCCAGCTCCAGCAGTCTCTTCAGACGGTTATTGCGGTTGATAATTCTTCTGTAAAGATCGTTTAAGTCGGAGGTGGCAAAACGGCCGCCGTCCAGCTGTACCATAGGCCGCAGATCCGGCGGGATCACCGGCACCGCATCCATGATCATCCACTCCGGGCGGTTGCCGGACTCGCGGAAGGCCTCAACAACCTCCAGCCGCTTAATGATCCTTGCGCGCTTCTGGCCGCTGGCGTCCTCCAGCTCCTGCTTTAAAGCATCGCCCTCGGTTTCCAGGTCGATGGCCTGCAAAAGCTCCTTGATCGCCTCCGCGCCCATTCCCACACGGAACCGGTTGCCCCAGCTCTCGCGGGCGTCCTGATACTCCTTCTCGGAGAGCACCTGCTTGTACTCCAGGCTGGTGTCCCCCTTGTCCAGGACAATATAGGAAGCAAAATAAAGTACCTTCTCCAGCACGCGGGGGGACAGATCCAGGATCAGTCCCATCCGGCTGGGGATTCCCTTGAAATACCAAATATGGGAGACAGGGGCGGCAAGCTCGATGTGGCCCATGCGCTCGCGGCGCACACTGGATTTGGTAACCTCCACGCCGCAGCGGTCGCAGACAACGCCCTTGTATCTGATTTTCTTGTACTTGCCGCAGTGGCACTCCCAGTCCTTGCTGGGTCCGAAAATCCGCTCGCAGAACAGGCCGTCGCGCTCGGGCTTTAAGGTTCTGTAGTTAATCGTCTCAGGCTTCAATACCTCGCCCCTGGACCATTCACGAATTTTCTCCGGGGACGCTAATCCGATCTTGATGGCATCAAACGTCATCGGCTGATAAACTTCGTTTTTTGTTTCAGGCATCTTGGCACTCCTTTACATAAAATCGATGTGGATTACTCTTCGTCAAAGGACTCCTCAAATCCGTCTTCCAGACCGCCGTCCTCGTAGTCATCCTCCTGCGCCGGCACAAGCTCCTCCTTGTCGGAGTCAAACTCCTGCTTCTGGTAGCCCATCTTGCCCAGATCTTCCTCCTCGTGGTAGTTATAACCCTTGGGGTCTCCCTCCATCTCGAAGCGGTAATCCGTATCGCCGTAATCGACCGTTTCCATGATCTCCACTTCCGTGTTATCATCACGCAGCACCCGCACATCCAGACCCAGGGACTGCAGCTCCTTCAGGAGCACCTTGAAGGACTCCGGAATGCCGGGCTCAGGGATGTTGTCGCCCTTGATGATTGCCTCGTAGGTCTTGACACGGCCCACCACATCATCGGACTTCACGGTCAGGATCTCCTGCAGGGTATAGGACGCGCCGTATGCCTCCAGGGCCCAAACCTCCATCTCTCCGAAACGCTGTCCGCCGAACTGCGCTTTTCCGCCCAGAGGCTGCTGCGTGACCAGAGAGTAAGGGCCGGTGGAACGGGCATGGATCTTATCGTCCACCAGGTGATGCAGTTTCAGATAGTGCATATGTCCGATCGTGACAGGGCTGTCAAAATACTCGCCGGTACGGCCGTCGCGCAGCCTCACCTTTCCTTCCCTTGAAATCGGAACGCCCTTCCACAGTTCCCTGTGGGCGCGGTTCTCATACAGGTAATCCATCACCTCGGGAAGCAGCTCTTCCTCGTGCTTTGCCTTGAACTCCTCCCACTCCAGGTTCACATAATCGTTGGCCAGCTCCAGGGTATCCTGGATATCCTTCTCGTTTGCACCGTTGAAGATCGGCGTCGCCACGTTGAAGCCCAGCGCCTTTGCCGCCAGGGACAGGTGGATCTCCAGCACCTGCCCGATATTCATACGGGAAGGCACGCCCAGCGGGTTCAACACGATATCCAGCGGACGGCCGTTGGGAAGGTAAGGCATATCCTCCACCGGCAGCACGCGGGAAACCACACCCTTGTTTCCGTGACGGCCGGCCATCTTGTCGCCCACGGAAATCTTTCTCTTCTGTGCAATGTAAATGCGGACTGCCTGGTTTACGCCGGGGGACAGCTCGTCGCCGTTTTCCCTCGTAAATACCTTGGCATCCACGATAATACCGTATTCACCGTGCGGTACCTTCAGGGAGGTATCCCGCACCTCTCTCGCCTTCTCGCCGAAGATTGCGCGCAGCAGGCGCTCCTCCGCGGTCAGCTCCGTCTCGCCCTTGGGCGTCACCTTGCCCACCAGGATATCCCCGGCGCGCACCTCCGCGCCCACGCGGATAATGCCGCGGTCGTCCAGATCCTTCAGAGCCTCGTCGCCCACGCCGGGGACATCCCGGGTGATCTCCTCAGGCCCCAGCTTGGTATCGCGGGCCTCCGCCTCATACTCCTCGATGTGGACGGAAGTATAAACGTCATCCATCACAAGACGCTCGCTCAGAAGAACCGCGTCCTCGTAGTTGTAACCCTCCCAGGTCATGAAGCCGATCAGAGGGTTCTTGCCCAGAGCCAGCTCGCCCTCCGAGGTGGAGGGACCGTCCGCGATCACCTGCCCTGCCTGTACCCGGTTGCCCTTAAAGACGATGGGCCTCTGGTTATAGCAGTTGGACTGGTTGCTGCGGGAGAACTTGGTCAGATGGTACTCCACCTTCTCGCCGTCGTCGCAGGTCATGCGGATCATATTGGAAGAAACATAGTCGATGGTACCGGGTTTCTTGGCCACGATACACACGCCGGAGTCCACCGCGGCCTTCACCTCGATGCCGGTGCCCACCGCCGGAGCTTCCGTGGTCAGAAGCGGCACGGCCTGACGCTGCATGTTGGAACCCATCAGCGCGCGGTTCGCGTCGTCGTTCTGCAAAAACGGAATCAGTGCCGTCGCGACGGAGAATACCATCTGCGGGGACACGTCCATATAGTCAAACATCGCCTTGGGATACTCGGAGGTCTCATCCAGGTAACGGCCGGAGACATTGGCATTTACAAAATGCCCTTCCTCGTCCAGCTCGGAGTTTGCCTGCGCCACATGGTAGTTATCCTCCTCGTCCGCCGTCATATAAACCACCTCGTTGGTGACGCGGGGGTTCGCCGGATCGGTCTTGTCGATCTTTCGGTAAGGCGCCTCGATAAAGCCGTACTCATTGATCTTGGCATAGCTTGCCAGGGAGTTGATCAGTCCGATATTGGGACCCTCGGGCGTCTCAATGGGGCACATTCTTCCGTAATGAGAATAGTGCACGTCACGCACCTCGAATCCGGCACGGTCACGGGACAGACCGCCGGGACCCAGGGCAGACAGACGGCGCTTGTGGGTCAGCTCACCCAGCGGGTTGTTCTGATCCATAAACTGGGACAGCTGGGAGGAACCGAAGAACTCCTTCACCGCAGCCTGCACCGGCTTGATATTGATCAGCACCTGAGGAGAAATCTCCTCCGCGTCGTGCGTGGTCATACGCTCGCGCACCACTCTCTCCAGACGGGACAAGCCAATCCGGTACTGGTTCTGCAAAAGCTCGCCCACCGCACGGATACGGCGGTTGCCCAGATGATCGATATCGTCCGCATTACCGATCCCGTACTCCAGATGGATATTATAGTTAATGGAAGCAATGATGTCTTCCTTCGTAATATGCTTCGGAATCAGTTCGTGCACGTTCCGATGGATTGCCTCCGCCAGCGCCTCGGGATCCGTCGCGTACTGCTCCAGGATCGGGGCCAGGGCAGGATAGTACACCAGCTCCGTGATGCCCAGCTCTTTGGGATCACAATCCACATAATGGGTCAGGTCCACCATCATGCTGGAAAGGACCTTAACCTTCTTTTCCTCTGTCTGAATATAAACATAGGGAACAGCGCTGTTCTGGATCAGATCCGCCAGCTCTGCCGTCACCTTTGTGCCCGCAGCCGCCAAAAGCTCGCCCGTGGAGGTATCGATCACATCCTCCGCCAGCTCATGCCCCCGGATCCGGTTGCGCAGCATCAGCTTCTTATTAAATTTGTACCGGCCCACCTTCGCCAGATCATACCTTCTGGGGTCAAAGAACATGGCGTTGATCAGGCTCTCCGCGCTCTCCACGCTCAGCGGCTCTCCGGGACGGATTTTTTTGTATAACTCTAACAGACCCTCCTGATAATTCTCAGCAGTGTCCTTGGTAAAGCTGGCCTCGATCTTGGGCTCATCCCCGAACAGCTCGCGGATCTCGTCGTTCGTGCCCAGGCCCAGTGCACGCAGCAAAACAGTGATCGGCACCTTTCTGGTCCGGTCAACGCGTACATAGAAAACGTCGTTGGAATCCGTCTCGTACTCCAGCCACGCGCCGCGATTGGGAATCACGGTGCAGGAATACAGACGCTTACCGATCTTGTCATGTCCGATGCCGTAGTAGATGCCGGGGGAACGCACCAGCTGGCTGACGATGACACGCTCTGCGCCGTTGATGATAAACGTGCCGGTCTCCGTCATCAAAGGAAGATCTCCCATGAAAATCTCGTGCTCGCTGATCTCTTCCTTTTCCTTATTATAAAGGCGTACCTTGACCTTCAGGGGAGCCGCATAGTTTGCGTCCCTCTCCTTGCACTTCTCAATAGAATACTTCACGTCATCTTCGCACAGCTCAAAGTCCACAAACTCCAGACTCAGGTGCCCGCTGTAGTCAGAAATCGGGGAAATATCGTCAAATACCTCTTTCAGTCCCTCCTCGAGGAACCACTTATAGGAATTCTTCTGAACTTCTATAAGATTGGGCATTTCCAATACTTCTTTCCGTCGTGCATAACTCATACGCATGTTCTTGCCAGCGGCAATTGGACGTATTCTGTTTTTTTCCATTGACACTTCACCCCGTTCTTATAATCATTAACTGCTGCTATCAGATACCACACTAAAAAATGGCGTACTCCAACACAATAGTGCACACTACAATCTAACACAAACTTTACCGCACGTCAACCAAAATTTTTATTTCGGGGAAAAAATTTATAATAAAGTAACCGTTCAGCCCGCGCCATTCGCACAGACGAACTTGTTCGTCTTGCGCGCATAACGCGCTTTCCGCCGCTTCGCGGCTCCCTTTGCTCATAATCGGGCGCTCCCTCAGCCAGGAGCAACCGGCAAAAATTCGTGCGAGCACGATTTTGGCCGTTCACTCCTGGCTGGCTGAACTGTTGCATAATGAAAAGGGCATCCGCACCGGCGGACGCCCTCAACTGCAAAGATATGGATCGATTATTTCAGGGTAACCTTAGCGCCCTCAGCCTCCAGCTTCTTCTGGATGTCCTCAGCCTCTTCCTTGGATACGCCCTCTTTCAGAACCTTGGGAGCGCCGTCAACAACATCCTTCGCTTCCTTCAGGCCCAGACCGGTAACCTCGCGAACTACCTTGATAACCTTAACCTTGTTAGGGCCAACCTCGGTCAGCTCTACGTTGAACTCGGTCTTCTCCTCAGCTGCTGCTGCCTCGCCGCCTGCTGCTGCAACGACAACGCCTGCTGCTGCAGATACGCCGAACTCCTCCTCACAAGCCTTTACCAGGTCGTTTAACTCTAATACGGTCATCTCTTTGATTGCTTCGATAAATTCCTGAGCGGTTAATTTTGCCATTTTAATTTACCTCCATTTTAAAATTTAAAAAATATTTCAGTTTCTCCGGCCTGACAGCCGAATATTATTCTGCAGCGGGAGCTGCCTCCTCTGCAGGAGCCTCCGCGGGAGCCGCCTCGCAGTTGCCTGCGCCGCCCTTCTCCGCGATCTGGTTCAGCACGCGGGCCAGATTTGCGATCGGGGACTGCATGCTGCCCAGCAATCTGGAAATAAGCGCTTCCCTGCCCGGGATCTTTGCGATCTCCATGATGCCTGCCGCATCATAAGCATTGCCTTCCACAACGCCGCCCTTGATCTCCAGCTTGTCCGCGGTCTTCGCGAAGTTTGCCAGCTCTCTTGCAGGAGCGGTTGCGTCCGTGGTGGAAATTGCGATTGCGCTGGGGCCTTCCAGATAAGGAGCCAGAGCCTCGAAATCCGTTCCCTTGAACGCAAAGTTCATCATCGTGTTCTTGTACACCTTGTAGGTCACGCCGGCCGCGCGAAGCTGCTTACGAAGCGCGGTATCCTGCTCCACGGTCAGACCGCGGTAGTCCACCAGGACAACAGACTGCGCGTCCTTGACTGCTTCGGAAATCTCAGCGACCACAGGTGCTTTCAGTTCAACTTTTGCCATGTTCTTACCTCCTTTTAGATTCTTCTGCCGAATAAAAAGAAGTCAAATAAAAAACCTCTCCGCCCGCAGACAGAGAGGATCATGAATTCAAATTCTCTTCACTCCTCGGCAGGCGCTTCTTCTTACACCGGTTCTCCGGTACCTGCTGTCTTCGGCATGGTCTTAATGACCTTGATCACCATACCACAGGAAACGGGAGGTGTCAAGAGGAAAATATTTTTTCATTTACCAAAACACATGATTTCCAATCACAATGCCGTCTCTGCTCCCGGCCCGCCGGAAGTGTGTGGCCGTCCCAACGGGCGTGCTTCCCGCCATGGCCTCGCGGGCCGCCTGCAGGCAGCTTGCCTTCACGCTTCCGGAGGCGATTACGCGGCCCACCCGGCCGCTGCCCGCCGGCGTAAACTGTCCGGAGGCATAAATCACATCCTTGACGGTATTCGGGTATGCGCCGCTTTTTACCCGGTTCATCACCACCGCGCCAACAGCCAGCTGCCCCTCGTAGGGCTCGTCCCCCGCCTCGCACTGGATCAGCGCCGCCAAAAGTACGCTGTCGTCCGCCGCCAGAGCCACGGCCTTTTCCGCCTCCCGGCGAAGCGTTTCCTCCTTGGCTGCAGCAGCGGCCTTCTCCGCCTCCAGGGCTTCGGCCTCCCGGCGCTCCTGTTCCTCAGCCTCCCGCGCCGCCACCTGCTCCACCGTCTCCCCGGAGTCGATCTCAAAGCTTACCTTCACATATTTGGCGGACACATAACCGGTCTTGCCGCCGTAATCCACCGCAACCCAGCCCTCCGGAATCTTCCCGCCGCCACTGTGCTCTGACTGGGCGTCGTCTATCACCTCACACCTGGCGCCCTCCTCCAGAAGATCGTAGACGCCGGCCTTCTCCGAGGGCTCCTTGCGGATGCGCAATGCTCCCGCGGTGGTGGTCGCCACCGTCCGTCCGGCATCCGCCGCCTCCCGGCGGGCCTCCTCCCCAAACAGCAGATATTCGTCCTTTGCCCAACCGGTCAGCTCCCCGGAGACCAGCTTCGTCCAGCCGTCCCTTTGCTCCAGCACAGTGCCCCCGCAGTCCGCATAAAGATAACCCGCCAAAGCCGCGTCACTGTCCGGCTCCACGCGCACGTTGAGCACGTTCTGAACATCGGCCATGACCAGCTTCTCTGTCTCCTCCTCCGTTCCGGTCTGCGGCGCCCCTTCCCCTGTCTCCGTTTCCGTCTCCCCGAGCGCCTTCTTTGCTCCGATCTCTGGCAGCTCTGCGTCCCCTTCCAGATAGGCCCCTATGCCGGCCTCCCTGTGCCAGGACGCACTTTTCTCTGCCCTCGCCTCCATCGCCGTCACGCACAGAAGGCAGGCAAACGCCGCCAATCCAACCGGATAAAACCTCCTCCCGATCAACCTTCCCATAGCACTGATTCCCTCGTCCGATAAATATTACAAATCTGTTACGTTGTTTTGCCATCATATCAAATCCGCCGCATGCTGTCAAGAATCCGCCGGCCCTGCAAATGGCTGCCTGTGCAGGCACGGCAGCCGCTTGCAGGATGTATCGCCCAAAAACGGCGCGCACATACCATTTGGGCATGCGCGCGCCGTTTTTGATGCATATCAATGATACCGGATTGCTCCGCTCAAAGCGCTCCCGCAATCTTCCTGTCAATAAAACACATGGTTCCCGATCACCTGTCCGGAACGGCCGTTGACCCGCCGGAAGAACAGCTTATCTCCGACCGGCTGCGCGCCGGAAAGCGCGTCCAGAGCCGCCTGATAGCAGGAAGCGTCTGCGCTGTTATTGGCCAATGCCCGCCGCAGGGAACCGTTTCTCACAGGAGAAAACTGCCCCCGGGCATAGACCACCTCGGAAATACTTTTGAGCTGTCCGCCGCTGCGGGTGCGGTTCATCACCACATTTCCCACCGCGACCTTACCCACATAGGACTCGCACCCGGCCTCACAGTAGATGATGTTGGCCAACAGCCGCAGCTCTTCCTCGGAGGTGCCGGTCGCCGTCAGAACCGACTGTCTTTGCGCTTCCGCCTGGCGGGCCGCCAAAGCCTCGGCCTCGGCCTTCTGCTGTGCGGCAAGTGCTTCCGCCGCTGCCTTCTGCTGCGCTGCGAGCTCCTCTGCGGCCGCCTTCTGCTGTGCCGCAAGCGCCTCCGCTTCCGCTCTCTGACGGGCTGCCTCGGCCTGCCGCCTTGCCTGCTCCTCCGCTGCCTTTGCCTGCTCCTGCGCCAGCTGTTCTGCCTCCTCCTGCTGCCGGACAAGCTCCCGGGCCTGGTGTGCCGCAAGTGCTTCCGCAGCGGCATGGTGCGCCGCAAGTGCCTGCTCCTGCGCCCGACGGGCAGTCTCAGCCTGCACGTCGGAGATCTCCTCCGTCAGCTCCATGGCAAAAACTTCCGCAGCTTCCTCCGCGGAAGCTTCTGTACCTTCTTCCGTGGCAGCCTCCGTACTTTCTTCCATGGAAGTCTCCGAACTTTCTTCCGCACGAGCCTCCGAGCTTGCCTCTGCCGGGGACACCGTACTTTCTTCCGCAGGAGTCTCCGTCGAAGCCTCCGGTTCTTCCCCGATCTGCTCCCCGGCGCTCTCCTCCTGGATTCTCTCTGCCAGCTCCCCGATCACTTCCTCGTTGGCCACGACTGCCTCCTCGCCGGAAATGTCCGTCTCCGTCAGGTTCCGGTCCGGGACCCAGCCGACGATATCGCCCGCCTGAATCTGTACCCAGCTTCCGTCCCTCTCCAGAATCGCCACATGTCCCTCGTCCATCACCTGCCCGACAATCTCCGAGCCGTCATCCGCCCGGGCGTAAATGTCCAGCATGTCTTCTGTATTAATAATCCCGATACTACTCGCCATAACGGTTGTCGTGTTCGCCGCCCCCATCAGGAATACTGCGGTAAAAAAACCGGCGGTTCCAAACAACAGCCTTCTGCCTTTTGTGTCCATCCTTACCTCCGTTTTCGGTTCCTCCGTGCAAAAGGGCGTAAGGCCTGTGGGAAAGCCCTTTCTGTTACAGAGACGTTTCATTTGTTACAAAGTTATTAACAAATGTTACGTCTCGTATCATATCAGCATTGTTGCCAAATGTCAACCCCCCTCAAAAAGGCCGCAAAAAAGGCCCGGTGCAGTTATTTTTGCCTCCGGGTCTTTTTTTATACATATGTAATATTTAAAAAGCAGTTTTCATTTCACTTAAAGCTGACGGGATTTTTCGATGCAGGCGATCACGGCATCCATCACAGCGCCCCGGAAGCCCCTTTCCTCCAGCACCCGCACGGCCTGGATCGTGGAACCCGCAGGGGAGCAGACCATGTCCTTGAGCTCGCCGGGATGGCTGCCGCTCTCCAGCATCAGCTTCGCGCTTCCAAGCACCGCCTGCGCCGCAAACTCATAGGCCTGCCGGCGGGGCATCCCCTCCGCCACCGCGCCGTCGGCCATGGCCTCCAGCAGCATGAATACCCAGGCCGGGGCGCTGCCGCTGACCCCGGGCACCACATCCATCAGCCTCTCCGGAATCTCGAAGGCCTTCCCAAAGCTGCCAAGAAGAGCCATCACCGCCTGCCGCGCCGGCTCCTCCGCCCGGCTGTTAAAGCAGACCGCCGTGCAGCCCTCGCCCACCAGGGCCGGCGTATTCGGCATGGCCCGCGCCAGGGAAAGCGAAGCTCCAAACGCCTCCTCCAGCCAGACAAGGCTTTTCCCGGGCGCAATGCTCACCACCGTTTTTCCCGCAAAATCCAGGCCCTTCAGCTCCCCGATCACCTCCGAAAAAAACTGAGGCTTCACCGCCAGCACTAAAAGCTCCGCGTTCCGGGCCGTCTCCCGGTTATCCCCCGTCACTGTGATCCCGTACTCCTCGTTCATTTTTCGCTGCGTCTCCTCCGTCCTGGACGAGCCGAAAATTTCCGAGGGCTGCGCAAGCCCTTTTTTTAAGATACCGCCGATCATAGCCCGCGCCATATTCCCCAGTCCGATAAAGCCAATCCTCATTTTCCTTCCTCCTTTTCCCGGCGAATGCCGCTGCCGGTGCGCCTGTTCACAGGTGACCTGTAAACAGCAAGTGTTTGAGGCTACCTTGAACGCTGCCGGTGCGCCTCGTACATCAGTACGGCCGCCGCCACCGCGGCGTTTAGGGATTCCACCCGTCCCTCCATGGGGATCCGGATGTAGGTGTCCGCCAGGGCAGCCGTCTCCTCCCGCAGGCCGTTCCCCTCGTTTCCAATCAGAAAGCCCGTGCCGCTGCGATAGTCCTGCTGCCCGTAAGAGTCCTTTCCGCGCAGGTGGGCCGCATACACCGATACGCCCGCGGCCTTCGCCCGGCAAACTGCCTCTTTAAAATCTGCGGCATAGAAAAAGGGAACCCGGTAAACGCTTCCCATCGTGGAGCGGATCACCTTCGGATTGTACAGATCCACCGTATCGCCGCTCATAATCACGCCGTCCACCCCGGCTCCCTCCCCGGTCCGCAGCATCGTCCCCAGATTGCCGGGATCCTGGATATTTTCCAGGAACAAAAGCAGCGGGGCTTTTTTCCGGAAAAGCTCCTCCGGCTGATAATGAAACTGCTCCAGAACGCACAGAATCCCCTGGGGCGTGCAGGTATCCGAAATCCTGGCAAAAACCGCGTCCGACACTACCTCATAGCCGGTCTGCTCCAGTCGCTCCCGGAAGCTGCATTTTGCCAGAAAGGACTCCGAAACATACACCTCCCGCAGCTTTTCCGCCGGGGCTTCCAGAAACATCTTTGCTCCCTCCGCCAGAAAAACGTTCTCCTCCCGCCGAAGCTTCGCCTTCTGATTCAACTGTACCAGCCGCTTGACCCGGCTGTTGGATGCCGCTGTGATCATCCCGTGCTCTCCTTTTTTTAATCTGAAACGGCGGCTGTAAAAAGCCGCCGTCCTGCCCCTCCCCGTCAGGTGGAGAGAAGCTTGCTCACCAGATAATCGTACTCCGGAATCTCCTTCTGCATGGAAAGAGCCTCCTCGATGTCATAATCCACAAATTCCCCGTGCTTGTAGGCCACCACGCGGTTGGTGCTTCCCGCACAGAGGATGTCCGCCGCATAGGCTCCCATGATGGAAGCGTAATAGCGATCCTTACAGGTCGGGCTGCCGCCGCGCTGCATGTAGCCAAGAATCGTCGCCCTCGTCTCTACACCTGTGGCCGCCTCGATCCGCTTTGCCATGGAGGTGGAATGGCCGATGCCCTCCGCATTGATAATCAGATGGTGGGTCTTGCCCTTTTTCCGGTTATTGATGATATTATTGATAATCGCCTGCTCGTTGTAATCGTACTTTTCCGGCAAAAGAATATCCTCCGCCCCGTTGGCGACACCGCACCAGAGCGCGATATAGCCGGCGTTGCGCCCCATCACCTCGATGATGCTGCAGCGCTCATGAGAGGACGAGGTATCCCGCACCTTGTCGATGGCCTGCATGGCCGTGTTGACCGCCGTGTCGAAGCCGATCGTATAATCGGTACATGCAATGTCCAGATCGATCGTGCCGGGCAGGCCGATGGTATTGATCCCCTGACGGGAAAGCGCCTGTGCGCCCTGATAGGAGCCGTCGCCGCCGATGACGACCATGCCGTCGATCCCGTGCCTGCGGCAGATGTCCGCGCCCTTTTTCTGGCCCGCCTCCGTCTTAAATTCCCGGCAGCGCGCCGTTCCCAGGATCGTACCGCCCCGCTGGATCGTGTCGGAAACGCTGCGCGCGTCCATGTCCACAATCTCCTCGTTCAAAAGGCCCTGATAGCCCTTCTTGATTCCCTTTACCTTCACACCGTTGCAAATCGCCTTGCGCACCACCGCGCGGATCGCCGCGTTCATTCCCGGCGCGTCGCCGCCGCTGGTGAGGATGCCGATCGTCTTTATCTTTGAAGCCATAATTCCTCCTGTCCTGCGCCCCACGGGCGCCCGTAAGGTATCGACCGCGCGCCGCCCTTTTGTGCGCGGATACCTATATCATTTTAATCGATTGACGGCCGCTTTTCAATGCCTTTCCGCGGAAAACTTTGTTAGGGTGTACTAGGTTGTTACTGGTCACGGAGTGAACAGTAACCTAGGTTGCAGCAACAGTTCAGCCTGCGCCATTCGCAAAGCCGCGCTGACGCGCTTTCCGCCGCTTCGCGGCTAACTTTGCTCATGATCGGGCGCTCCCTCAGCCAGGAGCAACCGGCAAAAATTCGTGCGAGCACGATTTTTGCCATTCCCTCCTGGCTGGCTGAACTGTTACATCACCTTTACGTTCTCGTCCCCGAACATTTCCTCCAGGCGTTCCAGCAGCGC
>JAUNGT010000087.1 GCA_030524455.1 Eubacteriales bacterium | reverse complement strand
TTGAGGTGTAAGAGAAAAAGACGGAGAGAAGTGTCATGAAAAAAGAAGGGGTTCACTGGAAGGTATTTCTGCAGGCGGTGGTGACGATCGCTCTGCCGATTGCGCTGCAGAATTTTTTGTCCACCACGGCGAGTATGGTGGATACGATTATGATCGGAAGCATGGGCGAGCTGTCCGTGGCGGCGGTGGGAATCTGTTCCCAGATTTCGTCGCTGTTTTTCTCCTGCTACTTTGGATTTGCGGGAGGAGGATTGCTGTTTTTTGCCCAGTATTGGGGCGCGAAGAATGAAAAGGGAATTAACCGCACCTTCGGTCTGTCCATGGCGCTGATGCTGCTGGTGGGGCTGGGCTTCGGGGCTATGGCCGTGGGGAAGCCGGATTTTCTGCTGAGCGTTTATACCGACAAGGAGAATATTATCCGGGTGGCGATCCCCTATATCCGGATTGTCGGCTTTGCCTATCCGATTCAGGTGCTTGGCGTGATCATCAGCTTTTTGCTGCGGGCCACGGAGCGGGTAAAGGTGCCGCTTCTTTCCTCGCTGGCTGCCCTTGTGACCAATTTTGTGCTGAACTGGATTTTGATTTACGGGCGTTTCGGTATGCCGAAAATGGGTGCGGCCGGTGCGGCGGTGGGCACGCTGGTGTCCGCGCTGGTCAATCTCTGCATATTGACGGCGTTTGTGCTCAGGGATAAGCGCACGGTGGCGCTGCACCTGTCGGAAATGTTTTCCTGGGGCGACGGCTTTGCGAAGGTTTATCTGTCCAAATGCTTTCCGATTCTCTGCAACGAACTGTTTTACGGGATCGGCCAGATGCTGATCAACGTGGTGATCGGGCGGCAGTCGGAGAGCGCCATTGCGGCCATGGCGGCCTTCCGGGTGCTGGAGGGCTTTGTGTTCGCCTTTTTCGGCGGGCTGGCGGATGCCAGCTCCGTGGTGGTGGGCAAGGAGATCGGCGCGGGACGCCATATGCGGGGATACCAGTATGTGAAGCGGTTTGCCATTCTCTGTCCGGCAATCACTTTTTGTATTTGCCTGACGGGCCTTGGGCTCAACCGGCCGCTGCTCTCCCTTTTCGGGCTGGGGCCTGAGGCGCTGGAATACGGCAAATATATGATCCTGATTTATCTGGCGGCGGGAACGATCCGAACCTGCAACTATATTATGAACACCTGCTATCGTGCCGGCGGGGAGGCGGTTTTCGGAACGGTGCTGGAGATTACCTGTCTGTTTGCGATCAGCGTGCCGGCCACCTGGATTGCGGGCATGGTACTGCACCTGCCGTTTCTTGCAGTATTTTCCTTTTTATACACAGACGAGCTGATCCGGCTGATTTTTGAGGTCTGGTACACCAGGACAGGACGGTGGGTGAAGCCGGTGACGGAGGAGGGAAGGCTGGCGCTTCCGGATTTTTGGGAACAGATGGGGCAGCGCCGCAGAACCGTATCATAAACGGACAGGAACGAAAAGCTGGAGAGGAGAGAGGCCAATGGAAAAGAAAGAGCTTTTCCGCACAACGGTATTCGGCGGATATCAGCGTGATGATGTGATGGAGTATATCCGATCTCTGGAGGAGGAAAAGGAGGCGGAGATCAAGCTTGCGGAGCGCGAAAGCGTGGAATGCAGGGCGGCCCTGGAGCAGGAAAACCTTCTGCGGCAGAAGCTGAGCGAACAGCTGGAGGAGACGCTGGGGAAAAATGAAGCTCTGCGCCGGGAAAACGAGGCGTCTGCCGGAGAAAATTCCCGTCTGCAGCAGCTTGTGGAGGAGACAGAAAAGCAGCTTGCTGCGCTGCAGGAAAAGCTTCAGGAATCCCGGGAGGAGGCAGAGACGGCCCGTCAGGAGACAGAAGTCGCCCGTCGGGAAACAG
>JAUNGT010000055.1 GCA_030524455.1 Eubacteriales bacterium | reverse complement strand
TTACGATAGAGGATCTTACGGTTTCGGATAACCGGATTGAAGGATCAAATGGATGTGGCGGTGGAATTGCTGTTAAGGAGATAAAAAAAGTAACGATCAGGAATTCGACGATTGAAAGGAACAGTGCAGAAGGCTCCAGTACTCGTGGAGGGGGAATTTCAGTTGTAGGAAGTGATAATACTATTACGGAGGTGGACATCTCAGATAGTAAAATTAGGGAAAATTCTGCAACAGGTGATGGGGGGATTAATTTACACGTTGTGGGAAAAGCTATTTTAAAAAACCTTAAAGTGGAAAAAAACGTAGGTACGAATAATTCGGGTGGAATCGGATTAGATGGTAATTTGGATGAAAATAGCCCCATAATTTTACAAAATGTGACATTTTCCGGTAATCAGAGTAATCAGTATGCGGAACTTGCAGTATGTGTAGGTGCGTTTGTAAATGTTGGAAAATTTATATGCAGTGATTGCACATTTGATGGTATGGAGTACACAGACCATCAACCGGAAGCGGTTATAGGCTTGGAGTCTGGTACAGAATCCAGTACATTTAAAAATTGTACTATACAGGGATATACTGGTATGGCAGTAACACTGTATGCGAAAGCTGAGAAGCTGGTATTGGAAAACAGCAGAATAGTTAATAATACAGCACGGAATAAAGGGGGTTATGAGGCGGTAGGAGGAATTCAGTTTTCAAATGCAGGAAGACTGATTTTAAATAAAACAGTTGTCACAGGAAATCGAGCAGAAGGGGACGAAAATAAAACACTTACGGGAGGTATTTATGTAGACGGAGCGTTCTATTTTAACTCTGGAGCGATATATGGAAATACAACGAAAAACAAGGCGTATGGGAATGACTTAATATTTAGACCCGAATCAAAAGTGATTGCGATAGCAGCTTCAAGTATGGAAGATGATAAATCCGATATAAAATTTGACTATTATATTTGGAAAGGTCACAGTGGTACGGGCGATGAGAAAGGAGAAATTGACAGTGATTACGATGAAGAAGAAAAGTCCTATACCGCCACCCTCAATATACCACGCCATGTAGCCGCCATAAGAGATCAGAAATACGAAACCCTTGCCGAAGCGGTAGCAGCAGCGCAGCCAGACGATATCATTACGCTGATTGCTGGGGAGGATGACGAGTACGGCTCCGGATTTACCAGCGATCCGGTGAAAATTGAAAAGTCCGTTTGCATTGACATGAACGGGAAGACGGTTTGGGCATCGGGTATGGCGCCGCTGTTTCAGATAACGTCCGAGGGAATGCTGACTTTAGAGGGAACCGGCGAGATACAGGGTGACATCCGCAATGAAGGCAAGGCAGACATTGCGGGAACCGTGACAACCAGAGTAATGACCCATGAGGGAGAAAGTCTGACTTTAAGAGGAACCTTCCAGAAAGCGGAGGTGGAGCTGGCAAAGGGAAAAACAATTCAGGCGGAACCGGACTTCAAAGCGGAGAAAATGATCATCCGTTTGGATGAAGAAACCCTGGAACAGTTAAACAAGCTGGCATCGGACAGTGAGCAGGCTGACATTGTTTTAATCGAAAATTGCAAGGACGAAGAAATTGCCTCCAAGGTAAGCTTTCCGGGATTAACCTCCTATTTTGTGTCACCGGTCTTAGTAAATGGAAAACTGGTGTTGCGAAAAGAAAATTATGAGGGAATCTTTGTAGACGGGGGGAAGGGAGACGATGCCAACGCAGGCTCGCTGGCGGCTCCGGTAAAAACTGTGGAGAAAGCGCTGGAGCTGGCGAAAGAAAACAGAGCAGAGTCTATCTATGTTATTGGCGTGGTGGAGGTAAATGTAGATACCGAATGGGATGGGAAGCAGCAAAAGACAACGCTCCGCCGTTATCCCAGCTATAACGGTAATTTGATTCAGGTATCGGGCGGAAAACTGACACTGAAAAACCTGACCATAGACGGAGCGGCGAAAAAGATACAGGGGAAGGCCTGCGATTCTCTGATTCGGGTTAAGGACGGAGCAAGCCTGACTCTGAGTGAAGGTGCCGTTTTGCAAAATAATGATGTAAGTGGTAAGTCGGGATTCCCTACAGGGGGAGCTGTTTATAACGCAGGTACTTTGCGTATAGAGGAAGGCAGTATCATTCAGAACTGTACAGCCATGCTGGGAGGCGGCGTTTATTGCGGCATCCAGACGGGTAAGGGCAGCAATGACGGGCCCAGAGCTATGCTGATTATGACCGGCGGAACGATCCGGAACAATACAGCAAAAGCGCAGCCGGATATCGACGAAAATGCCAAGAAAGCAGTAAGTGGCGGCGGCATCATGCTTGGATATCGCAGTACCATGGAGATGAGCGGAGGTGTCATTCAAAATAATACATCCGGTTATAATGGCGGCGGTATTTCTTTGGGCAGCGGTAATTTCGCTTTCATTTATGGCGGTGATGCTTCGTTTATACCTGATGTCGGTATCGTTAAATTAATCATGAAAGGCGGAATTATCGAAGGAAATTCGACGGGACACGATGGTGGTGGAATTTTTGTTCAGTCCTGCTGTGAGGCAGAAATTTCAGCCGGTAAAATTGAGGATAATACCTGTCAGGGTGGACCGGATGTGGAGAATGGACTATTTGGTGGCGGCGGAATCTATGTAAACGGCGGAAAATCGCCATATCCCAATGGTCTCTTAAAGCTGACAAATGTGTTGATCGCAGATAACGTCGCAGAAGCCAGCGGCGGTGGGATTGCGGCCTGCCCTACTTCTATAACCAAAATCTATTTGCAGGATGGTGGTGTGATTTATCAAAATAAGGGAGAGAGCGGCCAGGATATTTATATAGCGGGCTATGGTTCGGGAGTTGGTCCGGAGATTTACATCTCCGAATATATGCTGGGAGGCGGTCTGTACCATTGGAAAAATGGGCTTGGAGAAGAGGTTGCGGTAAACCAGATTAAATTTACGCAAATGCCCTACTTAAATCTTCATCTGCACACAGACCGTAAAAACGGAGAAGCGGACATAGAAAAGGCCAGGGGTATGGCCAGGGTTTTCATTACCGGCAACAGCTCCCAGACCAACGGCGGCGGCATCGGAAGCAACGGCGATGTGGTAATCGGCACGAACCCGTCGGAGAAGGTGGATATCGCAGTGAAAAAGGTGTGGGAGGATGGCGACAACGCCTACCATACCAGACCGGATTCTGTGAAAGTCTGGCTGCTCAGAAACGGGGAGGCGATCAGCTTTGTCAGAGTGCAGACAGAGATTGGCAGCGATGAATGGCCGGTAGTGCGTTTTCAAAATCAGCCCAAATACGATGAAAACGGCGACGAATATAAGTATACCATCCGGGAGGACAGCGACAGCCTGATGGGTATTTATACCGGCAGGATTGAGGCGAATGGGGAAAATTCCTGGAAGCTGACCAATACGCTGGATTACGGCAATCTGACGGTATCCAAAACCGTGACCGGAAAAGACGGCGAGACGGACAGGGAATTCCATTTCCGGGTTACGCTGGGGAAGGATACGATCACTGGAATGTTCGGCGAGATGACGTTTAAAAAGGGCATAGCGGAATTTACCCTGAAGCATGGGCAAAGCATAACGGCCAAAGGGCTTCCTGCCGGGACGACCTATACGGTGGAGGAAAAAGAAGCCAACCAGAACGGCTACACAACTACGGCGTCCGGGACGACCGGAACAATCCCGGCGAAGGAGACGGCGAAGGTGACGTTTACCAATAAAAAGGGAGAAGATCCCACCGATTCGACGGATCCGGGGACGGAGCCGCATGAGGAGTCCGAGACGCCGAAGCAGCCGGAGAGCCCTGTGCAGCCGCCCTCTCAGGAGACACCTTCCCTGGCAGAGGAGACGGATGGCGTTGCCGTGGCGTCAAACGGAACGGGAGACGCGGCAAATCCGGCCCTGTGGATGGCGCTGATGGCAGCGGCTGCGGCAGGCATCGGATCGATTCTTGTATCGCAGAGAAGGAAGAAGCAGTAACAGTTCAGCCCGCGCCATTCACACAGACGAACTTGTTCGTCTTGCGCGCATAACGCGCTTTCCGCCGCTTCGCGGCTACCTTTGTTCATAATCGGGCGCTCCCTCAGCCAGGAGCAAGCAACCAAAATTCGTGCAAGCACGATTTTGGCCGCTCACTCCCGGCTGGCTGAACTGTTATAATAAAAAGGGGATTGTCTCTTTTTCCATAAGAATGTATACTTAAAGACAGCCGGTCGCCGCGTATCCTGCGGCTTCCGGCTGTTTTCCGATAGAATGAAGGTCAGGAGGTGGCGGCGATGGGTTTGATCAGGGCCGGCGCAGAGAGCGTCAGGGGCTTGTTTGCCGATCAATGGCGGGAATATTTTTACTGCGAAGCCATGGACGCGGACGTGTTGGTGGAGAAGGGGAGCAGCAGGAGAGGCCTGCGGGGCTCCAATAAAAAAGGCTCCGGCAATATCATTTCCGACGGTTCGGTGATCGCGGTGAATGAGGGGCAGTGTATGCTGATCGTGGATCAGGGCCAGGTGGTGGAGGTCTGCGACGAGCCGGGGGAGTTTGTGTACGATGCTTCGGCGGAGCCGTCCCTTTTTTACGGGGACATGGATGAGAGCGTGGAGCGCTCCTTTGAGACGCTGGGGCGGCGGTTTTCCTTCGGCGGCGATGCAGGGCGGGACCAGAGAGTTTATTTTGTAAATATCCGGGAGATTCCGGGCAATAAATACGGCACGCCCAACCCGATTCCCTACCGGGTGGTGGATTCCCGGATCGGGCTGGATCTGGAGATCGCCGTGCGCTGTCACGGGGAATATTCCTTCCGGATTGTGGATCCGATTTTGTTTTATACGAATGTCAGCGGAAACGTGGAGGAGGCCTTTCGGCGCGAGGAGCTGGAGGGGCAGATGCGCTCTGAGCTTCTGACGGCCATGCAGGCGGCCTTTGCGCAGATCAGCGCGCAGGGCGTCCGCTATTACCAGCTTCCGGGGTATACGTCCCAGCTGGCGCAGGCGCTGAATGCCGAGCTGTCCGGCCAGTGGGAGAAGACCCGCGGGATCCGGATTGTGTCCTTTGGCATCAGCGGCGTGAAGGCGCCGGAGGAGGATGAAAAGCGGATCAAGGATCTGCAGACGGCGGCGGCTCTGCGGGATCCGGCCATGGCGGCGGCAACCCTTGCCGGGGCGCAGGCGGACGCCATGCGGGCGGCGGCCTCCAACACGGCAGCGGGGCCCATGATGGCCTTTGCGGGGATGAATATGGCGGGTGCGGCCGGCGGGATGAACGCGCAGGAGCTGTACCGGATGGCCGGACAGGCAGGAGCCTTCGGGCAGCCCGGCGCGGCGGTGCAGCCCGGCACAGCCGCGCAGCAGGCGCCGTCCGGGTGGGTCTGCGTCTGCGGGGCGCATAATACGGGAAAGTTCTGCAGCGAGTGCGGAAAGCCCAGGCCCCAGGCGGCTTCCGCAGAGTGGATCTGCCGCTGTGGGGCGCACAATACGGGGAAATTCTGCAGCGAGTGCGGAAGCCCCAGGCCCGAAGCGGGGAAGTGACGGAACATGGGACAGAAAGAACAAATGACGGAGAGCGGGGAGGAGCTTCGGCGGGAGCAGACCCGCAGGGAGACGGACCGGAAATGTCCGGACTGCGGCGCTACCATGGACTTTGACCCGGATACGGGCGGGCTCGCCTGCCCGTACTGCGGCCATCGGGAGCAGATCGGCGAGGGAGAGCAGAGCGGCGAAGAGGCGGCGTCCGGCGCGGCAGAGGCGGCGGGCCCGGCTGGCGGAAGGAGAGACAGCGCGCCGGAGCTGGATTTTGACAGTGCGCCGGACGATGCGGCCTGCGAGTGGGGCGCGCACAAAAAGGTGGTCGTCTGCAAGGCCTGCGGCGCGGAGTCGGTTTACGACGAGCTGGAGCTGGCAAACGAATGCCCCTACTGCGGTTCCAATCAGGTGATGGAGGAAAAGGGGGAGAGGACGCTGGCCCCCGGCGGCGTGGTGCCGTTTCGGCTGACGGAGCGGGAGGCGGCGGGAAAGTTTTCCTCATGGCTGCGGCGCAGGCTGCTCTGCCCGCGGACGGCCAAGCAAAGCGCCCGGCCCGGCGCGTTCAAGGGCGTGTATCTGCCGTATTGGACCTTTGACACGCAGGCGGCGGGGGAGTATGAGGCGGAATACGGGATCGACCGTCAGGTGGACACCCGGGAGGGCCGCCGGACGGAGACGGAGTGGCACCACACAAAGGGAAGCTGCAGCCGCCGGATCGACGATCAGCTGGTGCTGGCCTCCTCCCGCTATGCGCCGGGGCTGATGTGCAAGGTGGAACCCTTTCAGACCTCTTTGAACAAAACCTACCGCCCGGAATATGTGGCGGGCTTTATCGCGGAGCGCTATTCCGTGCCCTTAAAGGAGGGCTGGGAGCGCGCCCGGGAGCAGATTGGCAGGCAGATGGAGGGCCAGGCGGAGACGGAGGTGCGCCGCCGCTACAGCGCGGATCATGTGCGGATCCGGAAGCTTCATCTGGACTGCCGGGACGTGACGTATAAATATCTGCTTTTGCCGGTCTGGCTTTCCAGCTACCGGTATCGGGACAAGGTGTATCATTTTATGGTGAACGGCCAGAGCGGCAAGGCCGGCGGGGAGGCGCCCGTCTCTTCCATGAGAGTGGCGATCCTGATCGTGCTTGCGGCGGCAGCCTTTTTGCTGTGCAGCGATTACTGGCAGTGGACCTGGATTCCCGTGCTGCTTGCGGCAGTGCTGGCCCTGGTCTGCCGCCTGAAAAATTTATAGGAGGAACAAAGCGATGGAGAACAGAGAAATCCCTTACAAAATTTATTTGTCTGAGAAGGAGCTTCCGGACAGCTGGTACAATGTGCGCGCGGATATGAAGGTGAAGCCCGCGCCGCTGTTAAATCCCGGGACGCACAGGCCCATGACGGCGCAGGAGCTGTCCCAGGTGTTCTGCGAGGATCTGGTGGCGCAGGAGCTGGACAATGAGACAAGGTATATCCGGATTCCCGGCGAGATCCGCGATTTTTATAAGATGTACCGTCCCTCCCCGCTGGTGCGGGCATACTGCCTGGAGAAAAAGCTGGGCACTCCGGCAAAGATTTACTACAAATTTGAGGGCAACAACACCAGCGGCAGCCATAAGTTAAATTCCGCCATCGCGCAGGCCTATTATGCAAAGAAGCAGGGCTTAAAGGGCGTGACCACGGAGACCGGGGCAGGGCAGTGGGGCACGGCGCTTTCCATGGCCTGCGCGTACCTGGGGCTGGACTGCAAGGTGTTTATGGTGAAATGCTCCTACGAGCAGAAGCCGTTTCGGCGGGAGGTGATGCGCACCTACGGCGCGTCCGTAACGCCCTCTCCCTCGGAAACCACTGAGATCGGGCGCAGGATTCTGCAGGAGCACCCCGGCACCACGGGAAGCCTGGGCTGCGCAATTTCCGAGGCCGTGGAGGTTGCCACCCATACGGACGGCTACCGGTATGTGCTGGGCAGCGTGCTCAACCAGGTGCTGCTGCATCAGTCGGTGATCGGCCTGGAGGCCAAGAAGGCGATGGATCTGTACGGGGTAAAGCCGGATATTATCATCGGCTGCGCCGGCGGCGGCTCCAACCTGGGCGGCCTGATTTCCCCTTTCATGGGCGAAAAGCTGCGCGGCGAGCAGGATTACCGTTTTATCGCGGTGGAGCCGGCAAGCTGCCCCAGCCTGACAAGAGGAAAGTTTGCATATGACTTCTGCGATACCGGTATGGTGACGCCCCTGCAGAAAATGTACACCCTCGGCAGCAGCTTTATTCCCTCCGCAAACCATGCGGGCGGCCTGCGCTACCACGGCATGAGCTCCATCGTGTCCCAGCTCTATCACGACGGCTACATGGAGGCGGTGAGCGTGGAGCAGACCTCGGTGTTTGCGGCGGCGGAGGAGTTTGCGCGTGTGGAGGGCATCCTGCCCGCGCCCGAGAGCAGCCATGCGATCCGGGTCGCCATCGACGAGGCTTTAAAGTGCAGGGAAACCGGCGAGGAAAAGACGATTCTCTTCGGACTGACCGGCACCGGCTATTTCGATATGGTGGCTTACGAGAAATACAACAACGGCGAGATGTCCGATCACATCCCCACCGACGCAGAGCTTGCGGCCGGCTTTGCCGGAATCCCCCGCTTTGAGGGAAATGAGTTCTGAGAAGGGGCCTGTTAAAAGAGCGGTATAATATCGGTGAGCTCGTTGTCCTTTACGTCGAACTGCCAGACGCTGTGGCCGGGAATCCGGTGCTCCGTCAGGTAGTAATGGCCGTCGAAGGCTGAGATGTAATAGGGCGTGCCGCCGCCCACGAAGCTTGCGTAGACGTCCTCCCAGTCCCCGGCCGCCAGGTCGTTTAGATCCTGCACCCGCAGGATCGTGGCGAAATCCTGGCTGCCGGAGGCGTCCGTGGAGACGGTGATGTAAAACCGGTCCTGGATGCGGGTGAGCTGGATCATGCCGGCGATGCTGTCGGGCACGGGGAAGCGTTCCTCCACCGAAAGGCCGTCGTCCTTTTGGCGGGTCCGCAGGATATTCCCGTTGCCGGATACAAAGTAAATATCGTCCCCGTCGATGGTAAAGGAGCGCACATAGACGTTGGAGAGCTCCGGCACGGAGAGGATTTTTTCCAGCGCGACCCGGGGCTGTTCCGAATCCGGCCGGGAAAAGACGTAGAGCTCGCCGGTCATGGAGCTGAGCGCGTAGAAGCGCGCGCTGTCCGGATCGTAGACCACATAGTGGGGGCGGACGCCGATGTCGGAAAAGGTCTGGGTCAGGCAGAAGCCTTCGTCCTTTTTTTCAAAAATCAGGATCCGGTTGTTCTCCGTGTCGTCCGCCAAAAGGACGGTCCCGTCCCCTGCGATGGTGTGGCCGCGGTTGATCTGATCCGTGAGCACATACCATTCCGTCAGCGGCGCGTCCGCCTGCCGGGTGGTCAGGATCTGATTGTGGTAGCAGTCCACCAGAAAATAGTCCTCCCCGATTTTGGTGATCTGGGTGGGGACGCTCAGCGAGGTCTGCGCGTTTTTGACAAGGCCGCCCGGGACAGCCTCCACCGTCTCGGAGAGGGCCAGCACGGCGGGCGTTTTGCCGGAAAACGGATGCCGGAAAATAAGGAGGCCAAGGAGAGCGGCCGCCAGAACCGCTGCAGGGATGGCGATGCGGCGGACCATTTTGTTTTTGGATTTGTTTTTTATCTTTTTCATAGGAAAAAGTATAGCATAACGGCGGAAAGTCCGCCAGAAAAAGGAGAGGAAATACATATGAAAAAACTGCTGCAGGAATTCAAAACCTTCGCGCTGCGGGGCAACGTGATGGATCTGGCGGTCGGCGTTATCATCGGCGCGGCCTTCCAGGCGATCATCAATTCCCTCGTAAACGACGTGATTTCGCCGCTCATCGGCCTGTTTGCCAACACGGACCTGAGCTATCTGGCGATCACCGTCGGGGATGTGGAAATCCGCTACGGCGCGTTTCTGACGGCTGTGATCAACTTCCTGATCATGGCGGTGATTATTTTCCTGATCGTCAAGGGGATGAACGCTCTGGCGAATATCGGAAAGAAGAAGGAGGAGCCGGCTGCGGCCCCCGCCGTCAAAATCTGTCCCTACTGCCAGTCGGAGATTTCCGTGAAGGCGACCCGCTGCCCTCACTGCACCTCCATGCTGGATAAGACCTGAGTGCCGTCCGCTTCCATGCGGTAGTTTTCGGTCAGGATAAGCTCGGAGACGGGAACGATCTGAAAGCCCTTTTCCTGCAGACCCTCCATCAGGGACAGCAGGGCGTCCGGCGTGTATTTTGCGCCGCTGTGGCAGAGCAGGATCGCGCCGTTTTCGAGCTTTTCGTTTTTCAGGACGCGCTCCGTGATGTCGGCTGCGCCGTAGTCCTTCCAGTCCAGGGAATCCACGCTCCACTGCACCGGGAAATAACCGCACTCCCGGACAACGGCGATCGTTTCGTTGTCGTATTCTCCGTAGGGCAGGCGGAACAGGTTCATCTCATAGCCGTAAAGCTCCCGGACCCGGCGGTGCAGGTTTTGGAGCTCCAGCCTTTTCTGCTCCCGGGAGAGGGAGGTCATGTTCTGATAATTTTCCCCGTAGCTTCCCAGGTCGTGGCCGGCGTCCAGAATGGCCTGCACCTGATCGGGGCAGCTTTTGACCCAGCTGCCCGTGACAAAAAAGGTGGCGTGCACATTTTTTTCACGGAGAAGGTTCAGGATTGTCTGGATATCGTCGCTGCCGTATGTACAGTCAAAGCTCAGGGCTACCTTGTTCTGACCGGTCTGCACCCGGAAGATGGGCAGGGCCCGGCCGTTTACCACGCTGGCGCCGGAGGCGGTGACGGCGGGCGGGGCCAGCAGCAGGCAGGCCTGCGCAAAGGCAAAAACCCCCAGCAAAAACAGGCAGGCTTTGAAGGCGGGGCGGCATACGGCGGCCTGGATGGACGGAAAAACGGCGGAATGCCGCAATTTGCTCTGGATTAATCGGTAAAAATCTTTTATCATGGAAACACCCGGCTTTATTTTGTTACAATCTATGCACACAGGAGAAAAAACATGCGGAATATACAATCCGGTCAAAGGGGCGGGGGCAGCGCGCGCCCGAACAGGGGACGCCTTTGGATGCTGCTGGCAGCCGCCCTTTTGCTGGGACTGTTTGGAATATGGGAGCTCGGAGGCCTGTCCTTTGCAGGGCAGGTGGGAGTAAAGGTACGGTTCTTACAGAATGCCGGCCAGGAGCTTTCGGGCTGGCAGGATGAGGAGGGCGATATCTGGATTTTTTTGCCTTCCGGAACCGGGAGCGTATCCTGGCGGCTGCCGGAGGAAAGCGTCTGGCTGGCGGACGGGGAGCGGGTCACAGACGGGCAGGAGCTTTCCTTTGGGGACGGCGAGAGCTGTCTTTTGGAGGAGCGCCGTCTGGGCGGCCTGATCAGCCGCAGCTATACCGTGCATTTTGAGCAGTCCGGACAGCTTCCCAGCCTGTATCTGACAACCGGCAGCGGTTCCCTGGATTATCTGATGGAATCGAAGGAAAACAGCGAGAGCGGTTTTGCGTCGGCGGTGGAGGCGGACGGGAGCGCCGGTTACAGCGGAGCCCTTTCCCGGATCAAGGGGCGGGGAAACTACACCTGGCTTTTGGACAAAAAATCCTGGTCGTTGAGCTTTGAGGAGCCGGCAGAGCTTCTTGGAATGTCCGGACGGACCGAGTGGGTGCTGATCGCCGGGCAGGCGGAGCAGACTCATCTGATCAGCCGGATGGTGTTTGAGATGATGCGGGAGGCGGGCCTCGAGGGGGTACAGGAGAGCGCCTGGGTGGATTTGTATGTGAACGGGGAATATCAGGGCAACTATCTGCTTTCCCAGAAGGTGGAGCTTCCGGATACCGATGGAACGGGGAACTGGATGACGGAGTTTGACGGCTACTGGGCGGAGGAAGGCGGAAACGGTTTTTACACGGAGGGCGGGGAGGCGCTGGCGATTGTGGAGCCCGACCGGCCGGACAGCGCCCTGCGGCAGGAGATCGAACAGACGCTGCAGCGGGTGGAGAACGCAATTTTGTCTCCGGACGGGACGGATCCGGACTCCGGCTTGTCCTGGGAGGAGCTGACGGACGCAGACAGTCTGGTAAAAAGCTATGTGCTGGACGAGATCTCCAAATGCCCCGACGGCTTTAACGGCAGCAATTACTGCTATTTGAAGGAGGGAAGGCTTTATTTCGGCGCTCCCTGGGATTATGAGCTGGCTTTCGGCAACCAGATCGCGGCCTTTTCCTCCCTGACGCTCCCCGAGGGGCTGTATCACAGTCAGGAGACAGCCTGGTACAGGGCGCTCTGCGGGAAAGAAGATTTTATGGAGCGGGTCAGGACGGTGTACCGGGACTTTTTCAGGCCCTATCTGCTGCGGCAGGCGCAGGAGACGATCCGGCAGCAGAGCAGGCTTTTGGCTTCCTCCATGGAGATGGACGCCCGGCGCTGGGGCAGGGATCCGCAGGAGTTTGAGCGGCGGGTGGAGGATTTATGCGGCTATATCACGGACCGTCTGGCGTTTTTGGATGAGGAATGGCTGGGGCTTGACGCAGCAGAGGCAGAGGGAACGGCTTATCATACGCTTCGCCTGATGAACGGGGAGGAGGTGCTGGAGGTCTACTACATCCGGGACGGCTCCTGGGTCTATGCGGAAATGCTGGAGAGAGACGACGCCCATTTTACGGGCTGGTACACGGACAGCGCCTGCACGCAGCCGGCGCAGGTGCTGGACGAGCCGGTTTCCGGGGACATCGTGCTGTATGCCGGCTATGAAAGCGGACAGGCCCGGGCCGAGCTGCTGATCGGCTTAATCCCGCTGTGCCTGCTGGGGCTTGTGCTTCTTGTCTGGGGCCTGTCAGAGCTGCGGAGGATCCGGCGGACGCGCCGGCGCTGAACGGCTGCGAATGGCAGGGAAATTGCGGGGGAAAGCCTGCGCCCCAGTTCACAGAAATTTCATACCTGCTTCCGGGATTTTCGTGTATACTGGGGGAAAGCGGTAAGGAAAGGAGAATTGAGAATTCCATGTTTTCCTATATTTTATTTGATTTGGACGGGACGATCAGCGATCCCAAACAGGGGATTTGCGGCAGCGTGCAGTACGCGTTAAAGAGCTTTGGCATCGAGGAGCCGGATTTGAGCCGGCTGGAGCCTTTTATCGGCCCGCCGCTGCGGGAGAGCTTTCAGAAATATTACGGCTTTACGCCGGAGCAGGCCGAACAGGCCGTGGAGAAATACCGGGAGCGCTTCTCCGTGACCGGGAAATATGAAAACAAGCTGTATCCGGGCATGGCGGCCCTTTTGCATGACCTGAAGGCGGCCGGGGCGAGGCTCGCGGTGGCCTCCAGCAAGCCGCAGGTATATGTGGAGGATATTCTGGAGCATTTCGGCATCCGCCAGGAGTTCGACGTGGTGGTGGGAAGCGAGCTGGACGGCACCCGGGAGAAGAAGGAGGAAGTGGTGTCTGAGGCGCTGCGGCAGCTTTTGGGGCAGTCCCCGGCGCATCTCTGGGAGGTCGTGATGGTGGGCGACAGAAGCTATGACGTGGAGGGGGCGAAGGCAGCCGGCGTACACAGCATCGCGGTGGCCTACGGCTACGCCCGCCCGGGAGAGCTGGAGCAGGCCGGGCCGGAGATTGTGGTGCGGAGCGTGGAAGGCCTGCGGCAGGTGCTTTTGGGCGGCGCGATGGCCGGACATGCTGCGGCGGACGGGCACGCTGCGATGGCCGGGCACGCTGCGGCGGACGGACACGCCGCAAATGAAGGTTACGGCAGGGCTGCCGGAAGCGCCGCACCGGTGGGCAGCGGGAGGCGCTACCGCACGGGGGCGGCCGCGGCCCTGTCCCGCAAAGGGCCGGTGACGAAGGCGCAGAAATTCTGGTACGCCGTCGGAATAAGCCTGTTTGCCATGTTCGTCTATTTTGCGGCCAGCAATGTGATCGTGCTGGCGGTGCAGTTCGTCCTGCTGTTTCTGTCGATGCTCGGGCTGATTCCCATGAGCGCCGTATCCGGAAATTTTGCGCTGAATCTGATGAACGCCTGCGCCACCATCGGCGGCTTTGCGGTGTGCTTCGGGATCTGGCATAAGCAGCTTCGGATCCGGCCAACAAAGCCGGTGGACGGGCTTTCCCTGGTGCCGATGGCGGTGCTGGCCATGTCTGCGGCGGTGGGGCTGAACGGGCTTTTGAGTATCGTGGAGCTGTACCGTTATTCGCCCAGTTTCCAGCGGATTTCCGAGATGCAGTTTGACATTCCGGTCTGGCTGGGGATTCTGTCCTACGGCATTCTGGCGCCGCTGGGGGAGGAGGTCGTGTTCCGGGGCGTGGTGTACGGACAGCTGCGCCGGGTGATTCCGGTTCCCGCAGCGATCGCCGTTTCCGGACTGGCCTTCGGCCTTTTTCACGGCAATCTGGTGCAGGCGGTCTACGCCACTGTGCTGGGCATTTTGCTGGCCCTTGTTTACGAGCTTTACGGCACGCTCCTGGCGCCGATGGCGTTCCACGGGATTGCCAACCTGTTCGTCTATATCCTGCTGGATCTGACGAGCTTTGGCGAAGTGTTCGTGGTACCCGTCTCCTGCGCCTTTTTCCTGGTTGTCGCGCTGGTGGCCCTGCTGATGATGTGCAGGCTGCAGGGGGATAAGCTGAAGGAGGCCAAAAAACAGGCTGCGGAAAACGCATAAAAATGAGAGAGAATCCTGCTTCGCGGGATTCTTTTTATGTCCGGAAAAAGGAGGTTCATTTCAGTTGACAAACAAGGAAAATTCGGCAATAATAAAATCACACTTTAGATTTGCCGACTGATGATACAGAATTGGGAAGGAGGAGGGCGACATGGCATATATTAAACGGGCTGCGGAAAATACGATTGCGCGGCTTTCTGAAATGTTTCCTGTGCTGCTGGTGACCGGCCCCAGGCAGGTGGGAAAAACAACACTTCTGCAAAAACTTGCAGAAGCACAGAAAAGTCAGGGACTGGCGCGGAAATATGTAACCCTGGATGATCCCGATGTGAGGTATTTGGCGAAACATGATCCTGCGTTGTTTTTGCAGAGATATTCCCCTCCGGTGTTGATTGACGAGATTCAATACGCAACAGAGCTGCTGCCTTACATTAAAATGAGCGTGGATCGTTCCAGGAAAAAAGGCGACTTTTGGATTACGGGATCGCAGGTTTTCCGGCTTATGAATAACGTCAGTGAAAGTCTGGCCGGACGAGTCGGCATTGTGAATTTATTAGGATTGTCCGATGCAGAGATTTATCAGGAGCCGAGTGAACCGTTCAGGACGGATCCGGTATATTTGATGAACCGTTTGTCAGCGAGAACGCCCCATAGTTTGAATGAAATCTACGGCAGAATTTTCAAAGGCTCCATGCCGGAACTGTATGCGGATGAAAATATCGATTGGGAGACCTATTATCGTTCTTATGTAGATACATACCTGCAACGCGACATTCGTGATTTTGCGCAGGTAGCGGATGAAATGCAGTTTTACAATTTTATGACGATTGTTGCCGCCCATACTTCAAAGCCTGTGATCTATGAGGAGCTGGCAAATATGGCGGATATTTCGTCGCCAACGGCAAAGAAATGGCTCTCTATTTTGGTGTCCTCTCATATCATTGCTTTGGTACAGCCCTATCATAATAACGCGCTGAAACGTGTTGTCAAAATGCCACTCCTTCATTTTTTGGATACCGGTTTAGCCGCTTACCTCTTAAAATGGGGGAATCCCGAAGCGCTGGAGAAAGGGGCCATGTCCGGAGCTTTTTTTGAAAGCTATGTGTTTTCAGAAATCTATAAGAGCTATTTAAACGCGGGCAAAGAGCCTCCTGTTTTCTATTACAGGGACAGGGACCAAAAAGAAATTGATTTGCTGCTTTACCAAAATGGTGTGCTTTCTCCAATCGAGATCAAAAAAGCGGCGTCTCCCGGAAGGGGCGCGATCAGGAATTTCGATGTTTTACAGCCTGTGACTCAGGCAGAAGCCGTTGGCGGTCTGGAGTCTCTGAAAGCAGAAATCGGAACGGGAAGCGTGGTCTGCATGGCAAACGACTTACTGCCCGTAAATGAAAAGAACTGGTATGTGCCGGTTTGGTTAATTTAGCGGTAACTGTTCAGGACGGCGGGAAAATAAGGCCCAAGATGGACGTCAAGCTTGCTTGTAAGACCATTTTGGGCCTTATTTTCACATCGGAGTAACCTCCGATGCTTCTTGTCCGGCTTTGCCGGGCAAGAAGATGCCGTCCTGAACAGTTACATTTAGCGATTTATTGAGGATAGAAAAAGGGGCTGTGAAACATGATTTCTCATTTTTTCACAGCCCCTTTTCCTGTTGTCCGTTTCGTTATTCCTCCAGCAAAAACAGAAGGAACTGCTTCGCGTTCTCCGGGTGCTTGGAGTTGGAAATGATGGTGAACCACGCGGGCACCTGGTCGGAGAGCATATATTTGGAGTCCCGCACGTCGATGGCAACCGGGCGCTCCTCATCGGTTCCGTCCTCCGGCAGATCCTTGTAGAGGAGCCTGTCCTCATACTGTGCCAGCTCCTCCTCGGTAAAATACAGGCTCAGGTCGGAAAACATACCGGATTCCAGGTTCTGTTCAAGATAGGCGTCATCCGTGATCACGCTGTCCAGCGTCTGGGCGGCCACCATCGCCATCAGCTTCTGCATATTGGCGTAGGAATACTGGTCGGAGCCGTCGTAGGACACCATCATGCTGCCGTCGATCACCGCCTGGTACCGGGAGGTATCCAGGCCGCTGTACTGCGCAAAATCCGACGCCATCACCTCCGTGTCCGCATCCTGTCCGAGGTAGGTGTTGACGAAGGCTGCCTCCATCACCGTTTCCTTCTGCGTTGCGACGGAATAGATAAAGCTGG
>JAUNGT010000054.1:9733-17171 GCA_030524455.1 Eubacteriales bacterium | reverse complement strand
ATTATCTCTTGCTGAACTGCGGAGCGCGACGTGCCGCCTTGAGGCCGTACTTCTTTCTCTCCTTCATACGAGGATCGCGGGTTAAGTAGCCTGCCTTCTTCAGAGTAGGTCTGAAATCAGCGTCCGCCTCCAGCAGCGCTCTTGCAATACCGTGACGGATTGCGCCTGCCTGGCCGGTGTAGCCGCCGCCCTTTACGTTTACCAGCACGTCGAACTTGTCAGCCGTGTCGGTGGCAGCCAGAGGCTGGCGAACGATCACCTTGAGCGTCTCGAGACCGAAATACTCATCAATGCTTCTCTTATTGATTGTCACATTGCCGTTGCCGGGTACAAGGTACACTCTGGCGATGGAGCTTTTTCTTCTTCCAGTTCCGTAGTATTTTGCTGCGTTAGCCATTTTCTATTTCCTCCTTATCGATCCTTTAAGTTAAAATGTCAGTACTTCAGGCTTCTGCGCCTCGTGCTTGTGCTCAGGGCCAGCGTAAACGTGAAGCTTGGTGAACATCTCTCTTCCTAAAGGTCCCTTGGGAAGCATGCCCTTAACAGCCAGCTCAATTACCTGCTCGGGTCTCTTTGCCAGCTTCTCTCTCAGAGTCGCCTCCTTCATGCCGCCCACATAATCGGAGTGATGATAATAAACCTTCTGATCCATCTTCTTGCCGGTCACGTGAATCTTCTCTGCATTCACAACGATCACATAATCGCCGGTGTCCACATGGGGAGTGAACTCGGGCTTATTCTTGCCGCGCAGAACGCTGGCAACCTCAGATGCCAGACGGCCCAGAGTCTTGCCTTCCGCATCTACCACATACCATTTTCTATCGATCTTAGCCGAGTTAGCCATAAATGTTTTCATAGTGTACCTCCATACAATCTACAGGTCAGTTGGCACGGCTGCATCCGAACCGGGAATTGAACGAATGCGTGTCTGTTTCCTGAAATGCTCTTCCGGGGCAGGTAGACCACTTCCAGACGCCGCTACATTTCATAATTATATGCTACGCATCCACGCGTGTCAATCATTTTTTTATAAAATACTGAACTGTTACATCACAAAAACTCATACCTCACAAGCGTCAGTCCCCGGGCCGGGGCCGTGGGGCCGGCACACTTCCGGTCGCAGGCCTCCAGGATGTCCCGCACACGCTCCGGCGGATATTTTCCCGCCCCTGTCTCCATCAGCGTTCCCGCGATGATCCGCACCATATTATAGAGAAAACCGTTCCCCGTCACCCGGATGGTGATCAGGCTTCCCTGCTGCTCCACGTCCAGCGCTGTGACCGTGCGCACCGTGGAGTCCGCCTGCGTGTGTATGCTGCAGAAGCTCTTAAAATCATGTTCTCCCACCAGAAAGGCCGCTGCCCGGCGCATTTTGTCCACCTCCAGGGGCTGGTAGGTGAAATGGGCGTAGAGCCGCTGCAGCGGATCCGGGAACTCTTCGCTTAAAATCCGGTATTCGTAGGTTTTGCGGCTGGCACATTTGCGGGGATGCCAGTCCGTTTTTACCTCAAAGGAGCGCCGGATCCGGATATCCTCCGGCAGCCGCTGATTAAGCGCGTAGGAAAATTTTTCCGCAGGCATCCGCATCCGGGTGTCAAACACCGCATAGTTGCACCTGGCATGCACCCCGGCGTCCGTGCGGCTTGCCCCGGACACCGCCGTCGCTGTTCCGGTCAGGGCGGTCAGCGCCCGGTTTAATTCCGCCTCTATCGTATTTCCGTTATTCTGCAGCTGCCAGCCGCAGTAGCCGGTGCCGTCGTACGCCACAACCAGGCAGATCCGGCGAAGCAGCACGGCAGTCTCCGGCGGCCTCACAGCAAAATCCTTCCGATCAGCGCAGCCACAACCAGATAGGCCGCCAGCGCGGCATAGCCCAGATAGTCCCGCCGCCGGTAAATCAGAGGCTTCATCTTCGTGCGCCCCTCCCCGCCCCGGTAGCAGCGCGCCTCCATCGCCAGCGCCAGGTCGTTGGCACGGCGGAAGGCCGCGATAAACAGCGGCACCAGAAGCGGCACCATGGCCTTTGCCCGCCGGATCAGGCTGCCGCTCTCAAAATCCGCTCCCCGGGCAATCTGCGCCTTCATGATCTTGTCCGTCTCCTCCAGCAAAATCGGGATGAAACGCAGGGCGATGGACATCATCATGGATACCTCGTGTACCGGCACCTTCAGCCTTTTGAGCGGATTTAAAAGGCTCTCCAGCCCGTCCGTCAGATGGTTCGGCGTGGTGGTCAGGGTCATCAGCGACGAGCCGATGATCAGCAGGGTCAGACGCACCGCCATTTTCGCCGCCATCCGGATTCCCTCCCAGGTGATCGTCAGCCTCCAGATGCTCACGGCGGGCGTGCCCGGCGTCAGAAACAGATTGAACACCACCGCGAACAGCATCAAAAATACGATGGCCTTCATCCCTTTTACAATAAAGCGAAAGGGCACCCTGGACAGCTTCACGCACAGCCCCAAAAAAGCGGCCGCCAGCAGGTAGCCCCACACATTGTCCACGATAAAAAGCGAGATGATAAAAGCCAGCGTCCCCACCAGCTTCACCCGGCAGTCCATCCGGTGCAGCACCGATTCTGTCTGGTAATATTGTCCCAACGTGATATCTCTCAACATTTGCCGTCTTCCCTCATCGCCTGTAAAATCGTCTCCTTTGCCTCCCGGATCGTGGTGGCCCTCACATCCACGTCAAAGCCCCGCTCCCGCAGCCCATGCAGGATGTAAGTCACCTGGGGCGCTGCCAGCCCCACCGCCTCCAGCTCCTTTACATGGGAAAAAACCTCGTGGGGCGCATCGTCGAACAGCACCCTGCCGTGGTCCATCACAATGATCCGCTGCACATAATTCGCCACATCCTCCATGCTGTGAGAAACCAGCACCACGCTGATGCCCGTCTCCCTCTGCAGGTGGGCGATTTGCCCCAGGATCTCGTCGCGTCCCCGCGGGTCCAGCCCGGCCGTGGGTTCGTCCAGAACCAGGATTTTCGGTTCCATCGCCAAAACGCCCGCAATGGCCACCCGGCGCTTTTGTCCGCCGGAAAGCTCAAAGGGCGACTGCCCATAAAATTCCTTCGGAAAGCCCACCAGCTCCAGCGCCCTCCCGGCGCGCCGCTCGATCTCCTCCTTCTCCAGCCCCAGGTTTTTGGGGCCGAAGCATACGTCCGCAAACACGTCCGTCTCAAAAAGCTGATGCTCCGGATACTGAAATACCAGCCCCACCTGACTCCGGAGCTGCTTTCTCGGATAATCCTTCGCCCAGATGTCCTGCCCGTCGTAGGTGATCGTCCCCTGGGTCGGCCGCTCCAGCCCGTTTAAATGCTGCACCAGCGTGGATTTTCCCGAACCGGTGTGCCCGATCAGCCCGATAAACTGCCCCTCCGGGATCTCCAGGCAGATGTCGTCCAGCGCCCGCACCGGCAGATTGGTGTCCGCCCCGTATATGTAGCTTACATGCTCCAGCTTCAACGATATTTTGTCAGACATTCCGTCTTTTCCTCTCCTCCGTGCATTCTTGCCGCCGTCATGCGTCCGCTCCGGAGCTGCGCAGCTTTTCCAGCTCCTCCGTCAGCTCAGCGGCTGTCAGGATCCCGTCCGGCAGCGGCAGTCCGCTTTTTTTCAGCTCCCAGGCAAGCAACGTGACCTGAGGCACGTCCAGCCTAAGCTGCTTCAAACGCTCCACCTGGGAAAACACCTCCCGGGGAGTGCCCTGCATCACGACTCTGCCCTCATCCATCACAAAGACCCGGTTCGCAAAAATCACTTCCTCCATATAATGGGTGATCAGGATCACCGTCACGCCTTCCACCTCGTTTAAGGCCCGGGCAGCCCGAATCACCTCACGCCGTCCGGAGGGATCCAGCATGGCCGTGGGCTCGTCCAATACAATGCATTTCGGGTGCATGGCCAGCACGCCCGCGATGGAAACCCGCTGCTTCTGGCCGCCGGAAAGCTTGTTGGGGGAATATTTGCGGTAGGCATACATTCCCACCGCCTTAAGGCTCTCCTCCACCCGCTCCCAGATCTCTTTTGTGGGAATTCCGATGTTTTCCGGGCCAAAGCCCACATCCTCCTCCACCACCTGCCCGATGATCTGATTGTCCGGGTTCTGGAACACCATGCCCGCCCGGCGGCGCACCTCCCAGGTATTTTCCTCCTTTGCGGTGTCCATGCCGTCCACCACCACGCAGCCCTCCGTGGGCAGAAGCAGCGCGTTGATATGCTTTGCCAGGGTGGACTTGCCGGAGCCGTTGTGCCCCAAAATGGCGATGAACTGCCCGGCCTCCACCGACAGGCTCACATCATCCACCGCCCGCATGGTGCCCTCCACATTTCCTTCCTCATCGTGCCTGATATAATCATAGCTCACATGGCTCGTCTCGATAATACTCATTTGCTTCTCCATCCGCCGCAGCCTCTGTTCGCCTTGGCTGCTCCCTATTTTACCAGCCTCCCGCCCGCATGACAAGGTACATTTGCAGTTCGCAGCCGAAAGGTGTATAATCGCTTAACGAGGAGAAAGAAAATGAAAAAGACAAATGATTTCGGTAACGATCCGGTGCCCTCGCTGGTGCTCAAAATTTCCATTCCGTTTATGTTCGCGCAGTTCGTCAACGTGCTTTACAGCATTGTGGACCGCATTTATATCGGAAACATCCTGGTGATCGGCGACGCCTCCCTGGCCGGGGCCGGCGTGTGCGCGCCCATTATCACCCTGCTGTCCTCCTTTGCCACCCTGATCGGCATCGGCGGCTCCGTGCTGTTTTCCATGCGTCTGGGCTCCGGGGATAAGGAGCGCGCCAAAACGATCCTGGCCAACAGCTTTTCCATGCTTCTTTTATTTTCCGCAGGACTGACCGTTGTGTTTCTGCTGACAAAGGGATATCTGCTGCGCTGGTTCGGCGCCAGCGACGCGATCTTTCCCTACGCCAATACTTATATGACGATCTACACCCTCGGCACCTTTTTCGCACTGCTTTCCATGGGCATGAACTATTTCATCACCGCACAGGGCTTCCCGGGGCTTGGCATGGCGACCACCCTGATCGGCGCTGTGGTCAATATCGTCCTGGATCCGGTGTTTATCTTCCTGTTCCATATGAATATCGCGGGCGCTGCCCTGGCAACGGTGCTGGCGCAGCTTTGCTCCTGCCTGTTTGTGCTCTTTACCCTGAAGCGCAAAAAAATGCCCATCCCCCTGACGCTTGTCCGCCCGGACAGGGCTCTGTCCCGGCGCATCCTGAAGATGGGCTTTTCCCCGTTTCTGATCCTGGCCACCGACAGCGTGGTGCTGATCGCCCTCAACGCCGTGCTTCAGTACCACGGCGGCCCGCAGTACGGCGACATGCTGATCACCTGCTCCACCGTCATCCAGAGCTATATGCTGCTGATCACCTCTCCCATGCTGGGCATCACCGGAGGCTCCCAGCCGCTCATCAGCTTCAATGTGGGCGCGGACAAGGTGGCACGCATCCGCAAAATCGTATTCTGCGTGCTGATGCTCTGCATTGCCTTCACCACCTTTATGTTCGTGCTGTCCCGGCTGGTCCCCCGGTATTTCGTCCGGATTTTCACCAGCGACCCGGAGGCCGTCGAGCTGTCCGTCTGGGGAATCAAGGTGTTTACCTTAAGCATCATCCCCTTAAGTTTCCAGTATGTTTTTGTGGATGCACTGACGGCCATGAGCATGACGAAGCTCTCCCTGACCCTGTCGCTTTTCCGAAAGGGGATGTACTTTGCGGCCACCTGCGTCATTCCGCTGTTTTTCGCCGCAAAAGCGGCGTTCTTCGCGGAGCCCTTCGCGGACGCCGTCTCGTTCTTCTCCTCCAGCCTGGCGTTCTTCCTGATTTACAAAAAATATCTCAGGGGCGAAGGAAGGCTGTCGCAAATGCGTTTGTGATGAATCAAATCCTGCATTTTGACGACAGCCTCATGTTCTCAATATCCCAGATAGCTCACATTCAAATCCACATGTCCGGAAATCCCCGGGATGCTTCCCTGGGAGGAATACTGCCACATCTCGTAGCGCCCGCCGTAGGTGGGCGCTGCCGCGTATTGGGCAAGCCAGATCCGGTAATTGCCCAGCGCTCCCACGTTCATCTTGGAGGAGAGCCAGGTCTTGTTGGCGTAAATTCCCGCCTTATAGCCGCTGTTCTGCACGGTCTGGCAGAAGCTTGTGATGATCTGCGTGCGGGCCGCCGCGCTCAGGCCGTCCGCCCTGCCGTTGGCGCTCTCCACATCGATAAAAATCGGGTAGGTCAGCTTGTAGCCCTGCACCAGGGAGAGGGCCAGGGAAGCCTCCTCCACCGCCTCCACCGAATTGACAGCCTGGCTGAACACATAAACGCCGATTTTTAAGCCTGCCGCCGAAGCGCCCTTGATGTTTTTCCGGAAGGTCTGATCCTCGATCAGCGCGCCCGTGGAGGAGCCGCGGTAGCCGCAGCGCAAAATCACGAAATCCACGCCGGAAGCCTTCACCGCGTTCCAGTCCACATTTCCGTTGTGGCGGGACACGTCAATGCCCATCACACTGCCCGTTTTCATGCTTCCGTCGCTGTTGAAGCTGTACTTCATTCCCTGGATCACCTGGTCCCCGGTGACCGGATTCCCGTTTTTATCAAAATAATAACGCCGCCCGTCGATGGTCTGCCAGCCGGTATAGCGGTACTGGCCGGACTCCTTCTTCCGGTAAAGCTTCTCTTTGGAATAATAATCCGCCGCCGTGGCCTCGCGGTAGGTGTCCCCGTCCTTCCGGTAAAGCTGCGCCCCGTTTTTATCCTTTAAAGGCGCCTTGGAATCCTTCAGCTCCACCGTCACGGTACACTCATTGCTGCTCACATTGCTGCCGTCCTTTGCCACCGCCTTTACCCTGGCGGTTCCGGCCTTTTTGCCTTTCACCTTTCCGTTTTCCAGGGAAATCACGCCGTCTCCCTCGACAAGCTTCCACTCCGTCTCTTTGTTGGAGGCGTCCTTTGGCTCGACCGTCAGGGACAAAGACACCGTCTCTCCCACTGCCACCGAAACCTTGTCCGGAAGCTTCAGACCGGTAACCTTGCGGTCCTCCTTAAAAAATTCCACCGTGACGCTGCCCTTTGTCCCCTCCGCTGCGGCCGTCACCGTCACCTTCCGTGGGTCGCTGCTTGTCAGGGAGGCCTCCGCCCCGGAGGCGGTCAGACTTCCGCCGTCCGCCGACCAGGAAATGCTGCCGCTGTAGGAGCTGCCGTCCGACAGGGACACGGCCGCCTTCAGCTTCACGGTCTTTCCGGACTCTGCCCGGGCAGGATCCGCCGTCACCGTCACCCCGGTCACCTTGACAGCCTCCGAAGGCTTTTCCGGCTCCGACGGCTTCTGACTTTCCGACTCTGTGGGCTTCTCACTTTCCCACCCGGGCGGCTCCTCGCCTGCCGGCGCCGCGTATGCAGCAGCTTCGTCGGCCGGGGATCC
>JAUNGT010000054.1:0-9723 GCA_030524455.1 Eubacteriales bacterium | reverse complement strand
TCTGACTTTCCGGCTCTGACGGCTTCTCACTTTCCGTCTCCGGCGGCTTTTCCCCTTGCGTTTCCGTCGGCGGCACCGGCTCTGTGCTTCCCGGTCCCGCCGGCTCGTTTTCTGTCACGGCAGTCCCGTCCGGCTCCGTCACGGTCTGTACCCTTTCCAGCGAAAAATAATGTGACTGGATCAGCTCCAGCGCAGCGCTGGCGGAGGGCTCCGGGATATCTCCCCGCGCCACCTCCTCGTAGCTTTCTCCTCCCAGCGGGGTTTTCGTAGATTCCACCCACTCCACGGTATCCTGAAGAACGGATTCCACCTGGTTCTTCACCTCCGTGTCCTCCTTGGCGGCGTTGATCTCCGACTCCTTCTTGACCTCATCCGCCACGTCGATTTTTTCGTAGGCGATCCTGTCCTTGACCGTCACCTGTCCGGAAAGCCCGGCCGCCGGACTGCCGTCGATCTGCTCCGGAGCCGTGACGGTCACGTTATAGATGCCGGAGGCGATACTCGCCACATAAATAATGCCGTCCCTGTCATCGTCCGACAGCGTCCTGTTCTCCGGCCCCTCCAGCTTCACCGCAAAGGGCTGGTTTCCCACCAGCTTTCCCGAGGTCTTGTTGGTAAACTTGATCTTCAGGTCCTTCTCCACGGAGGTCAGCTTTAATCCCAGCTTCACCTGTGTATCCAGCTCCTTCTCCTCGTATCCCTCCCGGCTTTCCTCCGTATCGGTCTCCTCCGTCTCCCGGGCGGATGCCATGTAAGCGTCCGCCACGGCGGTGAGCACCTCCGCCCCGCTGTTGCCGACGCTCTCCAACCGCTGACCCACCTCGGCCAGCGCCGCCGCCTGATCCCTGGCCGCATCCGCCCGGACATAAAGCACCGTCGTCACGCAGGCCACCGCCACCACCAAAAAGCCGGTAAAGGCCACCACAAAATCCATGGCGGTCAGCTTCTCCCCTTTTCCGCTTCCCAAACGGCGGGACGATGTCTTTTCACGCTCTGTCCGCCTCTTCTTCTCCCGCTCCGGCGCGCCGGCTTTCTGCCTTACCGGCTGAAAATCCAGGAAGCTCTCGATTTCCGCCGCCCGTTTCGACGCGTTCCGCGTCCCGCCTTTTTTGGGCGAAGGGTTTCCTTTTCCCTCTTTTTGTGCGTTCTTTTGACGATTTACCTGCCGTTTGCTCACAGGCCTTCCTCCCTTACCGACGCTTGCCGCCGCCTCCGGCACGTTTTTTGTCGAAGGCTTTTGCTTGCATCGTTCTCCTTTTCATGACACAATCAGTCCAGCACAGGCGGCCCCGCCGCAGAAAGGAAGACCTCCCATGATGTACATTCACTACTGTAAATATTGTCAGCGGATCCATATCCTGAACGGCCACAAATATTACTGTCCCCGTTGCAGAGGGCATCTGGCCGAGCTGAAAATTTCCTACATGAAATATGTGAGCCTGGACCGCAGCCAGCGAAATGAGCTGCGCGTCCGGCTGTCGGACCCGGCCCAGCTGTCCGCCGACACCGCCGTCCCGAAAAAATTCCGGTTCGGCCCCTCCCCGGACGCCGGCGATGTTTCGCTTCACGAAGGCCGCTCCGCCAGGTGCTTTGTATAGTCCGGTCAAAGATAGAACACGACCATGCCGAGAATGATGCAGCCGATTCCCACCAGCTTGCGCCGGGTCAGGCTTTCCCGGAAAAAAACCGCGCCCAGTACGGGCACCAGTACATAGCCCAGGGATTCCACCACCGGGGCGTTGAAGAAATCCACGCCCCGCAGGCCCGTCACCGTCAGAAATACCGAGCAAAACATCAAAAGATAGCCGCTGATCACCCAGGGATTTAAGTATTCCCGCAGCCAGGAGTCATACCGGCGCATGGCGCCCTTTTTTAAAAGCACCTGCGAGACGGACGCCACCACCACCGAGACGACGAGGAACAGATAATGAACGTCAATTTTCATCCTTCTTCCCTCCTCCGTTGATGATGACGGTCCCGGCGATCACCAGCGCCACCCCGGCCAGCTTTTGGAAGCTGAGCCGGTCCCCGAAAATCAGGACGGCCCACAAAAGGGACCACAGAAGCGCCATGGCGCGGTTGGCGTAGGCCACCGACAGCTCCACCCGCTTGATCACCTGCTGCCAGCAGATCGCGTACAGGCCAAGCACGCCGATCTCCGCGGCGTACAGCACAAGAAACAGCAGGCTTCCGCCCTCCTCCGCCGCCGTCGCGGCAAACTTGCCGATCACGGTGGAAAAGGTATAAAGGACGACAACCGCCTGCAAAATTGCAAAATCCCGTATATTTAACCGATTTTTCATTTCATTTCCTTTGAAAGTTATTGTTATCAGTATACCATTCTTCCGGTCAGATAGGAAGTCCGTAATTTTTTGAGAATTTCTTAAGACCGGAAAAGTTTTTCCGTTCATATGGACAGCCGCAAACGTGAATGATAAGATTGGAACAAAGCAAGCGAGGAGGTCGCATATGAAACCCGAAAACGAAATTCCAAGAAAGCATCACCGCAGAAAAAAGCGCAGCCGCCGTCCCAGCGGCCATCTGATTTTCCTGATCGTATTTTCCGTCGTGCTGGTGGCCCTCATCATCCGCCTGTTTGTCTGGAATATCGGACGCAAGTCCGACTATAACCCCAACGAGACGACCACCGCCTTCGATGTGGAGCTGATGGACTATCTCCAGCCCCTGGATCCGGAGATGCTGGAGGGGCACGAGGACGACGGCGTGACCACGATCCTGGCGCTGGGCAACGACCCGCTCTCGGACGAAAGGGGACAGGACGGCCTTGCCTCCCTGATGGAGCAGGCGACGGACGCTTCGGTTTTGAACGCCGCCTTTCCCGGCAGTACCATCGCCATGAAGAATGCGGAATTTGAAAACAGCTACCCGTTGGACGGCGTAAGCCTTTACTGGGTGACAGCCGCCCTCGTCAACCAGAACTTCGAGCTTCTGGACGCCATCGTGCCCTCCTTTGACTCCCCTGCCGCCTCCCAGGCGCTGGAAACGTTGAAAAGCGTGGACATGAGCACGGTGGACGACCTGATTCTTCTGTATGACCTGCAGGACTACAGCGGCGACCGCACCGTCTACGACGAGGCCAACGACCAAAATTTAAACACCGTCTACGGCGCCCTCAACGCTGCGATCCGGCTTATCCAGGAGCATTACCCCTACATCCGCATCTATCTGCTCTCCCAGCCCTACGGCACCTGCACGGTCGGCGGGCAGACGGTGGATCCCTCCCGGGAGGATCTGGGAAACGGCACCCTGATCGACTACTTGAACTGGGAGGCCGAGGTTTGCCGCAAAAACGGCATCTCCTTTGTGGATAACTATTACGGGGCCGTCACGGTGGAGGATACGGACTGCTTAACCGACGGCTTCCACTTAAACTCCAGGGGACGCCGGAAAGTGGCGGAACGGTTTGCCAGCGTCTTTACTCCGTGACAGGGCTTTTCACCAGAGGGACCGCCTCATTGCGGTACACCTCATAGGCGTCCAGCTCCAGCACCTTCGTCAGACCGCAGTCTGCCGGGTCCCCGCTGACCGGCACGCTGCGGTTTAAGATTAAATACTGACAATAATATTCTGTCAAAAGAGGCTCCAGAGCCTCCAGGTCTATCGTCTCCGCCTGCATCAGCTCATAGATCGGATGCGTATCCCAGTTCCACTCCCAGGAAGGCTCCAGCATCTCCCGCCCGTAGGGCATCTGCACCTCGGAGGTGTACTGGCGCACATAGTAAATCAGCTCCTGCGGAAACACCGCCCACACCCGCTCCTCATCCTCCCCGGGCATAATCGCGTTGCAGATTGAGATCACCGCGTCCGGGATATGATAACGGTTCTGCGCCCTCGTGATATGCGGGCTGTCGTACACATATTTCCCGGTCAGAACAAGCAGCAGCGCCAGCGCTGCAAAGCCGATCCGGTAATGCCTGCCAAACAGCCTGATCCCCGCGTAGGCGATCACCGCCGTCATCGGCAAAAGCCACAGCAGCCGGTAATAGGTCTCCCCTTCCCCCAACCGGTCCATCAGCCACTTTGTGGGCGGCAGGAAAAACAAAATGGCCAGCGCCAGCGGAACCCCCGCAAAAAGCAGCCGCACCGCTCTTTTCTTTTCCGTAAACAAAAGATAGACCAGCGCTGCAAGAAACAGCACCGGATACCAGCTGCTGCCGCAGTAATCCGTAAAAACCCCGATAATTTCCCGCATTTTTTCCTCCTATAGAACAAGCAGCAGGGCCAGATACACCGCATTTGGAATACAGCACAGCGCCATGCGCCCGACAATCCCGATCCTGCGGTAACGGATCGCCGCAAGCAGCGCGGCCACCCCCAGGACAATCCCCGTCAAAAAAGGCCCCATGCTGGTCATCATGGCCGCCGCCACATTGCTGACCGCAAGCAACAGCCAGTAGCACAGCCTTCCCTTTCCCTCTCCTTTTTCACTGAACAGCTCAAAAAGCAGCCACAGCTGCACCAGCAGGATCAGGTTGGCGAGCACCGACTTGCCCTGCCAGGTGCGGGTCAGGAAAAAAGTGGCATTTGTGTAGATGGAGCCGTTGCCCCAGATCTGCATCACCGACACCAGCGTCAGAAAAACGGGCAGCTTCGGCGAAGCCGCTCCAAACAGCCTGCCGCCGATCACTCCGTACACATAGTAAGTCAGAGGGATCAAAAACAGGGGCAGCAGCGTATGGGCCACAATCGTCGCGTGGATCCCCGTCAGCCGGGCCACATAGGCGATCCACAGGGGCAGCGTCGCCATGGCGTGCCGCACATCCAGGGCCGTGGACAGTCCCGTGTAAGGCCGGATCCGGTTGAGCACGCCGGTCTGATCCGCCAGCACGGACTGCACCACATAGTAAGCGTCGTCGCCGTCAAAGGAAGCGTAGGCATAAGCCATATAGAGCTGGAAGCCCAGGCTGCCAAAAAACAGCAGCCAAAACAGCGCCTTCTCCAACCGCCTCCCTCCGCCGGACAGCCGACGCAGCCGACTCAGAAAACTGCGATGCAGCCGCTGCCAGCCCTGCCCGGCATAGCGCCGTTCCCACGCAAGCGTCCAGCCAAAGCCGGCCAGGCTCAAAAGGGCCAGCACCGCCGTCACCAGTCCCACCAACAAATCCATGCCGTACACCTGCCAGATCATCACCGGCACCGCGATGAGCTGGAACACCGCCAGCTCGCTCAGAAAACCGGCCAGATACATATTTGCGAGTTTTTCCTTCCTCCCGCCCATCCCCTTGCTCCACAGCGCGCCGATCCCCACCGGCGCGATCACAAAGACAAACAGGCAGCCCAAAGCCTTCTGCAGCATCCTCTACTCCCTTCGTTCCCGATCCCTTTTACTCCGTCCCGAACCGGGGCGCGGCATCATACCAGTCGTCCCAGATCGATTCATAGTCATAATTTTGCACAAACTCCTTCAGCGCGGCAAACCGCTCCCGGTAATTGTCCTTCTCCAGCCTGCCGCATCCGTCCGCAAAGCACTCGGTCAGATAACGGCACACGTTTTTGTGATAGTGCATATAATCCGCATAATTGTTCAGATTTCCGATAATTCCCGTTTCGTCCAGAAAGCAGTACACCTGCACATTATCGTAGGCAAGCAGCCGCTCCGTCATGTATTCCAGCCGCCCAAACACCGCCTCCAGCTCCCGGTCCCGCACCACGTCGTTCCAGAACAGAATGCTGTAGGGCGGATAAAAGATGTAAAATTCCGTCTCCGGATGGGCCTCGATATAAGGACAGATATTCCGGGACAGGTTTTTCTCCACCGCCTCCAGGAAATAATCCGCCGGCTTTTCCTCCGACGCAGGCAGCTCCTCCATCGGCTCATAATACATCAGCACGTTGGCTTTCGTATAGTATTCGTCGGTCCACCAGGGCCGGTACAGCTCGGACCAGTCGGAGGCGTCCCCTGGATCCGCCAGCGGCCGCAGGATATAGTCCAGGATCACATCCTTGTTGAACAGATAGGCCACGTCGTTGAATACATTGCGGTCATAGAGGTAATCCGTCACCGGAAACTTCGTCTCCTCCGGATCCGCCGAAAAAGTGGACTGATCCGCCGCCATGAACACCGCCCGCACCCCGTCCTTTTTCGCGTCAAAGACCAGCTCCATGATATTGGCCAGATCCTTCGGGTAGGAGCCGTTGTAGGAAAGCTTCTGCGTGGTCAGCCCCATCAGCTCATCAAACCAGTCTGTGTTAAAGCTTGCGGTCATGGAGGAGCCGATCAGCACCGCATCGTAATCCATGTGGCGGGCCAGCCCGGGATTCTGGTTTACCTGATTGTCCACCAGATACGGAAACCAGGACAGCGGCTTATGATACTGAAAAAAAGGATCCACCCAGACCACCAGCGCCCCGGCGGCCAAAAGCCCGGCCAGCACAAGTCCCAGAAAGCCGGCCAGCCATCTCCGATATGTTTTCATGCCAAAAATTCCTTCCCTTGTCAGAACTGATAGTACAGAAAGCTGCTCACGCCGCTCAGGCTCAGCAGGCACCACACAAACAGCACCGCCGTCAACACCATGCTCCGGGCCTTCGGCACAAACCGCCGCTCACACTCCCCCGCGTTTCTGCAGCAAAACACCAGGATCAGCGCAAATGCCAGAAAGCCTGCGCACAGATACAGACCACTGCCCGGCAGTCTGTCCAGCCGCAGCACCTTCATCACATACCAGAATTCTCCCAGGTTAAATCCCTCCGCTATCTCCTCCGACGGCAGGGTCCATCCCCCTTTCCAAAGCCGTCTCAAAAAGAGCCCGGCCTGGGACAGGCTTTCCGACCGGAAAAACACAAAGGCCACGTTCGTAAAAAGAAAGGTGCCGAGCACGCACAGTCCATGCCGCAGGCGGGGCCAGGCTGCAATGGCTGTCCCGACGTTTCGCTGCCAGAGGCGGGTGAGCACATACAGAAGCCCCTGCAAAAGTCCCCACAGCACAAAGGTCCAGCCGGCCCCGTGCCAGACGCCGCTGACCAAAAATACCAGCAGCAAATTGGCGTACATCCGTCCAGTCCCTCTGCGGTTGCCTCCCAGCGGAATGTATACATAGCGCCGCAAAAAGCGTCCCAGGGTAATATGCCAGCTTCTCCAAAAATCGATGATATTCCGGGATTTCAGCGGGGAATCAAAGTTCACCGGCAGCTCCAGCCCGAACATGTGGGCAATGCCCCGCCCCATGTCACAGTAGCCGGAAAAATCAAAATACAGCTGCAGCGTGTAAAAAAGCATCGTCAGAAGGGCGTCCGTTCCGGAGAGCGCCCCCACGTCCGCATAGCCTGCCGCCACCGCCTGCCCGAACACATCCGCCAGCAGCACCTTTTTGCTCAGTCCCAGCACAAACAGGTACACGCCTCGCACCAGCCTCTCCCAGGAAAAGGAATCCCGGCCGATTTGCCGGTACTGAGGCAGCATCTCCCCGGCCAGCACAATGGGCCCGGAGGAAAGGTGCGGGAAAAAGGAGGCAAACAGCGCGTACTCCCGCAGGCTGCAGTCCGGGATATCGCCCCGGCAGGCGTCCGCCAGAAAGCCGATCTGCTGAAAGGTAAAAAAGCTGACGCCCAGAGGAAGCACAATTTTTGCCAGCGTCAGATCGGAGCCAAACAGGCTGTTTATATTTTCCGCGAAAAAATCATAGTATTTAAAATAAAACAGCACCGCCAGGTCCGCCCCGATCCCCAGGCCCGCAAACAGCCCGGCTCTCCGGGGGATACGCGCCATCAGCCGATAGGCCAGATAGTTGACCCCGATGCTGCCTGCCAGAAGCGGCAGATATCGGGGATTTGCATAGGCGTAAAACCAGAAGGAGAAGCCAATCAGCCACAGCTGGGCCGCTTCTCTCCGCCCTCTGTGCGCCAGCATATGAAAGCCCGCCAGGCACAGGGGCAGAAACAGGAAAAGAAACAGATAGGAATTAAACAGCATCGCACTTCTCCACCGCAATCACATGATTTTTCTTCTCATAACCGGACAGCTCCAGACGCCAGACGCTGTTTTGCTCTGCGTCCAGTCCGGTCCGCTCAAAACCGAGCTGCCCGTAAAACTCCCGCACCATGCCGTTTTTGGCGGTGGGATAATAGTAACCGTAGAGCGTCTCAATCCCGGCAGCCCGGCACCGCTCTGCCAGGCTGTCCAGCATGGCCAGCTCCATGTCGCGCTTTAACACCCGGCAGCTCATCAGCCAGAGACGGATATGGGCCTCCTTTCCCCGGCACTGGGCGATCACCACGGATACCACCCCATTGTCCCCGAACTTGTCCTCCAGCCTGCCGTAAAGCGTGAAAAACTGCGGATCGGCGGCCATCTGCTCGATCTCGCTCTGGGTCAGCCTCCAGGTAGTCAGGTTGAACTGATTGCTCTTATTGGTCAGCTGCGCGATCCGCGCCATATACACCGGCGCAAAGGGGGCGATCTGCGCCTTCATCTCCAGGGAGCGCAGATAATCCTGATAATCCGCAAAGGAGGACTGGAGCTGCTCCCGCTCCAGATTTGCCCGGTACATCTCGTTCCGCTTCCGGTCATCCTCCGACAGCGCCGTCACCTCAAAATAGCCGCCCCGGTCCAGCACCCGGATATAATCCTCCGGCCTGCCGATTTCGGGGGCCGTCACCTCCGGCGCCTGCTGCCGCACGATCTCGCGCTCCGCCGGGTTATCGTCCGCAAATACCAGACTCTCCGGCAGAATGTTGAGCTGCCGGGCAATCTCCAGAAGATTCCTGCTTTTGGGCTCCCAGTTGGCCTTGATCAGCAGAAAATCTTCCGGCGAAAGCACGCTCTCCGGGTGCGAAAGCCCCGCCAGCGCGTTCTCCTCCTCGTTCTTGGAGGCCACGTTCAGCATCACTCCGATGTCCCTGAGCAGCTTCACATAGGACTGAAACTCCGCATACACCTGCCCCATGTTCGTCTCCTGCCCGATCTCGATGCCCTCCACCCCGTCGTCGCCGATCACACCGCCCCAGAGGGTGTTGTCCAGATCCAGCACCAGGGATTTTTTATTTTTTCCAAACAGAGACTTGACGATATTGGCCACATTGTGGGCCAGCCAGGGGATGGCGGGCAGGCAGAGACAGTATTTGTACATATGCCAGTATTCCGGCGCAGACCACTTGTCCAGCCCGTACACCGCCGACTGATAGCTGATGTCATTGATCCAGAAGTCCTTGTGACTGCGCGCATAGTCCGCAAGCTTCTCATTCATCCGATTGACGTAACAGGTCCGCCCCTGCACCGCCACTCCGTCCTGATTGCCCAGCAGCCGGAAATAGGGGGGCTCAAAATTGTTCTGGATCACCGGACAGTGCCAGCTCTCCTCCAGCTTTTCCCACATCTGTTCAAACCGCCGATACTCTACCTCCAGCTTCTCCTCCACCTGCCGGGGCGTGTCCTGGGGCTTCGGCAAAAAGCGCAGGTTACGCAGGCTCGTATGCACATAGATCAGCTCCGGCGCAAAGGCTCTGAGCGCCTCGTTCCCAAACACCGCGTCCTCCCAGTACATCCCGTACTCCGACTCGTAAAACTCCGGCTCGATTCCCTGATTCAATAAAAAAAGCTCCAGGATCCTCACCACGTCATGGGTGGTGGAACCGCCCAGCACCGCGATCCTCTTGCGGATCCGCGCAGAACCGTCCTCCAGCAGGCGTCGCTTTAGGCTTTTGGACTTTTTCAGAATCAGTTCGCTGTCAAAGGGGTATTGAAGCTCTGGAAGCATAGTGAGT
>JAUNGT010000053.1 GCA_030524455.1 Eubacteriales bacterium | reverse complement strand
ACATCACCTTTACGTTCTCGTCCCCGAACATTTCCTCCAGGCGTTCCAGCAGCGCCCGGTCGGCAGACACGCTCTGGTTGGGAGGCAGCTGCTTCATGGCGCGGGGATTTTCCACATAGACCACGATGCCGTCCCGGCCGTCGGAGTCTGCGATGGCTGACAGCAGCTCCTTCTCGCGGCTGGTGAAAGCTTCCATTGTCGGAAATTTGATCCAGATTTTCTTCGGGATCTCGTCGAAGGCCTGAACGGACTCGCACACCAGCTTGCCGTCCTTGTCCTCCTCGGCGGAGACGCGACCGCGCAAAAACACCTTGTTGTCCTCGGTCAGCTTGTTTCCGAACTGCTCGTAGGCCTTGGGGAATACGATCACCTCCACCGTCCCCACCAGATCCTCCACCTGCAAAAAGGCCATGACCTGATCCTTTTTCGTGTACTTGATCTTCTTTTCCTCGATAATGCCGCCGATCGTCACCCGGGCGCCGTCCCGGATATGGATATCGTTTGTCTCCTCGTCCAGCATAAAATCCGCCGTGGTGTTGGTGATATTTTTCCGCCAGAGCTGCTCGTACTCCTCCAGCGGATGGCCGCTGATGTAGACGCCCAGCACCTCCTTCTCAAAGGTGAGCAAAATCTCCTTGGGATACTCGCCCACGTCCGGCAGCCGCACCTCGTAGTTCTCCTTTTCCGAATCATCCACCAGATCGAACAGGGATAACTGCCCGGCCAGATTGTTTTTCCGGCTCTGCTGGTTCTGGTCCATGAGCTGGACGAATACGCTCATATACTGCTTTCGCGTGCCGCCCAGGCTGTCGAAGGCTCCCGCCTTGATAAAATTCTCCACGCTGCGCTTGTTGACCTCGCTGTCGGTCATGCGGGACAGAAAATCCTGCAGATTTTTGAAGGGGCCGCGCTGCATACGCTCCTGCAGGATCGCCTCCGCCACCGGATGGCCCACGCCCTTGATGGCCGTCAGCCCGTAGCGGATGGCCTTGCCGGACACGGAAAACCCTGCCTCCCCCTCGTTGACATCCGGAGGCAGGATCCCGATCCCCATCTGGCGGCAGGTCAGGATATACTCCGCCACCTTGCCCGGATTGTCGATCACGGAGGTCATCAGCGCCGCCATGAATTCCAGCGGATAATAATATTTCAAATACGCCGTCTGATAGGCCACCACCGCATAGCAGGCCGCATGGGATTTATTGAAGGCGTATTTTGCAAAATCCATCATCTCCGCGTAAATCTGCAGCCCCACCTGCTCCGGAATGCCGTTTGCCACGCAGCCCGGCACGCCCTCCTCGGGATTGCCGTAGACAAAATTCGCGCGCTCCTTCTCCATCACGGACTGCTTCTTTTTGCTCATGGCGCGGCGCACCAAATCGCTCCGCCCCATGGTGTAGCCGCCCAGATCGCGCACGATCTGCATCACCTGCTCCTGATAGACGATACAGCCGTAGGTGGGCGACAGAATCGGCTCCAGCTGAGGGCAGGAATAGGTGATGGCCGCATGGTTGTTTTTGCCCCGGATATATTTCGGGATAAAATCCATCGGGCCGGGGCGATACAGGGAAATCCCGGCGATGATATCCTCCAGACTCTGAGGCTTTAACTCCTTCATAAAGCTTTTCATCCCGCCGCTTTCCAGCTGGAACACGCCGTCGGTGCGGCCGGTGCAGAGGGAATCCAGCACTTTTTTATCATTGAAATCCAGATGATCCACATCCAGCTTCACGCCGGTGTCCTTCTCGATCATCTTCACCGCATGGTCGATCACCGTCAGCGTCCGAAGCCCCAGAAAATCCATTTTCAAAAGGCCCAGCTCCTCCAGCGTCGTCATCGTAAACTGTGTGGTGATGGAGCCGTCCGAACCCCGCGAAAGGGGCACAAAATTGTCCGCCGCTTCCGGGCAGATCACAACCCCTGCCGCGTGCATGGAGGTGTGCCGCGGAAGCCCCTCCAGACGCCGGCTCATGTCGATGAGCTCATGCACCTGGGAATCCCCCTCGTAGAGCTTGCGCAGCTCTGCATTGACGGACAGCGCCCGGTCCAGGGTGATATTCAGCTCGTTGGGCACCATCTTGGCGATGGAGTCCACAAAGGAATAAGGCAGATCCATCACCCGTCCCACATCCCGGATCACGCCCTTGGCCGCCAGCGTACCGAAGGTGACGATCTGCACCACCTTCTCCCGGCCGTACTTGCGGCCCACATAATCGATGACCTCCTGGCGCCTCTCGAAGCAAAAGTCGATGTCGATATCCGGCATGGACACCCGCTCCGGGTTCAGAAAACGCTCGAACAGCAGGCTGTAGCGGATCGGGTCGATATTGGTGATGTGCAGGCAGTAGGACACGATGCTCCCCGCCGCGCTGCCCCGGCCCGGCCCCACCGGAATGCCGTTCTCCCTCGCGTAGTTGATAAAATCCCACACGATCAGGAAATAATCCACATAGCCCATGCGGCGGATGATATCCAGCTCATATTCCAGCCGCCTGCGCAGCGTACCGTCGTCGTCCGGATAGCGTTCCGCCATGCCGTCGGCGCAGAGCTTGTTCAAATAGCTCCAGGAATCATAGCCCTGCGGAACCTCAAAATGCGGCAGCTTCGTCTTGCCAAATTCAATCTCCACATGACAGCGGTCGGCGATCCGCTGGGTGTTCTCCACCGCCTCCCAGGCATAGGGGAACAGCCCCTTCATCTCCTCCTCGCTCTTGACAAAATACTGGCCGCCCTCATAGCGCATCCGGTTCTCGTCGGCCAGCTTTTTGCCGGTCTGGATACAGAGCAGGATGTCATGAGGCTTGGCGTCCTCCGCGTAGGTGTAGTGCACATCATTGGTGCACACCAGCGGAATATCCAGCTCCCGGGAAATCTGCAGAAGGGCCGCGTTGACCGTCTGCTGCTCCGGGATCCCGTGATCCTGCAGCTCCAGAAAATAATTGTCCTTCCCGAAAATTTCCTGATATTTCAGAGCGCTTTTTTTCGCCTCGTCGATCAGCCCCTTCTGGATATAGCGGGGCACCTCCCCGGCCAGGCAGGCCGAGAGGGCGATGATGCCCTCGTGATACTCCCGCAGCACCTCCAGATCCACGCGGGGCTTGTAATAATAGCCCTCCGTGAAGCCCCGGCTGACGATCCTGGACAGATTCTCATAGCCCTTGTTGTTCTCCGCCAAAAGCACCAGATGATAATAGCGGTCCTCCCCGCCTGTCAGCTCCCGGTCAAAGCGGGAATTGGGCGCGACATAAACCTCACAGCCCAAAATCGGGTGGATGCCCTCCTCCCGGGCCGCCCGGTAAAAATCGATCACTCCGTACATGGCGCCGTGATCGGTGATGGCCGCCGCCGTCATTCCCAGCTCCTTGACCCGCTTCACATACTCCTTTATTTTGTTGGAACCGTCCAGCAGACTGTACTCCGTGTGGACGTGCAAATGCGCAAATGCCATAGCCTCAGTTTTCCTCTTCCGTCTCCTGCTCTCCGGTCTCCCCGGCGCTGTAGCCGCCCTCGCCGCTGTCTGTCAGCACCAGCATGCGGTCCCGCACCTCGTAGGTTTCATAAAACGTGCCGCCTGCCTCCCGCAGGCTCACATGCAGCATTCCGTTTGCCCGGCGCAGGCAAAAAAGCCCCTCTGTGCCGCCGTCCGCCCGGCGCAGCAGGCTGCGGTACACCGCCTCTCCGTTGTCATATTCCAAAATTGTCTTTGCCGGAATCTCCTCCAGCCCGTATTCCGGCGCCTGGCCGTCCTGCAGGAAAAAATATCCGGGCACGCCTCCGGCTACCGGCCAGGCCTTCAGCGAGCCGCCGTCCTGCGGCTCAATACGTCCCGCCGTATCCAGCAGCCGCGCCGGCACATTGTCCCATGCCGTATACAGCAAATCCCGCACGCCGGCGAGGGAAAAGCCCCGCAAAAGCACGGCGCTCTGCGCGCCGCTCTCCACCGTCTGCAGTTCCCTGACCGGACGGTTCTCCAGCAAAAGCTGCGGCTCGCCATCCCCCACACACCAGAAATCGCAGACCGCCGCGCCGAAGGCACCGTCATAGCTTCCCACCGCCGCGAAAACCTCCGTTCTCCCGTCCCGGTCAAAATCGGCCGCGCTCACAAAGCATAACGCGTCCTCCGGATACTGACGCACGCTGCGGATGCGCTCCAGCGCGCCCTGCTCCGCGGGCCGCAGCTCTCCCGCCCGATCCAGCCGGTTTCCCTGCAGAGACGGCGGAAGCTCCGAGAGCTCCAAAAGCTCCTCCTCCGCCCGGGACGGATCCTGAAACCAGAAGCCCCTCCCACCGACGGACACAGCGTCCGCCGTCAGCCTGCCGTCTTTCAGCTCATAGAAGGCATAGCTGTATTCCGCCACCGCATGATCGATCCCACCGTTTTCCGGCAGCCCGGTCCGGCGCAGCCGCCAGCCGACCCGGTTCTCCCCGACCGCAAAAAAACGGTACGCATAGTCCGCTGTCTCATCGGAGGGCGTGTAAAACAGCTCCTCCTGGGCTTCCAGAAACGCCTGCCCCTCTGCGTCGCCCTCCCCGGGCTGCAGATAAGCCAGATATTCCTGCGCCGAGAGCTCCCTCGTTTGAAGGGGTTCAAAGCCCTCCTGCGTCCTGGCATAAAAGCCCGGAACCAGCGCGCCCTCCCCGGCGTCCGCCCATTCCTTTACCAACGGGTCATACTGGAAATAATCCGCCGGATAGGACACGCAAAGCCCTTCCGGAACAAGCTCTGCCTCTGCTGCTCCCTCAAACCAGGAGCGCGCCTGTCCTTCGGACACCGTATAGACCATCGCCGAGCGGTGTCTGTCCTGTTCCGTCTCCAGCAGGAGGAACGGAGCTCCCGGCCCATCTGCCCGCTCCATTTTTTCAAAAACCGTATCGTCCAACAGCTTCCGGGCCGTCTGGCCGTCATAAAACCACAGATCCCCCTGCACCCGCTGCCGGGCCGTCAGGGGCGTACTCTCAAACACCAGCAGAAAGCTTTCGTTTCCCTCACTGTAGCGCGCCATCTCCTGCAGGCAGAGCATATCATCCCCGTAGTCCTCCTGCCGAAGAACCGCCTCCAGTGCGCCCTGCTCTGCCCGGCTCAGGATGTCCCGCCCGGCCAGCTTTCCGGAGAAGTCCTCTCCCTTGCGGGCCAGCGCATCCTGCGCCTCCCGGGGGACCTGCTCCATCAGAGCCGGAAGCTCTGCGCGCTCCGCAGCTGAATTTTCCGCAGAGCCCGCCGCTTCTGCCGTTTCCTCCGGCACAGAAGCGGCGGTTTCCTCCGTCCCCGCCTGCGATGCAGCGGCAGCGGCGCTCTCTGCCGCTGTTTCTCCGGCAGCCGCATCCTCCCGGGCAATCGTCTCTGCCGCTGCTGCCGTCGCTGCAGCTGCCATCGCCTCCGTTGTTTTTCCCTCAAAAATGACTTCCCCGGCCTGCTGGGCGCGTGCCGCGTATCGGCTGATATCGCCGGGCGCGCAGCCTGCCGACGCCAAAAGCGCCAGCCCCAGTACCATCGCCGCCTGTCTCTTCCTCATCTGTATCCGTGTTCCCTTCTGCCCCTGCGGGCAACAAACGCTCTGACTGTTGCTACCTATTTTACTATGCAGCCACAAAAATGGCAAGGCAGGATTAAGGCCGCAAAAATGCCGCATCCCAGGCCGGATGCGGCATTTTTTACCGTGTTATAAGTGCGATACCTTTTGCCCCTGGTATCATAAATATTTCTTCAAAAGCTCCACCTTGTCCAGCTTCTCCCAGGGCAGATCCAGGTCGTTGCGGCCGAAATGGCCGTAGGCCGCGGTCTGCTTGTAGATCGGACGGCGCAGATTCAGCATCCGGATGATGCCTGCGGGACGCAGGTCGAAGTTCTCGCGGATGATCTCCACCAGTCTCTCATCCGAAAGCCTGCCGGTCCCAAAGGTGTCCACCATGACGGAGGTGGGCTGCGCTACGCCGATGGCATAGGAAAGCTGGATCTCGCACTTGTCCGCCAGGCCTGCCGCCACAATGTTCTTCGCCACATAGCGGGCCGCATAGGCCGCGCTTCTGTCCACCTTGGTGCAGTCCTTGCCGGAGAAGGCTCCGCCGCCGTGACGGGCATAGCCGCCGTAGGTGTCCACAATGATCTTGCGCCCGGTCAGGCCCGCGTCGCCGTGAGGGCCTCCGATCACAAAACGTCCCGTAGGATTGATGAAGAACTTCGTCTGATCGTCGATCAGCTCTGCGGGCAAAACGGGATCAAACACATATTTTTTGATGTCCTCGTGGATCTGCTCCTGCGTCACCTCGGGATCATGCTGTGTGGAAAGCACCACCGCCTCCAGACGAACGGGCTTATCGTTTTCATCGTACTCCACGGAAACCTGGCTCTTGCCGTCGGGACGCAGATAGGTCAGAGTGCCGTCCTTTCTCACCTTCGTGAGCTGCTTTGCCAGCTTGTGCGCCAGGGAAATCGGGTAGGGCATATACTCCTCCGTCTCGTTGGTCGCATAGCCGAACATCATGCCCTGGTCGCCGGCGCCGATCGCCTCCAGCTCCTCGTCGGACATCAGGTTCTCCTTGGCCTCCAGCGCCTTGTCCACGCCCATGGCGATATCGCTGGACTGCTCGTCGATGGAAACCATCACCGCACAGGTATTTCCGTCAAAGCCGTACTCGGACTTATCATAGCCGATCTCCTTGACCGTCTCGCGCACGATCCTCGGGATGTCCACATAGGCACGCGTGGTGATCTCGCCCGTCACCAGCACAAAGCCCGTGCAGCTCGCCGTCTCGCAGGCCACGCGGCTCATGGGATCCTGCTCCATCAGCGCGTCCAGAATCGCATCGGAAACCGCGTCGCAAAGCTTGTCGGGATGTCCTTCCGTCACGGATTCAGAAGTAAATAAACGTTTCTCCATCTGTTCCTCCTTGGTCGCTGTATGCCGCTGCATACAGAAAAAAAGATCCGCCAAAAAGCGGATCCGATCTCTTGATAATCAAATCCTCTTATTGTTCGAGCTGCCGTGTGCGGCAGCGTATACTCGCTCAGGCTGGCACCTTCCGCACTGCGGGGTTGCCGTGGCTTCACAGATCCTATGTATCTCCACCACTCTGAATAAGAGAAAGCACAATATTGAATTTTCTTATCTGTTACCCATTTACAATACTATACGGCAGTAGGTTTGTCAACAAAGATTGTAACTGTTCAGCCGATTTTCAGCTTAAACTTCTGCAGCTCACGCTCGGACTCCACCTTATCGATCTGGGCGCCCAGCTTCTGCAGCTTCAGATGGAAATCCTCGTAGCCCCGCTCGATATAGCGGATATCGTCCACCGTGGACATCCCCTCCGCCGCCAGGGCGGCAATCACCAGGGCAGCCCCGGCGCGCAAATCCGGCGCATTGATGCTGGCTCCCGTATATTTGGGCACGCCGCCGATGATCGCGGTATTGCCCTCCACCTTGATATTGGCCCCCATACGGATGAGCTCATCCACATAGCGGAACCGGTTTTCAAAAATACTCTCCGTCACGATGCTGGTTCCCCTGGAAAGTCCCAGCGTCACCACGATCTGCGGCTGCATGTCCGTGGGAAAGCCCGGATAATACAGCGTCTTGACCTGGGTATGCCCCAGCGGCCGGGACGCTACCACGCGCACCGCGTCGTCGAACTCCGACACCTCGCAGCCGATCTCCAAAAGCTTGGAGGTGATGGACTCCAGGTGCTTGGGAATCACGTTTTTCACCGTCACGTCTCCTCGGGTTGCCGCCGCCGCGAACATGAAGGTGCCCGCCTCGATCTGATCCGGGATGATCACATACTCCGCCCCGTGCAGGCGCTCCACGCCCTGGATGCGGATCACATCCGTGCCCGCCCCCTTAATGTTTGCGCCCAGACGGTTTAAAAAGTTTGCCAGATCGACTACATGGGGCTCCTTGGCCGCGTTTTCGATCGTCGTGCGGCCCTCCGCCATGGATGCCGCCATCATCAGGTTGATGGTCGCTCCCACGCTGGCCACGTCCAGATAAATGTGCGCCCCCCGCAGACGGGGCGCCTCCGCCGTAATCATGCCGTGCGCGATCTCCACCGACGCTCCCAGCGCCTTAAAGCCCTTGATGTGCTGGTCAATCGCCCGGCAGCCGATGTCGCAGCCTCCCGGCAGCACCACGGTAGCCTTTTTGTACTTGCCAAGAAGCGCGCCCAGGAAATAATAGGAAGCGCGGATCTTCTTCACCGCGTCCCCCTCCACCGTCAGATCATGAATCAGAGAACCGTTGATCTTTACCGCGTGCCGGTTCTCCCGCTGCACACGGGCGCCGATGGCCTCCATCGCCTGCAGCAAAATGTTCGTATCCCGCACATCAGGCATATTTTCTATCAAAACCGTCTCATCCGTCATCAGGGAGGCCGCCAGGATCGGCAGCGCCGCGTTCTTCGCGCCCCCGATCTCCACCTCTCCTACCAGCGGATTCCCGCCGCAAATTGCATATTGTTCCATCTATATTTCCCTCTGCCTATGTATCCGAATACATAGCCTGCGATTACACTCTCATTATCCGCCCGATCTGTCGTTTTTATACATACCGGCACGGCAAATTCCTCCGAAGGGCATGGATATCCCGTCCTTCGCCTTTTCTTTGCCGTCCTTGGAGTTATAGCATATTCCGGCAGATTTGTAAAGGGCTGTTAATTTAAATAGCTGAGAGGGTTGACCGAGCTGCCGTTGATGCGCAGCTCAAAGTGCAGGTGCGGCCCGGTGCTGCGGCCCGTGTTGCCGCTCAGGGCGATCTTCTGGCCCTGGGACACCTTCTGTCCGACGCTCACCAGTACCTTGCTCAGATGGCCGTAGCGGGTCTCCCGGCCTCCCTCGTGCTGAATATAAACCACATAGCCGTAGCCGCTTCCCCAGCCGGCCCGGGTCACAGTGCCGCCGCTGGAAGCCATGACGGCCGTGCCGGTGGGCGTGGCCCAGTCAATTCCCTGATGGTTGGTGGAGGCTCCCTTTGTGGGCGCCTTGCGGCCGCCGTAGCCCGACGACAGCCGGCCGCCGGAAATCGGCTTGATAAAGGTGGGCGGCACCTTGGTGCCCCGCTCCACGATCCGCGGGAGCGCCTCCGCCACAACCTCCTCCTTCACGATTTCCTGGCTCTCGATCTGATCATTCCGATAAGTCACAAGAGAGGCCGCCTTGCGGAAGCCCGCCGAGGGCTGCTGGCGGACCACCGATTCCGAGGTGTACCACTGATCGTTGTCGATATAGACAGTTTCCGCATCGTAGCTGTCCTCCGTGTAAATCCGCTCCTTATGCACAACGGAAAGCTCCGGCTCCGGCACGGTGATGATCAACTCGTCCCCCGCCCGGATCATGGAATCCTCGTTTTCCAGGGAGGGATTGATCGCCACCAGCTCTGCCGCCGTCAGCCCGTTGTCCTCCGCGATCTGGGACAGAGTATCCCCCGGCTGCACCTCGTAAATCTGCTCGGTCTGCTGATCTGCCGTCACCTCTGAAATGGCGGTTTCCAGAGGCGTAATCTCGCTCTCCAAAAGATAGGCGTCCACAATCTCCACCGTATCCCCAAAGTCCAGCTCCACCAGCCCGTAATCCAGGCTTTCAAAGTCGCTGGCCTCCAGATCCGGCTCCACCAGGCTGTAGATTTCATCCAGAAAAGCCTCCGCTCCGGCTCCCTTTCCGGCCGTCCCGGTCCGCTCGTCCACGCTGTCTTTGCGGCGCACCACGGTGGTGAGCACGTTTAACTCCCGGTCCGGATCCACCACCACGTCCGCCGTGTACTCCCCTTCCGTGTCGTACCGGTCAAGGGCAGTCTGCAAAAGGGCATGCACCTCGCTGCTGCTGCCCAGATTCACCATATACTGATTGATTTTCACGGTGTAGGCATGGCGCAGCGTCTCCTGTATACTTTCCTCGAGAACCTCCCGTATCCTGTCGTAAAGCTGCTTCTCACTGTCCACATATCCGAACAAAAGCTCCTGTCCCGCAGTCTCTGTCTCCGCCAGAATATAGGTCATGCCGCCTCTTTTGGCGGAAATCTCCCGGCGTGCGCGGGCAATCAGGTCCTCCACCCGTCCGGCATCCCGGCAGCTGCCCACCTCCGTGCCGTTTAGAGTGACCGTAAAATAATTGTCTCCCGTCCGCTCAAACCGCGGGATGGTGGGCGCAAAAAAGAGCGCCGCAAACAGGATAACTCCCGTCGTCAGAAAATATGTGCTTTTTATAATTCCCAGATATCGTTTCAAAAAATTCATTTAATACGCTTATTTCTGCCTTTTCTTCGTTCTTTTCTTTGCCACGCTGTAACCGAAGGTCCCGATGGCCTCCCCCAGCCCGTAATAGGTGCCGTGAGAATACACCACCGGCTTTGCCTGCTCCAGGTGAAAACGGCCCGTCCCGTCCAGCCAGCGCTCGTCCACGCTGACGGACACCACCCGGGCCACAAACATCGTGTGGCTGCCGAGGGGGACCGTCTGCTCCACCCGGCACTCCAGGCTCACCGGGCTTTCTCCGATCTGCGGCGGACGCACCTCCACGGAGGGTGCAGCCGTCAGCCCCATGGCCTCAAACTTGTCCACCTCCCGACCGCTTTTTACCCCACAGAAATCCGCTGCCAAAGCCAGCTTCTCCGTCGTCAGGTTGATCACAAATTCGCCCGTCTCCTCGATACAGTGATAGGAGTAGCGCTCCGGGCGCACGGAAATCGAAACCATGGGCGGGTTGGAGCAGACCGTCCCCGTCCAGGCAACCGTAAAAATATTCGGCCGGCCCTGCCCGTCCGCCACCGACACCATCACCGCCGGAAGGGGATAGAGCATATTGCCGGGCCTCCAGACTGCCCTGCCCATCAGAACAGCCCTGCGATCTGCGCCGCCATCAGGGCGATATTGGCAAGCGCGGCGATCAGCGTCACGGCCATCAGCGGCTTTAAGCCTCTGCTCTGGCGCTGCAGGCTCTCGTTGCGGCGCACCAGCTCGTCATTCTGGGCCGCCATGGCCTCGTTCTGCTTTTTTACCTCATCCACCACGACGGCCTGCACGTTGCGGTACACCTTCACGTTTTCCCGGTGCGTAAAATCGTCGGACTGCTTTAGCAGCTCCTTCATGGCCTCCAGATGCTCCTGAATCGCCTGCTCGATCTTCTCCACCTGATCCGCCGTCTCCATGTTGCGCTTCTGGGCCGCCTCCATCCGCTCAAGCCCCGCCTCCGTATAGCTCTGCAGGCGGCTTAAGCACTCCTTTGCCGTACCGGAAATGGCGCTGCGGCTGCTCTCGGCCATCTGCGAAAGGCTCTCCTGGCTGCGCTGCAGCGTCTGGGCAAGACTCGCCTGATTGCTCTGCGCCATCCGCTGCAGACTGTCCTGGCTGTTCTCCGCCATCCGCGAAAGATTGCTCGTCCCGGTCTCGATGATCCGGCGCAGGCCGCCGGCGCTCTCCGCCGTCACCTTCTGGATCCCCTCCAGGCTCTGCTCCGCCAGCTTCTGCATCCCCGCCGCGCTCTTGTCCGTATATCGCTGTATCACGTCCAGCGTCTCCACATTTTTCAGGGTTACCTGACGTATCTCATTTAAATAGCTCTCGTATTCCACCAGGGAATTGCGCAGGCGCTTTGCCTCCTGATCTTCCATCCGTCTCATCCTCTTCTCATCTCCGGGTTCAAAAACTCTCCGGGCTAAAAACCGTATACTGTGGTTTATTCTAACATTATTGCCGTCCCGGCACAAGAACAAAATAGGAAGTTTCTTTTTTGTCGGTTTTGCACTATTGTTTTCTCTGTATCCCTCAGTTTTTGTGCTAACTTACTATCTATTAACATCGTGTTCATAGTTTATTCACAATTAATTGCTATACTGAATTTGTCGTTGAGGGAGAGCTCCCGAGACGGTCCTGCCATTGGAAATACAGATAATTTTTTCATAATAGCCCAGGTGCCGTGAGGCCCTGGGCACTCCTCATTTTCACGCGGATTTCCCGCCCATTTTACATTATGAACCGCCTGTGGTATACTACGAAAAAACAGACCTGTAATAAGGAGGCTCTCTGATGTCAGCACTTGCTATTATCACCGCCCGCGGCGGGAGCAAACGCATCCCCCGCAAAAATATACGCCCCTTCCTGGGCCGGCCCATTCTGACCTATTCCGTCGAGGCCGCCCTGTCGGCGGGTGTTTTTGATGAAGTCATGGTCTCCACAGAGGATGAGGAGATCGCCCGGATCGCCCGGGAGGCAGGCGCCAGCGTGCCTTTTTTGCGCAGTGCCCAATCCGCCGACGATTATGCCTCCACCGATGATGTGATCCGTGAGGTGCTTTGCCGCTACCGGGAACAGGGACAAAGCTTTGACGCCTTCTGCTGCATCTATCCCACCGCCCCCTTTGTCACCGCCCAAAAGCTCTGTACCGCCATGGAGATGCTTTTGCGCGCGGACTCTGTGATGCCCGTCACCACCTATCCTTACCCGGTGCTGCGCAGCCTTAAGGTGGATTCCGAAGGGCATATCGGCTACAAATGGCCCGAATTTGCCGCTGCCAGGAGCCAGGATCTGGAGGCTCTCTACCACGACTGCGGCCAGTTTTACGCCTGCCGCACGGAAGCTTTTTTCCGGGAGGGCACCACGGACGTGCCGGGCATGGTCCCGCTGTTTTTGCCGGAGCTTGAGGTGCAGGATATCGACACCGAGGAGGACTGGGCGATCGCGGAATTAAAATATCAGAAAATGCTGGAGAAAAAAACGCATGAATAAAGAAATTATTCTGGGCGGACGGCGCATCGCAGCCGACTCGCCCACCTTTATCGTGGCGGAGATGTCCGCCAACCACCTGCAGGATTTTGACCGGGCCATGGAGATTGTGCACGCTGCCGCCAGAGCGGGCGCGGACGCGGTCAAGCTTCAGACCTACACTGCCGACACCATGACGATCGACAGCGACGCCTCCTACTTTGTCAACAAGGGCGGGCTCTGGGACGGCATGACCGAATATCAGCTCTATCAACAGGCCTACACCCCCTGGGAGTGGCACGAAGCACTGATGGCGGAGGCAAACCGGCTGGGGATGGTCTGCTTTTCCTCCCCCTTCGACGATACGGCGGTGGATTTTCTGGAAACGTTAAATGTCCCCGCCTACAAAATCGCTTCCTATGAAATCAACGATATCCCGCTGATCCGCCGTGTGGCGCGGCTGCACAAGCCCGTCATCCTTGCCACCGGCATCGCGCGGCTGGAGGACATCGAGCGCGCCATGGCGATCTGCCGCGAGGAGGGCAACGAGGACGTGATCCTGTTAAAATGCGTCTCCGCTTATCCCACCCCCTACGAGGCCGTCAACCTGCGCACGATTCCCACCCTGGCCCGGACCTTCGGCTGTCTGACCGGCCTCTCCGACCATACCATGGGCCCTGCCGTGGCCGCGGGCGCCGTCAGCCTGGGCGCAAGAATGGTGGAGAAGCACCTGACCCTGCGGCGCGCCGACGGCGGCCCGGACGGCGCTTTTTCCATGGAGCCGGAAGAATTTCAGGAGATGACAGAGCAGATCCGCATCCTGGACAGGGCGCTGGGCGCGGAGGAATACCGGCTCACAGAAGCGCAGGAAAAGGAGCGGAAGGGCTCCCGCTCCCTGTTTGTGGTGCAGGACATGCAGGAGGGCGAGGTCTTTTCCCCCAAAAACCTGCGCTGCATCCGCCCCGGTCAGGGACTGCACACCATGTATTATGAAGAGATTCTGGGCAGAAAGGCTTCCTGCCCGATCGGAAAGGGGACGCCGCTGTCATGGAATCTCATCCGCTGATCTACATCCGCACCGACGGCAACGAGACGATCGCCACCGGGCATCTGATGCGCTGCCTCTCCATCGCCCGCGCCCTGCGCAAAAGAGGCGCGCTGCCGGTGTTTATCGTGTCGGATCCCGCCTCCGTCTCCCTGCTGCAGCGTATGATCACACCGGGGGAGGCGGTGGAGCGTGCCTTCACGATTATGCAGCTTCAGACCGACTACCGCAATCCCGAGCGGGAAATCCCTGTGATGCAGAGCATCCTGTCCTCCCACAACGCGTCCTGCCTGCTGGTGGACTCCTATTTTGTCACGCCCAAATATCTGGCGTCCTTCCGCCAGCTCTGCCGCACCGCCTATCTGGACGATCTGCAGGCCTTCGATTATCCGGTCAGCCTGGTAATCAACTATGATCTGACGGTGGACACCGGCTTTTACACCAAAGCCGACCGGGTGCTGGCAGGGGGCGCCTACGCGCCGCTGCGGGAACAGTTTTCCCTCTGCCCCTATCATCCCTGGGGGACAGTGCGCGACCTGTTTCTCTCCACCGGCGGGACGGATCCCTTCCACATCGCCGGCGGCCTTGCCGAGCGGCTCTGCGCGCTGGAGAGCTGGAAGGATGTGCGCTTCCACATCCTGACCGGCCCCATGCACACACACCGGGCCGCGCTTTCCTCTCTGGCAGAGCGCGACAGCCGGGTTGTCCTGCACGAGAACATCCGGGATATGGCTTCCCTGATGGCCTCCTGCGACCTGGCCGTCTCCGCCGCCGGGACCACGCTCTACGAGCTTTGCGCCGTCGGCGTTCCCAGCGTCAGCTACACCATGGCGGACAACCAGATCCCCGGCGCGAAGGCCTTTGCCCGTGCCGGGCTGATCCCCTGGGCCGGCGATGTGCGCAACCACCCGGACTTTTTTGACAGCCTGCTGTCCGCCCTGGGCGGCCTGCGGGATTACCCGGAGGTCCGGCAGGAGCAGTCCGCCCGGATGCGTATGGCCGTGGACGGAGCCGGGGCCGCGCGGATTGCGGAGGCTTTGACTCAAAAGCTGCACTGACCGGCAGCGGACTGGCTTCCCGGCCTGCTGCCTACCTCCCCAGCCTGCGCCGCAGCCCCCGCCAGGTTTGGAGCAACCCATAATAAGCCAAAAACAGCAGCGTGGAGCGCTGCTGCAGGGCAATCAGCTTTTTCTGCTCGGGATTGACCCGATCCCGGTAGTAGGGATTTTCCGCAAAATCCGGGAACTCCCGGCGCAGCCGATTCCCCATCTGCCGGATAAAAGCCGGGGACTTAAATCCCTTTCCCACCACATAGGAAAACAGGGTATTGACGTAATACAGCATCGTAAACTCAAAACAGATCTCTGCCCGGTAGGTTTCCAGATAGCCGAAATGCCGGGCATTTTCCAAAATCCCAAGCCCTGCCGCCATCCGGTCCTCACAGCGCGCCCGGCTGATGGTGTGCACCGTGGAGGCGCTGTGCTGGTAATAATAATAGAGGGGTTCCGGAATGTACTCGTAATGCCTGGCCTGAAGCAGCACCGCGTCGCCGACCGCATTATCCTCATAAAAAATATGCTCCGGAAAGCGGATGCCGCTGTCCATGAAAATCTCCCGCCGGTATACCTTCACCACCAGGCTGCCGCCATCCAGAATCAGCGAGCGGTATTTTTCCTCATCCAGAACGCCGCTCTGCTCCGGCCTGCCGTTCGGCACCCGCTGCCCCGCTTTCATGCTGTGCTCTCCGGTCAGACAGTAATCACAACCCGCCATATCCGCCCCGGTCTGCTCCGCCCTGCCGATCAGCCGTTCATACATGTCCGGCGTGATCCAGTCATCGCTGTCGATAAACCCGATCCAATCCCCCTTTGCAAGGGAAAGCCCGATATTCTTTGCGCCCCCCTGGCGCTTATTCACCTCGGAATATACGGCCCTGAATTTCCCGGGATAGCGCCGCTCATAGTCCCGCAGGATCTCCGGCGAGTTGTCCGAGGAGCAGTCGTCCACCGTGATTACCTCGTAATCGGCGATCGTCTGCGCCGCCAGGGAATCCAGGCAGTATTCCAGCTTTCCGTCCGCCGCCATGTTGTAGACGGGCACAATAATACTCAGCTTCATAGGCTCAGACAGTTCCGGTGGTCTTCAAAAGCTCCCGGATATCCTCCACGCTCAGCCACTGGGTATTGTTGCCGGAGCTGTAGGAGAAGCCTTCCTCCACCTTGCGCCCGCTCTTGTCCGGCTGCTGCTTGTTGTTCCAGGTCATCTGCGGATACACGATAAAATGCTTCTCATACTCGTAGGTGGTAAAGGAGTCCTCCGTCGTCACCATGATCTCGTGCAGCTTCTCGCCGGGCCGGATGCCGATCTCTTTGATCTTACAGCCGGGCAGCATGGCCTCCGCCAGATCCGTGATTTTAAAGGAGGGGATTTTGCTGATAAAGGTTTCCCCGCCCTTCGCCTCCGCCAGCGCCTTGATCACCAGCTCCACGCCCTGCTCCAGGCTGATCCAGAAGCGGGTCATGCGGGTATCCGTGATCGGCAGCTCCGTGCCGCCCTGCTCAATGATACTGCGAAACAGCGGGATGATAGAACCCCTGCTGCCCGCCACATTGCCGTAGCGCACGATGGAAAAGTTGACATCCTTGCTGCCCACATAAGCGTTAGCCGCCACAAACAGCTTGTCGCTGACCAGCTTGGTGCCCCCGTAAAGATTCACCGGATTCACCGCCTTATCCGTGGAAAGAGCAACCACCTTTTTCACGTTCGTGTCCAGCGCCGCCTCAATCACATTCATCGCCCCGTGAATGTTGGTCTTGATCGCCTCGTTGGGATTGTACTCGCAGGCGGGCACCTGCTTTAAGGCCGCGGCGTGAATCACATAATCCACCCCGTCGAAAGCCCGGCGAAGCCGGTCCGCGTCCCGCACATCCCCGATGAAAAACCGAAGCTTATCCTCATATTCCCGCAGCTCGTTCTGCATCATCCACTGCTTGAACTCATCCCGGGAGTAAATGATCACCTTCCTGGGGTTATAATGCTCCATCACATACTTGGTAAAGCACTTGCCGAAAGAGCCCGTACCCCCGGTGATCAGAATTGTCTTATCGTCCAATAACATATATTCCTGCCTCCGCTCAAGTTTTTCATATCATGTAACAGTTCAGCCCGCGCCATTCGCAAAGCCGCGCTAACGCGCTTTCCGCCGCTACGCGGCTCCCTTTGCTCATCATCAGGCGCTCCCTCAGCCGGGAGCAACCGGCCAAAATTCGTGCGAGCACGATTTTTGCCGTTCACTCCCGGCTGGCTGAACTGTTACCATCTTATCATATGTTTTTCCCGATTGCAACGATTGGCGCTGGCATATCCCACCCGGAAATGGTAGAATGGTTACTGTTCACTCAGTACTGTGCATTTACTGCACAGTACGTGAGAAAATGATT
>JAUNGT010000086.1 GCA_030524455.1 Eubacteriales bacterium | reverse complement strand
GCCTCCACCGCGTCGTCCCGGTTGGTAAACACCGTCATGCCGCTCTTGGACAGCAGTCTCTTTCCTTTGATATCATGCATACAGAAATGCTCGTTGTCCGCCTTCTGTGCGCCCAGCACGGACAGCTCCACCCGGAAGGGCGCCTGGGAAACGCCGCTTATTTTGGTGGAAACCTCCAGTCCCCCGGCGATCTCCTTCACCCACGCCTCGACTGTGAGATTGGGCCCCAGCTTTTTCTCCCGGCTGGCGTTGTCCATCTTCCACCAGTCGCTGGTGGCCGGCTTCTCCGAAAAGGGCAGATAATACCAGCCGCGCATCACCTGTTTTACATGGAAGCCGTCCTCTGTCTCCTCCAAAAGCTCCGGACAGAAGGCCCGGTGCTCACAGAAGGCCCCGGCGATCTTCACCGACACGTCGATGGAGCGGTTGCTGAAATACAGGAAATTGCTCTTTCCCTGCATCAGCGTGTAGGTCGTCTCTCCCCGGCGCACTCTCGCGATGCCGGAGTCCCGGTACAGCTTTTTGAAATCGTGAAATTCATATTTTCCGTCGTACTCTTCCCCGATCAACTCCGGACGGTTCATAAAATGCCACAGAATGTCCGGGTAGGACAGACGGTTTTCCTCCGTCAGCTCAAACAGATAGTTGGCGAAGGCAAGAAACTCCGGAATGTTCCGGTCCCTTCCCACCATCAGATAATCCCAGTAATAATTCTTGGGCACGATCCGCTTGCCGTTGTCCTGGCGGGTGGAGTTTGCCGTGAACACTGTGCCGTCCGGCTCCATGTAAGTGAGCATCATGCGCAGGTTCCGCACCGCGCAGTCCTCATAGGAAACGTCGCCGGTGTATTTTGCCATGGTCAGCATCGCCTCGTTGTTGATCCGGTTGTAGCCGCCCGCCGAGCGCTCCGCGTACTCCCCGTCCCCGTTGCAGTCGCTGCCCTCGCGCAGATACACCTCGGCTGCCTCCGCGAGCCGTTTCTCCCCGAAAAAGTCCGCGCACTCCAGCAGATTGGAGGCAATCGCCCAGCGGTGGTTCGGCGTGTGGAAGCCGCCCAGCAAAAGTCCCTCCGCCGCCTTTTTCGTGATTCCATATACCCTGGCGTAAATTTTTTCCTGCGCCTCATCGCGCTTGGTCCCTCTCAGATAATGCAGTCCGGGCAGCATCCTTTTTACGATAAACGCCGTATCCGGCGCGGAATGGAAATTGCAGTTGATATAATCGAACAGCCCGTCCTCATGCTGGAAGCGCTCCACAAAATCGTATCCCAAAAGGATGCGCTCCGCCACCTTAGCATTGTGATAATAACGGCTCTCCCGGTTGCTGTAGGCCGCCGTCATCGTCGTCAGGCGGTATACGGTATACTTGACCTGGATCAGATCGTTCTCATCCGGAAAACCGCCGCAGTAAGGGCTGTTTTGGTCTGTCACCTGGACACGCAGGCACTTTTTTACCCGGCTGTCCGTCCCCTCCAGAATCTTTTCGTAATGCTTTCTCATGATATTCTTCCTCCCGCTATGGATAAAGTACTGCAAAGTATGAGTATGAGTGAAGTATACCGGATAAAAGGGGGAGAGACTATGTGATAATTGCCAAAGAAGGGGAGAAAACATTGCATTTTTTGTTTTCCTCCTGAAATGAACACAAAGAAAAATGCCATAAAAATGATCTCTCATTTTTACAGCATCTTTCATCCAATCGTCGAAGCGACGTGATTCGAACACGCGACCTCTGCGTCCCGAACGCAGCGCTCTACCAAACTGAGCCACGCTTCGATTGCCTCATCAGCTATATAATCATAGCGGATTTTGTGAGAAAAGTCAACCGATTGTTAAAAAAATTATTCCAGACTTTCTACTATACTTTTTACACCTCGTTTTTTAATTTAGAAAAATCAAAGATTTTCCTCTTTCAAAATTCTTCCAGATCTGCTATAATCTTTTCTACAAAAGTCCGTTCTGATTCATCACAGATCCGCTT
>JAUNGT010000052.1 GCA_030524455.1 Eubacteriales bacterium | reverse complement strand
GGAGTCTCCTTTCCCCTCTCGATGCCAACCATAATCCTTAACTAACTGACATTGCGGAGTGAACAGTAACCCCAGAAATTCTTCCGCGCACTGCCGCCACACGTTCCAGTCGTGGCCGCCCTCGTACACCCGGCGCACCTGGCGCAGGCCGTAATCCTCGCAGAGCTGATCCTCCTCCATGAACCAGTTGAAAAATACGTCCTCCCGGCCCATGGCGCGAAACAGCAGCCTGTTTTGCCGGTTGAAGCCCTCCGGATCCGCGTACACGCCCGCCAGATGAGAATCGTCCACCTGCTCTGTCCCGATATAGTTGCGCAGAAAACCGGAAAAAAGGCCGATCCAGGCAAACAGCTCCGGATGCGCAAAGGCCGTGGCCGCCGCCTGCATGGAGCCCATGGAAAGCCCTGCCAGCGCCCGGTGCTCCCGGCCGTCAAGGACGCGGAACCTCTCCTCCGCAAAAGGCATCAGATCCCGGAGCAGAAACTCCGGAAACAGCGTGTTCTCCAACACCTCGTCCTGCCCGGCCCGGCGCAGCATTCCGTCCGCCATCACGATCAGCATGGGAACCGCCAGTCCCCGGGCGAGCAGGTTGTCCATCATGTGACCGATCCGTCCCTGCCAGACCCAGCCCGTCTCATTTTCCCCGAACCCGTGCTGCAGATACAGGACCGGATAACGCTCCTGTCCCCCGTCATAGCCCGGGGGCGTATAGACCAGGCAGGTTTCCTGACGTCCGGTGGTCTCCGCGTAAAAATACTCGTGACGGACGCTTCCGTGGGGCGTCCGTTCGATCCGGCAGCTCTCCCGCACCGGCCCCAGCTCCAGGAAATTACAGGGCCTGGAATAGCCGTAGCCCACCGGCAAAAAAGGACTCAGCACCTCCACCCCATTGACCGCCAGGGTGACATAATAAAAGCCCGGCTCCAGGGGCAGCGTCAGCTCCCAGAGGTTTCTCTCCACCTCCAGGAAAATATAGGTTTCCTGCCCCACCGAAAGGGTTGCATCGCAGGCGTTTTTGAGCCAAAGGCGCAGCACCGGACGGCCGTGCCGGTAAAAAACGCCCTGGGAGGGCGCCTTTTCATGGAGGGCTGTCAGACCGAACAGATACGGGCGGTGAAAGGCCACCGCCTGCTCTGAAAGGCTTTCCTCCTCTGCTGCCTGCTCCTGCTCCTCCCTTTTCTCTCCCCGAATCAGGCTCCGAAGCCTGCTTTCCATCTCATCCATCCTGTCCGGCATGTTTCTTTTCCTCCAGCGCCCGGCGCAGCTTGGCCCGCAGGCGCTGCAGCGCGTTGTCCGTACTCTTTGCGTCCCGGCCCAGCACCCGGGCGATCTGCACATACCCCATCCCCGTCAGGTGCAGGTCCAGCACCTGCTTTTCCAGAGCGCTTAGCTCACGCTCAATCGTCTGCTCCAAAAAAGCCTCGTTCTCCCGGTCGATCACCAGCTCCTCCGGGCTTTTTTCCCAGACCTGCTCCGGCTCGTAGGGGACGCTCTCCTCCCCGTCCGCCGGGCTGCCTCCCCGGCTTAAGGAGACATAGCGGTTCAGGGGAGCGTGTTTTTTGCGTGTTGAAGCCTGCACCGCCGTGTACATCTGCCGGGAGACGCACAGGTCCGCAAAGGTAAAAAAGCTGGCGTCCCGGCCCGCGTCATAGTCCTGTACGGCCTTGAACAGGCCGATCATCCCCTCCTGGATCAGATCCTCGCTGTCCGCCCCCAAAAGATACATGGACTTGGCCTTGCTGCGCACCAGCCCCTTGTATTTTTCCATAATGTAGTCCATCACGCCGCTTTCGCCGTCCCGCAGCCGCAGGATCAGCTCCTCGTCGCTGCAGCCATTGTAGCTCTCCATCCGCTCAGCCCTGCAGCCGCTGCCGCACGATCTCATAGGCAAGCACGCCGGCGGCCACCGAAGCATTGAGGGAATCAATATCCCCCTTCATCGGGATGGAGGCCACCATGTCGCACTTCTCCCGGACCAGCCTTCCCACGCCCTCGCCCTCACTGCCAATCACCAGGCCGATGGGCCCCTTCAAATTCAGCTCATACATCTGTGTGCCTCCCATATCCGCGCACACAAACCAGACGCCCTGCTTTTTGAGCTCCTCAATGGTCTTTGCCAGGTTGGTCACCCGGGCCACCGGCGTATAATTCAAGGCCCCCGCGCTGGTTTTTGCCACCACCGCGGTCAGCCCGGCGGCACGGTTTTTGGGCACGATCACCCCGTGCGCCCCGGCCAGGTTGGCGGTGCGGATAATCGCTCCCAGATTGTGGGGATCCTCGATATTATCCAGCAAAATCAAAAAGGGCGGCTCCCCTTTTTTTCGGGCAAGCTCCAAAAGCTCCTTCACCTCAGCATACTCATAGGCCGCTGCATAGGCGATCACGCCCTGGTGCTTTCCCGTCTCCGAAAGCTGGTCCAGCCGCTCCTTCGTCACAAATTTCACCGGCGTGCCCTTGGCCCGGGCCTCCCGCCGGATCGTCAGGATCGGGCCGTCCTGACAGCCGTCCTGCAAAAAAAGCTTATCGATGGGCCGCCCCGACCGGTAGGCCTCGATCACGGCGTTTCGCCCCTCTATGGTAAATTCCTCATAACGCATCCTGGATTTTTCTCCTTTTCTCCGGTTTTTGCCCCCCTCACAGCGTCTGCCCGGTCAGCTCAAGCCCCCGCCGGATCAGATACAGCAGCCGGTCCGTCCGCTCCGTCAGATACAGAAAGCCACACAGCGCCTCCAGCCCGGTGGCCTTCCTGTAATCCCCGATGGAAGCGTTCTTGGCCGACGTGTGGGAATGCGCGTTCCGGCCCCTCTTGTAGACGGCCAGCTCCTCCTGCGTAAGCTCCGGCAAAAGCGCCTCGGCCTGCGCCGCCTGGGCGGATGCCCTGACGACCTGGCTCTTTCTTTTGTGCAGGGTGGCGGGAGCGGTATTGCCCCGCTCCGTCACCACCGTGCGCACGATCAGATCGTAAATACAGTCGCCCACAAAGGCCAGCGCCAGCGGGGAATAGGTCCGCAGATCCTGGCCGCCGCAGTCAAAGGCTTCCCGGATCGCCTCCGTCAGGCTCACGCCCGCTTCCATTTCACGCCCTCGCGGGTATCCTCCAGCACAATGCCCTTGTCGAAAAGCTCCTGCCGGATCTCGTCCGCCCGCGTAAAGTTTTTGGCCTTGCGCGCCTCCTGACGCTCCCGGATCAGAGCCTCCACATCCGCGTCCAGAAGCTCCTCCTTCTTCTCCACGATCAGGCCGCAGACATCGCAGAGGGATGTGATTTTCTTCTCCAGCTCCTTCCAGAAGGCCGACGTGTGCTCTGCCTCCCCGCAGGTGTTGGCAAATTTTACCAGCTCGAAAATCGCCGCGATGGCATCCGCCGTGTTGAAATCGTCGTCCATCGCCTGGTCGAATTTATCCTCGAACTCCTTCGCCCGTTCCAGAAGCTCCCGCTCCTGTCCGGAAAGCTCGCCCTCCCGGGCATTTTCCGCCTTAAAGCGCAGGTTTTCCACCGCGGTGCGGATCCGCTCCAGACCGTTTGCCGCCGCCTCCATCAGCTCCGCAGAGAAGTTTAAGGGGCTCCTGTAGTGCGCCGACAGCATGAAAAAGCGCAGCACCATGGGATCGTATTTCTCCAGGATATCGCGCACCGTAAAGAAATTGCCGGCGGACTTGCTCATCTTGTGATTGTCGATATTCAAAAAAGCGTTGTGCATCCAGTAACGGGCAAAGGTCGTGCCGTTGGCCGCCTCGGACTGGGCGATCTCGTTCTCGTGATGCGGGAAAATCAGATCCTCACCGCCTGCGTGGATGTCGATCTCGTCGCCCAGATATTTCCTGCTCATCACGGAGCACTCGATATGCCAGCCCGGCCTGCCGTCGCACCAGGGAGACTTCCAGAAGGGCTCTCCTTCTTTTTTGGGCTTCCAGAGCACAAAATCCAGCGGATCCTCCTTCTGATCCTGCCCGGAGACAAGCAGGGAGCGCTTCCCGCCCTCCAGCTCATCGATATTTTTATGGGAAAGCTTTCCGTAACCGGAAAAGCTCCGCGTGCGGTAGTACACCGTGCCGTCCGCCGCGGGATAAGCGTAGCGCTTGCGGATCAGAGTGCCGATCATCTCCTCCATCCCGTCAATTTCCTGCGTTGCCTGAGGATGGGTGGTGGCCGGGCGCACGTTCAGGGAAGCCATATCCTTCTTGCACTCGGCGATATAGCGCTCGGAAATCACGCCGGCGTCCACGCCTTCCTCCGTCGCCTTCTTGATAATCTTATCGTCCACGTCCGTGAAATTGCTCACATAATTGACCTCATAGCCCTTCCGCTCCATGTAGCGGCGCACCGTGTCGAACACGATCATGGGCCGGGCATTGCCGATGTGGATCAGGTTGTAGACCGTCGGACCGCACACATACATCCGTACCTTTCCCGGCTCGATGGGGACAAACTCCTCTTTTTTCCTGCTCATCGTATTGTAGATTTTCATGACTCTATCGTTTCCTTTCCGTTTTTTTCTTTTTGAAGCGCCTTCATCGCCTGCTCCAGCTCCAGCACCCGATTGATCAGCTCGCTGTTGGCCTTCTGCAGGTTTCCGATATCCTCTCTCACCGGATCGGGCAGATGCACCTGATCCATCGTCTCTCTGGGCAGCGGCTGGTTATCCCGCCGCACCACCCGCCCGGGCACGCCCACCACCGTGGAATTGGGCGGCACCGGGGAAAGCACCACGCTGCCCGCGCCGATCTTGGAATTTTCCCCGATCGTGAAGGAGCCCAGCACCTTGGCGCCTGCGCTGATCATCACGTTGTCGCCCACGGTGGGGTGACGCTTGCCCTGCTCCTTGCCCGTGCCGCCCAGGGTCACTCCCTGGTAAAGCGTCACGTTGTTGCCGATCTGGGCCGTCTCCCCGATCACCACGCCGTAGCCGTGATCGATGAAAAAGCCCTTCCCGATGACGGCGCCCGGATGGATCTCAATCCCGGTTTTGCGCACGCCCCTCTGGGACAGCCACCGGGCCCAGAAATAATGCCCCGACCGGTACAGCCAGTGCGCCAGCCGGTAGTGCAGCATCACCCGGAAGCTGGGATATAAAAAAACCTCCATGGAGGAGTGGATCGCCGGATCCCTTTCCCGGATCACCCGGATCTCCTCCTTCAAATTCTGAATCAGCCCCATATCGTCTCCTTACCCTATGTCCGTCAAAACGCCGTCGTTTCGCCTGCGCTGCCCGCACAGCCCCCGGAACCGCAGCCGCCGCAGCCCGCCGCGCAGCCGCCCGCGGACGCGTCCCGGTCATACAGCCCCATGGGGCTGTTTAACAGGCAGATAGCCTGGGCCGAGATCCCCTCGCCGCTGCCGGTAAAGCCAAGCCCCTCCTCCGTGGTGGCCTTCACATTCACCTGGGAGACGTCGATCTGCAGCGCGTCCGCCATGTTCTGCCGCATCCGGTCGATGTGAGGACGCATCCGGGGCGCCTGGGCGATGATCGTGGCGTCGATATTTTCAATCAGAAAACAGTGCTCCTCCAGCAGCCTTCCCACCTTTTCCAGCAGCAGGATGCTGCTGATCCCCTTATAGGCCGGATCCGTATCCGGAAAATGCTTACCGATATCCCCCAGCGCCGCCGCGCCCAGCAGCGCGTCCATCACCGCATGCACCAAAACGTCCGCGTCCGAATGTCCCAAAAGCCCTTTCTCATAAGGGATTTCCACTCCGCCGATGACCAGCTTCAGGCCGTCTTCCAGCCGGTGCACATCATATCCCATTCCGATCCTCATTGCTCGCTCCTTTCCTCATCGGGCTCCACCATCCGGTAGCCCACGCCGATCTCTGTAAAAATATATTCCGGCTGCGCCGGATTTTTCTCCATTTTCCTGCGAATATTCGCCATATTCACCCGCAGGATGCGGTTGTTGTTTTCCATATTCGGCCCCCAGATTTCCCGGATCAGGAAATCGTAGGTCAGCACCTTGCCCGCGTACTTTCCAAGAAGCCCCACCAGCTTAAACTCATTCTGGGTCAGGCCGATATCCTGCCCTCCGATATAGGCCCGGTGCTTGTCATAGTCGATCAACAGCCCCTTTGCCGCAAAGGTCCCGCTCCGGCCTCCGCCCGTCTGCAGGGGCAGCCTGGAATGACGGATGGCCGCCCGGATCCTCGCCAGCATCTCCGGGGTTCCAAAGGGCTTTGTGATATAATCGTCCGCCCCCAAATCCAGCGCCTCCACCTTATCCCGCTCATGGCTGCGGGCCGAAATCACCACCACCGGCAGGGACGACCATTCCCGCACGCGGCGCAGAATCTCCATCCCGTCCAGATCCGGAAGCCCCAGATCCAGAATCACCAGATCCGGACACAGGGAGGTGATCAGGCTGTAGCCCTCCTGCCCGTTCTCCGCCAGGGTGACATCATAGCGGTTGGCCTCCAGGATCGTCCTGAAAAAATTCCTTATACTTCTGTCGTCCTCCACAATCAGGATTCTGTCCTTCACATCCATGCCTTTTCTTCTCCTTGTTGCGGAAGCCAGAACTGCACCCGCGCCCCCTGCTCTCCTTCCCGGTTGTCCGCCCGCATACCGCCCCGGTGCGCCCGGACGATGCTCATGCAGACGGAGAGACCGATTCCCATATTGCGTCTGCCGTCGGACTGCTCCCGCTCCGCCGGGGCAGCGCCCTCAAAAATGACCGGAAGCAGCGCCTTATCGATTCCCTGTCCGTTATCCTCCACCGAAAAAACAACGCGGTCCTCCAGAACGGTTACCCCGATCAGGATCCTGCTTGTCGTTTTTCCGTGTATCGCCGCATTCACCAGCAGATTGACCAGCACCTGTTCGATCAGGATCCCGTCCATCTGCACAAGGACAAGCTCCTGCGGAAGCCGCGTCTCCACCTCAATCTGTGAAAACTGCTTCCGGAACTTGGCCACGGCCCCGCCCACCACCTCCTCGACGGCCTCCCAGGCGGTCTGGATCCGGGCGTGCTCCCCGTTGATCCTGGTGATGGACAGCAGATTTTCCACCATCCGCACAAGCCACTGGGACTCCTCCCGGATATCCCGGATCAAGTCCAGCTTCTCCTGCCGCCCCAGCGCGTCGTAATTGTCCAGAATGCCGGACGCCGAAGCCTGGATCGCCGTCAGCGGCGTGCGGATATCGTGAGACATCGCCCGCAGCAGGTTGGCCCTCTGCTTCTCCTTCTCCACCTCCAGCCGCACCTGCTCCTGACGCTTGATCTGGGTCGTCAGGGCGCTGACGCTGACCGAGGCAGCCAGCATCACCGCAAAGGTCAGCGGATAGCCTGTGATCGTAAAATTCAGCTCATAATAGGGAGGGGTAAACACATAGTTGACCAGCACCACCGCCAGCATGGAGGAAAAAATCCCGTACCCGTAGCCCTTCGTGTGCCGGGCGATCAACAGGACCGCCAGCATGAACAAAAGGGGGGCATGATTGTCCGCGCCGGAAAATTCCTGCAGCCCCCTGCACAGCGCCGTCGTGACTGCCAGGATCCCTGCCGTAAGCCCCCCGTCTGCGGCAAATTCCCGCAGCTTTCTTTTCCCCGCGGCAGCGTTTTTTGCCCGCGCCGGTCTGCCCGTGTCCATATCCGTCGCCCTCCCGTTTTTTCCGTTCTCTATTCTATCACATTTTTTCACCGGACAAAAGTGCAAAAAACCTGCCGCCGGACATTCACTGTCCAACGGCAGGTTTTTTCACTTCCCTATTTGCGGCGGTTCAATCGTAAAGCGATTTTCCGTGAACGACCTTCCCGTAAATTTTCTGCGCCAGCACAACGACCAGGCTCACGCACAGATAAACGGTGGGCACCCCGCCCAAAATTGCCATGGCGGCAATCATCAGGATTCCTAATACATTGTCCATTGTAAGACCCCGCTTTCCCAGAAAATCAGTTATTGTTCGGAGAGCAGTATACTACAGCGTGCCCGCCGCTTCCAGCAAAAAGCGAAGGGCTTAACCTTCTCTTAACGGTTCGGGGCAATTTCTTAGCACGTTTTTAATCTGCACATCCCCGAGGATCCGGGGTACATAAACCGTTCACAAAATTTTCATTTCCGCGTCAGACTCCTGTCATATCTTTCCGGTATGATAAGATCATAAAAAAGCAGATAACTTTTTTATCGTTATAAATACTTCTTTTTCATACCAGCCGGCAGGAAGCAGTCCTGCCGGCCCTCCTTTTTTGTGCGAAACGCCACCGCTTTGTTCCGCACCCTCTACAGGCGAAGCTCCCGCCCCAGCGCAAAGGAGTAAATCAGCCGCTCCTTCACCCGCCTGCCGGTCAGACGGTTCAGCGCCTGCTCGTAATAATCCAGCTGCACCCGGTAGCGCTGCACAAGCTGCTCCGGCCCGGATACGGCATCCGTCTTGTAATCCAAAAGCACCAGTCCGTCCTCCTCCTCGAAAAAGGCGTCGATGATGCCCTGAATGAGCACCGTCTCCGTCTCCGGAAAAGCGCTGTCCAAGCGGCTGGCCGGGATGCCCAGCACAAAGGGCTGCTCCCGCCAAAGCTTTCCCGCGCGGGCAGCCTTTGCCATGCGCCCCGCAAGCGGGCTTTCCAAAAAGGCGGCGATCCGTCCCGGGCTGACGGCCCGGGCAAATTCTGCGGACAGCTCCCGGCTCTCCCTTTTCTGAGCGATCACCTCCGCCACTCCATCGGCCGTCCAGCGCTTTCCCTCCGTCCCGTCCGCAAAGGGGAACAGCTCCAGGAGACGGTGATAGGCGCTGCCTCTCGTCGTCCCGCTGATTTCCTCCTCCCGCTCCTTCACGAAACGGGGCAGGTAGGGGATCACCTCCTCCTGCGCAAACAGCTGCCTGCCTTCCTCGGCCTCCTCCCGCATCCCTGCCTTTTTCAGCTCGGACACGGTGGTTTTGACAAACAGTCCCGACAGATTTTCGTGCGGATAGGGGCGGCAGAGCCTTTCCCGCAGCGCATTCAGCTCCCGCTCCCCAAGCTCCGGATCCGGATCCGTCAAAAGCCGCTGCCGGGCGTTCTGTTCTGCTGCCTCACAGGCCAGCTCCTCCCGCAAAATCCCGCTTTCCTCCTGCACCCGGACCGGCCGGCCGCAGCTTTGCCAGGCAGGCAGCACAAGATCGTAAAAGCTGCCCGCCTCCCGCAGCCGCACCGCAGAGAAGCTCCCTCCGCCGCCCGACTGCTCCTGCTCCTTCAAAAGCCTGTCCTCCTTACAGGAGGCCGTCAGGATCAGCTTTTCCTCCGGGCGGGTCAGGGCCACATACAATACCCTCAGCTCCTCCCCCAGGCTGTCCGAGGCAAGCTTTCGGGCCAGCAGGTTCTTTTTCAGGGTGGTGCGCCGCACCCGGGCGGCGGGATCCACCCAGTCCAGGGCCAGCCCCAGATCCATGTCCATCAGCACCGGCTGGGCGCTGTCCTGCCGGTTAAAGCGCTTGGACAGCCCCGCCACAATGCAGACGGGAAACTCCAGGCCCTTGCTCTTATGGATACTCATAATCCGCACCACGTCCGCGTTTTCGTCCGAAGCCCCGGTTTCCCCGTAATCGATATCAAAGCGCTCCAGCTGCTCGATGTAGCGCACAAAATGAAACAGTCCGGAGTAGCTTGTTTTTTCAAAGCTCTCCGCCCTGGCCAAAAGCATCTCCACGTTGATCCGGCGCTGCGCTCCTCCGGGCAGGGCGCTGACCGTGTACAGATAACCGGTCTCCTCCAGAAACCGCTCCATCAGCCTGTGGATCGGCAGATACACCGCCAGCTCCCGGAACCGGCTTAAAAATGCCAGAAAATCCCGGCACTTTTCCGCCAGCTCCGGGTCCCCGGGCGTCTCCTCCCCGGCGATTTTTTCCATGCAGTCAAACAGCCGCCCTTTGCCCGTATCGTCCGAAGCCTTTAACAGCGCCAGCTCACGGTCCGTAAAGCCGCCCACGGGGGACCGCAGCACGCCGAAGAGCGGAATCTCCTGCAGCGGGTTGTTCAGCACCCGCAGAAAATTCAGCACCGTCTGTACCTCCGTGGCCGCAAAATATCCGGTCTTGGAGGTCACAAACACCGGAATCCCGTTTTCCTCCAGCACCTTTTTGAAATCCTCGTCCCAGCCGGAGGTCGTGCGCAGCAAAATCACAATATCCCGGTAGCTGGCCGGGCGCAGCTGTCCCGTCTCATGATCCCGTACCGGCAGCTTCCCCACCAGCTCCCGGATGCGCCCGGCAACCATCCGGGCCTCCTGCCGCCGGGCCCCCTGGCCGCTCTCCTGCGTCGCTGCCACCCACAGCTCCGGCTCGTAGGGATCCGGACTGCCCTTCTGCCCGTCGTCTGTACCGCCGTCCGGACAACCGTCCGGACAATCGTCCTGCCCCTGTGGCTCCGGGAAGTCGGCCGCCGGATAGAGGGCTGCATCGCCGTCGTACTCCACGCCTCCCAGACTTCGGTGCATGATCTGTAAAAACAGGTCGTTTACACAGTCCGCCACCTGCCTTCGGCTGCGGAAATTCCGGCGCAGATCCACCCGCACACAGCTGCCGCCCTCCTTTTGATAGGTGTCGAACTTCTCCATAAAAAGCTCCGGCCGGGCCAGGCGGAACTTGTAGATGCTCTGCTTGACGTCCCCCACCATAAACCGGTTGAACCGTCCGCCGTCCTCGCCGGAAATGCTCTGCAGCAGATACTCCTGCACCAGGTTGCTGTCCTGATACTCGTCGATGAGGATTTCCGAAAACTGCTCCCGGTATTCCAGAGCCGTCCGGGTAGGGCTCACCCGTCCGTCCTCGTCCGTCCGCAAAAGGATCCGCAGCGCCATATGCTCCATATCCGAAAAATCCAGCAGATTTTTCTCCCTCTTTTTCTCCGTCAGGCGCTGTCCGTACAAAAGGGTCAGCTCCACCAGCTCCTCCAGGGCGGCGTCCGCCAGCCGGCATTCCGCCAGCCAGTCCCGGGGCGCAGCGGCAAAATACTTTTCCGCAAGAGCCGCCGTCAGATCCTTTACCCGCTGGCGCTGGGCCTTAACCTGCTCCCGCTTTTCCGCCGAAACGCTGTCATCCTTTTTGGCCCGCAGCGCCGCGAAGGAAAGGCCGCTCATGGCCGCCTGCAGCGCTTCATAGTCCTCCATGGCCCCGCTTTTTTGGGCCCGGTCCGCCCGGCGCGCAAGCCCCTCCAAAAGCTCCCGGTCGCCCTCCAGCGCCGTCCCGTAAAAATAGGGGCCGTCCGGCTCTTCGCACCTTTGCAGGCTCTCCTGTGTCTGGGCAATGCACTCCTCCAAAAGCTCTGAAGTCTCCGTCAGAAGCTGTCCGAACCATTCGGTCCCGGCAAGCTCCTCCCAGCTTTCCAGCGCGTAATCCTTCCGGTGCAGCCCAAGCCATGTTTCCGGCCAGGGATAGCTGCCCGCAAATTCATGAAGCCGTCCGATCAGCTCCTCCAGCCGTTTTTCGCGTCCGTCATAGGCAAAATATTCCACGCAGGCCAAAAATTGCTCCCGCCCGGCGGCAAACTGCTCCTCCAGCACCTCCGCCAGCACATCCTGCTGCAAAAGCCGCACCTCGCCCTCGTCCGCCGTCCGAAAATCCGGATCCAGACCGATCTCGTTGAAATGGTTTTTGATCAGATACAGGCAAAAGCTGTGAATCGTGGTGATCCTGGCATTGTGGATCAGTGTGAGCTGTTTTTTCAAATGCTCGTTGTCCGGCTCGGCCTCGGAGCGCTCCGTCAGCGCCTTCGTGATGCGCTCCCGCATCTGGGCCGCTGCCGCGTTGGTAAAGGTCACCACCAGCAGTTGGTCGATATCGGTCTCCCGAACGGGATCGCAGACCAGCTCCACGATCCGCTGCACCAGCACCGCCGTCTTTCCGCTGCCGGCCGCCGCCGACACCAGGATATTGCAGCCCCGCAGATCGATCACCCGCTGCTGGTCAGGTGTGAATTTCATTCCCATCCGCCGTCTCCTCTCTGATGCGCAAAAGCGCTTCCTCATCCTTCAGATTTTCCAGCTCCCGCATGGCAAAGCCGCCGATCCTTTTGTCAAAGCCGCATACCTTTTTGTAGGGGCAGAAATCGCAGGCGCTTTTGTTTGCCTGCTCGTACGGATCCAGCGAAATCCTCCCGTCCAGGATCTGCCTCCCCGCCTGGCGGATTTTCCGGTCCACAAAGGCAGATACCGCCCGGAAATCCGTCTCCGACAGGAGGCTGGAACGCGCGGAAAAGCTTCCGTCCTTTTTGCGCTCCACCGGGATCACGTCGGAACGGCCGGCCAGTCCGCTGTCCAACCCCTCCACCACCTCGTCCCTGGCGTTTACCACGCCGGTGGCCCGCAGGGCGCGCATGACCTGGCGGTTGATTTCCTCCGGCGACGCCTCCTTTTCCGGCAGCTCCACCATCGGATCCTGCACCCGGTAATAGAGCATGGCGGCGGGCACCACCTGCTTGTCCGGATGCTTTTTGCCTGCGATCTCCATGGCCGCGTTCATGTAGACCACCAGCTGCAGCTGCAGCCCGTAGTAGAGCGCCGCCAGTGAAAAGTCCCGGCTGCCGGACTTGTAATCCAAAACCTTCACATACACATGCTCCCGGTCCTCCCGCACATCCATCCGGTCGATCCGCCCCCGCAGGCGCATTTTTTCCTGCTCCGAAAGAGCGATATTCACCGCATCAAGCTCCTCCAGCACCGAGAAGGACACCTCGAACTGCTCCGGCACAAAGCTGCCCTTTTTGAGCTGGTACTGCATGGCGGCCACGGTGCGCTTTAAGATCCGCTTGATCCGCTTTACCATGTAGGCGTTCCTGGCGCTGTCGTAGAGCACCGTGTTGTGATAGCTGACGGCATAGGCCTCCACCGCCTCGTCCACCAGCCGTTCCCCTTCCTCCTTTGAAAAGTCGAACCAGCTTTTCCCGATCTCCTTTAGCTTATCCGCAAAAATTTCCAGCACTCCGTGGAAAATGTTGCCCAGATCCACGGCCTCAAAGGAAAATTCCTCCTGCTCCTTCAGCTTCATGCCATAGCGAAGAAAATGGGCGTAGGCACAGGCCGAAAACTGCTCCAGACGGCTGACGCTGCCCGAAAGGGTCTGTCCGTACAAAGCGGCCGCCACCACCCGCCCCAGGCTGGGCTCCCGGTAGGAAAAAAAGGCCGTATCCGTCAGCTGTCCCGTCCACACCCGGTACAGCTCCTCCCGCCGGTAAAGACGGTACAGCGTCAAAAACTCCCGTTCCTGCCCTTTGTCCAGCAGGCCGTCGGCAAACCGGCGCAGTCCTGACGCCAGATATTCCCTTCCGTCGCAGAAGGACTGCACCTGCTCCAGCATCCCCTCGTTTTCCGGCCTTTCTGCGGAAAGCTGCGGGAACAGACGCTGCACATGGCCGATCAGAAAGCTTCTGCGCAGCGCCTTCCCCTCGCCGTCCATCCGGGCCCAGGACAGGGTGAGCAGCTGCGAGGGCTTGGTCATGTTCAGGTACAGATACAGACGCTGGATGTACATCTGCTGCCGGGGGGAGGGCGCCAGCTCCAGTCCCGAGCCGGTCAGAAACTCCCGCTCCAGATCCGAGATGATTCCGCCCTTTCCTGCGTTTTTGGGGATGTTTCCGTCGTTTACCCCGGCAAAAAACAGAGCCTTCACCTGCTTTAGCCTGGTCCGCTCCATGTCCCCGGCCACCACCCGGTCCACATTCTGCGGGATCGTCCCCACCTGCAGCTCCTCAAAGCCGGCCTCCAGGATCCGGGCAAACTCCTCCGGCCTGGACGGCTCCTCCCCGATCAGGCTCACGATCTGATCCAGCAGATCCATCACCAGCCGGTAAATCTGGGCGTACTCCCTGGCATACACCGCATCGCCCTGCTCCTCAAAGCGCCGCTCAAAGCCCTTGAGCTTTTGCTGCACCTGATTTTTTGCGATAAAATCATACAGGCCCCGGGCAAATTCCCCGGTTTTGCGATAATTGCCGTAAAGCGGCTCCAGCTGCTCCACCAGTCTCTGCCGAAGGCCGTTGAGCTCTGCCAGCTCCGCCGCCGGATCCGCCATGTCCCCCGTCGGATAGACAAACAGCGTCTCCCATTTTTTTCGCCCCCGGATCCCCAGCGCCCTGACATACACCTCCAGCCGGTCAGTCTCCCGGGGCGTAAAATCCGCCAGCCCGCTGCGCAGGTAGTGAAACACCGCCTCATAGCTGTAATTTTTCACCCGCACCTGCAGGGCGCTTTTGATGTATTCGATAAAGGGATTCAGCGTCACGCTGCGGGTCTGGTCCAGATAAACCGGGATGCCGTAGGCCGCAAACTCCTGCTCGATGCAGCTGGCATAGGCCTCATAATCCCCGCAGATCACCGCGATATCCCGGTAGCAGTAATCCTCCCGCTCCGTCAGCCGTTTGATGGCGATGCAGATCTGGCGCACCTCCTCCCGCCGGGTGGAGGCCTCCATCAGCCGGATGCCGTCCCCTGGCCTTTCCCCAAAGGGCCTGACCGGATAGCGGAACAGGCTCCGCTCCAGATGGGCCAGCTCCGGGCTTTTCTGAAAACGGGGCGGACATTTGGGCCGCAGCGCGGTCTCCTCCCCGATATCCACCCCCTCCCGGTGCGCAAGCTCCGCCAGTGACTGCATCAGCTTCCGGCTCATGGCAAACAGCTCCTGCTCCCGCACCGGCTGCCAGGGATCCTCCCCGTCGCCCAGCGTCACGGTCACAATCACCTCCCGGGCGCAGCGCAGCAGCACGGCAATCACCTTATTCTGCACCGGCGTAAAACCCGTGAAGCCGTCGAACACAATGACGCTGTCCTGAATGAGCCTGGAGGCCGGCAGGAGCGCCGCCAGCACCTCCAGAGATTCCTCTGTGGTCAGATATTTTTCCCGGATAAACTGCTGGAAGCCCTCGTAGACCGTGCGCAGATCTCTCAGCTTATAATAAAGCTGTCCCCGTTTTCTGGAAAACTCCGTCAGCTCGTCCAGCTCCTTTAAGCCCACGCCGTACTGCATAAACTCGGAAAGCGCCGACTTGACCTCATGGATATAGCCCGTGCGGCCAAGGTTCCCGCCAAGCACCGGAAGCTTCCCCTCCAGTCCTGCCGCCACCCGCCGGATAATCAGGCTTTTGCCCGTATCATCCAGCATCGGCAGCTCCTCCCCGCCCAGCTCCTCGAAAATCCGGTGGGTCAGACGCCCGAAGCTGAGCACGTCAATATTCAGGATCCCCTTTTTTTCATGCATCGTCACCAGATCCAGCTGCGTCTGCATGGTGAACTGGTCCGGCACAAGGATCAGGAAGCGTCCGTTTGGCTCCTGCCGGGAGCGGCGGATAATCTCCTCATAGATATAGGTACTTTTTCCTGCGCCGGAAGCGCCCGTAACAAACCGAAGCGACATGTTTTACTCCTTTAAAAAACTGCGCGTGTCCTTTCGCAGGCACGCGCAGTGTTCGTCAAATAAACCGCATTTTCTTCACGATCTGCACAAACTCGGAATTGGTCCTCGTCTTGGCGAACAAATCCAGAATCTTGTCCACCGCCTCGTCGGATTTCATGCCGTTGAGCGCGCGGCGCACAATGTTGATCGCGTCCATCTCATCCGAGGTCAGCAGCAGATCCTCTCTTCTCGTGCTGGTCTTGGGGATGTCGATGGCGGGGAACAGACGCTTCTCGGACAGCTTTCTGTCCAGAACAAGCTCCATGTTTCCGGTTCCCTTAAACTCCTCGTAAATCACGTCATCCATCTTGGAGCCGGTGTCCACCAGCGCCGTCGCCAGAATCGTCAGGCTGCCGCCCTCCCGCATGTTCCGGGCCGCGCCGAAGAACCGCTTGGGCATATGCAGTGCAGCCGGATCGATACCGCCGGAGAGCGTGCGCCCGCTGGGCGGAACAACCAGGTTGTAGGCCCGGGTCAGTCTGGTGATGCTGTCCAGCAGGATGATCACGTCCTTGCGGTGCTCCACCAGCCGCTTGGCCCGCTCGATCACCATCTCGGACACCCTCTTGTGATGATCCGGAAGCTCGTCAAAGGTCGAGTAAATGACCTCCACGTTGGGGCCCTCCACCGTCTCCTTCATGTCCGTCACCTCCTCCGGACGCTCATCGATCAGAAGGATAATCAGGTGCATATCCGGATAATTGCTCTTGACGGACTGGGCAACCTCCTTTAACAGGGTGGTCTTACCCGCTTTCGGCGGGGAGACGATCATACCTCTCTGTCCCTTACCGATCGGGCTTAACAGATCCATGATCCGCATCGCCACGGGGGAGCCGTATTTTTCCATCTTCAGGCGGCAGTTGGGAAAAATCGGCGTCATATCCTCAAAATTGTACCGCTTGCCGGCCTCCTCTGTGGTGTAGCCGTTGATGGTCTTGACATACAAAAGGGCGGAAAACTTCTCGTTCTGGGTGCGCACCCTGGTGTTTCCCTCCAGGATGTCCCCCGTCTTTAAGCCGAAGCGCCGGATCTGGCTGGGCGCCACATACACGTCGCTGTCGCCGGGCAGATAATTGTCGGAACGGATAAAGCCATAGCCGTCCGGCATAACCTCCAGAATACCCTTGACCGTCACGCCGCTGTCCAGCTCTGCCGGGAACTTGTCCTCCTCCGCGGAAAACGCCTGCGTGGTTCCCCGGTTATAGGGGCTGTTGTAGCGCTCCTGATAACGTCCCACCGCCGGACGGCTCTGCGTCTGGTTTCCGTTTTCCTCGCTGCGTCCGCCTCCGTTTTCGCTGCGGTTGCCCTCGCTGCGGGCTGTGTTATTCTCGCTGCGTCCGCCCTCGTAGCGGCCTGTGTTATTCTCGCTGCGGCTGCCCTCACTGCGGCTGCTTCTGTCATTCCGGCCGCCTTCATAGCGGCTGCTGCCCTCACTGCGGCTGTAGCGCTCTCTCTGACGGCCGCCGTCGTAGCTGCCGCCCTCGCGCACCTGTCCGGCCGGCGCCCGGCGCGTCCGTCTGGGCCGTTCCGTCTCCTGTCCGCCTTCCTCGTCGCCGGATTTCCCGTCACGGACGCTTCCGCTCTGTCTGCCGGCACCGCCTTCGCCGTCTGCCTCTGCCGGTTCGCTTCCGCCCTCTCCTGCGGTCTCTGCCTCTGCCGCCTGTGCGTTCCCGGCTGCCGCCTCCTTTGCATCCAGCGCAAGCATCGCTTCCACGACCTCCGCCTTCTTCATCGCGGAGATCCCTTTCATCCCTCTCGCCTTCGCGATCTCCTTTAAATCATGTACTGCCAGTGATTCATATTTTTCTCGCATCATTCTCCAAAACTCCTTCTTTCCTGTCTGCCTATCTGCCGTCCCGCTTCGTCTCTGGTGTTTGTGCTGAAACGTGTAAGGAATTGCTGTCCTTGAAATGTAATAGAATGTCTTGATTCACGACTCTATTCTTGGTGTCTATTGTATCACACCTTTTTTTAAATAGGAAGAACTTTTTTTAACAGCTCCAGCTCAGCCAGCCGGGAGTGAACGGCCAAAATCGTGCTCGCACGAATTTGGGCCGTTCACTCCCGGCTGAGGGAGCGCCCGATTATGAGCAAAGAAAGCCGCAAAGCGGCGGAAAGCGCGTCATGCGCGCAAGACGAACAAGTTCGAAAGA
>JAUNGT010000010.1:28286-79031 GCA_030524455.1 Eubacteriales bacterium | reverse complement strand
GAGCAGCTGATTTGTAATCAGCAGGTTATCGGTTCGAGTCCGATCATCGGCTTATTCATGAAAATGAATATGGATGGATTCCCGAGTGGCCAAAGGGGACAGACTGTAAATCTGCTGCAAATTGCTTCGGTGGTTCGAATCCACCTCCATCCATTATCTTTTAAGAAAAAGTTGTAATACTTCTTGAAAGATAACGTACAATATAATATAATAACGCGGGGTGGAGCAGTCTGGAAGCTCGTCGGGCTCATAACCCGAAGGTCATAGGTTCAAATCCTGTCCCCGCTACTAATGCCCAGATAGCTCAGTTGGTAGAGCAGAGGACTGAAAATCCTCGTGTCACTGGTTCGATTCCGGTTCTGGGCATTTTTTTATGCTTAAATATCAAGGGAATAAAACACCCGGGAGGCCTTATCATGCGAGGCTTTCCGGGTTTCCTGTTTAAGGGGCGGCATGGGAGGCTCATAGCCGTTTAAAGCAAAGCAGGCGTTCCGTATAGCCGGTCAGCGCTGCCAGCATGTGAGCGTCATAGTCCGGGTGCGCAGCGATGACGGAATCCGGGACAAGGAGCTCGGCGGCAAAAGAATGGGCCTCCAGCTCGTCCTGGCCAGTGCGTAGGGATCGTGCGTACCGAAGCGGGATGTCAGGTTTCCGACGATTTCTTTCGTGTCTTTCATTAGTTCTCCTTGTGGTGAATTGTTTTCAGGCGCCTGTCCCTGTCAATCAGGGCCAGTGAAATTTCCACCTGCTTTAAGAGCAGGTCAATGCTCTCCTCGTCGGCGGGCTTCCCATCAAAAAAAAGGGGCTGGGATTCCCGGCTTTTGAGCAGAGCATGTATTTCCTCATATTTTTTCTTGATATCCCGGGACTGCTCCTCCCGGGGGGAACGGTCCGGCCGCGTTTTCTCCCTTCCGGTCATAAGGTAGTCTATACTCACGTGAAAATACCGGGAAATCGCGTCGGCCAGCTTGAAGGAGCACGGCTTATTTTTTGATTTCCATGTGCTGATGGTAGAGGAATTAATGCCGGTATCCTTGCAGAAACGATAGGGGGTGATGCCCATTTCGTCACAGAGCTGTTTAAAAATCTCGTACATAGGCTGTCCTTTCTGAAAAGTAATTTGTAGAAATGAGCAATAAGACGGATTAAGTATAGCATTACAGCGAACAGCAGGCAAGCTCTTTGATCCGGTTCCGAAATTCTTAACGGCGTATATGTATGTACAGAACGGAGACATCTATGGTACACTGAGACGGAGAAAGGAAAAGAAACGATGAGTAAGGAGATTGAGATTGTACTGCCGGAGGCGGTGCGGAGGATTATAGAGACGCTGCAGGGAGGCGGTTTCGAGGCATGGGCCGTGGGCGGCTGTATTCGGGACAGCATTCTGGGGCGACAGCCGGACGACTGGGATATCACAACCTCGGCCAGGCCGGAGCAGGTGAAGGCGCTTTTTAAACGGACGGTGGACACGGGGATTCAGCACGGTACGGTGACGGTCCTGCAGGATAAGACGGGATATGAGGTGACGACCTACCGGATTGACGGGAAGTACGAGGACGGCAGGCACCCGAAGGAGGTCACCTTTACAGCTTCGCTGCGGGAGGATCTCCGGAGGCGGGATTTTACAATCAACGCCATGGCCTACAACGATACGGTTGGACTGGTGGATATTTTCGGGGGGCTGGAGGATATCGAAAAAAAAGTGGTGCGCTGTGTGGGCGATCCGGTGGAGCGATTCACGGAGGATGCGCTGCGGATGATGCGGGCGGTGCGGTTTTCCGCACAGCTGGGCTATCGGATCGACGAGGGCACACTGGCGGCCATAGCGGCTCTCTCCGGCACACTGGAAAAAATCAGTGCGGAGCGGATCCGGACGGAGCTGGTAAAGCTGCTGACAAGCCCTCACCCGGAGCTTCTCAGGGTGTGCCGGGAGACCGGGATGACGGCGGTTTTTTTGCCGGAATTTGACCGGATAGAGCAAACGCCTCAGAATAATCCGCACCATTGCTGGAATGTGGGAGAGCATACCGTGCGGGCGCTGATGGCCAGCGCGCCGGAGAAAACGCTGCGGCTGGCGCTTCTGTTTCACGATATGGGCAAGGCTCTGACGCGGACGACGGACGCAGAGGGCGTGGATCATTTTCACGGGCATGAGGAGGTGAGTGCGCGGATCGCCCGGGAGGCGATGCGCCGTCTGAAGTTTGATAACGAGACGATCGACCGGGTGGTGCGGCTGGTGCGCGCCCACGACGTGCGGATCGAGCCCGGAGAAAAATATATGCGCCGCGCCCTGAACCGTCTGGGAAGTGATCTGTTTCCGGAGCTGTTCCGGGTGAAGGCGGCGGACATGAGTGCCCAGAGCGATTATCTGCGAAAGGAGAAGGAAGCGCGGCTGGAACGCATGTACCGGGATTACGAGGCCGTGCTCAAAAGCCACGCCTGCGTGAGCTTAAAGGATCTGGCGGTGAACGGGCGGGATCTGATCGCAGCCGGGATGCAGCCGGGACCACAGCTGGGAGAGGTTTTGCAGGAGCTTTTGGAGCTTGTGTTGGAGGAGCCGGAGAGAAACACGCGGGAATATCTGATGGAGCAGGCGAAGAAGAGAGAATAAAGAATAAGACAGGGGGATGCGCCGGATTGCCGGTGCATCCCCCTGCCGGGTAATACGGTCAGACGGGTCTTAGCACTTTTTGCCACCCCTGACAGCGGGAGCGATGGAGAGGTTCGCCGCATAGAAGGGAATCAGCGTCGCCTGCACTGCGTGGTAGAGGTCGGACTTGCCGGGCCATACGGTGCCGATCAGGTTGTTGTTCCGGTCAAGCTGATGGAACCAGGAGCCGTGCACATGATCCAGCACCTTCTCATCCAGATAGCGCATGAATTCCGCATAGTTGTCGGCGTACTGCTGCTTGCCGGTGGTATGGAAAAGTACGGCGGAGGTGTTGATGGCTTCCGCCAGGGTCCAGTGCATCCGGTCGTGCACAACCGGCTTGCCGTTCCAGTCCGTGGTGTATACAATGCCGGGTGCGCCGTCCGCGTTCCAGGCATCCTCGATGGCGCGGCAGTAGAGGTTTTCGGATACCGCGATATATTTGCCAGCGGCCTCCGGATCGTCCGCATAGGTGGAGAGCGCCCACTGGGCAATCAGGCGCGCCCACTCGATGCCGTGGCCGGGGGTTGCGCCGTAGGGCTTGAACTGGTCGTCGGGGCGGTCCTTATTGCATTCCAGATCCGGGACCCACGCTTTGGTAAAATGCTCCGGGATACGCCAGTGATTGTCGGAAGCCCAGCCCGTCACATGATCGATGATGCGTCCCGCGCGGACACGGTACTTCTCGTCGCCGGTCACGTCGGCTGCGGCCAGAAAGGCCTCCACAGTGTGCATATTGGCGTTTAAGCCGCGGTAGTCGTCCAGAACGGTAAATTCGGTGTTCCAGGTGTCGCAGGAGAGTCCTTCCTCCTCGTTCCAGAAGCGCAGGTCATAGAGAGCCAGCGCATCCTTCAAAAGCTCGTCCGCGCCGGGAACGCCCGCCAGCACGCCGGAGGAGGCTGCCAGGATCACGAAGGCGTGGGCGTAGCACTGCTTGTTGGGCAGGATACCGCCGTCTGCGGTCAGCCCCGCGTACCAGCCGCCGTTGGCGGTATCGTGCAGCTCGCCGCGCAGGCCGCGGATCGCCGCCGCCGCAAGGTCGGCGCTTCCCTCATGGCCCAGAAAGCAGCCCAGGCTGTATACATGAGCCATCCGGCTGGTGATCCAGGTCTCACGGCTCCGGTCCTTCCAGGGCGTGCCGTCGTCCCCCAGGTAGTAAGAACTTCCTCCGGGAGAGGGGAACCTGTGCCCGAATTGAAATAACCCTTCGCGCACTTCCTTCAAAAATGCCTCGTTCTCCTTCGTCCCGAGCAGATATTTCTGATTTGTCTCGCTCATTTGATTCATCCCTTTCTTTTATTTATATGGGCTATTCCCATTTTACCAGAATGCCTCCGAAAGTGAAACATAATTTTTTATTCATACCGTCCGCACAGCGCACATAGGATAGCAGTACCTAAGATGCGGGAGGGCATACACTTGAATGACAGAACCGTAAACGTGCTGGAAAATTATGATTTTGAGGTGATCCGCACCCAGAAAAGCCGGAACGCTTTTCTGTGCGAGACGAATAAAGGCTGGTTTATCCTGAAAGAATATAAAGGACCGCAATTTCGGCTGGAGCTGCTGGAAAAGCTGCTTCTTACGGCGGCGCAGAACGGCTTCGGGGCGGCGGAGAGGCTGGAACGGACGCGGGAGGGGGAACTGTTCTGCACAGACAGCGAGCAGAGCAGGTGTATCGTAAAAACCTGGCCCGGCGGCCGCGAGTGCAGCTTAAAAGACGGACAGGAATGCCGTGAGGCCATCCATCAGCTTGCACGCCTTCATCGGGCGCTGTGCGCGCCGGGGCTGGCACAGGAATACGGGCTGCGCGCGGCAGGCCTGGCGGAGGAATACGAGAAGCGCAACCGGGAGCTTCGGAAGGTGCGGCGTTTTTTGCGGGACAAGGGGCAAAAGAGCGCCTTCGAGATTTTTCTGCAGCAAAGCTTCGATCCGTTTTTGGAGGAAGCCTGCCGGGTCACGGAGGAGGTGAAGGCATACGGCAGCCTGCTGGACGCCTCCGCCTGCGAGGAGGCCGGGAGCTTCTGTCACGGGGATTACCAGCACCATAATCTGATGTGTGGGGGCGGCATTTTCCCGGTGAATTTCGAGAAGTATGCGCTGGACAGCCAGATGAGGGATTTGTACCAGTTTCTGCGCAAGCTGCTGGAGAAAACCGGATGGTCGGTGCCGCTGGCCAGAGGGCTTTTGGACGTGTATAACCGGGAGAACCGGCTGAGCGCGGCAGACTGGCTCCAGCTGTATTACCGCTTTTCCTATCCCGAAAAATTCTGGAAAATCGTCAACTACTATTATAACAGCGGAAAAGCATGGATTCCTGGGCGGCATATGGAAAAACTGGACCGTCTGCTGGCCCAGAAAACCGCGAAAACAGCCTTTTTGGAGCAGACATTTTCGGTGTAAGTATTGACAAAAAAGATAAGTGCAGGTATAAATAGAATATGATGTTCCTGGGGGAGAAGCCTTCGGGCATTGCAATTTACCATGAAAAGAATTACAGGAGGAGTTCATAATGAACAAAACAGAATTAGTCGCGGCAATTGCCGAGCAGGCAGAGATTTCCAAGAAGGACGCGGAAAAGGCCCTGAAGGCGTTCACTGATGTTGTGGCAGAGGAGCTGAAGAAGGGGGAGAAGATCCAGCTGGTTGGCTTCGGCACCTTCGAGGTATCCGAGAGAGCGGCAAGAGAGGGAAGAAACCCCCAGACCGGCGAGGCGATGACCATCGCTGCTTCCAAGACTCCCAAGTTCAAAGCCGGCAAGGCGTTAAAGGATTCCATCAACTAAGACAGACGACGGATAAGAGGGCAGCCCTTTGCAGGCTGCCTTTTTGATTTCAGACAGGAGGAAGCATGAGACTGGACAAATATCTGAAGGTTTCCCGGCTGATCAAGCGCAGGAGCGTGGCCAACGAGGCCTGCGACGCGGGCCGGGTATTTCTCAACGACAAGGCGGCCAGGGCGTCCGCGGAGGTAAAGCCCGGCGACAGGATCACGATCCGCTTCGGCAATAAGGACGTATCCGTGGAGGTGGTCACGGTGCAGGAGACGATCCGCAAGGAAGAGGCCAAGGAAATGTTCAAATACCTCTGACGAAGGGTCATAGACAACAAAAGCGCGCATATACTGATGTAACAGAGCAGGAGGTGCGCGATGGAAGAGTTAAACAGCGGCAAAAGACAGCACAGGATCAGCCTGATAAACCGGAAAACCTGCGCCATCAACGGCGTTTCGGATGTGCTTTCCTTCGACGTGGGAGAGGTGCTATTGGAGACGGATCAGGGGATGCTGATGATCCGGGGCAGCGATCTGCATGTGAGCCGGCTGACGCTGGAGAAGGGCGAGGTGGATATCGACGGGCGTATCGACAGCCTGACCTATTCCGAGAACGCGGCCGCTCCGGCAAGGGCGGAATCCCTGCTTTCCAGACTGTTCCGGTAGGCGGTGAGCTTCCTGATTGTGGAGGAGGGGCAGTTTTGGCTGTACTCCATGCTGCTGGGCTGCGCCCTTGCCTTCGTGTACGACTGCCTGCGGATTTTCCGGCGGGTATTTTCCCACGGGATTTTTTGGATTTCGGCGGAGGATCTTGCCTACTGGGCCTTCGCGGCGGGCTGCTTTTTCCGGCTGCTCTACTATGAGAGCGACGGGGTGCTGCGCTGGTTTGCGGTGCTGGGAGCGGCCCTGGGGATGCTGTTCTACCGGCGGACGGTAAGTCCCTTCTGGGTAAAATATATGTCGGCTCTCCTTCGGCTGGTCAGGAGGGGGACAGAGCGTGCCCTCAGGGTGATCGCCGGGCCTTTTGCAGCGGCAGGCCGTTTTGCGGCAGGACAGGCGGCCGGAGGGGCGCGCCGCGGAAAAAGAGCGATGCGGATTTTCAAAAAGCGGTTGACGGTCTGGGCGAAACTGGCTAGAATGGTCTTATGTAAACGAAAGGCATTGCGGGGCAGAAAAGATGGTTAAAAGAAAGATTGTTTTTCGGCGAAAAAAAAGACAAAACCGTCTGAGCATGCTGATGGTGCTGGTCGCGGTGCTGATGGTGCTGGTTGTTGTGTCCTTCCGGAGCATCGAGCTGCGCCAAAAGCAGCAGGACTATGACACCAGGATCAGCCAGCTCAATCAGCAGATCGAGGAGGAGACGCAGCGGACGGAGGAGATAGAGGAGTACGGCAAGTATACCAAGACCAGGAAATTCGTGGAGGAGGTCGCCAAGGATAAGCTGGGGCTGGTCTACGACGGCGAGATTATTTTCAAGCCGGAGGAATAGAGAACGGGAATCTACGGCTTTGAGAATGCAGCTTCGGGGAGAGGCTGCATTTTTTGGCGGAAAAATTTCCGGAAAGCGGGCGCCGCTTTGACAAATCCCGCGCGCCGGACAGGCTATACTGTGGGAAAAAGCAGTAGGGAGGCAGACCGGTGAAAAAATATGCGGATTACGATGCCCGGCAGTCGGAGTATTTGCTGGATTACGACAGGAGAAGAATTTTGAACTGCGCGGATACCTTTCAGAGCCTGGCGGCCGTGATGGGGGAGATGAACTGGGAGCTTGCGCAGGAGGAAGAGGAGGGGCAAAAGACGGACCGGGAGCAGAGACTGAGGCAGCTCCAGGCCTTTGAGAGCCGCAGGCAATATGCGGCGCATATGCGGCAGATGGCCGGGTTTATGCAGTCTGTGGCGGGAACCTCCGTGCAGCTGATCCGCCTGGGCGGCAGGCAGGAGAGGCAGATTGTGCGGGCGCTGGCGGGGGAGGATATCTGGGTGCAGGATATCTACCTTCTGCGGGGGCAGGAGGATAAGCTGGAAATATCGGTATCGCTGTGCACGAAGGAGGATACCAGCGTGACGGCGGCAGAGATTGCCGGCTATCTTTCGGTCCTGATGGATATCCGGCTGGTGCCGGAGAAGCGCAATCCCTATTTTGTCGGGAAAGAACCGGTCAGCCTGTATTTTGAGGAGGAGCCGGCCTTCTGCTGCCTGACGGCGGCGGCCACCGCCGTCGAGGAGAACGAGACGGTGTCCGGAGACAGCTACTCCTTCTGGGAGGAGGACGATGGCGTCACTATGATTTTGTCGGACGGCGTGGGCTCCGGCGAGTGCGCGGCCAGGGACAGCGGCCGGATCGTGGATCTGACGGAGCGGATTCTGGATGCGGGGCTCGGCGTCAGGATGGCGGTGCAGCTTTTGGACGGCATGGTGGGGGCTGAGGGGGACGAGCGGAGGATGTCCACGCTGGATCTGTGCCGGATCGATTTAAAAAAGGCTACCTGCGAGATGATAAAGGCCGGCGGGGCGGCGACTTTTATCAAGCGGGGCAGCTCGGTGGAAAAAATCAGCGCGCAGCAGCTGCCGCTGGGGATGGCGGACGACGGAAAGCTGTCCGGCAGCAGCCGTCAGCTGGCGGACGGGGATATGGTGGTGCTGCTTTCCGACGGCGTGCTCCAGAACTGGCCCGCCGGGGACGGGGAGTATCTGATTGCCCGGAAGCTGGAGAACACCCGCACCAGCTCGCCGGTGGATCTTGCCAATCTGCTGCTGCGGTACGCGATCGGACAGTGCCACGGAAAAATTCAGGATGATATGACCGTGCTGGTCGCCGGAATCTGGTCGAATGAGGAGCGGACAATTCCGTAAAATGCGATGGACGGGAAGATAAATGCCATGTTACAATGCAGGCAGAAAAGGCGGGACGGAGGAACAAAGAGGCAAAGGACAGGGCAGGATGACGGAGAAAATTTTGGATTACATGAGGCGGTGCGGGATGCTGCCTTCCAACGGAAATATCGCGGTGGGCGTTTCGGGCGGGCCGGATTCGGTCTGCCTTCTTTTCGTGCTGGTACAGCTGCGGGAACGGCTGGGCCTTCACCTGGAGGCGGTGCACGTCAATCACGGCCTGCGGGCGGAGGCTGTCCAGGATGAGGCTTATGTGCGGAAGCTGTGCGCAGAGTGGAGGGTGCCGCTGACGGTGGAGACAATTTCGGTGGAGCAGCTCGCGGCAAAAAAAGGGATCGGCTGCGAGGAGGCAGGCCGTGGGGCGCGTTACGAGGCCTTTGAGCGCTGTCTTGGACGGATGGACCGGACGGAGGGAGAGCGGGGCTGCATCGCGGTGGCGCACCACAGAGACGATCGGGCGGAGACGTTTCTGTTTCATCTGCTCCGGGGCACCGGGCTGGACGGCATGGCGGGCATCCGGCCGGTGCGCGCTGCCCGGACGGGGGCGCGGATCATACGGCCTCTGCTGGAGACGGGGAGGGACGAGATCGAGGCCTTTTTAAAGGAGCAGGGGATCGGGTGGCGAACGGATGCCACCAACGGGCAGGAGATTTATACCCGGAACAAAATCCGCCTCCGCCTTTTGCCTTACGCAGAGCGGGAGATCTGCGCAGGGGCAGGGGAGCACCTTGCCCGGGAGGCCGCGCTGCTGGAGCGGACGGCGGATTTTGTCAGAAAATGCACGCGAGAGGGGCTGGAGCGGTGCCTGCTGCGAAAACAGGAGGGCCGGGAGCTTGTCCTGTCGGTTTCCGGGCTTTGCCGGGAGGAGCCCTTCCTGCGGGAGCAGATCGTGCGGGAATGCCTGCTGCGGACAGGCACAGGCCGGGACCTGACGGCGGCGCATGTGGAGGCGGCCCTGCATCTGGCAGAGCCGGATTGCCAGAGCGGGAAAAGGCTTTGCCTGCCCGCCTGCCGGGCGGAGGCCGCAAGGGAATTTGACCGGATCGTATTCCGGAGGCTGGCAGACCCGCTCCCAAGGACGGTTTCTCTGCCGTCGCCTTCCGGCTGGGAGCGTTTTCTTCCCTCCGGGGACGCGATATTGTCCGTGCCGGGACTGGGGCAGGTGAGCGTGCGCTTTTTGGCGGGGCCTGGCGGGACCGGGGGAAAGAGCGCGGAATCGGCGGATTTTTTGAAAAATATTCCCAGAAAGAAGTATACGAAATGGTTTGATTATGATAAAATAACAGAATCTGTTGTGTTTCGGACGCGCAGAACCGGGGATTATCTTGCGATCGACGATGCTTTTTCACGCAAAAGCCTGAAAAAATATATGATCGGGGAGAAGATTCCGGCAAACGAGCGGGAGAGCCTTCCGCTTCTGGCGGACGGGCAGCATATTATGTGGGTGCCGGGATACCGGACCAGCACGGCGTACCGGGTGACGGGACGGACGGCAGTGATTATGGAGATAAGCTGCAGGGAGGAGTTTGCGTCTGCAGCGACGAAGGATACCAAGGAGGAGAAACAGGATGGCGGAAAGAGTTGAAGTAATGTTGACGGAGAAGGAAGTGGACGACCGGATTCAGGCGATCGGAGAGCAGATCAGCAGGGATTACGCGGGCAGACAGGTGCATCTGGTGTGCGTGTTAAAGGGCGGAAGCTTTTTTATGTGCGAGCTGGCAAAGCGGATCACCGTGCCGGTGTCCCTGGATTTTATGTCCGTTTCCAGCTACGGCAGCGATACCAAGTCCAGCGGCGTGATCAAGATCGTGAAGGATCTGGACGAGTCCTTAAAGGATAAGGATGTGATCGTGGTGGAGGATATTGTGGATTCCGGGCGGACACTGAGCTATCTGCTCAAGATGCTCCAGGGCAGAGGCCCCAGGAGCATGGCGCTGTGCACACTTCTGGACAAGCCGGAGCGCCGCGTGGTGGATGTACATGTGGATTACACGGGCTTCCAGATCCCGGATGAATTCGTGGTGGGCTACGGGCTGGATTACGACCAGCGCTACCGGAACCTTCCCTACATCGGAGTGGTGAAGTTCGATTGAAACTTATAAAGGAGGCTTAGGCCGAAGGAGGATGCGGTGAACAGAAACGGCAGAGGAATGAATCTGATAATTTCCCTGATGCTCATCGTCCTGCTGATCTTCTGGTTTTCAGGAACGCTGCGGCGGATGGAGAATACTGTCACGCAGGAGGAGTTTGACCGGATGTTGAGCGCCGGAGAGGTATCAGGGGCGATGGTGATTCAGAACCGGGAGGTGCCGACCGGCTCTGTCCAGATCAATCTGGAAAACGGGGAAGACTGGACGCTGGTGGTGACGGACATCAATCCGGTGATTGATCAGCTCAAGGAGGCGGGCATCGATCCCGTGGTGCGCGACGTGCAGGGCGAGAATGTATTTTTGACCTCGATTCTGCCGGCGTTGATCATGGTGGGCGGTGTGCTGCTGATTTTCATGATGATGAACGCCCAGAACGCGCAGGCAAACGGCGGCGGGCGGATGATGAATTTCGGGAAGAGCCGGGCCAGGATGAGTGTGGGCGGCGATACCAAAATTACGCTCGGCGATGTGGCCGGCCTGAAGGAGGAAAAGGAGGATCTGCAGGAGATCGTGGATTTCCTGAAGGATCCGGCCAAGTTTACCAAGGTCGGCGCGCGGATCCCCAAGGGCGTGCTGCTGGAGGGGCCTCCGGGAACCGGTAAGACCCTGCTGGCAAAGGCCATTGCGGGGGAGGCGAACGTGCCCTTTTTCTCCATTTCCGGTTCGGATTTTGTGGAAATGTTCGTGGGCGTGGGCGCTTCCCGCGTGAGGGACCTGTTTGAGGAGGCCAAGAAAAATGCGCCCTGTATCGTTTTTATCGACGAGATTGACGCGGTGGCGCGGCGGCGCGGAACCGGTATGGGCGGAGGCCACGACGAGCGGGAGCAGACGCTGAACCAGATGCTGGTGGAGATGGATGGCTTCGGCGTCAACGAGGGGATCATTGTGATGGCGGCCACCAACCGGGTGGATATCCTGGATCCCGCGATTCTGCGTCCGGGACGCTTTGACCGTAAGATCAGCGTGGGCCTGCCCGATGTGGGCGGCCGTGAGGCGATCCTGAAGGTGCACGCCAAGAACAAGCCCCTGGGCGACAATGTGGATCTGAAGCAGATTGCGCAGACGACGGCGGGCTTTACCGGCGCGGATCTGGAGAATCTTTTAAACGAGGCGGCCATCGTGGCGGCCAAGGAAAACCGCAGCTTTATCAGCCAGGAGGACATCAAGGCGGCCTTTGTGAAGGTGGGCATCGGCACGGAGAAGAAGAGCCGGATTATCTCCGACAAGGAGAAAAAGATCACGGCTTATCATGAGTCCGGCCATGCGATTTTGTTCCATGTGCTGCCGGATGTGGGGCCGGTGTATTCCGTCTCCATTATTCCCACGGGCGTGGGAGCGGCGGGCTATACGATGCCCCTGCCGGAGCGCGACGAGATGTTCATGACGAAGGGGCGGATGAAGCAGGAGATTATGGTCTCCCTGGGCGGCCGCATCGCGGAGGAGATTATTTTTGACGATATCACCACGGGAGCCTCCAGCGATATCAAGAAGGCGACCCAGATCGCCAAGAAGATGGTGACCCGCTACGGCATGTCCGAGAATGTGGGCGTGATCTGCTATGACGATGACGACGACGAGGTGTTTATCGGCCGGGATCTGGCCCATGCCAAGGCGCACAGCGAGCTGGTCAGCGGCGAGATCGACCGGGAGATCCGGCGGATCATCGACGAGTGCTACGCGCAGGCGAAGGATCTGATCCTGCAGCACCTGGATGTGCTGCACAAAAGCGCCCAGCTCCTTCTGCAAAAGGAGAAGATCAACCGGGCAGAGTTTGAGGCCCTGTTCCGGTCCGGGGAGCCGGAAGCCTTCTTTGAGAACAAATAAGGGAAAACTCATTGGTAAAAATCGACAAAAACAGAGCTTTGGTTTTGTGAATTTTGTGAATTCCGAGTATGTACAAACGGAAAGGTTTCTGGTACTATACTATTTGTAACCCCCCCCAATACATTATATAGTTTTTGCTATACCCCATAAGAAGAAATACCTTCTCTGAAAAGGACAGCCTCTGGGCTGTCCTTTTCGTTACGGTTTACTCCGTGACCGGCAACATGCATATTGTCGGAATTTACCGCTTGCTATTTGCGGTGTTGTAGTATAGAATCGATGTATAAAAGGGAGTGCAGAGAATGGACTTTAAGCGTTTGTTCAAGGACCAGCAGTACCTGAATGAAATGAGGCCCGTATTCAGCAAGCGGGCGCTTTACAGCGATACAACAGAAAATTTTGTGACACCGGCCGAGCCAGTTGCATACAGCAGAGTGAAGATCACCTTTCGCTCCAAGAGAAGCAATATCGACCGGGTTTTTTTAGTATGCAAGGGACAGCGCCATCTGATGTTCAAGGAATCCTCCGACGAGCAGTTTGACTATTATGAGGTGAAGCTGCAGCTCGACGACGAGAAGATCAGCTGGTATTTTGAGGTGCAGACCGGGACAATCACCTGCTATTATGATTTCAGGGGAGCGGTGAAGCGGCCCGACGAGCACTATAGCTTTGTGCTGATCCCGGGCTTTGAGACGCCGGCCTGGGCCAAGGGCGCGGTGATGTATCAGATTTATGTGGACCGGTTTCGCAACGGCGACCCGGACAACGATGTAATGACAAATGAATATCAGTATATCGGCGGCAAGAGCCTGCGCGCGGAGGACTGGTTCCGCTATCCGTCCGCCATGGACGTGCGGGATTTTTATGGCGGGGATCTGCAGGGCGTTCTGGATAAGATGGATTATCTGGAACGGCTCGGGATCGAGGTGATCTATTTTAACCCGCTGTTCGTGTCGCCCTCCAACCACAAGTACGACAGCCAGGATTACGATCATGTGGATCCGCATTACGGGCGGATCGTCCATGACGGCGGGAGGCTCCTGGAGGACTGGGAGACGGATAATACCAGGGCGGAGCGCTATATCCGGCGGGTTACGGATCCGGAAAATTTAAAGGCCAGCGACGAGCTGTTGATCCGGGTGGTGCAGGAGGCGCACCGCCGGGGGATGCGGGTGATCCTGGACGGGGTGTTCAATCACTGCGGCTCCTTCAACAAGTGGCTGGACCGGGAGAGGATCTACGAGAGCCAGCCCGGCTATGAGAAGGGCGCCTATATCGCGGCGGACAGCCCGTATCACAGCTTTTTCCGGTTCCATGACGAGAACCGGTTCACCTATAACCCGACCTACGACGGCTGGTGGGGGCACGACACGCTGCCCAAGCTCAATTACGAGGGCTCCCGGCAGCTGGAGGAATATATCCTGAATATCGCCCGCAAGTGGGTGTCGCCGCCCTTTTCCGCGGACGGCTGGCGGCTGGACGTGGCCGCGGATCTGGGCCATTCGCCGGAGTACAACCACCGGTTCTGGGCAAAATTCAGGCGGGCGGTGAAGGAGGCGAACCCGGAGGCGCTGATTCTGGCGGAGCATTACGGGGATCCCTCCGCCTGGCTGCAGGGCGACCAGTGGGATACGGTGATGAACTATGACGCGTTCATGGAGCCGGTGAGCTGGTTTTTGACCGGGATGGAGAAGCACAGCGACGATTTCAGGCAGGATCTTTTAGGAAATGCGGACAGCTTTTTCGGGGCGATGGCTTATCACGGGGCGAATCTGGCGATGCCCTCCCGGCTGACGGCCATGAACGAGCTTTCCAATCATGACCACTCGCGCTTTCTGACGCGGACGAACCACCGGGTGGGGCGCACCAACAGCCTGGGGCCGGAGGCAGCCAATCAGGGAGTGAATCCGGCGGTGTTTATGGAGGCGGTGGTGCTTCAGATGACCTGGCCCGGCGCGCCCACCGTTTATTACGGGGACGAGGCGGGGTTGTGCGGCTTTACGGATCCGGACAACCGCAGGACCTATCCCTGGGGGAAGGAGAATCATAAGCTGATCGATTTCCACCGGGAGATTATCGCCATTCACCGGGACAACCGGGAGTTTAAGACGGGTTCCACCAAGTGGCTGGCGTCGGAGCACAATTTTTTGGCTTACGGCCGTTTCACCAGGAGCCGTCAGTCGGTGGTGCTGCTCAACAACAACGACCATGAGGTGACGCAGGAGCTGTCGGTATGGGAGCTGGGGATTCCCAGGGAGGCCGTGCTGAAGCGGCTGATCCTGACCGATGAAAAGGGCTTTGATCTCAGACCGCAGGAGACAGAGGTGGAGGCCGGGCGGATCCGCGTGACGATGCCCAGGACTTCCGCGATGATTTTGCAGTATGTGGATGAGCTGGGGCCGTATCTGGAGAAACAGAAGGTAAGAAGGAATTTTTGGTTTAAATAGAGATGAATGTATTAAAGGGATATTTTAAACGGGTGGGGGCAAGACGGCTCCTGGTTATGACGGCCGGCAACATTTTTCTGGGAATGGGGATCAGTATTTTCAAGCTGGCGGGGATGGGCACAGATCCCTTCAGCGGGATGGTGATGGCTCTGGCGGAATGTGTGGGGATTGCTTATGCGCATTTTGCGGTGCTTTTTAATCTGGTCCTGTTCGGCGCAGAGCTTGCCTTCGGACGGCGGCTGATCGGGGCCGGGACGGTGGTGAACGCCTGCTTTCTGGGGTATATTGTGACCTTTTTCCACAATATCTGGATGGCTCTGTGGGGCGCGCCGGAGCTTTTGTGGCAGAGGGTGGTGATCGTCTGTGTGGGGGTGATCGTGACCAGCTTTGGGATTTCCATGTACCAGACGCCGGATGTGGGGGTGGCGCCGTGGGACAGTATTTCCCTGATCATGGCGGCGCGCTGGCCCAGGATACCGTATTTTTGGTGCCGGATCTCCAACGACGCGGCGGCTTCGCTTGTGTGCTGGCTTGCCGGGGGCGTGGTGGGCCTGGGCACGCTGGTGTGCGCGCTGGGCTTTGGCCCCTTCATCGCATTTTTTACAAGACATGTCTCCCGCAGGCTGGCGGGGATGGATTCCTGAAAAAATTTTGCTTTCATTACGGCAGGCGGATGCGCCTGCCTTTTGATTTGTGCGATACGCCCTCTTTACAACCTACCTTTGGAATAGTATTATAGGAATCAGAAAGCGACAGAAGAAAAAGGAATTGGGAGCGGACAGATGATCAGACTGGTGGCAAGCGATATAGACGGCACGCTGCTGCAAAACGGCGGCAGACAGATCCCGGAGGGAGTATTCGGGCAGATCCGGCGGCTGAAAGAAAAGGGGATTTTATTTGCGGCGGCCAGCGGCCGGCAGTACAAAAGCCTGCGGGAGCTCTTTTTGCCGGTGGCGGATCAGATCGTTTATCTGTGTGAAAACGGGGCGATCCTTTACCGGGAGGGGAAGGTGCTTTCCAAGCGGCCCATGCCCCGAAAAAGGGCGGAGGAGCTGATCCGGGACATTCAGGCGCATGACAATATGGAGGTGCTGATTTCCGGGGCAAACACCAGCTATCTGATGCCGAAGCGTCAGGATTACGAGGATCATATCCGCTATTTTGTGGGAAACAATACGACGATTGTGGAGAATACGGGGCAGATCCGGGAGGATATCCTCAAGGTGTCCGCCTACTGCTACGACGGAGCGGCAAAGTACGACAGTTCCTTCGGGGATGCCTGGAGAGTCTGGTTTCAGGGAGCCCTGGCGGGGGAGCGATGGCTGGATTTTATGACGGCGGACAAGGGGACCGGGATGGAGGATCTGTGCCGGGCGCTGCGGATCGCCCCGGAGGATGCGGCCGCCTTCGGGGATAATTTTAATGATCTTCCCATGCTGAGGCTCGTGGGCAGCTCCTGGATCATCGAGGGCTCTGCCCTGGACCGGGCCGGATACGGGGGGCAGGCAGGCTTTCTGCGGACCGGCACGGTGGAGGATATTTTGAAAAAGCTTTGAGACCGCCGCAGGGCGGTATTTTGAGAGGAGTGACGGCAAAATGATGGTTTCAACGAGAGGAAGATACGCCCTGCGGGTGATGATCGATCTGGCGGAGCACAATAACGGGAAATATATTCCCTTAAAGGACATTGCGGACCGGCAGGATATTTCCGAAAAATATCTGGAAAGCATCGTGAAATCCCTGACGAAGGCGGGAATGCTGGAGGGGCTGCGCGGCAAGGGCGGCGGCTACCGGCTGACAAAATCCGCGGATCAGTATACGGTGTACGATATTTTAAAGCAGACGGAGGGGAGCATGGCGCCTGTGGCCTGCCTGGAGGACGGCGCCCGGGGCTGCGAGCGAAACAGCTGCTGCTCCACCCTGGCCGTCTGGGAAGGGCTGGATAAGCTGATCCGCGATTATCTGGAGAAAATAACGGTGGCGGAGCTGGCAAGCCGCCATCAACCGGGAAATGACTATGTTATATAACAGTTCAGCCAGCCGGGAGTGAACGGACAAAATCGTGCTTGCACGAATTTTGGCCGGTTGCTCCCGGCTGAGGGAGCGCCCGATGATGAGCAGGAAACGGCGTTCCGCCTTATTCCACAGGGAGCCGCGAAGCGGCGGAAAGCGCGTCATGCGCGCAAGACGAACGAGTTCGTCTGTGCGAATGGCGCGGGCTGAACTGTTACGATAACGATGATTGAACCACTTTTTCGTAGTAAGGATTGACAGAATATGCTATACTATGGGCATGGGACGGCTTTTTATGCATCCCCGGAGGAAGACCGGAATGGAGAACAGGAAAGCAAACAGGAACAGGGCAAAGGAACGGTTCAGGCGCTATATGGAGCGCAGGAGAAGACTGCGGGAGAACGTCAGGCGACATGGGGCGGACATTCTGCGGTCGGATAATTTTAAGAGCACCCACCGTTTTATGCAGCACGGGCGGGTGTCGGTGCACCAGCACAGTCTGCGGGTGGCGGAATGCAGCCTGCGGATAGAGCATTTTTTTGAGAGGCTGGGGATCCGGTTTCAGGAAAAGGAGATGGTGCGGGGCGCGCTTTTGCATGACTATTTTCTGTATGACTGGCACGATAAGCATTCCCACAAAAGACTGCACGGATTTCATCATCCTGCCGTGGCGCTGGCCAACGCCAGCAGGGAATATCCGCTGACACTGCGGGAGAGGGATATTATCGCAAAGCATATGTGGCCCCTGACGGTGAAGCCCCCGCTCTGCCGGGAGGCCTGGATTGTGACCGCGGCGGACAAATACTGCTCCCTGAGGGAGACGCTTCTGGAAAGAAGGAGGCGCAGGCCGTGAGGACACTGACGCTGCAGGAGCGGCTGGAGGCTTATGCCCGGAGCGATTATTATCCTTATCATATGCCGGGGCACAAGCGGAGGACGACGCCGTTTTCCCGGACGGATATCACGGAGATCGAGGGCTTTGACAATCTCCACGCGCCGGAGGGGCTCCTGCGCCGGGCCCAGGAGCGGATGGCGGCCCTTTACGGCGCGGACCGCTGCTATTACAGCGTAAACGGGAGTACGGCAGGGCTTCTGACGGCGATATCCGCAGCGGTTCCGGAGGGCGGACGGCTGCTGATGGCCCGAAACTGCCACAGGGCGGTTTATCACGGCGCTTATCTGCGCCGTCTGAAAACCTCCTATATTTATCCGGGCACGCTGCCGCCCCTGCAGCTTGCGGCGGCGGTGACGCCCGGACAGGTTGAGCGGGCGCTGGAGGAGCATCCGGATGCAGAGGCGGTTCTGATCACCTCGCCGACCTACGACGGTATCGTGTCGGATGTGGGGGCGATCGCAGAGCTTGTTCATCAAAAAGGGCTTCCGCTGATTGTGGACGCGGCCCACGGGGCGCATTTCGGGCTGCATCCGGATTTCCCGGAAAGCCCGGTGCGGCTGGGAGCGGATCTGACGGTGGTGAGCCTGCACAAGACGATGCCCTGCCTGACCCAGACAGCGCTCCTTCTGGAGCGGGGCGGACGGATCGATCCGGAGCGGCTGCGGCTGTTTGAGAGCATTTATCAGACGAGCTCGCCTTCCTATCTGCTGATGGCCTCGATGGATGACTGTTGTGCCGCCGTGGAGGAAAAAGGCGTCTGCCTGTGGCGGAATTTTTTCCGGGACAGGGAGGAATTTCTGGAGCGCTGCCGGGGCCTGAAGCGGCTTCGGGTGCTGACAGCGGGGACCTATCCGGGGCCCGAAGAGGTTCAAAATTCCGGATTTTCTGATTTTTTGATGGATCCGGGGAAAATTTTGATTGAAACCTCTAAAATGTGTTTGACCGGGAGACAATTTTACGATATTCTTTTAGAGCGGTATCATTTGCAGATGGAGATGGCCGCCGGCGATTCTGTGACGGCGATCATGACCTGCTGCGATACCCGGGAGGGCTGGACGCGGCTGGCGGACGCCCTGTGGGAGCTGGACGGACAGCCTTTTGGCGGGATACAAAAAAAAGCGGAGCTTTCTTACGCTTCCCCCAGGCTGGAGGCGGCGGCGACGCTTTCGGAGGCGCTGGACGCCCCGAAGGAACGCAGAGCCCTTTCGGAGGCGGTGGGGAGCATTTCCGGAGGCTTTATCAATCTGTATCCGCCGGGGATCCCCATTGTGGCGCCCGGAGAACGGATCAGCCGGGAGGCCGCAGATATGATCAGGCGTTACGAGCGGCAGAATCTGCCCCTGCAGGGGGTGGAGGATGGCGCCATAACAATACTCAAACGATGTAAAGGAGAGACACGATGAGAAAGACAAAAATTATTTGTACGATTGGTCCTGCATCTCAGGAAGAAGATATTCTTCGCAAGATTATCCTGGCAGGAATGAACGTGGCGAGATTTAACTTTTCCCACGGCGACCATGAGGAGCATGGACGCAAGCTGGAGAGAGTCAGAAGAATCAGCCGTGAGCTGAACCTGCCCGTGGCAGTCCTTCTGGATACCAGAGGCCCCGAGATCCGTCTGCGCGATTTTGAGGGCGGCAAGACCGAGCTCAAGAGCGGCCAGAAGTTCACACTGACCACCGAGGAGATCATGGGCACCAATGAGCGCGCCACCATCACCTACAAGAACCTGCCCGGCGATGTAAAGCCCGGCGATTCCATCCTTCTGGACGACGGTCTGATCGGTCTGAAGGTGGAGGAGGTTGTAAACGGCACCGAGATCGTCTGCACCGTTATGAACGGTGGCCCCATCTCCAACCACAAGGGAGTGAACGTTCCCGGCGTAAAGCTGAACCTTCCTTTTATCGACGACAAGGACAGAGCGGATATCATTTATGCCTGCGAGAAGGGCTTTGACTTTATCGCGGCTTCCTTTGTCCGCAGCAAGGAGGACGTGCTGGAGATCCGCGAGATCTTAAAGCAGTACAACTCCAAGATTCAGATCATCTCCAAGATCGAGAGCCAGCAGGGGATCCAGAACCTGGAGGAGATCATCGAGGTATCCGACGGTATCATGGTTGCCCGCGGCGACATGGGCGTTGAGATCCCCATGGAGGAAGTGCCGATCGTGCAGAAGCGTATCATCAAGCTGACGGTAGCGGCCGGCAAGAACGTGATCACCGCGACCCAGATGCTGGATTCCATGATCCATCATCCCCGCCCGACCCGTGCGGAGGCGACGGACGTGGCGAACGCCATCTACGACGGAACGACCGGCATCATGCTGTCCGGCGAGACTGCAAACGGCGATTACCCGCTGGAGGCCCTTCAGGCGATGGTGCGTATCGCGGAGCGCGCAGAGCAGGATATCGACTATATTGGACGGATGCGCAAGGCGGGCCTGGCGCTGCTGAATCAGCCGCAGGATATCACCACCTCCATCTGCCATGCGACCTGCACGATTGCGACCGACCTGAATGCGGCGGCAATCATTCCGGTCTCCATGTCCGGCTTTACCTCCAGCATGGTGGCACGGTTCAAGCCTACCTGCCCGATTATCGCCTGCACCACCAGCCGTCTGGTATGGCGCCAGATGAACCTGCAGTGGGGCGTAAGCCCTCTGCTGATTGCGGAGGAGAACACCCAGGAGGATCTGTTCCGCGAGGCAGTCAATGCGGCTCTGGAAGCCGGCTATGTGAAGAAGGGCGACAAGGTTGTACTGACCGCAGGAATGCCTCTGGGCATTTCCGGCAAGACAAACATGCTGCGCATAGTAGAGGTTTAAAGAAGCTTATCCGGGGCCGCCGCACTGAGTGTTTCAGGGCGGCGGCCCTGTTCTTATATCACAGGATGTACGTTCTGTTGATCTCTTCAGGGAGGTATCGGGGATGAAAAAATATGTGATGGCGCTGGATCAGGGGACCACCAGCTCCCGCTGTATTCTGTTCGACCGCGGGGGAAAGGTCTGTTCCGTGGCGCAGAAGGAATTTGCACAGTATTACCCGCAGCCGGGCTGGGTGGAGCATAATCCGATGGAGATCTGGTCCTCGCAGCTTTCCGTGGCGGTGGAGGCCATGGGAAAGATCGGCGCGGGAGCGGAGGATATCGCCGCCATCGGCATTACGAACCAGAGGGAGACGACGATCTGTTTCTCCAAAAGGACGGGAAAGCCGGTGTATCCCGCCATCGTCTGGCAGTGCCGCCGGACGGCGGACCGGATCGACGCGCTCAAAAGAGAGGGCTTTGACCGGGTGGTGAGGGAGCGCACCGGACTGGTGCCGGACGCCTATTTTTCGGCCACAAAGATCGCCTGGATCCTGGACAACGCAGAGGGGGCGCGGCAGCTGGCCGAGAGCGGGGAGCTGGCCTTCGGCACCGTGGACACCTGGCTGATCTGGAATCTGACGAAGGGCAAGTCGTTTGTCACGGATTACACCAATGCCTCCCGCACCATGCTGTTTGATATTTATAAGAGGGAGTGGGACCGGGAGCTTCTGGACTATTTCGGGATTCCGGAGAGTATGCTGCCTGCGGTTCTGCCCTCCAGCGGGCTGTTCGGCGTGACCGAGGAGTCCGTGATCGGCGGGGAGATCCCCATCTGCGGCGCGGCCGGGGATCAGCAGGCGGCGCTGTTTGGACAGTGCTGCTTTGACGCCGGCGAGGCCAAGAATACATACGGGACAGGCTGTTTTCTGCTGATGAACACGGGAAGTCAGCCGATTCGCTCCGAGAACGGGCTTCTGACCACGATCGCGGCGACAGACGGAAGCGAGGCGCGCTATGCCCTGGAGGGCAGCGTGTTCGTGGCGGGGGCCGCCCTCCAGTGGCTGCGGGACGAGATGCGGATGATCCGGAGCGCGCCCCAGTCCGAGGAGTACGCTGCAGCGGTGGAGGACACCGGCGGCGTCTATGTGGTGCCCGCCTTCACCGGCCTGGGAGCTCCCTATTGGAATCCTTACGCCAGGGGCATTGTGACCGGACTGACCCGGGGCACCTCCAAGGAGCATTTTATCCGGGCGGCGCTGGAATCTCTGGCTTACCAGACCCAGGAGGTGATTGAGGCCATGGAGAAGGACGCGGGCATGGAGCTGGACGCGCTGCGGGTGGACGGCGGCGCCAGCGCCAACGATTTTCTCATGCAGTTTCAGTCGGACATTCTGCAGAAGCATGTGCTGCGGCCGGAGTGCATCGAGACGACCGCGCTGGGCGCGGCTTATCTGGCGGGGCTTGCGACGGGCTTCTGGAAGGACAAGGAGGACATCCGCGCCAACTGGGCGCTGGAGCGCACCTTTGCCCCCGTGATGGAAAAGAGCGGAAGGGACCGGCTCCTTGACGGCTGGAAAAGGGCGGTGCGCGCGGCCCTGTATCTGGCCGGGGAGGGCGATATTTAAGCGATGGGAAAGATCTTTTATATCATGGGGAAAAGCGCCTCCGGCAAGGATACCATATACCGCAGGCTCCTGGAGGACCGGAGGCTTTCCCTGCGCACGCTGGTGCCCTACACCACGCGTCCCATGCGCAGCGGCGAACAAAACGGCCGGGAATATTTTTTCACGGACGAGGCCGGGCTTGCAGAGCTGGAAAGGGCCGGGAAGGTGATCGAGCGGCGCTGCTACCTCACCGCCTGCGGCCCCTGGAATTATTTTACAGTGGACGACGGGCAGGTGGATCTGGCAAACTGTAATTATCTGATGGTGGGGACGCTGGAATCCTTCCGGGCTCTGCGCGCCTACTACGGCGACGGCGCGGCAGAGCCGGTTTATATCGACATTGACGACGGCCTGCGCCTGCAGCGGGCGCTGGATCGGGAACGGGCCCAGGACAGCCCCAAATATACCGAACTGTGCCGGCGCTTTCTGGCGGACACGGAGGATTTTTCGGAGGAAAAGCTGGCCAGGGCCGGCGTGACAAGGCGCTTTGACAATACGGTGCTGGAGGATTGCCTGGAGGAGATCCGCGCGTTTATCCGGCAAGCGTAAAGGCTGAGAGGAGGAGTTAAGATGGCAGATTTTCACGATATCATCGGTCAGGAGCAGATGAAAGAGCATCTGGAGACGGCCCTGCGGCTGGGAAAGGTTTCCCATGCCTACATCATCAGCGGGGAGCGCAACTCCGGCAAGGAGTTTATTGCGAAAATCTTTGCCATGGCGCTGCAGTGCGAGGGCGAGGGGGAAAAGCCCTGCCAGCGGTGCCGCTCCTGCCGGCAGGCGCTCTCCGGCAATCATCCCGATATCATCCGGCTGACGCATGAGAAGCCCAATACCATCAGCGTGGAGGATATCCGCAGCCAGATCAACAACGACGTCGGCATCAAGCCCTATCAGGGCCCCCGGAAGGTCTATCTGATCGCGGAGGGGGAGAAGATGACGGTGCAGGCCCAGAACGCTTTGTTAAAGACGCTGGAGGAGCCGCCGGAGTACGCGGTGATCCTGATTATGACCTCCGGCGTGGAAGCCCTGCTTCCCACGATTCTGAGCCGCTGCGTGGTGCTGAACATGCGCCCCGTGCGGGACGATCTGGTGAAAAAATATCTGATGGAGACGCTGCAGGTGCCGGATTATAAGGCCAAGGTGTGCACGGCCTTCGCCCGGGGAAATATCGGCCAGGCGAAGCTTTTGGCCTCCGGCGAGGAGTTCGACCGGGTGAAGGAGGAGGCCGTCAGCCTGCTGAAATATATCCGGGAGATGGACATTCCGGATATCGTGGCGGCGATCCGGAAAATTTCGGAATATCAGCTGGATGTGACGGATTATCTGGACATTTTTTCCGTGTGGTATCGGGACGTGCTGATGTTTAAGGCGACGAACGACGCAAACTGCTTGATTTTCAGGGAGGAAATACAGTATATTAAAAGGGTGGCGGACAGGAGCTCCTACGAGGGGTTGGAGAAGATCCTGGACGCGCTGGAAAAGGCGAAGTCCAGGCTTTCGGCCAACGTCAGCTTTGATCTGACGATGGAGCTTCTGCTTTTGACGATTCAGGAGAATACCTGATCATGGAGGTTGATAGATGGCAAAGATTATCGGAGTGAGATTCCGCACGGCGGGTAAGATTTATTATTTCGACCCGCTGCGCTTTCAGGTAAAAAGAGGCGACCATGTGATTGTGGAGACGGCCCGGGGCGTGGAGTACGGCACGGTCGTGGGAGATCCCAGGGAGGTGCCGGAGGGCAAGGTGGTGCAGCCCTTAAAGCCGGTGCTCAGGATCGCCACGGAGCGGGACGACGAGCAGGAGGCAGGCAACAAGCTAAAGGAGAAGGAAGCCTTCAAAATCTGCAAGGAAAAGATCGCCAGGCACGGCCTGGAGATGAAGCTGATCGATGCGGAATACACCTTTGACAATAATAAGGTACTGTTTTATTTTACGGCGGACGGCCGTGTGGATTTCCGGGAGCTGGTGAAGGACCTTGCGAGTATTTTCCGGACGCGCATCGAGCTGCGCCAGATCGGCGTGCGGGATGAGACGAAGATTCTCGGAGGCATCGGCATCTGCGGGCGGGTGCTCTGCTGTCACAGCCATCTGTCCGATTTTATTCCGGTGTCCATCAAGATGGCGAAGGAGCAGAATCTTTCCCTGAACCCGGCCAAGATCTCCGGCGTATGCGGACGGCTGATGTGCTGCTTAAAGCACGAGGAGGAGACCTACGAGGACTTAAACCGCAGGCTGCCCAACACCGGCGATTATGTGACAACCGACGACGGACTGCGCGGAGAGGTATCCGCGGTGAACGTGCTGCGCCAGATGGTGAAGGTGGTCGTGGAGGTCAACGACGAGAAGGAGATCCGCGAGTACCGGGCGGATCAGCTGAGATTCCGCCGCCGGCACGGCAAGGGGCGCAAAAATGACAGCTCCGACGACCGCGATTTGAAGGAGCTGGAGAAGCTGGAGCGCGAGGAGAAAAAGGAAGGAAAGTCGAAGCTGGATGACTGAGGAGAAGGACAGGAAAGCGGGAACGGCGGGCTGCGGCAGCCTGCCGGCGTCAAATGGCGGGATCGCGCTTCGGCCCGGCGAGCGGATCGATGATCTGCAGCGCAATGGACTGCGCATTATCCAGGACCGCGAGCGGTTCTGCTTCGGGATGGACGCGGTGCTTTTGGCCGGCTTTGCGGCAGGAGCGGTAAAGCCGGGCGCAGCGCTTCTGGATCTGGGGACGGGCACGGGGATTATCCCGCTGCTTCTCTCGGCGCGGACAAAAGCCGCCCGGCTGACCGGGCTGGAGATCCAGAAGGACAGCGCGGACATGGCGCGGCGCAGCGTGGCCTTAAACGGGCTGGAGGAGCGCATTTCCATCATACAGGGAGATATTAAGGAAGCAGGTGAGCTTTTTTCGGCTGCTTCTTTTGACGTTGTGACCTGCAATCCGCCCTATATGATCGGGAAGCACGGACTGACGAATCCGGACGCGCCCAAGGCCATCGCGCGGCATGAGCTTTTGTGTACCTTTGAGGACGTGGCCGCGCAGACCGCGCGGGTGCTTGCCCCGGGCGGCAGCCTCTTTTTGGTGCACCGCCCGTTCCGCCTGGCGGAGATCATGGTGACGCTGGCAAAATACCGGCTGGAGCCCAAACGGATGCAGCTGGTTTACCCTTATGCGGACCGGGAGCCGAACATGGTGCTTTTGCAGGCGGTGCGGGGCGGACGGTCCCGGCTGCAGGTGGAGCGGCCGCTGATTATTTACCGGGAGCCGGGGGTTTATACGGAGGAAATTTATGAAATTTACGGGTATTGAAAAAAGAGGGCGGGGATCCTTTTGGCTTCGGGCCGCGCTGGGGCTCGGCCTTAGCCTGCTGCTCGTGCTGCTCTTGTCCTTGTCAGGCTGCGGCCAGGCCAGGGAAACAGCGCGGATGACGGAGGCAGCGGAGACTAAGAGCGCTTCCGAACGGGAGACGGCGCAGGAGAGCGCAGACCCAGCCGAAGGCGGGGACGGACAGGAGAGCGCTTCCGTGAGCGAAAACAGTCCGGAGAGCGGCTCTGTGAGCGGAAACGGGGATCTCGGCGAAGAAGTGCGGGAGCATTTTCCGGTGCGGGGGATTTATGTGACCGGCGCCATGGCGGGAACCTCCGGTGTGGACGGGCTGATTGAGCTGGTGGACCGGACCGAGCTAAACACCCTGGTGATCGATATCAAAAATGACGAGGGATATCTGGTCTGCGACCTGGATGTGCCGCTGGCAAAGCAGATCGGCTCCTGCAAGGCTTACGTAAGGGACATGCCGGATCTGATCCGCAGATGCAAGGAGAAGGGGATTTACCTGATTGCCAGGGTGGTGGCCTTCAAGGATCCGGTGCTGGCGCAGGCCGTGCCGGAATGGAGCCTGCACAATGCGGACGGCAGCATTTTTTACGATAAAAGCGGACAGGCCTGGGTGAATCCCTACCGGCGGGAAATCTGGGAGTATCTGGCAGACGTGTCGGAGGCGGCGGTGAAGCTTGGCTTTGACGAGGTGCAGTTCGATTATGTGCGTTTCTCCACGGACAGCGGCATGAAGCAGGTGGACTTTGGCAGCGAGGCCTCGGAACAGTCCAAGACGGAAGTGATCTCCGCCTTTGCAGCCTACGCGGCGGAGCGGATACACCGCGTGGACGCGGCGGTGTCGGCGGACGTTTACGGCGTGGTGATCGACAGCGTACAGGACCAGCAGATCGTGGGGCAGGATTATGCAGAGCTGGCGAAATATCTGGACGCGTTAAGCCCCATGGTATATCCGTCCCACTATGGCCCGTATAATTATAATATCCCGGTGCCGGACGCGCAGCCCTACGACACGGTGCTGGCGGCCATGCAGGCCTCCAAAAAGGTGCTGGCCGGGCTGGATCCCAGGACCGGTCTCAGGCCGGGCGCATCGGTCAGCGGAAACAGCGCCGCAGGCGGGAACAGTGCCGTCAGCGAAAACAGAGCCGTCAGCGGAAACGATGCGGTCAGCGGGAATGATGCGTCAGGCAATGGGCCGTCTGTTTCGCTGAGCAAGGAGCAGATTGCGGCGCTTTCCCCGCAGGAGGGAGTGAGGGCAGTCGTGCGGCCCTGGCTGCAGGACTTTACGGCGACCTGGGTGAAGGGGCACATTTCTTACGGACCGGAGCAGATCCGGGAACAGATCCGGGCGGTGCAGGATGCGGGCTATGAGGAGTGGATCCTGTGGAACGCGGCGAACCGCTACACGGAGGGCGGCCTTTTGCCGGAGGAAGGAGGAGCATGATGGCGGGAACCTTATATCTGTGCGCGACGCCCATCGGCAATCTGGGCGATATGACGCCCCGGGCGGTGGAGACGCTGCGCAGTGTGGATCTGATCGCGGCGGAGGATACGCGCAACAGCCTGAAGCTTCTGACGCACTTTGAGATCCACACGCCCATGACCAGCTATCACGAGTATAACAAGGTGGAAAAGGCTCATGTGCTGGTGGAAAAGCTGCTGGCGGGGCAGGACGTGGCCCTGATTACGGACGCGGGAACGCCGGCGATTTCCGATCCCGGCGAGGTACTGGTGAAATTTTGCCGGGAGGCAGGCGTCTGCGTCACCAGCCTGCCCGGCCCGGCGGCCTGCATTGTGGCGCTGACCCTGTCCGGCCTTTCCACGCGCCGGTTTTGCTTCGAGGGCTTTCTGCCGGCCGACAAAAAGGAGCGGGCGCAGGTGCTTGAGGACTGCCGGGAGGAGACCCGGACGATGATTTTTTACGAGGCGCCCCATCATCTGAAAAAAACGCTGCAGGAGCTTCTGGATACGTTCGGGGACCGCAAAATCGCCCTCTGCCGGGAGCTGACGAAGCGGTTTGAGGAGATTTCTTCGACAACGCTTTTGGGGGCGATGGATTTTTACCGGGAGAATGAGCCGCGCGGAGAGTATGTGCTTGTGATCGAGGGAAGAAGCCGCCGGGAAATGCAGCTGGAGGAGCAGAAAAGCTGGCTGGAGCTGCCGGTGGAGGAGCATGTGGCCCTGTACGAGGGCCAGGGGCTGGACCGCCGGGAGGCCATGAAGCGGGCTGCGAAGGACCGGGGCGTGAGCAAAAGGGAGATTTACGCGGCGCTGCACGCGGAACGGTAAAAAAGAGGTTGACAACTCATAGGCGTGATAATATACTTTGAGTGTCTACAGAACGCACCATCATTTGGAATCAAAGGAGATAGTATTATGTTAGAGAAAATCGCAGACATTATTCGCGAGCAGTTAAATTTGGATGATATCGAGATCACGGAGGATACTTCCTTCAAGGATGACCTGGGAGCTGATTCTCTGGATCTGTTTGAGCTGGTGATGGCTTTCGAGGAGGAGTACGGCGTGGAGATCCCCTCCGAGGATCTGGAGAAGCTGCACACGGTCGGCGATGTGATGGATTATATTAAGGATCAGGGCATCGACGCGTAAGCAGGGCTTTTTGTCTATATGGTAATGAAGATTACAGGCTATCCGTGCGGATAGCCTGTTTATTGTTGCAGAGCACGTCAGGATTTGCAACATTATAGGGCAGAAAAGCTCTGGAAGGTATTTTTTTGAAGTGCTATACTACCTTTACAATGAAATTTGTGCCGTTTCAGAAACGGACGGAAAGGGGTATGACAATGAAAATTGCACTGATCAATGAGAACAGCCAGGCGGCAAAGAACGCTCAGGTGGAAGCGGTTTTGAGAAAAGTCGTGGAACCCAAGGGGCATGAGGTATTCAACTACGGAATGTACAGCGCGGAGGATGAGCACCAGCTCACCTATGTGCAGAACGGCATTCTGGCGGCGATCCTTTTAAATTCCGGCGCGGCGGATTATGTGGTGACCGGCTGCGGCACAGGCGAGGGCGCGATGCTGGCCTGCAACGCGTTTCCCGGCGTGCTGTGCGGCCATATCGTGGATCCCTCCGATGCGTATATGTTTGCGCAGATCAACGACGGAAACGCGATTGCCCTTCCTTTTGCAAAGGGCTTTGGCTGGGGCGCAGAGCTGAACCTGGAGTATATTTTTGAGAAGCTGTTCGAGGGCGAGAGCGGACAGGGCTATCCCAAGGAGAGGGTTGTGCCGGAGCAGCGCAACAAGAAGATCCTGGATGAGGTCAAGAAGGTGACGCACAACGATATGTGCGAGATCCTGAAAAATCTGGATCGCGAGCTGGTAAAGGGAGCGATCGCCGGGGAGCATTTCCAGGAGTATTTCTTTGCGAACTGCAAGTGCGAAAAGCTTGCGGCATGCGTGAAGGAGCTGCTGGCCTAAAACAGGCGGATTGTCAAAGCAGGGGCCGCCGTCTGACGGGTGAAAAACCGTCAGGCGGCGGCCCCTGTTGTGCTTGCCCGGAAAAAACGGCCCCTAGGTAGAGGAAACCGGCGTCCGGGCCAGACGACGGAAGGAGCCCGGGCTTTGTCCGGTATTTTGCTTGAACTGGCGGCAAAAGTGCTCCACGTTGCGGTAGCCGCAGAATTCAGCGATGGCGGAAACCGTTTTTTCTGTGTAGAGAAGCTGATCCTTCGCCAGCCGGATGCGGGCCCGGATGCAGTCGTCCATGCAGGAGAGGCCGAAAGCGTCCCGGTAAATCCACTGCAGGTGGCTGCCTGAGACATGGAGCCTCTGCGCCATCCGGGATACGCTCCAGGGCAGCTGGGGATTGTTGTAAATTTCCTTGCGCAGGGAGAGCAGCTCCTGACTGCGGGAGGGCGGAAGCTTGTGCGGGATATATTTTTGGGCCGCCTCGTGGAGCTCCGTGAGAAGCAGGGTGAAAAGCTGATCCTCGATCCACTCGTTATTTTTGCCGGGAAAGGAATTTTTCCAGGTGAGGAGCTGGAACAGGTTGTGGCAGTATTCCGCGTCCGGAAGGGCGAAGGGAACCCCGGTCAGAGGAAAGGAGCAGACCGCCTTTTCGTCCGAATCGAAGCGGCACCAGTCGTTTTCGTAGCGGGGGCCGCAGGCCCGGTAGTAGATCGGAGTATGGGGAGGAAACAGGACGGCGGAGCCCGCCGGATATTCCTCCGTGTGTCCGGGCGTCCCGAAAAGCGCGGGCGTGTGGGTGAGGAGGAGCAGCCAGCAGTCGTGCCCCTGGGGAACGTGGAAAACAAAATCTGCGGTATGACAGGCATTGTATTCAATATAACGGATATGATTCATGGGCTTACCTCCATTTCGCAGTATATCACGGGTGAAGGGGAGGGGCAAGCGGGTTGCATTTGCTGAAATTTTGGAAGCGCATTTTTTTGTTTTGTGCTATAATCGGCATGGTACAGATAGATTTTCAGAGTGAGAGAGGATTGCAGGATATGACGGAGGTACGGAAGAAAGAGGCCGGCCCGGAGGAAAAGCGGAGGCTTGCGCTGAAGGTGATTGCGCGGCTGAAAAAGGAGTATCCGGACGCGGACTGTACGCTGGACTACAACGAGGCCTGGAAGCTTTTGGTGAGCGTGCGTCTGGCGGCGCAGTGTACGGACGCCAGGGTCAATGTCGTGGTGGAGGAGCTGTACAAAAAATTTCCGAATGTGGACGCACTGGCTGCGGCGGACGTGGGAGAGATCGAGAAAATTGTGCGCCCCTGCGGGCTGGGCAACAGCAAGGCCAGGGATATCAGCGCCTGCATGAAGCTTCTGCGGGACCAGTACGGCGGAAAGGTGCCGGAGGATTTCGACGCGCTCCTGAAGCTGCCGGGCGTGGGGAGAAAGAGCGCAAACCTGATTATGGGGGATGTGTTCGGAAAGCCGGCTATCGTGACCGACACCCACTGCATCCGGCTGTGCAACCGGATCGGGCTGGTGGAGGGGATCAAGGAGCCCAAAAAGGTGGAGATGGAGCTGTGGAAAATCATTCCGCCCAAGGAGGGCAGCGATTTCTGCCACCGTCTTGTCTACCATGGCAGGGAGGTCTGTACGGCGCGCACAAAGCCCCATTGCGACCGGTGCTGCCTGGAGGACATTTGTGAGAAAAACGGGGTAGAGTAAATCCCCGGAAAAGAGGAAAAGCATATGAAATACGATTTTACATCCGTAATGGACAGAAGAGGAAAGGACTCCATCGCGGTGGAGCGGATCCCGTTCCCGGACGCTGCGGTGGCGGAGGGCTTTGACCGGATCCCCATGTGGGTGGCGGATATGAACTTTCCCACGGCTCCGAGTATCTGCGAGCATATGGCGGAGCGGATCAAGCACCCGGCTTTCGGCTATTACGATGCCACAAAGGAATATTACGACAGTATTATCAGCTGGCAGAAGCGCCGAAACGGCGTGGAGGGGCTGACAAAGGAGGCGATCGGCTACGAAAACGGCGTCCTCGGCTGTGTGGCGGCTGCGCTGCAGGCGTTCTCCGCGCCGGGCGAGGCGATTTTGGTGCATTCCCCCACCTATGTGGGATTTACCGGCACCCTGAATGAGAATGGGCGGAAAATTGTGCACAGCGAGCTGAAGCGGGATCAGGACGGCATCTGGCGGATGGATTATGACGACATGGACCAAAAGCTGCGGGAGAACCATATCCATCTGGCCATTTTCTGCACGCCCCACAACCCCACGGGACGGGTCTGGGAGCGGGAGGAGATTGAGCGGGCCATGGAGGTTTACAAAAAGAACGACTGCGTGGTGATTTCCGACGAAATCTGGTCCGACCTGACGCTGGGCGATTTCCGGCACATCCCGACCCAGACCGTCTCGGAGGACGCCAAAAACCGCACCATCGCCATTTACGCGCCGACCAAGACCTTTAATCTGGCCGGGCTGATCGGCTCCTACCATATTGTATACAACCCCTACCTGCGGGACCGTCTGAGAAAACAGTCCGGACTGTCCCACTATAACAGCATGAACGTGCTGTCCATGCACGCCCTGATCGGCGCTTACGGACAGGAGGGCGAGGCGTGGCTGGAGGAGCTCAGGCAGGTGCTCACAGAGAACACCGGCTGGGCCTGCAGATATATTGCGGAGCATTTTGAGGGAGTGGAAGCCGCCTGTCCCCAGGGCACCTATATGCTCTATCTGGACTGCCGGAAATGGTGTGAGAAAACGGGCGTTTCCATGGACGACCTGATCCGCTCCGGCATCCGGGTGGGCGTTATCTGGCAGGACGGCAGACCCTTCTGCCATCCCGACACGATCCGGATGAACCTGGCCCTGCCCTTTTCCAGGGTGAAGGAGGCGTTTGAGCGCCTGGAGAAGTACGTATTTCACACAGACAGATAAGGAGGATGACACAAATGAATACGGAAGTGACAAAGGAGCTGCTGGACCGCTTTGAGGCGGATTTTGACAAGGAGAGGGCAAACCGGGTGGCCATGCACGCCGTGATGAGCAAGGGCGTGTGCGCGGCGGCCAAAAACGCGGACGCGGAGCAGTTTGTACCCCACACGTTTTCCGTGAGCCTGGAGCAGGGAAAGATTACCAACCAGAAAAAGAGCGGACGCTGCTGGATGTTTGCGGCTCTAAACTGCATGCGCTTCCAGACCATGAAAAAGTGCGGGCTGGAGACCTTCGAGCTGTCCCAGAATTACACGCTTTTTTATGACAAGCTGGAGAAGGCAAACTATTTCCTCAACTCGATCCTGGATACCCTGGAGGAGGATACGGACAGCCGGCTGATTGCCCACCTTCTGAGCGCGCCCTTAAATGACGGCGGCCAGTGGGATATGCTCTGCAGTATTGTGGACAAGTATGGACTGGTTCCGAAGGAGGCCATGGCTGAGACCGAGGTATCCTCAAACACGAACGAGATGGTAGCCTATATGACCGAAAAGCTGCGGGAGTTTGCGTGCTGCCTGCGGGAGGCGCACCGGGCCGGGGCAAGCCGGGAGGAGCTGCTTGCCAAAAAGGAGGCCATGCTGCAGACCATCTACAATATGCTTTGCATTTGTCTGGGCCAGCCGCCGAAGGCGTTCGATTTTGAGTACCGGGATAAGGAAAAGAAGTTCCACCGGGACTGCGGCCTGACGCCCAAAGCCTTTTATGAAAAATACATCGGCCTGGAGCTGTCCGACTATATCAGCCTGATCAACGCGCCCACGGCGGACAAGCCCTATTATCAGAGCTATACCGTGCAGTACCTTGGCAATGTGGCCGAGGGACGCCCGGTCAAATATGTGAACCTGCCCATAGAGGAGTTAAAAGACGCGGCCATCGCCCAGCTCAGGGACGGCGAGCCGGTGTGGTTCGGCTGCGATGTGGGAAAGCGCTCCAGCCGGGAGGGCGGAGTGATGGATACCCGGATCTATGATCTGGACGATCTGTTTGACACCACCTTTTCGATGACGAAGGCGCAGCGTCTGGATTACGGGCAGAGCCTGATGACCCACGCCATGGTGTTCCAGGGCGTGAACCTGGACGCAGAGGGAAACTCCAACCGCTGGCGCGTGGAGAACAGCTGGGGCGACCAGGCCGGCCGGGACGGCTATTATGTGATGAGCGACCGCTGGTTCGATGAATACACCTATCAGGTGGTGGTCAACAAAAAATATTTAAGTCGGGAGGCGCTGGAGGCCTACGAAAAGACCCCCGTGGCCTTGAAGCCCTGGGATCCGATGGGATCGCTGGCGTAAGATCATAGCCTCCGAAGCTGAATTGCCATGTATTCCCGGCCCGGCAGCTCTACCGTGAATGTTCCGCTCAGAATGCCGCGGTCTTCGACCGTCATGTTCCAGGTATCGATCACCCGTACCTGCCAGCGGGAATTTTCATCGAAACGGAAGGCGCGCAGGCCGGGCCGCATAAAGCTGTAGTAAATCAGATAGTAATCGCTGACCGGGGACGAGATCTGGTCGGGCACGCCGCAGACCTCGTCCCAGTCCGGATGAGCGGGCTTTAAGCCGTGTCCGGGCGTCTGCTTTAAGATGTCCAGCAAAAAGCCGAAGCGCTTGTGGCTCTCCCCGTGCAAAACGCCGCCGTGGGACCACCAGAGGATATCCTCGGGATCCAGGTATGTTTCACCATGGCCGGGATAGCCGCCGCGCACCGCCGCTTCCCAGAAGCGCCGCAGCATTTCCTGAGGAGAAATATTGCCCCAGCCGTACTCGATATTGCCCTCGTAGGCGATTTCGTCCCAGATTACGGGCTTTTTGTAGCGGTTCCGGAATTCCTCCGTCAGCTCCGAGGATTTGTAAAGATCGGTGCGCTGCAGGCTGCAGTGGGTGATCCAGGGGCGGCTGTAGTCGTAGTAGGAGCCGCAGTTGTGGATGGAGCGCATATGACGGTAGGGATCCCGGCGGCAGAGAATGTCCGCGTAATGCTCCCAGTCGTCCAGCGTCTTTGCGGGCATCAGATCATACTCGTTTGCCAGGGACCACCAGACGTTGGAAAAGGCCGAAAAACGCGCCACAGCGTAGTTCCAGTACAGATCGTCCTGCTCCCGGCTCATGCAGGAAAAACCCCAGCGGTCGTAGGGGTGCATCATGATCAGGTCAGCCTCGATGCCCAATTTGCGGAGCTTGCGGATGCAGTTCTCGATATGCCGGAAATAGGCCGGGTTGAACCGCGCAAAATCCCAGTGATTTCCCTCCGTGCGCCCGGTATACTGCCAGAAATTATCCGGGGTGATCCCGCGGGAATCCACCGGAGTGCCCTCGTAAGGGTAAGAGCGGGGCTCCCGCAGATTGTGGGCGTAGTGCTTGGGAAAAATGCAGAAGCGTATCTTATTGAAGGCGCTTTTTTCCAGGGTGCGCAGGGTATCGGCGATCACCTCGTCGGACTGCAGCTCCCACACATAGCAGGTGGTGCCGATGCTGTAGTAGGGCGTGCCGTCCTCATAGGCCATGTGGCAGGTGTTCGCCACCCGCACCGGGCCGTGGATGTCCTGGCCGGGCGCGGTCACGGTAAAGCTGCCCGCCTCCCGCACACCGAAACTTGTACTGACCTGATAGGTATAGTCTCCCTCAAAGGAAGGCATGAACCGCACCCGGTAAAATCCTTCTCCGTCATAAAAGCCGTCGCAGCGCACGGTCTCGTTCGCGCCGGAAAAGACGCCCCGGATCCACTGTTCGGTGAAGGGGTTGCCCTCGGAAGGGCCGGATACTGTGACTTCAAAAATGTCCCATTTTGGGCAGGTGTGTAAATTCATTTGGTGTGATCTCCTTGTGGCGTTATTCTTTGACGCTTCCCAGTGTAATGCCGGAAACAAAATACTTTTGCAGTAGTGGATAAACCAGCAGGATTGGCAATGCGCCGATGGTCATCTGTGCAGCTTTGATTCCCTTAGGGCTCATCTGAGCCAGACGCATCTGGTCGCTCAGCGACATATTGCCGAAATCATAGCTATAGACAATCGTGCGCAGATAGGTCTGCAGTGGATAATGATCCGTCTTCATGTATATCATACCATCAAACCAGCTGTTCCAGCTACCTACAAGTGTAAAAAGTGCTACGGTTGCCAGGACTGGTTTGGAAATGGGCAGGAAAATGGAAAGCAGGGTGCGCAGATGGCCTGCACCGTCCACGCGGGCTGCGTCTTCAAGACCTGCTGGAATATTGCGGAAAAAACTTAAAAGCAGCAGCATATTGAAAACGTTAAAAGCTCCTGGAAGTATCAGTGCCCAGACAGAATCCAGCAGGCCGAGCTGTACAATCAGCAAATAGGAGGGAATCATTCCACCATTAAACAGCATTGTAATAAAGAAAAACCATACATAAAAGCTGCGGAAGCGGAATTTGCTTTTATCCTTGGAAAGCGGGTAAGCAGCCAGAGTCATCAGGAGCATGCTGATTGGAAGACCGATTGCCACACGTTCTACCGTAACGAGAAGCGATTTCCAGAAGGGAAGCCTTTCCAGCACATAGGCATAGGCTTCGAGCGTAAATTCCACAGGCAGAATGGAAACTTCCTTTGCCAGAACAGCCCGGTTGGAGCTGAATGAGATGCACACCTCATACCAGAAAGGAAAAAAGCATATCAGCCCGAGAAAAATCAGGAGAGCAGCATTGAAAAAATGAAACACCATTCTGCCAGGGGACTCTATTTTATGGGATGCAAAGATATCCCTGTTTTTTTCTGTATATTTCATGGCTGCCTCCTTTAGAAAACCCGATAATCATATTTTTTCCAGGCGAACAGATAGGCAAAGGAAATCAGTATGAAAGAAATTACCGATTTAAGCAGACCTACCGCCGTGGAGGGGCCGAATTGAGCTTGTTGTAAACCAATCCGGTATACTAAAGTGTCGATAATATCTCCGGATTCGTACACCTGAACCGAATAGAGATTGTATACCTGGTCGAAGCCGGCGTTAAGCACATTTCCAAGGCTTAAAATGCACATAAGGATGATTATGGTGGACATCCCGGGCAAGGTGATGTGCAGGGTCTGTTTCCAGCGTCCGGCCCCGTCGATGGCTGCCGCCTCATAGAGTGAGGGATCAATGGAGGTGATGGCAGCCAGATAGACGATGCTGTTATAACCGAAATTACGCCATATATCGGAGACTACAAGCGTTCCGGGGAAGATCCTGTTATCTCCCAGAAAATAGACAGGATCCGCACCCCAAAAGGAGATGAGCTGGTTGATAATTCCATCCGAGGGAGACAGAATATCGGTCATAATGCCGCCCAGGATAATCCAGGAAATAAAGTAAGGGAAGTAGATCAGCGTCTGTACATTGCGTTTTAAAAAACGGCACCGACACTCATTCAGGAGCAACGCTACGGCAATTGCAATAATCATACCGAATATAATTTTTGCCACAGCAATCAGCAGGGTATTGGAAAATACACGGCCAATATTGGGCAGGGAAAAAATGTATGCATAGTTGTCCAGCCCGCACCAGGGATTTTCTCCGAAAAGTCCTTTGGCCGGATTGAATTTTTTAAAAGCGATCGTCAACCCGTAAAGCGGGATGTAGGAGAAAATAAAAACCATGATTGCACTGGGAAGAATCATCAGATGTAGCGGGAGCTCCCGTTTCCACTGGCTGTTTTTTTTGCGTTTCTTTTTCATGCTGCGTCTGCCTCTCTTAATATTTTGCTTACTCCCTGTATTTCGCGTATTCCTCATTGATTTCGGCAGTAACCTGTGTGCCGCCCAGAGTGTTCCATTCCTTCACCATCTGATCGAAGCCTGTGTTAATGTCAATTTCGCCGTTGATCATCTTCAGGTAATAGGAGTCAATCAGCTCTGTCATGGAGCTCCAGCGCTCATTCTGGGTCTTGGTAGGGGCCCCCAGGTATTGGTTCCAGAGAAGATCCTGGGGATAGGTCTTTGCCACGAAGCTGAAACAGGAATCCGCAGGGCCGAACATATACTGGTATGCGCTCAGACCGTCCTTTATATATTGCCAGTAGGTAGCGCCGGCGCCTTTTAGTCCTGCCTCGTTCATCGTGCCGGTCGAAGCATCGTAGTTTTCTGCCATATTTTCACAGGGCTCCAGATCCACGGTGGCGGAAAGGCTCCAGACAGGTGTCGCTTTCCAGAGGGAACTGTCCAGATCGCAGGCAAAGAACTCGGAAAAATTGTTGTTTTCACCGAACAGCTGCTCCACATAGGCATTAAGCATATGGATAACGGCCTCCGGATTTTCGTTATTCTTGCTGACGCAGATCCAGCCATCCACAGTGTTATTTGAGGGAATTAATACCTCCTGTCCCGGAATGCCGGTAGGAAGGCCGACCGCGATCCAGTCAGCGTCAGCATCCATGGTATCCTCATAAGACTGAAGAGAGAAGCCATACCAGTGAGGCCCGAAGAAAATACCGCAGCGATTGGTGGCAACGTAGTCTGCCAGAGCAGTCCAGGTATCCATGGTGGCCCATTCAGGATTGATCAGACCGGCTTCATACATACTATTAAGCCAACGCAGTCCCTCCTTCATTTCCGGAAGGATTTCGGAGTAAGCCAACGTCCCGTCCTCCTGCAGGACCCATTGGTTGCGATCCTTATTTTCCTTCCCGCCAAAGGCCCAGAAGATACCCTGATATTCATACATATAGCTGTTGCTGAACAGCAGTCCTACGTTATTTGCATAATTTTCTGTAAATGCCTGGGCAATCGCTTTCACATCGTCCATGGTTTCTGGCTTGTCAAGATTCAGCTCATTCAACCAATCCCTTCTGACCCAGAGATGGTTATAGGAATTGGTGGAAGGCATTTTCTGTGGGATTGCGTACAGCTTGCCATCATACATTCCGGTGCTGTAAATCTCTGTTCCCTCTCCCTCAATGATACCGCCAAGCGTTTCGTTGGCATTTTGCTGATAGATTTCTGTCATATCCCAGATAACGCCTGCCTCTGCAAGCTGGCTGATCATGGATTGGTCAAAGACATGGAAGACATCCGGCAGTGTGCCGGATGTCATGGCAAGCAGCAGCTCTTGATTGTAATCGGCAAGACTTGCGTTGGCCAGGGAATATTCACAGTCAATATTCAGAGTATCCTTATAATATTTGATCCAACGGTTGTTCTCAATCGGTTCGCCCTGTTCTGCCATCTGAAGCCAGTTTTCTGCATTCAGATCTATATTGCGCCCGAAAGTAAGCGTCAGGGGTTCCTCATATTTTTTTACTTCACCGGCGGCATACTGATAATTTTGAATGCCGTTTTCATAGAGCTCCTGTGCGGTACGGACAGTTCCGGAAGTATTCGTTTCCGTTGAAGTGCTGCCGGCCTCCTGTCCTACGGCAGGAATTCCGGCCTGTGAGCTTCCTGTCTGGCTGCAGCCGGACAGAGAAATCAGTGCCATTGCGGAACATAAAAACAATGCCAATCCTTTACGTTTCATGCTAAGCCCTCTCTTTCTTTTTGAGTGATTACTGAAAGCATACTGAATTGGCACTTAATTTACACTGTCTTATTATTGGTTTTTTATGATTTAAAGTAAAAAGGATTGGCTTTTGCAGAGTCAGGTGGAATGGCGACGAATAAGCTGGGTGCCTATTTCTGTCTTAACCGGATAATGAAGCCGGTTGTCAATCAGGGTGGTCAGACGTTCTACGGCAATGTGCCCCAGATACTGTTTTGGGACATTGATCGTAGTGAGAGATGGCTCCACAAAGGTGCAGAGTGGCATGTCGTCAAAGCCAACCAAAGCGACATCTGCAGGGGTCAAAAAACCGGCTTCTTTAAGCGCTTTCATGGCGCCCGCTGCGATCAGATCATTGTCTGCAAAATAGCAGCGGGCCGGCTTGACTCCGGCTCGGAGTTGGGACTTCATGTCCTCATAGGCGCCTTCCAGTGATGGAGTAAGCAGGATCGACTGGGAGTGAGAGGGGGACAGGCCAAAATCACGGATTGCCCGATAGAAGCCGTCTGCACGCTCGTCAAAATTGCCGATTCGGTAGGAAGAGCGCAGATAGCCTGGCTGAGCGCCGGTGGTTTTGAGCAGATGACAGGCTGCCTGGTAAGCGCCCTGGAAATTATTAATCAGGACGCAGTCATATTTCAGATTTTCATAGTAGGTATCCAATACAACCAGAGGCGTTTTGACGGTGTCAAAGGGCTGAAAATCCTGGTATCGCATTTCGGTTCCGAGCAGAAGGATGCCGTTGCAGTAATTCATCCGCTCAAGCTGGGAGGGAATATCTTCGCTTTCATACAGATAGTTTACATTCAGAATATAGGAGGCCTGGCTGCAGGCCTGCTCGATTCCTTCCGTGAGCTGGCCGAAAAAGGGAGTGTCGGCGACGACAGCTCCGTGCTTCTTATAAATCAGAAAGGTGATGGTTCCCTTCTCGGCGGTGTGCCGGGAGGGATCCCTGTGCTTGGAAAAATCGTAGCCAAACTCTCTGGCTGCCGCAATAACGCGCTGGCGGGTAACTGTGCTGACACCGGTCTTATTGTTGAGCGCCATGGAGACAGCAGCAGCGGAGAGGTTGAGGTGGGAGGCAAGTTCTTTGGCAGTAATAGGCATAGGAATAATTGTCTCCTTTCGAGGACGGATAATTGATAAAGAGAGAATATAACATTAAGAAGATTAAGTCAATAGCGAAGATATATTTACTTAATAATTTATTGAAATTAAGCAACGTGATTCATAAAATGAAGAAAATTGTATTCCGGGAGACAGATACAAAAATTTACGGAAACAGGAAAAGGAGAGGACATGGATAGAATTGTACTCGGCTTTGCGCCGACAAGAAGAAGAATTTTCAGCGCGCCGGATGCCGTAAAATATGCGGATTTGACAAGAAAAAGGCTGCGGGAAATGCAGGTGGAGTTTATAGATATCAGCGACATTTCAGAGGACGGCCTTCTGCATGATGACGGGGACCGAATCCGGATCGGAGAGAAATTTCGAAGGAATAAGGTGGATGGATTGTTTTTTCCACATGGAAATTTTGGAACAGAATACGAGGTGGCGCGGCTGGCGCAGGAAATGGGAGTACCGGTGCTTTTATGGGGGCCCAGGGATGAGCGGCCGGATGAAAGAGGGGTACGCCTGCGGGATAGTCAGTGCGGTTTATTTGCTACCGGGAAGGTACTGAGACGTTTTGGAGTTCCTTTTACTTATTTGAATAACTGCAGACTTGAGGATGCGGAATTTGAGCGAGGGCTGCGGGATTTTCTGGCTGTATGCAATGTGGTGAAAGCATTTCGCTCGTTGCGGATCCTGCAGATCGGGCCCCGACCATTTGATTTTTGGTCCACCATGTGCAACGAAGGGGAGCTGTTGGAACGATTCCGCATTCAGCTTGCGCCAATCCCGCTGACAGAGCTTGTGCAAGAAGTGCGAGCAGCTTTGGCGGAAGGCGAACAAGTGCGCAGAACCGTTGCTTATTGCCGGGAACATTTTTGTATAGAGATAAAGGATGAGGAATTAAAAAAAATCGCTGCCCTGAAGGTAGCAATGAAACATAAGGCACAGCAGTATGGCTGCCGGGCCATAGCGATTCAGTGTTGGAATGCACTGCAGTCCGAGTTGGGAATTATGCCCTGTGCGGCGAATTCTTTATTGAACGAAGAAAGACTGCCAGTAGTATGCGAGACGGATATTCATGGTGCGGTGACGGCGGTTTTGGCGGAGGCTGCGGGAATGGGGGAGGCTCGGACCTTTTTTGCCGATTGGACGGTACGTCATCCGGACAATGAGAATGGAGAGCTTTTGCAACACTGCGGTCCGTGGCCGCTTTCCGTGGCGGCGAAAAAGCCTTCCATTGGTTATCCGCTGGCATTTGATCACCCTGGGGCGGTGGAGGCTCCTGCACGGCTGGGAGAAATGACGCTTTGCCGCTTTGACGGGGACAATGGGGAATATTCCCTCTTGCTGGGGAATGCCAGGGGAATTGAGGGACCCTATACGAAGGGAACCTATGTCTGGGTGGAGGTGGACAATTTAAAAAGGCTGGAAGCCAAGCTGGTGGAAGGGCCATATATTCATCATTGTGTAGGAATTCACCGGGATGTGGTGCCGGTGCTGTATGAGGCGTGTAAGTATTTGGGAATTCATCCGGATCTGTACGATCCGGTGGAGGAAGAGGTGAAGGCGTATCTGCGTGGAGAGCAGACAGTCAGGACATGGAGGAGATAAGATTATGAATTATAGGGCACTTTCCTATGATCTGCGTAAAAATACGGTGGATATGATTATGGCCGGAAAGGGAGGACATATCGGCGGAGATATGAGTGTGATGGACATTTTGATTACGCTATATTTTAGACAGATGAATATTTCCCCGCAAAACTGTGAGGATCCGGATCGGGATTTGCTTGTTATGAGTAAGGGGCACTGCGTGGAGGCACTTTATAGCGTGCTTGCGGCAAAAGGATTTTTTCCGATAGAGAAGGTAATTGCAGAATTTTCGAAGTTTGGTTCTCCGTTTATCGGACATCCGAACAATAAGCTGCCGGGGATTGAGATGAATTCTGGCTCGTTGGGACACGGCCTGCCAGTGAGCATAGGAATGGCTTTGGCCTGCCGGATGAACGGACGCAAAAATCGTGTCTATGTTGTTATGGGGGACGGAGAGCTTGCTGAGGGGTCTGTGTGGGAAGGGGTCATGGCTGCCGGAATGTATCATTTGTCCAATTTGTGCGCGGTAGTGGATCGCAACCGGCTTCAGATTTCCGGTATCACGGAGGAAGTGATGGCCCAGGATGATTTGGAAGCCCGTTTTGCAACGTTTGGCTGGAAGGTGATCAGAGTGTCAGAGGGGAACGACAGCGACCGGCTCAACGAAGCATTTGAGAACGCAAAAATGACGGAAGACAGGCCGGTTTTGGTGATTGCGGATACTTTGAAGGGCTTTGGAGCCTCGATCATGGAAAATGAAATCTCCTGGCACCATCATGTGCCGAGCAGGGAGGAATACGAGCAAATCATGCAGGATTTTGCGCAGAGAAAGGAGAGGGCACTTCATGAATACAATTCCTAACAGGGAGGCGATCTGTCGGGTGCTGATGGAGCGTGCTGAAAACGACAAAGATATTGTTGTACTTTGCAGCGACTCCAGAGGGAGCGCTTCGATGACATCTTTTGCAGAGCATTTTCCGGAACAGTTTGTAGAAGTGGGAATTGCAGAACAGAATCTTGTCAGCATTTCAGCGGGCATGGCAAAGTGTGGGAAAAAGCCGTTCGCGGCTTCCCCGGCCTGTTTTTTGTCAACCAGAAGTTATGAGCAGGCAAAGGTGGACGTAGCCTACAGCGGCACAAACGTAAAGCTGATTGGTATCAGTGGAGGTATCAGCTACGGCGCTCTTGGGATGAGCCATCATTCTGCCCAGGATATAGCGGCCATGTCCGCCATTCCGAATATGCGGGTTTACCTGCCGAGTGACCGCCATTTGACCCGCTGTCTGATGGAAGCATTGTTGGAGGACGATAAACCTGCTTATATTCGTGTGGGCCGTAATCCGGTGGAGGATATTTATGAGGATGACAAAGTTCCTTTCACAATGGATCAGGCAGTAATGCTGAGAGACGGGAAGGATGTAGCCCTGATTGCCTGCGGGGAGATGGTAAAACCAGCTCTGGATGCGGCCGGGCTGTTATACCGTCGTGGTGTGGAGGCGGCTGTATTGGATATGTACTGCGTTAAGCCGATCGACGAGCAGGCAGTGATAAGGGCAGCCAGGTGCTGTAAAAGTTTGGTGACGGTGGAAGAACATTCACCTTATGGAGGTCTGGGAGCGTCCGTGAGCCAGATCGTGGGAAGAAGCTGCCCCAAAAGGGTCCTCAGCCTGTCTCTTCCGGATGCGCCGGTGGTGACGGGAAGCTCCAGAGAGGTGTTCGACTATTATCATTTGAATGCGGAAGGAATCTGCCGGGCTGCTCTGGAGAGTCTGCGCTGATCTGAGAGGGAAAGTGAGCCATGAGTGGATTTATTATAGGGTTGGATCAGAGTACCCAGGGAACAAAGGGACTGCTGTTTGATAAAGAAGGGCATCTGATTGCCAGGGAGGATGAGCCCCATGAACAGAAGCTTGGTCCGCAGGGGCATATTTCCCATGATCCGAATGAGATTTATGGGAATGTGAAAAAAGTGGTGACCCGCCTGCTGTCAAAAAATGGTATCAGGACCGGAGAGGTTCTTGGAATCGGCATCAGTAATCAGCGGGAGACCACTTTGGCCTGGGATCATCAAACAGGAAAGCCCTTCTGCGATGCAGTGGTCTGGCAATGCGCCAGGGCGGAGAAAATCTGCAGGCAGATTTCTGAAGAGGACGGAGACTATATCAGGAAGCATACAGGCCTTCGGTTGTCTCCTTATTTTCCCGCTTCTAAGATGGCATGGATCCTTCAAAATTGTACGTCAGCCAGGGAGGCTGCTGTAAGAGGGAAACTGTGCCTGGGGACAATGGACAGCTGGCTGTGTTTTAAGATGACGGAAGGAGTTGTGTTCGCTACAGATTATTCCAATGCCTCCCGTACGCAGCTGTTTGATTTGCACAGTCTTTCCTGGAATGATAAATTGTGTCAGATATTTGGTGTTCCGAAAGAAGCCTTGGCACGGGTGCAGGCTTCGGACAGCCTGTTTGGGGAGACCCGACTGGATGGACTGTTTGACAGACCGGTTCCGATCCATGCGGTGATGGGGGATTCACATGCGGCGCTGTTTGGTCAAAACTGTCGCCAATCAGGGCAGATGAAGGTCACCTACGGCACGGGATCTTCGTTGATGCTCAATACAGGTGGAAGATTGGTGGAGAGTGAGCACGGTTTGGTAACCTCCATTGCGTGGAAAGCGGGAGGAAGGGTTGAATATGTTCTGGAAGGGAATCTGAATGATACGGGTGCTGTCGTCAGCTGGCTGAAAAATGGTCTGGGACTGATTTCATCAGCGGCAGAGACGGAGAAACTGGCATTTTCTGCAAATCCTGAGGATATGACCTATTTGGTTCCCGCATTCAGCGGACTGGGAGCACCTTATTGGAAAAGCCAGGCTCGGGCCCTTCTGCTGGGGATGAATCGTAAAACGGGACGGGCAGAGATTGTCAAGGCAGCGCTGGATTGCATTGCTTATCAGGTCACAGACATCTTGCTGGCAGCAAGGCAGGACAGCGGAATGGAGCTGCTGCAGCTTCGGGCCGATGGTGGACCGACAAAAAATCGCTATCTTATGCAGTTGCAGAGCGATATGGTAAAACTGCCGGTTTTGGTTTCAGAAACGGAGGAGCTGTCCGGCGCCGGTGCAGCTTACATGGCGGGAATCGCGCTGAAGATATACGATGACAGGAGGATATTTGCTGGATTGTGCCATCATACTTATAGGCCACAAATGCGGGAGAGAACACAAAAAGAGAGATATGAAGGATGGAAGGAGGCCGTAAGGAGGGCGTTTCAGGATATCAATACATAAACAGTATGTCGGGTGATCTGGAAGGGGGATAAAGCATCCCCCTATCCGATCGCATCACATCTTCCGTCCCGTCTCGAACAGATAAATTTCGCGGCTGACCCGGTTTGCCAGGTCGGCGCTGACCTGGGCGAACAGGTCGAGCTGGCGCTTTTGGATTTGCTTGCCGGCCTGGGCCAGCTCCCAGCCGATGGCGTCGGCCATGCGGGCCTTCTCGGCGTCAGGCAGGGAGAGATAGCGGGCCCGGGGCTGGGAGAAGTTGTCGGTTTTGGCGATCTCCTCCCGCACTACCTGGCCGCCGGGATAGGACATCCCGGGGTAGGAGGGCGCAGGCGCGTCCTGAGGCATATTGTCCGCCAGGGAATTGGGCTTGTAGTTGATATTGCCGGGCGGATTGCAGTAGGCCATATCTCCGTCCTGCTGGTGATTTGCCGCCGGGGAACAGGGGCGGTTGACCGGGAGCTGGGCAAAGTTGGCGCCGATGCGGTAGCGCTGGGTGTCCGTATAGGAAAATGTCCGGCCCTGGAGCATCCGGTCCGCGGAAAATTCGATGCCCGGCACGATGTTGGCAGGGCAGAAGGCGGACTGCTCGATCTCGGTAAAAAAGTTGGAGGGATTTTCGTTGACGGTAAGCATTCCGACTTTCATCAGCGGGAATTGGTCCTCCGGCCAAGTTTTGGTGTCGTCCAGCGGATCGAAGGCAAGTGAGCCGGCCGCGGCGGGATCCATGATCTGGACGCTGAACTCGTAGCGGATCGGGTTGCCGGAAGCCAGTCGTGCGTGGAGGCTGCGGACGGCAATGTCGGGATCCTGTCCGGCCAGACGGCGGCCCTCCCGGCGGTCGATGATGTCCCGGGGCTCCTGGCCCAGGAAGTGGTATTTTACAAAAAAGCGCTTGCCCTCTTTGTTTACCCAGACGAAGGTGTTGACGCCAAAGCCGTCCATGCGGGCGTAGTCCTTCACGATGCCCCGGTCGCTGTAGAGCCAGGTGATCTGGTGCAGGCTTTCCGGGGAAAGGGAGAAGAAATCCCAGACATGGGCATAATTTTTGATGTTGGTGCAGGGATCGGGCTTCTGGGAGTGAATGAAATCGGGAAACTTGATGGCGTCCCGGATGAAGAAGACCGGAAGGCTTAAGCCCACGACGTCGTAGTTGCCCTCGGAGGTGTAAAATTTGACCGCGAAGCCTCTGGGATCGCGATCGGTGTCCGGCGCGCCCTTGGAGCCGATGACGGTGGAGAAACGGATCAAAAAGCGGGTGGATACGCCGGGATCCTGCAGGAAGGCTGCGCTGGTATACTCGGCCATGCTGCGGTAGGGACAGAAGCTGCCGAAGGCTCCGCTGCCCTTGGCGTGCACCACACGCTCCGGGATGCGTTCCCGGTCGAAGTGCGCCATTTTTTCGAGGAAGGAGACGTCCTGTAGGAGGACAGGGCCGCCCTGGCCCAGCGTCTGTGAGTGTGCGCTGTCATAGACCGGCGCGCCCTGGGAAAGGGTCATGCGCGATTTATTGCAGGGCGCGCAGGAGGCCTGCGTGTTGGCTGGATTGGAATTGGACATAAAAAATCCTCTTTTTCCATATTGTGTTTCTATACAATATGGAAAAAGAGGAGCTTCGGTGTCTGCCCGGAGCGTGTTAAAAAATGCGCTAGACGAGACGGGTGCGGCAGGGAAGGCCGGAGGCCATTTGCACCAGTCCTTCTATGGACTGCATGACCATGCTTTGAACGGCGGCATCCGTATAAAAGGCCAGATGCTGGGTCATGACGACGTTGGGAAACTGGCGAAGGTAGGCCATATCCTTGTTTTTGATGATGTCGCAGCGCTTGTCCTCATGATAGATGCCGCGCTCGCCCTCGATCACGTCCATGGCCAGCGCGCCGATCTTCTGGCTTTCGATGCCCCATTCCAGCGCCCGGATGTCCATCAGCTCGCCGCGGGCGGTATTGATAAGCACCACGCCGTCCTTCATCTTCGCAAGGCTTTCCCGGTTGACCATGTGATGGGTGTCGTCGTTTAACGGAAGATGAAAGGAAATCACGTCGCTCTCCCGGTAAAGGCCGTCCAGGTCGCGATATTTGGCGAAGCGCTGGATTTCGGGGTCGCGGTGGGAGGAGCAGGTCAGGATCCGGCAGCCGAAGCCGGACAGGTTTTTAATCACTGCGCGTCCGATGTGCCCCGGGCCGACGATGCCGACGGTCAGATCCTTCAGCTCCCGGCCCTGGAGGCCATAGAGAGAGTAATCGTTGACCTGTGCGCGCCAGAGCGCCTGCTTGTAGTTGCGCAGGCACAGAAGAATCATCATCACCGTGTAATCCGCCACGCCTTCCGGCCCGTAGCCGGAGTTGCAGACCTGGATGCCCAGGCGTTTGGCTTCCGGCAGCCGGATGTGGTCATAGCCCACGGTGCGGGTGGCGACGCAGCGGATGCCCATATGGTGCAGGCATTCCAGAAGCTTCCGGTCAAAAACGCTGCGTCCCAGGGTGGTGACAGCGCTGCAGCCCTCGGCTTTCCGGGCGTTTTGGGGCGTGAGGATTTCCTCGAAGCAGCGAATCGTGCAGCCAAACTGCGACGAAGCCTGTGAAAACAGCGCCTCCTCGTCCTTTCTCACTTCAAATGCGGCAATCTCCACGGCTCATCCTCCAAATTTCTGAATGTATCCCATGACAAAAATGAACAGCACGATGGCGGGCAGGACATAGCTGACGTAAATCCGTGTCCATTTCGGGAATTTGATCCCGTTTCCGGCGTCCGCCTCCGCGATAAAATTGTTCCAGCCCCAGCCGTATTTGCTGGTGCAGAACAGCAGATAGACCATGCTTCCCAAGGGCAGCAGGTTGTTGGAGACGATAAAGTCCTCCAGATCCTGGATCGTGGAGCCGGCTCCCAGAGGCTGGAAGGCGGACCAGAGGTTGAAGCCGAACACGCAGGGCAGGGACAAAAGAATGATCACCGCGCCGTTTATCAGCACCGCCTTTTTGCGGGAAGCCCCGAACAGGTCGATGGAAAAGCTGATGATATTTTCAAAGACCGCGATGATGGTGGACAGGGCGGCAAAGGTCATAAAGATAAAGAACAGGGTGCCGAAAAGCCGTCCTCCGGACATCTGGTTGAAAATATTGGGCAGGGTCACAAACACCAGTCCCGGGCCTTCGCCGGGATCCACCCCGAAGGCGAAGCAGGAGGGGAAGATGACCAGTCCGGCCAGCAGGGCCACCAGCGTGTCCAGCAGGCAGATATTGATGCTCTCGCCGGTGAGGCTGCGGTCGCGGCCGATGTAGCTGCCAAAGATCGCCATCGCGCCGATTCCCAGGCTCAGCGTGAAAAAGGCCTGTCCCATCGCTGCGAAAATGGCCTCGCCCAGCCCGTGCTCCACCATTTTTCCGAAGTCGGGCACCAGATAAAAACGGATGCCGTCCATCGCTCCGGGCAAGGTGACACTGCGGACGCAGAGGATCAGGAGAATGAGGAACAGGCAGCTCATCATCACCTTGGTGATCCGCTCCACACCCTTCTGCAGGCCCAGGCTGCACACAAAAAAGCTCATCAGCACAATCAGCACCATCCAGAAGGTCATGTAGCCGGGGCGGGCCAGCATACCGTTGAATACCTCGCCCACGCCTGCGGCGTCGAGACCGGTAAATTCACCGCCCAGCACCTTGAAGACATAGGCCAGCATCCAGCCGCCGACGGTGGTGTAAAACATCATCAGCAGATAATTGCCCGCCATGCAGGCGTAGCCCTGCAGATGCCATTTGGTGCCCCTGGGCTCCAGCACGTGGAAGGAGCGGGCGGCCGATTTCTGGCTGGCCCGTCCCACGGCGAACTCCATCACCATGATGGGGAGGCCCAAAATGACCAGAAACAGCAGATAAATCAGCACGAAGGCCGCGCCTCCGTACTGTCCCGTGATAAAGGGAAAGCGCCATACATTGCCCAGGCCCACCGCACAGCCGGCGGAGATCAGGATGAAGCCCAGGCGGGAGGAAAAACGTTCTCTTTTTTCCATGGTAAAAAACCCCCTGCGTTATTTGTAAAATTCAGTCCGATGATAGCATAAAAGGCGGATTTTCGCAAGTCCGGGGCATTTATGAAAAGTAAATGAAATTTAGTTTCCGGGGATTGTAAAGGGTGCTGAAATGATGTACTCTGAACTTATAGAGTATATACAAGGAAGAAACGGGAAAACGATGGATTGGAGATTTGCGGCGGGCGTGGCTGTCAGTGTGGCGGCGGTGCTCTTTTTTATCTGGCTGGGATATTGGGCGGCGAGGAGATTTGGGAGAAATTTCTGGGGCAGGGCGCTGGACGGGATGGAAGGACATGATTTCGAGTATTTCTGCGCGGATCTGATGGAACGGCACGGCTTCATCGAGGTGGAGGTCACGAGGGGCAGCGGAGACTATGGCGTGGATGTGCTGGCGGAGAAGGACGGCGTGACCTACGCGGTGCAGTGTAAGCGTTATGACGGCCCGGTGGGCGTCAAGGCGGTGCAGGAGGCCTATGCGGGGAGGGACTACTACGACCGGATGGTGGGCGCGGTGATGACCAATCAGTATTTCACGGAGCCGGCGGTGGAGGCTGCCCGTAAGCTGAAGATCCTTTTGTGGGACAGGGGGTATCTGGAGTCCATGATGGAGGAGGAATAAGGCATGAGCTTTGTGGAATTTCAGGATGTGAAAAAGGTGTACCGGATGGGCGAGGTGGAGATCGAGGCTTTGCGGGGCGTCAGCTTCCGGATCGGGAAGGGGGAGTTCTGCGTGGTCGTGGGCGCTTCCGGCGCGGGCAAGACGACCATCCTGAATATTCTGGGCGGGATGGACACCCTGACTTCGGGGCGGGTGTTTCTGGACGGAAATGAGATTTCCGCCTACAGCCGCAAGCAGCTGACGGCCTACCGGCGCTATGACATCGGCTTTGTGTTTCAGTTTTATAACCTGGTGGGGAATCTTACGGCTTTGGAAAATGTGGAGCTGGCCTCCCAGATCTGCCGGAATCCGCTGGATGCGGCCCGGGTGCTGGACGAGGTGGGGCTGTCGGCGCGGGCGGGCAATTTCCCGGCGCAGCTTTCCGGCGGGGAGCAGCAGCGGGTGGCCATCGCCCGCGCCCTGGCCAAGAATCCCAAGCTTTTGCTCTGCGACGAGCCGACGGGCGCGCTGGATTACAATACGGGCAAGGCGGTGCTGAAGCTTTTGCAGGACACTTGCCGCGACAGCGGCGTGACCGTGGTGGTGATCACGCACAATCAGGCGATCACAGCCATGGCGGACCGGGTGATCACGGTGAAGAACGGGATGGTCACCGATATGCGGACAAACGCTCATCCGGTTTCGGTGGAGCAGATCGAGTGGTAAAAAGCAGCGCCGGCTGGAAAGCTGCGCCGCAGTACGGCGGAGGTGTATTATGAAAGCTTCGATGCGGAAAACGACCTATCGGGAGATCCGGTCAAGCCTGGGGAGATATTTTGCCATTTTTGCGATTGTGGCGCTGGGAGTTGGCTTTTTTGTGGGACTTACGGTGACCACGCCCGCCATGGTCCGGACCGGCGGAGCTTATTTGAACGGGCATGAGCTGTATGACCTGCGGCTGGTGTCCACGCTGGGCTTTGACCGGGATGCGGTGGAGCGATTCCGGCAGGATGGCCGCCTGCAGGCTGCAGAGGGCGCGGTATCCGCGGATTTTCTTGCGCTGGACGGGCAGGGGGAAAGCCGGGTGCTGACGGCCCAGACGCTTCTGGAGGTGCAGAATCAGCTGGAGCTGACCGCCGGGAGGATGCCGGAAGCGGCAGACGAGGTTGTGGCCGATGCCGGGCTTTTTTTGGAGAGCGACCTGGGGAGCACGATCCGTGTGTCGCAGGATAACCCGGAGGAGACAACGGAGCTGTTTTCCCGGAGGGAGTACACGATTGTGGGGCTGGCAAATTCTTCGTATTATGTCAATTACGAGCGGGGCAGCACCTCTCTCGGAAACGGGCGGATCGCCGGATTTGTGTATCTTTTGCCGGCGGGCTTCGATACGGATTACGACACGGAGATTTTTTTGCGGCTCAGGCAGGATTATGAGCTTTACAGTGCAGAGTATGAGGAGGCGGAGGAGGCGCTGAAGGACTGGGTCGAGCCGCTTACACGGCAGGCGGCGCAGGAGCGCTATGACCGGCTCGTGGCTGAGGGCGAGGCGAAGATAGCGGAGGCGGAGGAAGAGCTTGCCGGACAGACGGCGGATGCGAAGGCAGAGCTTGCGGATGCAGAGGCGGAGCTGGCCAGAGGGGAGAAGGAGCGGCAGGCGCAGGCTCAGGTGCTGGCCCAGTGGCAGGCCCAGCTGGCAGACGGGCAGCGGCAGCTTTCTGAGGCGGAGTCAGAGCTTAGCTTGCGGGAACGCGAAATTTCCTCCCGGGAGGCAGAGCTTTCGG
>JAUNGT010000010.1:0-28186 GCA_030524455.1 Eubacteriales bacterium | reverse complement strand
TCAGAGCTTAGCTTGCGGGAACGCGAAATTTCCTCCCGGGAGGCAGAGCTTTCGGAGGCGCGGACAGCGCTTTCGGACGGACGCCGGGAATACGAGGACGGGCAGCGGACGCTGGCCAGGGAGACGGCCGAGGCGCAGGAAAAGATCGATGACGCCAGGGAGGAGCTGGGCAAGCTGGAGAAGCCGGAGATCTATGTGCTGGGAAGGGACACGAATGTGGGCTATGCCAGCTACGAGAACGATTCCTCCATCGTGGCCGGGATCGCCAGAGTGTTTCCCTTTTTCTTTTTTCTGGTGGCGGCCCTGGTCTGTATGACCACGATGAACCGGATGGTGGAGGAGCAGCGCACGCAGATCGGAGTGCTCAAGGCCCTGGGCTATTCGGAGGCCAGCATCATGGGGAAATATCTGTTTTACGCGGGAAGCGCGGCGGTGGCCGGAGCGGTGGTCGGCTTTCTGACCGGCTCGGTGCTCTTTCCCTCAGTGATCTGGACGGCTTACAAAATCATGTATCGGATGGGAGATTATATGGTGCTCTGGAGTGTGCCTCTGGCGGTCCAGTCTCTGGCGGTGGCGCTTCTTTGCTCGATGGGCACAACCTGTCTGACCTGCCGTTATGAGCTGAAAAGCGCGGCGGCCGAGCTGATCCGGCCCAGAGCCCCCAAAAGCGGCAAGCGCATCTGGCTGGAGCATTTGCCCTTTTTGTGGAACCGTCTCAGCTTCCTGACGAAGGTGTCCATCCGCAACGTGTTCCGCTACCGGCAGCGCTTCTTCATGATGGTGATGGGGATCGGAGGCTGTACCGCCCTGCTTTTGACCGGCTTTGGCGTGAAGGATACGATTGCGGATGTGGGAGCGCTGCAGTTTGGGGAGATCCAGCTTTATGACATGAGCGCTACACTGAAGAACGCCTATGAGCCCGGAGATGCGCGGGAAGACGCAGAGCTGTCCCGGACGCTGGAGCAGGATGTGCAGGACTGGCTGGCTGTCAGCGAAAAATCTGTGGATATCACCGGGACAGAGGGAGTTCGGACGGCAAGCCTGGTGATCCCGCGGGATGTGCGGGCAGCTCCGGATTATGTGGGCCTGCACACGGAGGAAGGGGAGCCTGTCGCCTGGCCCGGCGTCGGCGAGGCGGTGCTCAATGACAATCTGGCCAAAAGGTGCGGCATAAAGACCGGTGATACAATCCGGCTGAGCGTTGGAGACGGGGAGGAGCTGGAGGTCAGGGTGACGGCTCTTTGCCGGAATTTCATCTCCAATTATGTGTATATTTCTCCGGAAACCTGGGAGGAGGGGATTGGAACGGCGCCGGAGTACCGAAGCCTTTACCTTCACACGGCGAAGGGGATCCGGGACCGGGCACTGGCAGAAAAGCTGCTGGCCTGCGACGCCGTTTCCACGGTGTCTGTCAACGCAGATATGCTCAATCAGGTGGAAAATATGATGGGAAGCCTGGATTCGGTGGTGCTGCTGATTATCCTCTGCGCCGGGGCCCTCGCGTTTATTGTGATTTATAATCTGACCAACATCAACATCACAGAGAGGATCCGGGAGATCGCAACGATAAAGGTGCTCGGCTTTTATCCCAGGGAAACCTCCGCCTATGTATTCCGGGAAAACGTGCTGCTGACTGCCATCGGCGCGGCAGCGGGACTGCTGGGCGGCATCTGGCTGCTGCATTTTGTGATGGCGAGGATCGATATCGATATGATTTCCTTCCAGGTGAGGATCCTGCCCATAAGCTATATCCGGAGCGTGCTGCTCACCTTTGCGTTTATGCTGGTGGTGGATGTCATGATGTATGTGAAGCTGGGAAAAATCAATATGGCGGAATCGCTGAAGAGTGTAGAATAAGGAGGTTTTGAAATGGAAACGGAAAAGAAAGGCATTGCAGATGTACAGGCGGAGGCGCCGGCAGAGAGTATGGAGGACTACAGCCGTGAGCTGGAGGCATCCTTCCGTGTGATCAACGAGGGGGACGTGCTTTCCGGGACGGTGATCGGCGTAAATGAGGAAGGGGTGACGCTGGATCTGGGTTATTACGCTCCGGGTGTGATCCGGACGGCAGATCTGAGCCGCGATCCCGCTTTCTCCGTACTGGCGGATATCCATGTGGGGGATACGCTGGAGGGAACCGTGGTGAAAAAGGATGACGGCGCGGGCAATATTCAGCTTTCCTGTGTGGAAGCGGCGGAGACGTTGGGCTGGGACAGACTGCAGCAGTATCTGGATGAAAAAAAGACGCTGACCGTAAAGGTGAGCGAGGCCGTCAACAAGGGCGCTGTGGCCTTTGTGGAAGGGATTCGCGGCTTTATCCCGGCATCCCAGCTTTCTTTGGATTATGTGGAGGATCCGGACCGTTTTGTGGGAAAAACACTGGAGGTTCGGGTGATCACGGTGGATCCGGAGAAAAAGCGTCTGGTGCTCTCCGCCAGGGACGTGCTTCGGGAGAAGGAGGCGGAGCGCTTAAACCATAAGATTTCCATGATTGTGCCCGGCACTGTGCTGGAGGGACGGGTGGAAAGCCTGATGCCCTATGGGGCGTTTGTGGATTTGGGCGACGGGCTGAGCGGCCTGGTACACATTTCCCAGATCAGCCAGCGCAGGCTCCGGAAACCTTCCGAGGCGCTTTCCGTGGGCGACATTGTGAAGGTGAAGGTGCTCAACACCAATGACAACAGGATCAGCCTGAGCATCAAGGCAGCGGCCGAAGACGCAGAGCCGGACGAGCTTGAGCAGCGCCAGGCAGCGGAGTACAGCTCCAGGGAGTCTGTGGGCACATCTTTGGGAGATCTGCTCAAAGGCCTGAAGCTGTAAAAGCCGTTATTTCCCGAAGCTGTCCACGAACCGAAGCTCCCATTCCCGGCCCAGCCGGTACGCCTCCTTCACGCAGTCATCCCACAGGAAAGCCGGACTGTGACAGTCCGAGCCGACCAGGACGGGAAGCTGCGCGACGGAGACGCGTCTCCAGAATTCCGGGTGGGGGTAGGGATAGCGGAGCTGTCCGCCCAGGCGGCGCAGGCCCTTGCGGATACCGTTGGCGTTCAGCTCCAGCACTGTCCCGGTGCGCCGCGCTGCCTCGATAAGGATATCGCAGGCAAGACTGCAGTTTTCATCCCAGGGAAAATCGTTGCTGAAAATCACGTCAGGATGCGCCAGAATGGGGAAAAGCCCGGTTTCCAGCGCGCTTTTTGCAGAGAGCGCATATTTCACATAGCCTGCGGTGCCGATTCGTTTCGGAATAGAAAAAACGTGGATATAGGAACCGTCCTCCTCCTGGTAGTAGTGCTGGCCCAGCAGCAGATAGTCCAGCCCTCTTTGTGTCAGGAGCTCGTGGTAGTAATCTGTCATATCCCGGCAATATTCGATCTCAAGTCCGGTCAGGATCCGGAGCTTCCCGGCATTCTTCTCACGAAGACGGGCGATCCGGGCAAGATGGCCGTCCAGCTCGCCGTACTGCATCCGCATGTCAAACCGTCCGTCCGGAAAAGGGGCGTGGTCGCTCAGACCAAGGACCTCCAGTCCGGCGTCCCGCGCAGCCTGCACATAATCAGCTTCTGTACCGTCAGCATGTAAACACAATTCAGAATGTGTATGAAAATTCACTTTTTTCATGAATAAAACCTTCCTCCGGTCCATTATAATAGGAAAGCCGGTTTCTGTAAACGGAAAAAAAACTTGCATAATAAATAGGCATGTTTTATTATATCTATAGGGTTTTGTGGGAATTGCCGAATACGAAGAAACGAGAGGAACGGTTATGATTTCAAATCAGATAATTCAGACCAGCATTGACGAACTGAGAGCCATCACAAAGGTGGAAATCTATGTGTTTGATCTGGACGGCATAAAGATAGCTTCCACATCGGAAGAGTTTGACATTTCACGGGAGATTATCACGGGTTTTGCGTCCTCGCCGGCGGACAGCCAGGTGGTGGGCGGATATCATTTTCTGAAAATTCTGGACGACAGCGAGGTTGCCTATGTGCTGGCGGCGCGCAGCAACACCGACGATACCTATATGATCGCCAAGATTGCGGTGAGCCAGATCCAGAACCTGATTATCGCGTACAAGGAGCGGTTCGACCGCAATAATTTCTTCCAGAACCTGATCCTGGACAACCTGCTTTTGGTGGATATTTACAACCGGGCGCAGAAGCTGCATATTGAGGTGGAGGCGCCCCGCATCGTTTACCTGGTGGAGACGCGCCTGGAGAAGGACAACAGCGCCATGGAAATGCTGCGCAGCCTGTTCTCCAGCCAGAACGGCGACTACATCACGGCGGTGGATGAGAAAAATATCATCCTGATCAAAGCGGTGGACCGGGACGAGTCCCCGGAGGGTCTGGAGCAGATCGCCAACATGATCGTGGATATGATGAACAGCGAGGCCATGTTGAAGGTACGCGTTTCCTACGGCACGGTGGTGCGGGAGCTGCGCGAGGTTTCCAAGTCCTACAAGGAGGCGACCATGGCCATGGATGTGGGACGGATTTTCTACGCGGAGAAAAACGTGATCGCTTACTCCACGCTGGGAATCGGCCGCCTGATCTATCAGCTGCCGGTGAACCTGTGCCGTATTTTTATCGAGGAGATTTTCGGCGGCAACCAGGTTTATGATATCGACGATGAGACGCTGACGACGATCAACAAGTTTTTTGAGAACAATCTGAATGTGTCTGAGACCAGCCGCCAGCTCTTTATCCACCGGAATACGCTGGTGTACCGGATCGAGAAGCTGCAGAAGGCGACGGGGCTTGATATCCGTACCTTTGAGGATGCGATGACCTTCAAGATTGCGATGATGGTCGTCAACTATATGAAATACCTGGATACGCTGGATTATTGACGGGAAGCCCGGGCAGCCGGCGGCAGGGAAAGAGGAGAACGGACCGATGGAGTATCAGAGCAATACGGCTGAGGACTTTTCTCAGGCGATTATAGAGAACGTGTTTTTGTTAAAGGACGGCAGCCTGGTAGCGGGCTGTTACGTCACGTCGGGCACGATACATAAGGGAGATAAGCTTTTTTATGTGGATGGTGTGGGTCGGCAGTGTTTTCCTTTGACGGTGGCGGATGTGGCCGTGCCGCAGAAGGGGAGCGTGGAGCAGATCAGCGCAGGCGACGAGCTGAGCCGGCATGTGGCGCTGAAAATCGCAGAGCGCCTGGCGGGCAGGATCCATCCGGGTCATGTGCTGCAGAACGAGCCGGAGGAGATTCTGTATCCGGAAGCGCCCGGCTGGGCGGCGGTGGCGGACTGCTTCGGGAAGAAATATCCGAACCAGAAAAATCCCGCGCATTTTGGCTGCTATGCCAGCTTTAAGCCCGGCGAGCCCGGCCCGCTGGACGGCATCAGCGTATACAACGGCGGGGATTATTTCCATTTTGTGACCTATGGGCTGTCGGAGCTTTACGAGAAGCAGAACGGCAATCCGGAGCGCAGCGGCTACGGCTTTGAGCTGACGCTGAAGCTGAAAAAGGAAGGGCTGGAGAATCCGGCGCTGGAGGTCCGTCACATGTGCAGCCTGCTGCAGATGATTGCCGGGATCACCGTCAACAACGGCCATCAGTTTTTGCCGGGCCAGTTTCTTGCGATGGGACAGAACCGGGGCCTGGACGCCGCAGGCAAGAGCGGCCTGATGGGCTTTATCACAAAGGAGGATGAGATCGGAACGGTCAATTCCCCCTTCGGCAAGGTACAGCTTATCCAGCTGGTGGGAATCAAGGGCGATGAGATCGAGCAGATCAAAAACAAAGAGACCACGCCCGAGGAGCTGGGGAACCGGTTAAAGGACGGCATGACGGATTATAAGAGATAAGGGGCAGGCAGCCTTTTGAAAGATAAGTCAGAACAGGAGAAGCCATGAAATTTCAGGTAATCAGCGACAGTTCCTGCGATTTGCCCAAAGAACGGGCCCAGGAGCTGGGAGTGGATATTGTCCCTTTTTATGTATCCTTTGATGAAAACAACTATATGCGCGAGGGCGTGGACGTCAGCGTGGAGGATTTTTATCAGCAGATGGCCGATAAGGAAGGGATCTTTCCCAAAACCTCAATGCCCTCCGTGCAGGATTATGCGGATGTGTTTGAGAAGTATGCAAAGGACGGCGTGCCGATGCTGTGTATCTGCTTAAACGCCGCTTTTTCCGGCTCCATTCAGTCGGCGATGAATGCGAAGAATCAGATTCTGGAGGATTATCCGGAGGCGCAGATCAGCGTGCTGGATTCGGAGATGCCTACCCTGCTGGAGGGAATGCTGGTGGAGGAGGCCTGCCGTCTGCGCGGCGCGGATGTGAGCCTGGAGGACGCGGTGAAGAAGCTGGAGGAGATCCGCGCTACCGGACGCATCTTTTTTACCACAAAGGATCTGGATTATCTGCAGCACGGCGGCAGGATCGGCAAGGCGACGGCCGCGATCGGCAATGTGCTCAAGATTAAGCCGCTGATCGAGTTTGTGAACAGGGAGCTGGTTTCCGCGGGCGTCAGCCGGGGGCGGAAGAAATCGCTGCAGGCGGTGATCGAGAAGGCCCGCGCTTATATCGAAGCGGATCACATCGATCTGAACGAGTATCGGATTGCTCTGGCCTGCGGTCTGGACAAGGAGGAGTTTGCCAAATTTCAGGAGCAGGTAAAGAGCGCCTTTAAGGATAAGGAGAGCCAGATCAGACGTTTCGAGGTGTTCCATGTAGGCGCGACGATCGGCGTACATACGGGCCCCTATCCGACGGGGATCGCGCTGCTGAAGCGCTGCCGGATATAGAAGCCCTGAAACAGGCGCATCGCCGGAAAGGACATCCGGTGTGGAGGAAAAGATGGCCGATTCCAATATCACGAAAAATGCGCTTGCCGCTTCCATGAAGAAGCTGATGGAGGAAAAACCGTTTTCCAAGATCAGCGTGGGCGATATTTGCGAAGATTGCGGCATGAACCGGAAGAGCTTTTACTATCATTTTCAGGATAAATACGATCTGGTAAACTGGATATTTTATGTAAATTTTGTGGAAAAGATGGACTGGAACGCTTTTGGGAACGACTGGGAGATGCTGCGCGCGCTGTGCCGCTACTTCTATGGGGAGCGCCGGTTTTATCAGAATGCGCTTGCGGTGGAGGGACAAAATTCCTTTCGGGAATATTTTTTCGGGATGCTTCAGCCGGTCCTGCTGCTTCTGATCCAGAACGTGCTGGAGGAGGGGGAGAAGAAGGATTTCTATGCGTCCTTTCTGAGCGACGGCTTCCTGGTTTCCCTCATACGATGGCTGCGCGAGGGGACAAAGATCGGGCCGGACGAGTTTGTCAATGACCTGCACGAGATTGCGGTGGGGCTGGCCTACAAGGTAGTCGCGGAGGAGGAGCAGGCCCGGAGCGTATCGCCCGATTAAAAAAGTGTTTGCCCTGACAATCGTTTCCCCGCCCCGGGATCTTCCGGCTTTTGCCGCGATCCCGGGGCGGGGTTTTTGCGTGATACGTCCTGCAAGCGGCTGCCGTGCCTGCACAGGCAGCCATTTGCAGGGCAACGGCCAGCGAACAGCTTTGCTGTGAGCCGGCCGCGATACGCCTTATCCCTTCTGTTCCGGACGGGACGAGGTGATGATCGACTGAATGCGCGCGATATCATTCTCCCAGTCCACCAGAAGATCGGGATAGCGCTGCGCAAGGCGGGCATCCAGAATCGCCTGCCCGGCGGCCTCCCGGCCCTTTGCGCTGCAGTCTTTGTCTGCTGAAAAAATCAGCAGAGGGCTGCCCCAGGAGGAAAGGACATCAATATTTTCCGGGGAGAGCAGCTGGGGGACATCGGCATCCTGGTAGCTGCAGGAGACGGCGAACAGTCCCTTCTTCTCCAGAATCAGTCCGGCAAGCTGCAGGCTCCATTCCGGCCCGAAGGGAAGCAGCAGGAGCAGATTGCGGCAGGTGAGCGCTGCAGACAGCAGCGTGCGCAGCTGCTCATCCTCCGCGGCAGTCGGCTCCTCCTTTGCCAGTCCGGTAAAATCCAGCAGAAAGGCGCAGTCGGAAAAGTCCTTCAGCGCGGAGAAGAAGGCCGCCCCGGCAAAGCGCCGGCCCGGGTGCAGGCTCAGACGATACGCGTAAACGCCTGACTCCCGCTGCTGACGGATCCGGGCACAGAGCCTGTCGGCTTCATCTGCATCGGTGGGGAAATCCAGGCCGGACAGCCAGCAGACACCGGTTGTCCGGCAGCCGCCGTCCGGGGCAGCTGCATTAGCCGACGCTTCCGCGCGGATTTTGGCAGCGCCCACCGTCCAGGCGTTATAGCCGACATTGATGCAAAACTGCTTGAGCCGCGCACTGTCCGCCTGTGAGAGCAGCCGGGCAATCATGTCGTAATAGGGGCTGTCCTCATGGGTCAGCAGGGTCTGAAACAGGGAAAAAAGCCTCTCCTGGAACCGTCCCTTGGCAAACTGCCGTCCCAGGTCGGCCAGACGGCGGATGCTCCTGTGCGGATCCTCCTTCATGGTATTGAGGCACTGGTTGACCGCGAACTCGATCAGCCCCCGTGTGATATCTTGCTTTGTCATATCCCCGCGTCCCTTCTCTTTCTACTGGAAAGCATTCGGCTTTGCGCCAATCTGTACTCTATTTTATCACATACAGAATAGCCGATAAAGAGAAATAATAAAAGGGACAAAAAAACATTTTTGTGTAAAACAGTTCAGCCAGCCGGGAGTAGCAGGCCAAAATCGTGCTTGCACGAATTGGGGCCTGCTACTCCCGGCTGAGGGAGCGCCTGATCATGAGCAAAGGTAGCCGCGAAGCGGCGGAAAGCGCGTTATGCGCTCAAGACGAACAAGTTCGTCTGCGCGAATGGCGCGGCTGAACGGTCCCGCTTTGCGGGCTTGTTCAGCCTACGATTTTCCAGTGCTTCCCGATGTGGTTTAGGACCTCGCAGCCGTTTTTGGTGACGAGGACGAGATCCTCCACACGGACGCCGAAGCGGCCGGGCAGATAGACGCCGGGCTCGATGGAGAAGGTCATGCCCTCCTTCACCTCGTCGGTGTTGGTCTGGCTGACGTCGCCCGCCTCGTGCTCCTGCATGCCGATGGAATGGCCCAGCCGGTGGGTGAAGTATTCGCCGTAGCCGGCTTCGGAGATCATGTCCCGGGCAGCCTTGTCCAGGTCACAGAAGCGCACGCCGGGCCGGATCAGGCTCTCCGCCTTTTCGTTGGCGCGTCTGACCAGGTCGTGGATGGCGGCATAATCGGGATCCGCCTTTTCGCAGAAAAAGGTGCGGGTCATGTCGGAGCAGTAGCCGTCCCGCAGGCAGCCCATGTCGATCACGACGCAGTCTCCGGGGCGGAGCTTTGTGTCGTCCGGCTCATGATGGGGATCCGCAGCGTTTGCGCCGAAGGAGACGATGGTGGAAAAGCTTTCCGTGCAGCCGGCATCTTTATAGAGGGAGCGGATATAGTCGGCGCATTCCAGCTCGGTCATGCCGGTTTTGATGTGGGCGGCGATTTTCTCCATGCAGGCGTCGTTTAAGAGGGAGGCCTCCCGCATTTTCTGACGCTCGACGGAATCCTTGACGGCCCGCACGCGATCGATGCAGGCGGAGGAGTTGACGTAGCGCACGCCGGGATGAAGCTCCATCAGAGGCAGCAGGAAGCGGGCGGGCCAGCTTTTGTCAATGCCCATATCGGACTGTGCGTCCACCAGCCCGGCGATGACGGCAATGCCGTCGTCCGTGTCGGACAGCCAGGTTTTGGCGATATCAATGTCCGGCACGACAAAAAGATTGTTCAGGAAAAAGCGGTGCTGCCCGTCCGTGCGCAGGTACAGCGCGTACAGGCGCTCATAGGGCTCGATCCACACTCCGGTGAGATAGCGGATGCTCAAAGGATCGCTGACGATCATCTGCGTCAGGCCCTGGGCGGTTAACTGGCTGCATACCCGGTCGAGCCGGTCTTTATAAATCTGTTCCATGAAAAAGCCTCCTTTTTTGACGAATAAATAAATCAACATCATTATAGCAAAGTCCTCAAAAAGAGCAATCCCATTATAACAGTTCAGCCAGCCGGATATTTTTCGGATTTTTGGAAATACTGTGGCTGGCGGGCTGTTTTTTCGTCGGGAAAACAGCCGTGCCTGAAGGGAGGCTGTAAAAAATGAGCAAAACACTGGACTATATCGCGCTGATCGTCGTATTTATCGGCGCGGTGAACTGGGGGCTTGTCGGCCTTTTTCGGCTGGATCTGGTGAAGACCATTTTCGGCGATATGAGCATGGTCAGCCGAATCGTGTATGTGCTGGTCGGGATCTGCGGTATTTATCTGCTGACATTTCTCGGAAGGGTGAACCGGGAGGCCTGAGCTTGTGTCCGGAAAGCGAACAGCTTTGCTGTAAGCTGGCCGCGATATCGCGTCGGATAGGGGAAGAAGATCTTTCCCTATCCGATGTTGAAAGAATTTTTTTGTCATAGTAAAATGAATATGGAAAAAGAACAGAGGAGGAAGTGCTGTGGAAGAAGCGACGAAGAACAAATACAGGGCGGTGGAGGAAGAGGTGAAAGAGGAGAGCAAGCGGCTGGCGCTGGCGATTTGCGGCGCGGCGGTGTACTCTGCGGGGGTGAACCTGTTTATTGTGCCTGCGGGGCTGTACAGCGGCGGCGTCATGGGCTTTGCGCAGGTGATCCGTACGCTGCTGCTGGATTATCTGCATCTGCCGATCGGTTTCGATATCGCCGGCCTGATTTATTACGCGGTGAATATTCCGGTGCTGCTGCTGGCGATGAAGGATATCGGCAAGCAGTTTTTCATGAAAACGATTTGCTGTCTGACGGCGGTGACGCTGCTTTTGTCGGTGATTCCGATTCCGGAGACGACGATTCTGCCGGACGATATTCTGGGAAGCACGGTGATCGGCGCGCTGATGTGCGGCTTTGGCATGGGCGTGGCGCTGCGCATGGGCGGTTCTCTGGGCGGCACGGACATTATCGGGCTGCTTTTGCTGAAATGGAAGAAAAATTTAAGCGTTGGCAAGGTAAATCTGATCGCCAACGCGGTGCTGTACGGTATCTGCCTGTTTTTATTCAACATCAGCACGGTGATTTATTCGCTGATCTATGCGGCGGTCAGCTCCTTTACGGTGGATCACGAGCATTCCCAGAATATCAACGTGGAGGTGCGGGTCATCACCAAAAAGGATGACAAGCCGCTGGAGCAGGAGATTTTTACGAAGCTGAACCGGGGCGTGACGCGGCTGGAGAGCACGGGGGCATATACCAACGAGAAGGCAAGCATGCTTTACATACTGGTCTCCAAGTATGAGCTGCCCCGCTTAAAGCATATCGTGCTTCAGTATGATCCGAAGGCGTTTATCGTGCTCAACGAGGGCGTCACGGTGGTAGGACATTATCTGAAAAAGCTTTGAGCGTCCGGATACAGCCCGGTTTACTGCGTTTTTTCCTCCGTCTTGGGCTCGCAGGTCAGGTGCATGCCCAGCTTTTTGAAAATCCCCTCATCCACAGGAGAAAGAAGGACGGAGGAATGTACCTCGCAGCCCTTAAGCAGGGGCAGGGCCGCCAGAGCGCGGGCTGCCTGGCTGTCGGTGGCCGCGCTGACGGAGAGGGCGATCAGGATCTCATCCGTATGCAGGCGGGGATTCTGGCTTCCCAGATAACCGGTTTTTAACGACTGGATCGGCCGGATGGCATCGGGGGAAACCAGATGTACCTCATGGCCGATGCCGGCCAGGATTTTCAGCGCGTTTAACAGGCAGGCGGCAGCGGAGCCCAAAAGCGCCGAGGTTTTTCCGGTTACCAGAGCGCCGTCCGGAAGCTCGATGGCCACGCAGGGCGCGCCGGTGTCCGCCTCCCGGTTCATGGCGGCGGCGATCACCCTGCGGTCAGCCACGGTGATCCCGGCCTGCTTCATCAGCAGCTCCAGCTTATACTGGACGGCGGAGGTGGAATTGCCGCGCTTTAAATCGCAGAGACAGTTGTAGTAACGGCGGATAATTTCCTGGCGGGAGGCCTCCCGGCATACCTCGTCGTCGATGATGCAGTTGCCGGCCATATTGACGCCCATGTCGGTGGGGGATTTGTAGGGACAGGTTCCCAGAATCTCCTCAAACATTGCGCTGAGAACAGGAAAAATCTCCACATCCCGGTTGTAGTTGACGGTGGTGACGCCATAGGCCTCCAGGTGGAAGGGGTCGATCATATTTACGTCGTTCAGATCCGCGGTAGCCGCCTCGTAGGCCAGGTTTACGGGGTGCTTCAGAGGCAGGTTCCAGATCGGGAACGTCTCAAATTTGGCGTATCCGGCGGTGATCCCGCGGCGGTGCTCATGGTAGAGCTGGGAGAGGCAGGTTGCCATCTTGCCGCTGCCGGGACCGGGGGCAGTGACGACGACCAGCGGGCGGCTGGTGACGATGTAATCGTTTTTGCCGTAGCCTTCCTCGCTCACGATTTTTTCAACATTGGTGGGATAGCCCTCGATCAGATAGTGGATGTAACAGCGGATTCCCAGAGCGTCCAGCTTTCGCCGGAACAGGTCCGCGGCCGGCTGGCCGGCATACTGGGTGATCACCACGCTGCCCACCATCAGTCCGATTTTGCTGAAGGCCTCCGCCAGGCGGATCACCTCCAGATCATAGGTGAGCCCGGAATCCCGGCGGGTCTTGCTGCGCTCCAGCGCGCCGGCCGAGATGGCGATTACGATTTCCGCCTGATCCTTGAGCTGCAGCAGCATCTTCAGCTTGCTGTCCGGCTCAAAGCCCGGCAGCACTCTGGAAGCATGATAATCGTCGAACAGCTTCCCGCCGAATTCCAGGTACAGCTTATTCCCGAACATGGAGATCCGCTCCTGAATGTGCGCGGACTGCATCTGCAGGTATTTCTGATTGTCAAATCCAATATTCATGTGTGTTCCCCTGTCTTTCCTGCCTGTGGTGATGAAAGCCGGCAGGTATTCTTTTGTTCTCATCATATCATCTTTTTTCAGTATAAACGAGAACCCATTGAAAATCTACCCTATTCCGAAATTGATCGTGGATTTTTTTCGATACTTGCAGCCGGCCCCACGCTGTCTCCGCGCCGCAAGTTCACAAACTTTTCAGATCCGTCTATTGATTTATTTTCGGTTAATGTCTATAATTAGAAGAACTCTTTGTATGCAAAAAAACGGTGAAAATAACAGGATTGCAGGTATATAGATAAGGAAAGGTTAATTGAATGGATAATAATTTCAACCCCTTTAACGGGGGCTCCAACGGGCAGGGCTCCGGCAATGGCTCCGGAGGGCAAAACGGCGGGCCGGGGCAGAATCCCCGGCGGACAAGCCTGATTTTGCTGGCGATTGCGGCGGTGGTGACGCTTGTCTCCATGAGCCTGTTTATGCGGATGATCAACAATGCCACCAATCAGGAAATTTCCTATGGGAAGTTCCAGGAGATGGTGGAGAACGGCAGGGTTCAGGAGGTTACCTGGGATGACGAGACGATTTATATCACGCCGAAGCCCACGGAGACGGAGCAAAGCCTCAGCCTGTTTGCGGGAGGAGCTCCGAACGTCACCTACTACACCGGCAAGGCGCAGTCGGACGATGCGCTTTCCGAATATTTAAAGGCGAACAATGTGGAGAGCTACGGCAAGGAGGTGCCGGACAATTCCGGATTTCTGCTGACCCTCCTTCTGTATTATGTGGTGCCGATCGGGCTGATGTGGATCCTTTTAAGCCTGCTGTTCCGCCGGATGGGCGGGAGCGGCGGCCCCATGGGCGTGGGCAAGAGCAATGCCAAGGTGTATGTGCAGAAGGAGACGGGAGTCACCTTCCGGGATGTGGCCGGAGAGGATGAGGCGAAGGAGTCCCTGCAGGAGGTCGTGGATTTCCTGCACAATCCCCAGCGTTATGTGAAGATCGGCGCGAAGCTGCCCAAGGGCGCGCTGCTGGTGGGCCCTCCCGGAACGGGAAAAACGCTGCTTGCCAAGGCGGTGGCCGGGGAGGCGAAGGTTCCCTTTTTCTCCCTGACCGGCTCCGATTTTATCGAGCTGTATGTGGGCGTGGGCGCGTCCCGCGTGCGGGATCTGTTTAAAGAGGCGACAAAAAATGCGCCCTGCATTATTTTTATCGATGAGATCGATGCCATCGGCCGGAGCCGGGATTCCAAATTCGGCGGCGGCAACGAGGAGCGGGAACAGACGCTGAACCAGCTGTTGTCCGAGATGGACGGCTTTGATACGTCCAAGGGTATTTTGGTGCTCGGCGCGACCAACCGGCCCGAGATTCTGGATAAGGCGCTTTTGCGGCCGGGACGTTTTGACCGCCGGATCATTGTGGATAAGCCGGACCTGAAGGGCCGGGTCGAGATTTTGAGGGTGCACGCCAAGGACGTGAAGATGGACGAGACGGTGGACTTTGACGCGATTGCGCTGGCCACCAGCGGCGCGGTTGGATCCGATCTGGCGAATATGATCAACGAGGCGGCAATCAACGCCGTGAAGGAGGGCCGCGAGTACGTCTGCCAGAAGGATCTGTTCGAGGCGGTGGAGCAGGTGCTTGTGGGCAAGGAGAAAAAGGACAGGATCATGAGCGCGCAGGAGCGCCGCATCGTATCCTATCACGAGGTGGGCCATGCGCTGATCGCCGCCCTGCAGAAAAATTCGGAGCCGGTGCAGAAGATCACCATTGTGCCCCGCACCATGGGCGCGCTGGGCTATGTGATGCATGTGCCGGAGGAAGAAAAATATTTGAACACCCAGGCGGAGATCCATGATATGCTGGTGGGCTACCTGGGAGGCCGGGCGGCGGAGGAGATCGTGTTCGACACGGTGACGACCGGGGCCGCCAACGATATCGAGCAGGCCACGACTCTGGCGCGCTCCATGGTGACGCGCTTTGGCATGAGCAAGAAATTCGGCCTGATCGGCCTGGAGACGGTGGAGAGCCAGTATCTGGACGGCCGTTCGGTGCTGAACTGCTCCGACGCCACGGCGGCGGAGATCGATCAGGAGGTGATGCGCATTCTGAAGGAGTGCTATTCGGAGGCAGTGTCCCTGCTGTCTGAAAACCGCGAGGTGATGGACAAGCTGGCGGCATACCTGATCGAGAAGGAGACGATCACCGGCAGGGAATTCATGCGGATTTACCGGGAGATCAAGGGGCTGCCTCAGGAGCCTGCACAGGATGCGGCAAAGGACAGTGCGGATGCGCTGGCGGAGGATACCCGGAAGGCGCAGCGGGACGTGGAGACCGCCCGGAACGAGAAGCCCTGGGAGAGCTTTGCACGGCAGCGGGAGCAGGATCGGCAGCAGAGCCAGGAACGGCAGCAGAACCAGGATCGGCAGAGCTCTACTGACAGCAAAGAACAGGGGGACAGTCAGGAGAAGCCCTGGACACCGCCCGCCCCCGGACCGGAGGCGCAGGGGCCGGTGGGACGTTTTTCGGGAAGCGCCCTGCCGAAAGACGAGGAGAAATAGGATTGCGTTTGCGGACGCCGTTTCCCGGGGTGTCAGAGCGTATCGAATAATTCAAAAGCCCTCCGGGGAGGAGGATGCCGGCAGCCGCAGGGGGAATCCTGCGGCTCCGGTATTTTTTGGGCGGAGCATCTGTAACAGTTTGGCCCGCGCCGGGAGCGAACGGTTACGCCACAGACAGGAAGGAAGCAGGATGTTTCAGATTGAGGAAGAATTAAAGAAGCTGCCCGAGAAGCCGGGCGTTTATATTATGCACGACGCGCAGGACAACATTATTTATGTGGGAAAAGCAATCCGGCTGCGCAGCCGGGTGCGTTCCTACTTCCGGGAAAAGATCAACCGGGGGCCTCAGATCGAGAAGATGGTGGGACTGATCGCACGGTTTGAGTATATCGTGACGGACTCCGAGCTGGAGGCGCTGGTGCTGGAGAACAACCTGATCAAGGAGCACAATCCCAAATACAACACGCTGCTGAAGGATGATAAGACCTATCCCTATATCAAGGTGACGGTGGGGGAGGACTATCCGCGGGTGCTGTTTTCCAGGCTGATGAAAAAGGACAAGTCCCGTTACTTTGGCCCTTTCACCTCCGCGGCGGCGGTGAAGGACACGATCGAGCTTTTAAACAAGCTGTTTAAGCTTCGCACCTGCAACCGGGTGCTGCCCCGGGACTGCGGGCTGGAGCGGCCCTGCTTAAACTACCATATCGGCCAGTGCACGGCGCCCTGCCAGCAGTATGTGAGCCGGGAGGAGTACCGGGAAAATGTGGATAAGGCGCTGGAATTTCTGAACGGAAACTACGGGATCATTTTAAATGAGCTGCAGAAGAAGATGGAGACTGCGGCGGAGGCGCTGGAGTTTGAGGAAGCGGCCCGATACCGGGATCTCTACAACAGTGTGCGCCAGGTTTCCCAGAAGCAGAAGATTACGGACAGCGACTGCGAGGACAAGGACATTATCGCTCTGGACAAGGACGGCGGCGACGCGGTGGTGCAGGTGTTTTTTGTGCGGGCGGGAAAGCTGATCGGCCGCGAGCATTTTTATATGACGCATGTGGAGGATTCGGACAAGGCCCAGATCCTTCTGGATTTTGTGAAGCAGTTTTACGCGGGGACGCCCTTTGTGCCGCGGGAGCTGATCCTGCAAAAGCCGATCGAGGATATTCCGGTGCTGGAGGAATGGCTGACGGCCCGGCGGGGCGCCAGGGTCTATATCCGCGTGCCGAAAAAGGGGCAGAAGGAGAAGCTGGTGGAGCTGGCGGAGAAAAACGCCCGCCTGGTGCTGGAGAAGGATCGGGAACGGATCGCCAGGGAGGAGGCGCGCACTGCCGGCGCGGTGCGGCAGATCGCCGCGCTGCTTGAGCTGCCTGTGCTGGAACGGATGGAGGCCTTCGATATTTCCAACATCAGCGGCTTTGAGAACGTGGGCTCCATGGTAGTCTACGAGAAGGGAAAGCCCAAGCGCAGCGATTACCGGAAATTCCGGATCAAAACCGTGGCAGGGCCGGACGATTACGCCTGCATGCGGGAGGTGCTGACCCGCCGGTTCGTGCACGGCCTGCAGGAGACGAAGGAGCTGGAGGAAAAAAAGCTGTCCGGGGAGTTCGGGCGCTTTACCAAATTTCCGGATCTGCTTTTGATGGACGGCGGACGGGGACAGGTCAATATCGCCTGTCAGGTGCTGGAGGAGCTTCATCTTGCCATTCCGGTCTGCGGCATGGTCAAGGACGACAATCACCGCACCCGGGGACTGTATTACCGGAATGTGGAGCTGCCCATCGACCGAAGCTCGGAGGCCTTCAAGCTGATCACCCGGGTGCAGGATGAGGCGCACCGCTTCGCCATCGAATATCACCGGTCGCTGCGCAGCAAGGATCAGGTCCGGAGCGTGCTGGATGACATCCCGGGCGTGGGGCCGGCCCGCCGGAAGGCGCTGATGAAGAGCTTTCCCTCTATTTACGAGCTGCGGGAGGCCAGCGCGGAACAGATTTCCCTGCAGGCGGAGCTTCCCATGAGCGTGGCGGAGGAGATTTATACTTTTTTCCGCAAAGCCAAAGAGGAAGATTGCCCGGCGGATGGAACTGTGATAAGATAGCTTTATAATAGGTAGAAGGAGAAGGGCTATGGCGAGCATCAGTCTGACAAAGATTATTGAAAAGATGAAGCTGGAGAACCTGACGCCGGAGGTGGACGTGAAGGGGATCCGTGTGACTCAGCCGGACATCAACCGTCCGGCGCTGCAGATGACGGGATATTTCGAGCATTTTGAGGCGACCAGGCTTCAGGTGATCGGATTTGTGGAATATTCCTACATCGGGAGCATGACCAAGGAGCAGGAGCGGGATATGCTGGACGCTCTGATGGACCATCCGATTCCCTGCATTATTTTCTGTCGGGAGCTGCATCCGGACGAGCTGTTTTTGAAGATTGCGGTGGAGCACGGCGTGCCGGTGCTGATGACCAAGCGCGCCACCAGCGCCTTTACGGCGGAGCTGATCCGCTGGCTGAACGTGAAGCTGGCGCCCTGTATTTCCGTTCACGGCGTGCTGGTGGACGTCTACGGCGAGGGCGTTTTGATCACCGGCGAGAGCGGCATCGGAAAATCCGAGGCGGCGCTGGAGCTGATCCGGAGAGGACACCGTCTGGTGACGGACGACGTGGTGGAGATCCGCAAGGTCAGCGAGGAGACGCTGGTGGGCACGGCGCCGGACATTACCAAGCATTTTATTGAGCTGAGAGGCATCGGAATCATCGACGTGAAGGCGCTCTACGGCGCGTCCAGCGTGCGTGAGACGCAGAATATCGATCTTGTCATTCGGCTGGAGGAGTGGGACAAGGACCGGGAGTACGACCGGCTGGGCCTGGAGGAGGAGTATACCGAATATCTGGGCAATAAGGTGGTGTGTCACAACATCCCGATCCGCCCGGGCCGGAACCTGGCGATTATCTGTGAGGCCGCCGCGGTGAACCACAGGCAGAAGAAGATGGGTTATAACGCGGCGCAGGAGCTTTACACCAGGGTGCAGAACTCCCTGGCCCGCAAGCGGGATGACGAGGATGAGGACGATTGATCACGGAGGAGACGAGGATGGGGAAATATTGTTTTGGCGTGGACGTGGGCGGCACGACCGTGAAGCTGGGGCTGTTCAACACGGACGGCGACCTGCTTGAGAAGTGGGAGATCCCTACGGTGACGGAGGACGGCGGCAAGGCGATCCTTCCGGATGTGGCCAGAAGCATCCTGAAAAAAATGGATGAGCGCGGGATGGGCCGGGACGAGGTGGAGGGCGTCGGAATCGGAGCGCCCGGGCCGATCGACTCCGAGGGCACCGTTTACGGCGCCGTCAATCTGGGCTGGGGGACCTTCAGCATCAAGAAGGAGATGCAGGTGCTCCTGAATATGCCGGTGGAGGCCGGAAACGATGCCAATGTGGCGGCTCTGGGCGAGATGTGGCAGGGCGGCGCAAAGGGCTATGACAGCGTGGTGCTTGTGACGCTGGGCACCGGCGTGGGCGGCGGCATTATTGTGGACGGCAGGATCCTGCCCGGCTCCACCGGCGCCGGCGGCGAGATCGGCCATATGCACGTCAACGACGAGGAGAAGACCGCCTGCAACTGCGGCAACTGCGGCTGTCTGGAGCAGTATGTTTCGGCCACCGGTATCGTGCGCCTGGCGAAGGAGAAGCTGGCGGCGGACGGACGGCCCAGCAGCCTGCGGGAAACCTCCGTCAGCGCCAAGGATGTGTGGGATGCGGTGAAAAGCGGCGATCCCCTGGCGATGGAGGTGGCCGAGGAGTTTGGCTGGTATCTGGGCAAGGCTCTGGCCGCCGTGGCCTGCGTGGCAAACCCGGAGGTGTTCGTCATCGGCGGCGGCGTCTCCAAGGCGGGAGAGGTGCTGCTGGATTATATTAAGAAGTATTATCACAAATACGCCTTCACCGGCTGCCGCGGTGCGCTCTTTACCCTGGCCCGGCTGGGCAACGATGCCGGCATTTACGGCTCCGCGAAGCTGGTATTAAACGGCTGACGGAGCTGCCGCACATAAAATGTGCTCCCGGCGCATATGCTGGACAGGAAGCGGCAACGATAACGATTAGAATGGACACGATGGCATTGAGAGAATTGTTGAGAGCAATCATACCGGAAGAACGGATCCTGGAGGAGGAACCCATGAGCCGGCACACCACCTTCCGGGTGGGCGGACCGGCGCAGTATTTGGCGACGGCAGAGTCGCCGGAGGAGCTTGGCGCCCTGTTTGCCTGCTGCAGGCGGGAAAACGTCCCGTTTTTTCTGCTGGGAAACGGCAGCAACCTGCTGGTGGGCGACCGGGGCTTCCGGGGCGTCGTGATCCGGCTGGGAAAGAGCTTTTCCGGGGTGAAGGCGGACGGGCAGCGGCTGACAGCCGGGGCCGGAGCGCTTTTATCCCAGGCGGCCAGAACGGCGCTGGATCATGGGCTTTCCGGGATGGAGCCTTTATCCGGGATCCCCGGTACGGTGGGCGGCGCGGTGCGCATGAACGCGGGAGCCTACGGCAGGGAGATGGCGGAGCTGGTGGAGACGGCGGAGGTCATGGATGCGGAGGGCAGACGCTATGTCCTGTCCGGAAAGGAGCTGGCCTTCGGCTACCGGGACAGCGCGGTGCGGCGCAAAGCCCTGACGGTGCTTGGCGCGACGTTTTTTCTGGAGGAGGCAAGCCCGGAGCAGATCGCGGCCCGGATGCGGGAGTTTGCGGAGCGGCGGCGGGAGAAGCAGCCCCTGGAGTATCCCAGCGCGGGGAGCACCTTTAAACGGCCCGAGGGATATTATGCGGGCAAGCTGATCATGGACGCCGGGCTGAGGGGCTTTTGCCTGGGCGGCGCGCAGGTGTCGGAGAAGCACTGCGGCTTTATCGTCAATAAGGGCAACGCCACGGCGGCGGACATCGCAGGATTGATCCGGGAGACGGCGGATATCGTACAGAAGAGGTTTCAGGTTACGCTCGAACCGGAAGTGATTTTTCTGGGAGATTTTTGAGATGAGATTTGTGATTGTGACGGGCATGAGCGGCGGCGGCAAGAGCACCGCCATGCGCCTTTTGGAGGACATGGGCTATTACTGCGTGGACAACCTGCCCGTGCTTCTGATTGATAAATTTATGGAGCTTCTGACGACTCCCAACACGGAAATCTCCAAGGTCGCTTTGGGGGTGGACGTGCGCACGGACCAGTCCTTTGCCCTGACGGAGAAGGTGCTGCATGGCCTGCGCCAGAACGGTATGGTGTTCGAGGTGCTCTTTATGGACGCCTCGGACGCGGTTTTGGTCAAACGCTACAAGGAGAGCCGGCGCATCCATCCCCTCTGCACGGCGCAGAGACCCCGGATCGAGGACGGGATCGCGCGGGAAAGAGAGATTTTAAAGCAGGTCAAGAAGGAGGCCGACTATGTGATCGACACCTCCAAGCTTCTGACCCGGGAGCTGAAGCAGGAGCTGGACCGGATCTTTGTGCAGAACGAGGAGTACAACAGCCTGATGATCAACGTGCTGTCCTTTGGCTTCAAGCATGGGATCCCGGCGGACGCGGATCTTGTCTTTGACGTGCGCTTTCTGCCGAACCCCTTTTATATCGACGAGCTGAAATACATGACCGGAAACGACCGGGCGGTGCAGGAGTATGTGATGAGCTTTCCGGAGGCGGGCACCTTTTTGGACAAGCTGACCGACCTTCTGGAATTTCTGATTCCCAACTATGTGAAGGAGGGGAAATACCAGCTGGTAATCGCCATCGGCTGTACCGGCGGCAGGCACAGGAGCGTCACGCTGGCGAACGAGCTTTACCGGCGGCTCCGCAACCGGGAGGCGACCTACGGCGTCTCTCTGAGTCACAGGGATATTTGAGATGTCATTTTCATCGAAAGTAAAAGAGGAGCTTTACAGGCACGTCAGCCCGGCCCGGCACTGTCAGCTGGCCGAGCTGGCGGCGATAATCCACTTCAGCGGCAGTATCGGCGCGGAAAAAAAAGGCATTTTTCTGAAAATTCATGCGGAAAACGCTCTCGTGGTCAGAAAAAGCTTTACATTGCTGCAGAAAACATTTAATATAAGTACGGAAACCCAGGTTTGCCAGGAAGAACAGCAGACTGGTTTTTTTTGCAGGATTGAGGATCAGGAGCTGGTGCTTAAGATCCTGCAGGGAATCAAGTTCCTGGACGGCACGGGGAAGCTGAATGCAGCGCCGGGAGGCGGCAGCGATGGGCTGCGGGCCCCGGTGAGCAGGCTTTTGATCAAGAATTCCTGTTGTCAGAGGGCCTTTCTGCGGGGCGCGTTTTTGGCGGCAGGCTCCATGAGCGATCCCGTCAAGGGGTATCATCTGGAGATGGTTTGCAGCCGGGAATCTCAGGCACGGCAGCTGCAGGAGATTCTGGCGGAGTTTGAGATCGAGGGACGGATCGTACAGCGTAAGAAATATTTTGTGGTCTACGTCAAGGAGGGCTCCGGGATTTCGGATTTTCTGAATGTGACGGAGGCGCACGTTGCGCTGATGGAATTTGAAAATTCCAGGGTGGTCCGGGAAGTCCGCAATACCGTAAACCGGCGGGTAAACTGCGAGACGGCCAATATCACCAAGACTGTCACCGCTGCGGCGAGGCAGCTTGACGATATCCTGCTTTTGCAGGAAAAATACGGATTTGAAAAATTGCCGGCGAGCTTGCGTCAGATGGCTGAGGTACGTCTGGAGCATCCGGACGCTCCGCTTAAGGAGCTGGGGATGTATCTGGATCCCCCGGTAGGCAAATCGGGCGTGAACCACCGTTTACGGAAATTATGTGAGTTGGCGGATGCCATCAGGTCTTAAAAGGAGGAGTCTATTATGAAACAAAAAAACGTGGAGGTCAAGCTGGAGCAGGGGCTTGAAGCGCGTCCTGCGGCAATGCTGGTGCAGGTCGCGAGCAAACACAGCAGCAACGTTTACCTGGAGTCCGACGGGCGCAAGGTGAACGCGAAGAGCATTATGGGCATGATGAGCCTGGCGCTGGCGCCCGGCGAGCAGGTGGTCGTGATCGCCGACGGCCCGGATGAGGAAGAGGCGATTACCAGCATGGAAAATTACCTGGGCGGAGTCAACAGCTGACGCCGCGCAGACTGAGCGGTAACGGATAGAGGAGGCGTAGTCTGAGAGGACGCGCCTCCGTTTCAATTTGACCGGAAGGGATGAGTATGGAGGATAAGAGACTGCTTTTTATCTACAATCCAAAGGCCGGAAAGGGGCAGATCAAAAACTGGCTCCTGGACATCCTGGATATTTTTGTGAAGGCCGGATATGTCGTGACGGCCCGGCCCACCCAGTATGCGGGAGAGGCGGTGGAGCTGGCGGCCAACCGCACTGCCCGATATGATCTGGTGGTATGCAGCGGAGGGGACGGCACCCTGGACGAGGTGGTGACCGGCATCATGAAGAGCGTCCGGCGCAGGCCCATCGGCTACATTCCGGCGGGCAGCACCAACGATTTTGCCCGGAGCCTGCACATCCCGAGAAGCATGAAAAAAGCGGCGGAGGTGGCGGTCGGCGGGCACAGCTTTGCCTGCGACGTGGGCTCCTTCAACGACAATTCCTTTATTTATATCGCGGCCTTCGGCCTGTTCACAGACGTGTCCTATGAGACAAGCCAGGAGGTCAAAAATGTGCTGGGCCATATGGCCTATGTGCTGGAGGGAATGAAAAAGCTTGCTGCCGTCAAAGCCTATCATATGCGGATTTATACGCAGGAGACGGTGATCGAGGACGATTTCCTCTATGGAATGGTGACCAACTCCGTCTCCGTCGGCGGCTTTAAAGGGATCACCGGGAAATATGTGGATTTGAGCGACGGGCTGTTTGAGGTGACGCTCATCAAAAAGCCCCGGAATCTGGAGGAGCTGAACCAGATTCTCGGGGCCCTGACACGCCGCGATATCGACGCCGCGCAGATGTACTGCTTTAAAACCTCCTACCTGAAGGTGGAGGCGGAGGAGGAGATTGCCTGGACGCTGGACGGGGAGTTTGGCGGCCGCCACACGGATGTGGTGATTGAGAACCAGCGCCAGGCGCTGCGCATTATGGTGCCTGAGGACTGATTATGCGGCTTCCTCTTCCGCCACGGGCAGCGAGAAGATAAACTCGCTGCCCACCCCCTCGGTGCTGATCACGTTGATGTTCTCGCCGTGGGCCTGGATGATTTCCTTGGTGATGGACAGCCCCAGGCCGGTGCCTTTTTTGTCCTTGCCCCGGGACAGGTCCGTCTTGTAAAAACGATCGAAAATAAGTCTCAGGCTGTCCTTGGGGATGCCGATTCCGCTGTCCTTGACGGAGACGAACACCTTGCCGTGCTTTTCGGTGGTCTCGATTTTGATGGCGGACTCGGAATGGGAAAATTTGATGGCGTTGTCGAGCAGGTTGTAGAGCACCTGCTCGATTTTGCTTTTGTCGGCCAAAACGGGCATCTCGTCGCCGGTGAGCACCAGCTCGATGCCGATGTGCTTTGCCTGGCAGGTGCCCTCGAAGGAGGCGGCGGTGGAGCGGATCACCCGGTTTAAGTCAAAACGGGTCTTTTCCAGCACCATTCCCTTCATATTCAGGTTGTTCAGGGTCAGCAGGCTGTTGGTCAGCTTGGTCAGCCGTTCCGTCTCGTTCAGCACGATGCCCAGATACTTCTCGTGGAGCTCTGCGGGGATCGTGCCGTCCAGCATGGCCTCCAGATAGCCGCGGATGGAGGTCAGGGGAGAACGGAAATCGTGGGACACATTGGCGATAAATTTTTTCTGGTTGTCCTCGCCCCGGGCGATCTCGCTGGCCATGTAGGACAGGGAGGCGGCCAGATAGCCGATCTCATCCTCGCTGTCCACCTGCAGCTCGTAGTGCATATTGCCGGCGGCGTACTGCTCGGTGGCGGCGGTGATTTTGCGCAGGGGCAGATAGACCATCTCCGTAAAAAAGATGAGGATGATCAGGGACAGCAGGAAAAAAATGATCAGCATAATGTACGAGATATTTAAAAGGCTCTCGCTGGAGGCCCGGATGGAGGCCATCGACAGATGGATCACCACATAGCCCTGCACCTTGAAGCTGGCGGTGATGGGCGCAAAGACGCTGAGCGTTTCCTGGTCGAACCAGCCGAAAAAGTCCCCCACCGTGTAGAAGGAGCCGGAGGTAACGGTAGGGTCAAAATCCTCCACCACCGTCTCGTGCTCCACATCCAGGGGCGCGTCCGTCGTCATGATAATGCGCCCGGAGGGGTTGATGATCCAGATCCGGGCGGCCAGATAGGTGCTGAGGGCATCCAGCTGGCCCTTGACGGTCTCCAGGGAGGTATTGCTGCTGTAAAGGTCCGAGGCGTAGGTGTCGGCGATCAGGGTGGCCTCCTTGTAGAGGGAGTCCGCTTTTTCCCGTTTTAAATGCTCCAGCGTCATGCTGGAGACAAAGGTCGCCACCACCAAAAAGCCGAAGAAGCCGAAGATCAGATAGCCCAGCACAAACTTCAGATAAAGGGTTTTGCGCATTTATCTCACCTCGAACTTGTAGCCGATGCCCCAGATCGTGGCGATCTTCCAGTTGGCATGGTCCTTGATCTTCTCCCGCAGCCGCTTGATATGCACGTCCACGGTGCGGGTGTCGCCGATATATTCATAGCCCCAGATCTGGTCCAGCAGCTGTTCCCGGGAGTAGACGTGGTTGGGGGAGGAGGCCAGAAAATAGAGGAGCTCCAGCTCCTTGGGCGGCATATCCACGGTTTTTCCCAGATAGGTCACGGAGTAGTTGGTCTTGTTGACGGTCAGCCCCTCATACTCTGCGCACTCCACAGCGGGCCTGGCGGGAGCGGCCGCAGCAGGCTTGTAACGGCGCAGCACGGCCTTGACCCGGGCGACCAGCTCCTTGGAGTCAAAGGGCTTTTCCATATAGTCGTCCGCGCCCAGCTCCAGCCCCAGCACCTTGTCGAAAATCTCGCCCTTGGCGGAGAGCATGATGATGGGCACGTTGGAGCGGCTGCGCACCTCCCGGCAGACCTGATAGCCGTCGATGCCGGGCAGCATCAGGTCCAGCAGGATCAGGTTAGGGTCAAAGGTTTTCACCGCGCTCAGGGCAGATTCCCCGTCCTCCACAATCATTGTCTCGAAGCATTCCTTGGTCAGATAGAGGGAGATCAGCTCGGCGATATTGGCATCGTCGTCCACGATCAGTATTTTCTGCTTGTTTGCCATAGTCAAACCTCCTACTTAAATTCTACAATCGTCACGCCCGCATCCCCCTCGCCGTATTCGCCGAGACGGAAGGACTTGACGTATTTTATATGCTTTAGGTGCTGCTGGACCGCCTTTCTGAGCGCGCCGGTGCCCTTGCCGTGCACCACGCGGACGCTTTCCAGATGGGCCAGGTAGGCGTCGTCCAGGTATTTGTCCAGAGCCGCAAGGGCCTCGTCCACGGTCTTTCCCAGCAGGTTGATCTCCGGGGAAATGGAGAAGGACTTGGACATCCGAATCCGGCTGCCGCCGCTTTTTGTCAGGCCGGGAGCGGTCACGGTGGCCTCCTCGATGCGCGCAAGATCCCTGATATTGGTGGAAGTGCGCAGGATACCGCACTGCACAAACAGGTTGCCTTTGGCGTCGGGCAGGGAGCTGACCGTGCCCTTGAGTCCCATGGAGAGGATGCGGACGGCGTCGCCCTTTTTGAGCTGATCGGGCTTTAAGCCGGGAGCCTTCGGCTCCTTTTTGGCGGAAACGGAAAGGCGGCTGTTCTTGTCGTCGATGCTGCCCCGCAGCTTTTCCCGGGTCTTTTCGAGATCCTTCATGGAAGCGCCGGGGCCGGCTTTCTGGAACACCCGGATCGTCTCGTCCGCCACCTCCTTGGCCTCCCGCAGAATGTCGCGGGCCTTCTCATTGGCCTCCCGCAGGATCCGGTCCTTTGCCTGGTCGATTTTCTCGTTTTTCTCCTGCAGGCGGCGCTTTAACGTTTCCACCTCTTTTTTGTAGGCCTCGATCTCCCGCTGCTCCTTTTCAATCGTGACGCGGCTGGCCTCCAGGTCGGAGATGACGTCCTCGAAGCTGACATCCTGCTCGTCGATCTGTTCCTTTGCGGCCTCGATGATCTCATCGGAAAGCCCGAGCTTTTTGGAGATGGCAAAGGCGTTGCTCTTGCCGGGAATGCCCAAAAGCAGCCGGTAGGTGGGACGCAGGGTTTCCACGTCGAACTCGCAGCAGGCGTTTTCCACAAAGTCGGTGGAAAGGGCATAAATTTTCAGCTCGCTGTAATGGGTGGTGGCCATGGTGCGGATGCCCCGGTCATGCAGGTGGTTTAAGATGGCGATGGCAAGTGCCGCGCCCTCGGTGGGATCCGTGCCCGCGCCCAGCTCGTCGAACAGGCACAGCGAATTTTCGTCCGCGTGCTCCAGGATGGAAACGATGCTGGTCATGTGGGAGGAAAAGGTGCTCAGGCTCTGCTCGATGCTCTGCTCATCCCCGATATCCGCGAAAACCTCCGTAAAAACGGACAGCTCCGAACGGTCCAGGGCCGGGATATGCAGTCCCGCCTGGCCCATCAGCGTAAAAAGTCCTACGGTTTTCAGCGAAACGGTCTTACCGCCGGTGTTGGGACCGGTGATGATCAGAAGGTCAAAGCGCTGTCCCAGCTCCACGTCGATGGGAACCACCTTTTTGCGGTCCAAAAGAGGATGACGCCCCTGTCGGATGCGGATGTGGCGGTCCCGGAAAAAGACCGGGCGGGTGGCGTTTTCATCCAGCGCCAGGGCGGCCTTTGCAAATATAAAATCCAGCTGCGTCATGAGGCGCTGGTTTTCTGCAAGCTCCACCGTGTGCTCCGCCGCGCGGGCGCTCAAATCCGCCAGGATCACGGCGATTTCCTTCTGCTCCTCCAGCTCCAGCTCCCGCAGCTGATTGTTCAGGCTGACCACGGCGGCGGGTTCAATGAAAAAGGTGGAGCCGGTGGAGGACTGGTCGTGCACCATACCGGGCACCTGGCTCTTGTACTCGGCCTTCACCGGAATGCAGTAGCGGCCGTCCCTGGTGGTGACAACCGCATCCTGCAGATAAGCGCGGGCGGAGCCGTTTACCATAGAGTTGAGCTGGCTGTGGATCCGCTCGCCGGTCAGCACCATACTGCGGCGGATTTTTTTGAGGGCAGGGCTGGCGTCGTCAGCCATCTCGTCCTCCGACAGGATACAGCGCCGGATCTCAGCGGAGAGAGGCGCCAGCGGCTCCAGACAGTTAAAATATTCCGTCAGGGAGTCTACGGCCTGCTCCTCCTTCTCGGAGCGCCCATAGTTCTTGACCCGGGCCGTGTTCTCCAAAAGCCCGGCGATGCGCAAAAGCTCCTCCATGGAAAGCGTGCTGCCGATTTCCAGAGAGCGCAGGCACATCCCCAGGGACTTATTGCTGCCGAAATTCAGGCTTCCCTTCTGAAAAATCCGCGTCAGCGCGTCCGCCGTCTCCGTCTGCGCCCGCTCGATCTCCGAAAGCTCCGTCATGGGCTCCAGGGCGCGGCACAGGGCGCGCCCCGGGTCGGAGGTGGCCTTTCCCTCCAGAGCGCGGATTACCTTGTCATATTCCAATACGCGAAAAACCTTTGCGTTCATGATTGCCTCCATAAATAACTGTACAATAATGCAGGGATGAAAAGGGTTTTAACCCTACCGTTACTGTTCACTCCGTGACCAGTAACATGCATAAATCCATTTAAAATCGCCTACGGCGATGGGATTTATGCACTCCTGAATCATTTTCTCACGTACTGT
>JAUNGT010000009.1 GCA_030524455.1 Eubacteriales bacterium | reverse complement strand
GAGTGCAACAGGCTCAGATAGGCGGGGAAGAATAGTCGGATGAAATACGGAAATATTACGGAGGGAAGATTTAAGAGAAGGCCGAACCGGTTTATCGCCGAGGTGGAAATCCAGACCGGCGCTCAGACGCGCCTGGAAACCGTCCATGTGAAAAACACCGGACGCTGCCGGGAGCTTCTGGTGCCGGACGCTGTGGTCTATCTGGAAAAAAGCGGTTCCCCCGGCAGAAAGACCGCCTACGATCTGGTGGCGGTGGAGAAGGAGGGGCAGATCGTCAACATGGATTCTGCCGCGCCCAACCGGGCTGCGCAGGAGTGGCTTGCATCCGGCGCGTATTTTCCGGATGTGACGCTGGTGCGGCCGGAGACGGTATATAAAGATTCCCGCTTCGATTTCTATGTGGAGGCGGGGGAGCGAAGGATTTTTCTGGAGGTAAAGGGCGTGACCCTGGAGGAGCAGGGAATCGCCATGTTCCCGGACGCTCCCTCCGAGCGGGCCGTGAAGCATGTGCAGGAGCTGGCAGAGGCGGCGAAGGAGGGGTATGAGAGCTATATCCTGTTTGTGATCCAGAGGAAGGGGATTTGCTGTTTTACGCCGAACCGGGACGCACAGCCTGCCTTTGCGCAGGCGCTTTGGGAGGCGGGCCGGCAGGGTGTGAGGATTTTGGCCTACGATTGTCTGGTGCAGGCGGACGGGATGCGGCTGGCGGATCCGGTGGAGGTGGCGCCCAGCTTCGAGGGGGCGCTTCTGAAACGGATTGCGCCCCGGCTGTTGTCATGGTATGATGAAAACAAACGGAGCCTGCCCTGGCGCGAGCAGCCCACGCCCTATCGGGTCTGGGTGTCGGAGATCATGCTGCAGCAGACCCGGGTGGAGGCGGTAAAGCCGTATTTTGCGCGGTTCATGGAGCGTCTGCCGGACATTGCCTCCCTGGCCAGAGTAGAGGATGACGAGCTGTTAAAGCTTTGGGAGGGGCTGGGCTATTACAGCCGGGCGCGGAACCTGAAGGCAGCGGCGTGTCAGATTATGGAGCAGTATAACGGGCAGATGCCCCCGGATTACCGGGAGCTTTTGAAGCTGAAAGGGATCGGCAGCTATACGGCGGGGGCGGTGGCCTCCATCGCCTGCGGGCAGCCTGTCCCGGCGGTGGACGGAAATGTGCTGCGGGTGTATTCCCGGCTGTTTGCGGACGGCAGCGACATGGCCGACACAGCGGGAAAGCGGCGGGTGGAGGAGCGGCTTTTTGAGGCGGTGCCAAAGGACAGGCCGGGCGATTTCAACCAGGCGCTGATGGAGCTGGGCGCTACGGTGTGCCTGCCAAACGGCGCGCCCCGGTGCAGCCTTTGCCCCTGGCAGGAGTTCTGCTGCGCCAAACGGGAGCAAACGCAGCTTCAGTATCCGCACAGGGCGGAAAAAAAGCCCAGACGGATCGAGGAGCGCACGGTGCTCGTCATCCGCGACGGGGAGCGCTGTGTGCTCCGCAAGCGGCCGCCGAAGGGACTTTTGGCGGGACTTTACGAGTTTCCTTCCCTTCCGGGACATGCATCCGTCCGGGAGGTGCGCAAATGGCTGAAGGAGGAGGGAATCGGCGCGGTGCGGATTGAGCCGCTTGCAGCGTCGAAACACATTTTTTCGCATGTGGAGTGGCATATGACCGGATATATGGTTCTGGCGGATGCCCTGGAGCCCATGCGGGAAAAGGACGGCCTGTTTTTTGCGGGCCTTGCGGAAACGGAGGAAAAATATCCGGTCCCTTCCGCTTTTTTTGCCTATGCCGGCTGTCTGAAGCTTCGGACGGGCAGCGACAGGCTGCGCAGGGAGCAGGCGGCAGGCGACAGTATGACAGACACACGGCCGTCCCCGTCGGGCGGACTTTGAGAGGAGAGTAAGAGAAAATGAAACTTCTATCGGTTGCGATTCCATGCTACAACTCACAGGATTATATGGCGAAATGTATCGAGTCTTTGCTGCCCGGCGGCGAGGACGTGGAGATTTTGGTGGTGGATGACGGCTCGAAGGATGATACCGCGCGGATCGCGGACGAGTACGAAGCAAAGTACCCGGGGATCGTGCGGGCCATTCACAAGGAGAACGGCGGTCACGGCTCGGCGGTCAATACCGGGATTGAGAACGCAAACGGGATCTACTTCAAGGTGGTGGACAGCGACGACTGGGTCCGGGAGGACGCTTACCTGGCGATTCTTGGCAAGCTGCGGGAGCTGACCGGCGGCGAGCATACGCTGGATATGCTGATCAGCAACTTCGTCTATGAGAAGGAGGGAGAGCGGCGCAAAAAAGTGATGCAGTACCGTCATCCGCTTCCGCAGGACCGGCTGTTTACCTGGGATGAGGTGGGACATTTTCACAAGGGGCAGTATATTCTGATGCATTCGGTGATTTACCGCACCAAGCTTTTGCGGGAGTGCGGCATCCGGCTGCCGGAGCACACCTTCTATGTGGACAATATCTATGTGTTTGAGCCGCTGCCCTATGTGCGCTATATGTACTATCTGGACGTAAATTTTTACCGCTATTACATCGGACGCTCGGATCAGTCGGTCAACGAGAAGGTGATGACGGGACGCATCGATCAGCAGATCCATGTCAATAAGCTGATGGTGGACTATTTTGTGGAGAAAAAGGGGCTGGTTGCCTCCAACAGGCCCATGTCCCGGTATATGCTGAGCTATCTCGATATTATCACTACGATTTCCTCCATTCTTCTGATCCGGATCGGGACGCAGGAGGCTCTGGAAAAGAAAAAGGAGCTGCTTGACTATATCCGGCAGAAGGACCGGAGCCTTTACCGCAAGCTGCGCTACGGCTTTCTGGGGAACTGTATGAACCTGCCCGGTAAGACGGGGCGCTGGATTTCGGTGGAGGGCTACAAGATCTGCCAGAAGTTTTTCGGCTTTAATTAAGGCACCTGGTTTGAGAGCGCCGCATAGGATAGGGAAACGGACAAAAGGCGGGAAGCCGGATGGTTACGATAAGCCTGTGCATGATCGTGAAGGATGAGGAAAAGACGCTGCCCCGCTGCCTTTCCGGCGTGGACGGGATCGCGGATGAGATTATCATTGTGGATACCGGCTCGACGGACCGGACGAAGCGGGAGGCGGCGGCCTTTACCGATCAAATTTATGACTTTGCCTGGCGGGACGATTTTGCGGCCGCCAGGAATTACGCGTTTTCCAAGGCGTCCATGGAATATTGCATGTGGCTGGACGCGGATGATGTGATCGAAGAAAGGGAGAGGGAGAAGCTGCTTAACCTCAAGGCAGAGCTTACGGACGACACCGACGTGGTGATGCTGCGGTATGTCACAGCCTGCGACGAGGAGGGAAATCCCAGCTTTTCCTTTTACCGGGAGCGGATCGTCAAAAACGACGGACGCTTTGTGTGGAAGGGGCGGGTGCACGAGGCCATCACGCCCGCCGGGAACATCCTTTACGCGGATATTTCCGTGCGCCACCAAAAGCGGCGTCATACCGGCTCGGACCGCAACCTGCGGATCTATGAGAGCATGTTAAAGGCTCAGGAAGCGTTTGGGCCCAGGGAGCAGTTTTATTACGGAAGGGAGCTGTACGATCACGGCCGGTGGGAGGACGCGGCGCGGGCGCTTCTGGCCTTTCTGGAGCGGGAGGAGGGTTTTTTGGAAAACCGGATCGACGCCTGCAGGCTTTTGGGAGCGTGCAGGAAGAGGCTGGGAGACGGACAGGGAGCCTTTGCCGCGCTGTTTTGGAGCTTTTGCTACGACGTGCCCCGGGCGGAGGTGTGCTGCGACCTGGGAGGGCTGTTTTTGGAGGCGAATCTGACAGTGCAGGCCGTCTACTGGTATGAGCGGGCACTGGGAGCCGCAAAGCGCGAAGCCTCCGGCGGCTTTGTGGAGGAGGATTGCTACGGCTACAGGCCCTGCATCGGGCTCTGTATCGCCTACGACCGGATGGGAGATCACGCCCGGGCCTTTCGCTACAATGAAAAAGCAGCCACCTATAAGCCCGGGGATAAATATGTGCGGGCAAACCGCCGCTACTTTAGGGAAAAGTGGGGATTATGACGAAAAATAAAAATGTTGTTGCCGTGCATAAAATTTGTGTGCTAAAATAGAGTGGGTTTTTAGGGAAAAAGGAATAAACGAAAGGAAAAGGGTGGATTTATGAAGAGACAAGACATTCATAAAGTGCTGATTATCGGCTCCGGCCCGATCGTCATCGGTCAGGCCTGTGAGTTCGATTACTCCGGCACCCAGGCCTGCAAGGCACTTCGCAGCCTGGGCTATCAGATCGTGTTGGTCAATTCCAATCCGGCTACCATTATGACGGATCCTGACACGGCGGACATCACTTACATTGAGCCGTTGAACGTTGACCGGCTGGAGCAGATCATCGAGAAGGAGCGTCCCGACGCGCTGCTGCCAAACCTGGGCGGCCAGTCCGGCCTGAACCTGTGCTCTGAGCTGCAGGCTGCGGGTGTTCTGGATAAGTACAACGTGAAGGTGATCGGCGTTCAGGTGGATGCCATTGAGCGCGGAGAGGACCGGATTGAGTTTAAGAATACGATGAACGAGCTGGGCGTGGAGATGGCCAGGAGCGATGTGGCCTACTCCGTGGAGGAAGCGCTTGCGATCGCGGACGAACTGGGATACCCGGTGGTTCTGCGTCCCGCCTACACCATGGGCGGAGCCGGAGGCGGGCTTGTCTACAATAAGGAAGAGTTAAAAACCGTCTGCGCCAGAGGCCTGGCAGCCAGCCTTGTGGGCCAGGTGCTGGTGGAAGAATCCATCCTTGGATGGGAGGAGCTGGAGCTGGAGGTTGTCCGCGACGCCAAGGGCAATATGATCACGGTATGCTTTATCGAGAACATTGACCCTGTCGGCATCCACACGGGAGATTCCTTCTGCGCCGCCCCCATGCTGACGATTTCGGAGGACGTGCAGAAGAAGCTGCAGGAGCAGGCTTACCGTATTGTGGATGCCATCGAGGTGATCGGCGGCACCAACGTGCAGTTTGCTCACGATCCGGTTTCCGGGCGCGTGGTGGTAATCGAGATCAATCCGAGAACCTCCCGCTCCTCGGCGCTTGCCAGCAAGGCGACGGGCTTCCCGATCGCACTGGTTTCCGCGATGCTGGCCTGCGGCCTGACGCTGGACGAGATCCCCTGCGGCAAGTACGGCACTCTCGATAAATATGTCCCCGACGGCGATTACATCGTGCTGAAGTTTGCACGCTGGGCCTTTGAGAAGTTCAAGGGCGTGGAGGACAAGCTGGGCACCCAGATGCGCGCCGTGGGCGAGGTGATGAGCATCGGCAAGACCTACAAGGAGGCCTTCCAGAAGGCGATCCGCTCCCTGGAGAAGGGACGCTATGGCCTGGGCCATGTGAAGGATTTTGCACAGAAGGATAAAAAGGAGCTTTTAACCATGCTGGCGACGCCCAGCAGCGAGCGTTACTTTATCATGTATGAGGCGCTCAGAAAGGGCGCGTCCGTGGAGGAGATCCACAGGCTGACGAAGGTGAAGGACTACTTTATCCAGCAGATGAAGGAGCTGGTGGAGGAAGAGGAGAGGCTTGTCTCCAGATATCACGGGCAGCTTCCCGCCGACGACGATTTAAGGCAGGCCAAGCTGGACGGCTTTTCCGACAAGTACCTGAGCGAGGTACTGGATATCACGGAGGAGCAGGTGCGCGACCGCCGCACAGAGCTTGGCGTGGTGGAAGGCTGGGAGGGCGTCCATGTGAGCAGCACGAAGGATTCCGCCTATTATTACTCCAGCTACCATATCAAGGACGAGAGCCCGGTGGACAACAGCCGCCAGAAGGTGATGATTCTGGGCGGAGGCCCCAACCGGATCGGACAGGGGATCGAGTTTGACTACTGCTGTGTGCACGCGGCCAAGGCGCTGCACAAGCTGGGCTTTTCCACGATTATTGTCAACTGCAATCCGGAGACGGTGTCCACGGACTACGATACCTCCGACAAGCTCTACTTTGAGCCGCTGACGCTGGAGGATGTGCTGGCGATTTACCAGAAGGAGAAGCCGGTCGGCGTGATCGCGCAGTTTGGCGGTCAGACTCCGCTGAATCTGGCGGCTGACCTGAAAAAATACGGCGTCAATATTTTGGGAACCACGCCGGAGACCATTGATCTGGCGGAGGACCGTGATCAGTTCCGCGAGATGATGGAGAAGCTTTCCATCCCCATGCCGGAGGCAGGTATGGCTGTCAACGTGGAGGAGGCGCTGGAGACTGCCCACAGGATCGGGTACCCGGTGATGGTGCGCCCTTCCTATGTGCTGGGCGGACGCGGCATGGAGGTCGTCTACGACGACGAGGCGCTGACCTTCTACATGCAGCAGGCGGTGGGCGTGACGCCCGACAGACCGATTCTGATCGACCGCTTTCTGCACCACGCGACGGAGTGTGAGGCGGATGCCATCAGCGACGGCGAGCATGTGTTTGTGCCCTCCGTCATGGAGCATATCGAGCTGGCCGGTATCCATTCCGGCGATTCGGCCTGCATTATCCCTCCCAGAGGGCTCTCCGACAGCCAGGTGGAGACGATCAAGGATTACACCAGAAGGATCGCCAGAGAGCTGGGCGTTGTGGGCCTGATGAATATGCAGTACGCCATCGAGGACGGCAAGGTGTTCGTGATCGAGGCCAACCCGCGCGCATCCCGGACGGTGCCGCTGGTATCCAAGGTCTGCGGCATCAATATGGTTCAGATCGCCACGGACATTATCACGATGCCCTACACCGGCAGGAAGAGCCCTGTGCCGGAGTTGAAGGAGAAGCGGTTTGCGCACTACGGCGTCAAGGAGGCGGTGTTCCCCTTCAACATGTTCCCGGAGGTGGATCCCATTCTGGGGCCCGAGATGCGTTCCACCGGAGAAGTGCTCGGCATGTCCACGGATTTCGGCGACGCGTTCTTCAAGGCGGAGGAGGCCACAAAGAGCAAGCTTCCCGTTTCCGGCTGCGTCCTGATCTCCGTCAACGACAGGGATAAGGCAGAGGTGGTGGATGTCGCGAGAGGCTTCTATGAGTGCGGCTTTGAGATCATGGCTACCGGACGTACCTGCGATCTGATCGAGGCGGCGGGAATCCCGGCGCTGAAGGTCTGCAAGATCAACGAGGGGCGTCCCAACATCCTGGATAAGATCACCAACGGACAGATCCAGCTGATTGTCAACACCCCTCTGGGCAAGAAGGGCGCGGTGGACGACAGCTACATCCGCAAGGCGGCGATCAAGAACCGGATCCCCTACATCACGACCATGGCCGCGGCCAAGGCGACGGTGGAAGGCATCCGCTCCGCAAGGCGCGACGGCAAGCTGCCGGTGCAGTCTCTGCAGGAGTTCCACGCAAGCATCACAGATAAATAAAATCGTAAGGCACGATTGGGGCCGGCGTTTCCATGCGCCGGCTCTTTAATTGCGATTTTTGTCGTGGTGTTTCTGGAGTATTTGAATCTGCCCGGCTTTCCCGCCGGGATCATCATGCCGCTGGCGGGCGTGTGGGCGGCTCACGGACGCATCCGCTTTCTGAGCGCCATGCTGATTACAATTGCGGCAGGGTGTTTTCTTTCTTCTTATGATACCTCGGACAGTAAAAAGGAGAGATCCGCTTACGCGGAACTCTCCTGATAGACGTTCGTATGCTTATTTCTTGGAGCCCTGCTTTGCAACGGCGTTCATCTTCGCCTCGATCAGGGACTGGTCGCCCAGGTAGCGGTGGCTGACAGCGTTGAAGTTGTCGTCCAGCTCATAGACAAGCGGCACACCGGTGGGGATGTTCAGCTCGGTGATATCCTTCTCGGAGATGTTGTCCAGGTACTTTACCAGAGCGCGCAGAGAATTGCCGTGCGCGGCGATCAGCACCTTCTTGCCTTCCTTCATATCCTTCTTGATGTGCTCCTCGTAGTAGGGGATAACTCTCGCGATGGTGTCCTTTAAGCTCTCGGTCAGAGGCAGATCCTTGGGATCCACGTTCTTGTAGGGAGCCTGCAGAGCGGGATTACGCTCGTCATCGGGCTCCAGTGCCGGGGGCTGAATGTCGAAGGAGCGGCGCCATACCTTTACCTGCGCCTCGCCGTACTTCTCAGCGGTCTCGGATTTGTTTAAGCCCTGCAGTGCGCCGTAGTGACGCTCGTTTAACTTCCAGGTCTTGATGACGGGGATCCACTCCTCGTTTAACTCCTGCAGAACGTGGTTCGCGGTGTGGATCGCACGCTGCAGATAAGAGGTATAGCATACGTCAAAGGAGAAGCCCGCTTCCTTCAGCAGAACGCCGCCCTGTGCAGCCTCCTTGTGGCCGTTCTCGGAAAGATCCACGTCGGTCCAGCCGGTGAACAGATTCTGCTGATTCCACACGCTCTCGCCGTGACGGATCATAACTAATTGATAACCCATGTTGATTTCCTCCTGATCAATAATATAAGGATGTTTTTGAGTCTTTCTGACTACAGACAAGCATACACGATTTGACAGGAAAAATCAAGACTTTCGCTTGCCTTTTTGGCAGTCCTGTGCTAAACTGGTCACGTCAATTCAGGGCTATAGATTTCGCTGTTTCTGAGATAAACAGCCGGATCTATGGCTTTTTTTGCGGGTTGAAAAAAGAAACCGTTTCATTCAGGAGGATGTTATGAGTCAGGAATTTATGAGAGAAAAAAAGGTGCTGCCGCTGGTGCTTTCCATGTCGCTGCCCATGATGTTATCCATGCTGGTCAATTCCCTGTACAATATCGTGGACAGTATGTTTGTGGCGCAGCTTGGCGAGGATGCGCTGACGGCGGTGTCCCTGGTTTATCCGCTGCAGACGCTGGTTACGTCCATCGGCGTGGGCTTCGGCGTGGGAATCAGCGCGGCGGCCGCCTTTTTTCTGGGGGCGGGAGACAGAAAAAGGGCGGGGATGGCGGCGTCCCAGGGCTTTTTGCTCAGCATTGTGCACGGCGTGATTTTGTCTCTGGGGCTGTCCGCCCTTTTACCTGCTTTTCTGGGCCTGTTTTACGGGGAGGGCAGTATCTATGAGCTGGGCCTGGAATATGGGCGGATCGTGATGGCCTTCTCCGTGGTTGTGACGGTGCAGATCGGCATCGAAAAAATCTATCAGTCCATGGGCAATATGATTGTGCCCACGGTATGTCTGGCGGCGGGCTGTCTGACGAACATTGTGCTGGATCCGTTTTTTATTTTCGGGATCGGGCCTTTTCCGAGGCTGGAGGTGACGGGAGCGGCCATCGCCACCGTGATCGGGCAGATGGTGACGCTCGCAATGTATGCGGTCTGGTACGCAAAAAAGGGCCTGGGCATCGAGTTTGGGCCTGCCCTGATGCGTCCCACGGGGGATATCTGCAAAAGGCTGTACCTGGTGGGTGTGCCCTCGTCGCTGACGCTGGGACTTCCGTCCCTTCTGGTCACGCTTTTAAACGGGATGGCGGGCGCTTTTTCCTCCATCTATGTGTTGATTCTGGGCGTCTATTTTAAGCTGCAGACCTTCATTTATCTGCCGGCCAGCGGGATCGTGCAGGGGATGCGTCCGGTGCTGAGCTACAATTACGGCGCCGGGGAGAAAAAGCGGATGAAGCAGATTTTGGGCGTATGCACCGGCCTGGATCTGGCGATCATGGCGGTGGGAATGGCAGTCTTTTTCCTTCTGCCCGGGCCCATTATGCGAATGTTTACGAAGGATGCAGAGACGATACGGGAGGGCGCTGCAGCGCTGCGCCTCATCAGTCTGGGCTTTGTGATTTCCGGCATCAGCGTGACAGCCTCCGGCGCACTGGAAGCGCTGGGAGAGGGCGTGGCCTCCTTTATCATCTCCTTTTTGCGGTATCTGGCCCTGATCGTGCCCCTGGCCTGGCTGGGCAGCCGACTCTTAGGCGTGCAGGGGATCTGGGCAGCTTTTCCGGCGGCGGAGACGCTGACGGCGCTGGCCGCGTCGGCAATCTTTTTTGTGCGCTATAAAAAGCTGGTAAAATGAGATGTTCAGAGCAAACTACACTTCGTGTCGTTTGCTTCTGCGGTATTCCTCGGGGGAGCAGCCCAGGTAACGCCGGAACAGCCGGGCAAAATAGTTGCCCTGATAGAAGCCGCATTCGCGTGCGATCTGAGCGACCGGTTCATCGGTGTTGAGCAGGTAAAAAAGCGCGTTCTCCATGCGGATCCGGGTCAGGTATTGCAGGGGCGTCTGGCCGGTCTCGCGCTTAAAACGGCGGGTCAGGTGTTCCTGGGACACACGGCAGCTCCCGGCGACCTCCGCGATGCCGGAGAGGGAAGAAAAATGCTCCTTTAAGTAGGCGCTTGCCTGCCGCACGAGAGCAGAGCCGCCGTCTGCAGGCTCCTCCAGGCTGCGCAGCAGCCGCGCAAGGAAGCGGTAGACAAATTCGCCGCCCTCGTAGGGCCGGATGCTGCCGTTTCTTCTGCAGTCCTCAAAGAGCCGGAAAAAAAGGCGCACCGGATCCGCCTCCCGGGGCAGGGAAAACACCGGCCCGCAGAGCGTTTGGATCGCTTCGTAGAAGGGGCGGGCAGCAGGGCCGTCAAAATGGAAGTAGAAATATTCCCAGCCCTCCGTTCCCTGTTTGGGCAGATAGTATCGGCTGTCCTGCGGCATCCGGACCAGGAAGCCCTGTCCGGGGAAAAGGGAATGCTCCCGCCCGTCCTTTTCATAAATTCCCCGCCCGTTCAGCGTATACTGCAGCAGATAGCCGCCGTAAAAGGGGCGGGTCAGATTGTCGTAAAAATAGGGCTCGTCCCTGCGCCGCTCCACCCCCAGATCCAGCAGGAAAAGGGGAGGATCGGGCATTCCGTCCTCTTTTAAAAATCCGTAATTGCCAAAATCATAGCTGATCAAAAAAGTATCCTCCAGATCAAAGAAGTATTCTTGAATCTATTCATATACGCGATTATAATAGGTGTCAGAACAGAAAACAAGATCAAAAAAGGAGTGTTTAGGATGAACAAGAACCTTTTTGCAAAGACGCCGCCCATGGGGTGGAACAGCTATGACTATTATGATACGACCGTGAATGAGGAGCAGATAAGGGCCAATGCGGATTTCATGGCGGCTCATCTGAAAGCGTACGGCTGGGAATATGTGGTGGTAGACATTGAATGGTATGCAAACGATGCAGGGACAAAGCGGGATCAGTTCCAGTATATCCCCTTTGGGGATCTGGAGATGGATGAGTACGGCAGACTGCAGCCTTCCCCGGCGCGTTTTCCCTCCTCGGCGGGAGGAAAGGGCTTTGGCCCTCTGGCAGAGTATGTGCACAGTCTTGGTTTGAAATTCGGCATTCATATCATGCGCGGCATTCCCAGAAAGGCGGCGCAGGAGCATTTGCCTGTGATGGGCAGCAGCCTGACGGCGGATATGGTGGCAGATTCCGCGTCGATCTGCGGCTGGAATCCGGATATGTACGGCGTGCGCAACACGGAAGCCGGGCAGGCCTGGTATGATTCCCTGATTGAGATGTACGCACAGTGGGGCGTGGATTTTATCAAGTGCGACGATATCTGCGACAGCTGGCTGTATCGGGGCGACAATTTCAACGGCTGGTTTGAGACCCGGATGCTGCACCGCGCCATCGAAAAGAGCGGCAGGGAGATTGTACTGAGCCTTTCCCCGGGGCCTGCTCACATCGACCGGGCATGGGAATACTGCAAATATGCCAATATGTGGCGGATCACCGACGATTTCTGGGATAACTGGGAGCTTTTGCTGCCCATGTTCTGGCGCTGCGAGCTTTGGCAGGATCATGTGAAGGAAGGCTGCTTCCCCGACTGCGATATGCTGCCTTTGGGCAAGGTGGGCAAGGGCTTTGGAGAGGAGCGGGATACCCGTCTGACCCGCGAGGAGCAAAAGACCATGATGACGCTGTGGAGCTTCTTCCGTTCCCCCATGATGGTGGGCGCAGAGCTGACCAAGCTGGATGACTGGACGCTGTCCCTCCTTCAGAATAAGGAGCTGCTTTGCCGCCTGAAGGCCTCCTGTAAGGGAGAGCAGATTTGCCGCGATGAAAAGCTGGCCGTATGGAAGAGTACGGATGCAGAGGACGGCAGCGTATGCATTGCGCTGTTTAATCTGCAGGATGAGCCGGCACAGGTTTCCGTGGCGCTGTCTGAGGCGGCGGACGGCCTGACGGACGGGGCCTTTGTGGATCTGTGGGACAACAGCCGGGGTGAGACGAAGGACGGCAGACTGACCGCTGTGGTTGCGGCGCACGGCGTGAAGGCGGTGAAGCTGCTCTGACAGCTATTTGTTTTTGCGAAACTGAGAGGGAGACAGGCCGAACTGGCGCTTAAAGGCCCTGCTCAGATGAAATTCATCGTAAAAGCCATAGTTGAGCGCCGCCTCCCGCAGCTTGGCCTGGGGCTGGGACAGGAGAAACTGGCGCGCCATCTCCAGATGCGTCTCCATCTGGAAGGCGCAGAAGGTCTTGCCGCAGAAGCTGCGGAACCGGTTGTTGAGGGTGCGCGCACAGATATAATATTCGGCGGCAATCTCCTCGGCGGTAAAAAAGGTCTGCGGCGTGGAGCGGATGCGCTGCACGATCTGATCGGTGACGGGATCGGGCTGTTTTGGGGGCATATCGGCGTTGGGCAGGGCAGCGAGCTCGCACAGCAGCAGGGAGAACAGCAGAGAGAGCCGGTTCTCCCGTTCGGCGGCGTATGTCCAGGAGGCGGCGATGATTTCCTGGAAGCACTGCCGGATCCTGGGATTGGCCTGACAGTGAAGAAGGGTCGGGCAGGCAAACAGGGAGGCGGTCCGGGCAGTCCTGTCCGGACCGTCTCCCTCTGCCTTTGATCCGGATCGCAGCGCCTCCTGCTCTGCGGGCGTTGGCTGCACATGCAGGTACATGTGCTGATTGCCGGGATTACACAGCCTGCGTCCGAAGTGATGCTGCCCGGCGGTCAGGATCAGCAGGTCGTCCGTGCGGAGCTGATAGGCGCGCTCCTCCTCCCAGATTTCCCATTCCCCGTCCAGCATATAGAGAAAGTCATGTTCTGCCATTACCCGGTCGGGATGCAGCATACCATTGACGGAAGTCACATAATTGCATCCGGTCAGCCGGTGCATTCCCATTTTTTCCAGCCAGATCATAGAGGCCTCCTTGATTTGCAATAGTTGTTCCGTTTTGTACATGTAAAATTCCACCTGGGCAATGGAAAACAAACCACTTGTATAATACAATCATAGCACATGGACAAAAGAGTGAACAGTCCAAATTATGCATGAATTTTACAGCGGAGGAGCAACATGGATAACAAGCTTTTTTCCCGGCCCCTGTCTTTGCGGGATATCCGGGTGACGGACGATTTCTGGAAGAACGAGATGGAGCTGGTGCGCACGGAGGTGATCCCGTATCAATGGGAGGCCTTAAATGACCGGGTGGAGGGAGCGGCCCCCAGCTATTGTATGCACAATTTCCGGGCGGCAGGGAAGCTGAACCGGGAGAAGAAGGCGCAGGGCAGCGCTTATGTGGAGCCGAAATATACCTTCCGCGGATTTGAGGCACTGCCGGAGGATCCGGCGCATCCGGAGGAGGATAAGTTTTACGGCTTTGTATTCCAGGACAGCGATTTTTCCAAATGGATCGAGGCGGTGGGCTATTCTCTGACCCAGCATCCGGATCCGGAGCTGGAAAAGATCGCGGACGGCGCCATCGATATTGTCTGCGCGGCCCAGCAGGAGGACGGCTACCTGGATACCTACTATATCATCAACGGCAAGGATAAGATTTTTTCCAATCTGAAGGATCACCATGAGCTGTACTGCTTTGGGCATCTGACGGAGGGCGCGGTAGCCTATTATCAGGCAACGGGCAAGGAGAAGCTGCTAAAGGCGGCGGAGCGTTTTGCCGACTATGTGGCGGACTATTTCGGCACGGAGCCGGGCAAATGCAAGGGCTATCCGGGACATGAGATCGCGGAGATGGCGCTGGTGCGGTTGTATGAGGTGACCGGGAATCAGAAATATCTGGAGCTTGGCCGGTATTTTGTGGACGAGAGAGGGACGCGCCCCTATTATTTTGACAGGGAGCACCCGGACGAGGTGAAAAAGGGCAGGGAGCAGGAGCTGCGCTATGCCTATTATCAGTCCCATCTGCCGGTGCGGCAGCAGGACGAGGCGGTGGGCCATGCGGTGCGCGCGGTCTATCTGTATTCGGGCATGGCGGACGTGGCCCGGCTGTACAATGACGAGAGCCTGTATCACGCCTGCCGGAAGCTGTGGGACAGCATTGTCCGGGAAAAAATGTACATCACCGGCGGCATCGGCGGCACCCATATCGGGGAATCCTTCTCCTTCCCCTATGACCTGCCGAACGATACGGCTTATGCGGAGACCTGCGCCTCCATCGGGCTGGTGTTTTTTGCCAGAAGAATGCTGGAGATCGCACCCGACGCCCGGTATGCCAACGTGATGGAGCGGGCGCTTTACAACGGCGTATTGAGCGGCATGGCGCTGGACGGCAAGAGCTTCTTTTATGTAAATCCGCTGGAGGTGCTGCCCGAGGCCTGCCATAAGGATGAGAGAAAGTTCCATGTAAAACCGGTGCGGCAGAAGTGGTTCGGCTGTGCCTGCTGCCCGCCCAACCTGGCGCGGCTGGTCAGCTCCATCGGCTCCTATGCGTTTACGGAAAATGAGAATACACTGTTTGTGCATCTGTATATGGGCAGCAAGCTGGAAAAGCAGGTGAACGGGCGGACTGTGGATGTGCAGATTGAGAGCGGTTTTCCCTGGAACGGGGATGTGCAGATAAAGCTGCGGGCGAAGGATACGGATTTTGTGCTTGCCCTGCGCCTTCCCGACTGGTGCGGCAGTTATACGCTGGAGGGAGCGGACGGAGCCCGCACAGAGGAAAAGGACGGCTATCTGTATCTGCGGAAGGAATGGGCCGAGGAGGAGACGATTTGCCTGCATTTCCCGATGGAGGTGCGGCTGATGGCAGCGGATGCCGCAGTGCGGGAGGACGCAGGTAAGGCGGCGGTCACCAGAGGGCCGATCGTATATTGCCTGGAGGAAAAAGACAACGGCAAAGATCTGCATCAGCTGCGGATCAATCCGGAGCTTTCGGCGCAGGAGAAGCCGGATACGGTCTGCGGCGTACCGGTGACGGCTGTGGAGATAAACGGCTGGCGTCAGACAGAGAAAAAGCAGGAGAAGGCGGACGGGCTCTACCATCCGTATGTGAAGCCTGCAAAGGAAGCGGTACGCCTGCACTATGTGCCTTATTACACCTGGGCGAACCGGGGAGAAAACGAGATGCAGGTGTGGACGAGCGTGGACTGACAGAAAAAGAGCCGTTCCGGCCGGGATTTTTACCGGGGCATTGTCCGGCCGGAAAGGACATCCAGCATATCGGCGGGCATGGGCTGCGTAAAGTGCATCGGCTGTCCGGTCATGGGGTGGGGAAAGGTCAGGGAGGCCGCGTGAAGGGCCTGGCGATCGATCCACTCCATGTCCGGGTTGTACAGGGAATCCCCGATCAGAGGAAAGCCCAGATATTTCATGTGGATGCGGATCTGATGCGTGCGGCCGGTTTCCAGCCGCAGGCGCACCAGGCTGTGGCCGTTTTGAAAGTCTGCCGTCTCATAGTGGGTGACCGCGTGCTCCCCGGCTTCAAAATCGATGGTGCGCTCGATGATAGAGCCGCTTTTGCGGCCGAGGGGCGCATCGATGGTGCCGGAGGGAGGTGTGACCCTGCCGCGGCAGATCCCCAGATATTCCCGGCAGATTTGGCGGTTGCGTACCATGGTGGAGAGGATGGCGCCGCTGACCAGATGCTTGGCGATGATCGTCAGCCCGGAGGTGTTGTGATCCAGCCGGTTGATGCAGCGGAACACGAAGGGCTGATTTTTCTGTGCAAAATACCAGGCCAGAGCGTTGCCCAGGGAGCGGGTATAGTTGTTCATGGACGGGTGGACAGGCAGCCCGGCAGGCTTGTTGATCACCAGCAGATCCTCATCCTCGTAGATGATATCCAGAGGAAAAGAAACCGGCGGGATTTTTTCGGAGACGGCCGTCTCCCGGATATGGATCGTGAGCCGGCAGCCCTCATGCAGCCGGTGTACCATGTAGGCCGGAACATCATCGATCAGGACGCTGGCCGGCATTTTCTTCAGCGCAGTCAGACTGGCGGAGGAATAGCCTTTTCTTTTTAAAAACTGGGCGACGGTAAGAGAATCGTCGCCCTTTGTGATGTCATAATATAAAATTCGTTCCATATGTCTTTAGTTGGATTTGACTTCTTTCCACATTTCATTGTAAAGCGCATCCCCGTCCTCGCCCAGATAGGTGAAGGTTTCCAGGTTCGCGTACTGGCTTAAATCGGGGAAGGCGATCTGAGAATTTTTCAGATCCTCATCCTCAATCAGTTCCCGGGCCGCCTCGTTGGGGGTGGAGTAGGTGATGTATTCAAAGTTTTTCAGGGCAATGTCGCCGCGGCACATAAAGTCGATGAACTTCTCGGCGTTCTCCGGGTTGGGCGCGTTTTTGGGAATCACCCAGGAGTCGATCCAGACGTTGGTGCCCTCCTTGGGAATCACATATTCCAGATCCGCATTTTCCCGCTGAGTAAAGATGGCCTCGCCGGAGTAGATCACGCCCAGCGCCGCCTCGCCGCCGATCATCTTGTCCCGCACCTGGTCGATCACATAGGCCTGTACCAGAGGCTTCTGCCTGATCAGAAGGTCGCGGGCCGCAGCCAGCTCGCCCTCATCCAGAGAGTTCATGGAATTGCCGTTTAATTTCAGCGCCACCATGAAGGCGTCCCGCACGGAGTCCTGCATCAGGATATTGTCCGTGTATTTTTCGTCCCACAGGATGGACCAGCTGTCCACCGGTTCTTCCACCATCGTCTTGTTGTAGAGAATGCCGACGGTACCCCAGCAGTAGGGGACGGAATATTTGTTTTCCGGGTCGAAGCCCTGGGACTGCTCCCAGTACTGCGCGCCGATGTTGGCTTTGGCGTTTGGCATGTTGTCAAAGTTTAACTCGGCCAGCAGATTGTTCCCGATCATCTTGCTGATCATGTAGTCGGAAGGGCAGATCACATCGTAGGCCGACGCGCCGGTCTCCACCTTGGGATACATGATTTCGTTGGTCTCATATTCGTCATAGACGACCTGAATGCCGGTTTCCTCCTCGAACATCTCGATGGTCTCGGGATCGATGTATTCGCCCCAGTTGTAGACGACAACCTGCCCGTTTTCGCCGGAGGCTGTCTTTGCGCTGCAGCCTGTCAGCAGCGCAGCTGCGCAGGACATCGTCAAAAGGCAGCCGAGCGTCCGGATCATCATTTTCTTTTTCATTTTGCGGTTCCTTTCTTTGTGCCTTGAAGCGTTTGTTTTTCCTTTGGCCTGGGCGCCTTGTTGACCAGCAGCAAAAGGACGAGAACGGTGACGAAAATCAGGGTGGAAAGGGCGTACATTTCCGGCTTGATCCCTTTTTTGACTTCTGTGTAAATCTTGGTGGAAAGGGTGTCCACGCCGGGCCCCTTCGTAAAGTGGGTGATGATAAAATCATCCAGCGACATCGTAAAGGCCATCAAAAAGCCGGACAGCACCCCGGGCAAAAGCTCCGGGAACACCACCTTAAAAAAGGCCCGCCAGGGAGAAGCGCCCAGATCCAGCGCCGCCTCGTAGACGCTGGGGTTTAACTGCTTAAGCCGCGGCATCACGCTCAAAATCACATAGGGGATGTTGAAGGTGATGTGGGAGAGCAAAATAGTGCCGAAGCCGAAGCGGGCCCCCACGGTTAAAAACAGCAGCATCAGGGAAATGCCGGTGACGATCTCCGCGTTGAGCATCGGGATATTGGTGATGCTGATCAGGATTGCCCGGCTCCTTTTTTTCATGCCCTGAATGGAAAGCGCGGCAACCGTGCCGATCAGGGTGGCAAATATCGCCGACAAAAGGGCGATGGCCAGCGTATTGTACAGCGCCTGCATGATATCCGCGTTGTCGAAAAGCGCGGCGTACCATTTCACCGTGAAGCCGCCCCATTTGGCCCGCGTCTTGCTGGCGTTGAAGGAGAGGACGATCAGGGTGGCGATGGGGGCGTACAGGAAAATGAAAATCAGCGCCGTATAGATTTTCTGCGCGGTAGTCTTGATCATAAGCTCGTTCCCTCCCCGTTTTTGTCAAAGATGGCGGTCAGCAGCATGTTGACCAGGATGAAGGCCATCAGCACGATAGAAAGACCGCTGCCCAAATGCCAGTTGGAGGCCTGGGTAAATTCCTGCTCGATCACGTTGCCGATCAGCAAAATCTTGCTGCCGCCCAGCAGGTTGGAAATGACAAAGGTGGTCAGGGCCGGCACAAATACCATTGTGATGCCGCTGATGACGCCGGGCAGGCTCAAAGGGAAAATGACCCGGAAAAAGGTCTGCACGCCGTTGGCGCCCAGGTCATGGGCGGCGTTTACGACGTTTCCGTCAATCTTGGTCAGGGCGTTGTACAGGGGCAGCACCATGAAGGGCAGGAAATTGTATACCATGCCCAGGATAATCGCCGCCGGGGTATTGATGATATTCAGGGCCGGGAGTCCCAGGAAGGAGAGGACGGAGTTGATCACGCCGGTCTTTTCCAGCAGGGTCTGCCAGGCCAGGGTGCGCAGCAGAAAATTCATCCACATGGGAAGGATGAAGAGCAGCACGATAAAGCTGTGCTGGCTGATGCCGCGTCTTGCCAGGATCATAGCCAGCGGATAGGCCAACAGCAGGCAGATCAGCGTACTGACAAGGGAGAGCAAAAGGGCGATCAAAAGCGCCTTTGCGTGCTGCGGCGTGCCGATGGACAGCACATTTTCCAGGGTAAAAGCGCCGCTTTTGTCCGTCAGTCCGTAATAAAAGATCATGGCAAGCGGAATCAGGATAAAGGCCGCCGACCAGAGCAGGTAGGGGGCCGCCATATACCGGCCGGTGGGCCAGGGCGTCCTGGGGACCGCCGTTTTTTTGGAAGATTTATTCATCGATATTCACAGCCTCCTCATCCTCCGAAGCCGGTTTATTCATAATCTGGATGTCGAAGGGATCCACCCGGATGCCCACCGGCGTGCCCACGGGGAACATGTCCGTGGAGTGGACAAGCCATTCATAGCCGTTGGCGGTCACCTCCATCTCGTAGTGAACCCCCTTAAAGATCAGATGGGTCACGGTGCCGGTCAGGATGCCGTCCTCGGGCTTTACCAGATCCACATCCTCCGGGCGGATCACCACGTCCACCGGCTTGTTGGTGCCAAAGCCCTTGTCCACACAGGGGAAATGCTGTCCCAGGATGGAGACCAGCTCATCCCGGATCATGATGCCGCTGATAATATTGGAATCCCCGATAAAATCCGCCACAAAAGCATTTTCCGGTTCATTATAGATCTTCTCCGGCGTGCCGATCTGCTGGATGTAGCCCTGGTTCATGACCACGATCGTGTCGGACATGGTCAGCGCCTCCTCCTGGTCGTGGGTGACGTAGATGAAGGTGATGCCCAGCTCGTTTTTTAGGCGGATCAGCTCGTACTGCATATCCTGGCGCAGCTTTAAATCCAGCGCCCCCAGGGGCTCGTCCAGCAGAAGAAGCTTCGGCTCGTTGACGATAGCCCGAGCGATGGCGATCCGCTGCTGCTGGCCGCCGCTTAAGGAGTCCGGCATCCGGTTCTCATAGCCGTCCAGATTCACCAGCTTTAAGGCGTAGCGGATCTTGTCCTGGATATAGGATTTGGTTTTGCCCTTGATTTTTAAGCCAAATGCGATGTTCTCCGCGATGGTCATGTGAGGGAAGAGGGCATATTTCTGGAATACCGTGTTGAGCTGGCGCTTGTTGGGCGGCAGGCTGGTGATATCCTGTCCGTGAAACAGGACGCGCCCCTGGTCCGGCTTCTCAAAGCCGCCGATGATGCGCAGCGTGGTGGTTTTACCGCAGCCGCTGGGCCCGAGAAGGGTCAGAAACTCATTCTCACGGATATACAGGCTCATGTCGTCCAAAACCGTGTTGTTGTCATAAATTTTGGTGATGTGCTGCAAATCGATCAGCCTGGTGCTCATTTGTGTGTTCCCTGCGCAGTGACCGTTCACTGCCCCTTTCTCGAAAGTTTCCTGCCGCATATTTCCGGAGGGGAAAGCGCCGGTTGGATCAGCGCTTCCTCAGAAGCTGGGCGGGCTGGATACCCAAATCAGGGAAGCCCCGGTTTTGGAGCTTGCCGTGATGTAGTGGGTGGATTTGGGGGTAAAATAAAAGGCCTCCCCCTTTTTGGCGCGGTAGCGCTTTTTCCCTATGTGTATGGTGATGCTGCCGGACAGTACATAGCCAAATTCTTCCCCTTCATGGGGATTGTCCGGGTAGGTGCTGCCGCCGGGTTCCAGGGTTACCCGGATTGGTTCCATAATGTTTTTCTGGGCGTTTGGGATGATCCATTCCGTCCGGTTTTTATATTCCCCGTCCAGCTTTTCAAAATAATCGCCCTCATGGAAGACGATCTGCTCCTCCGGCTCCTCGTTGAAAAAATCCTTCAGGTCCGAACCGAGAGCCTGCAGGATGTCCATCAGGGTGGCGATGGAGGGGGAGGTTAAGTCCCGTTCCAGCTGGGAGATAAAGCCCTTGGACAGCTCCGTGCGGTCCGCCAGCTCCTCCTGCGTCAGCCCCTTCTGGACGCGCAGCTCTTTTAGCTTCGCTCCGATTTTCATAAAAATGCCTCTGTGAAACTGCCTGTGGTGCAAAACAGTTATTTTAAACAAAAAGTTTAATGTTACTAAACAAACGCGCTGACCCTTATTATACGGTTTTTCCGCGGTATGTCAATGGGAAAAATAATATTTTAAGGTTTGATTTGAGGGAAGGTTCTGGTATACTGAAAAAGGCAGGGCAAGGAGGTTTGGAAAATGGGCATTTATCTGAATGGAAGGACTGCTTACACGCTGTATCGTGGGGAAGCGCAGCAGCCGTATTTTGTGGACAAATCCGGTTTGCTGGAGGAGCTGTTTCCGATGGTCAGCGCGGGCAACCGGCATATCTGCATCACCCGTCCGAGGCGGTTTGGAAAAACGGTAATGGCGAATATGGTTTCCGCGTTCTTTTCGGAAGCGGTTGATGCGGCGGAGCTGTTTGGGACGCTTGCTGTTTCCCATGTGCCGGGCTATGAGAGCCATCGGAACCGCTATCCGGTGATTCATATTTCCATGAATGAATTGCCAAAGAACTGTAGCTCTTATGAGCAGTATATCGGCAGAATTGAGGAGATTCTTCTGAAGGATCTGGAGCGGGAATATCCGGGGATTCCGGTTGAGGACGGCATGACGGTGTGGGATGCGTTGATGGAGCTGTACGCAGACGAGCCGGATACGGGCTTTATCTTTGTGCTGGATGAATGGGATTTTATTTTTCATCAGGATTTTGTGACGGAAAGGCAGCGGAGAGAATATCTGAGCTTTTTGAGAAATCTGCTCAAGGATAAGCCCTATGTGAGACTGACCTATATGACCGGGATCCTTCCGATCGCCAAATATTCCAGCGGTTCGGAGCTGAACATGGTGGCGGAATATACGATGGCCTCTGAGGAACGTTTTTCCGGGTATTTCGGATTTACGGAGGCGGAGGTTGACCGGTTGTTTAAACGTTACCAAAGACGGGGCTATGAGCCGGAAAATGTCAGCCGGGAAGGCCTGCGCTACTGGTATGACGGTTATCACACCAGGGCGGGGGAACGGATGTATAATCCGCGTTCCGTTGTGATGGCGCTTACCAATAACAATCTGGGAAATTACTGGACCAGCGCAGGGCCCTATGATGAAATTTTTTATTATATCGAAAATAATGTGGATGCGGTACGGGATGATCTGGCGCTGATGGTTTCAGGACTCGCGGTACCCGCCAGAATACAGGAATATGCGGCAACCGCACAGGAAAAGCGTACCCGGAACGAGATTTTTTCTGCGATGGTCGTCTATGGCTTTTTGAGTTATGAAAATGGGAAGGTATCCATCCCGAACAAGGAGTTGATGGATCAATTTGATCATATGCTGCAAAAAGAGCCTTCACTGGGCTATGTTTACCGGTTGGCCAGAGAATCGGAACGTATGCTGCGTGCAACGCTGGCACAGGATACGGATACGATGACGGCGATTCTGGAACAGCTTCATCACACGGAGATTCCCCTTTTATCCTATAATCATGAGACGGAATTGACGGCGATTGTAAATTTGGCTTATCTGGCGGCCAGGGATACCTACCGTGTGGAGCGGGAGGACAAGGCGGGAAAAGGTTTTGTTGATTTTGTGTTTTATCCGGAAACAGATCGGGGGGCGGATGCACTGATATTGGAGCTGAAGGTGGATCACACGGCCCGGGAAGCGATAGAGCAGATTAAGGAAAAGGATTATGCAGCGGTATTTAGGGGACGGCTTGGAGAGAAAAACAGATATACCGGCCGGATTTTAGCGGTGGGTATCGGCTATGACAGGAAGAAGAAGCATCATGATTGCAGAGTTGAGGTTTTGAGAGAGTTATGCTAATATAAAATGCAGCGGGAACGTTACGGTTCACACAGGAGGTAGAAATGGAAAATCAGACAAAATATGTGGCCTATGTGTCCACTTATACGATGGGGGACAATCACGGCATTACGATTTATGATGTGGACGTGGAGAACGGAAGATTTACATTGAAGGACAGGGTGGAAATCACCAACTCCTCCTATCTGACGATCTCTCACAACCGCAGGTGGCTTTATTCCATCACGGATTTCGGGGTGGAGGCCTACGAGATCCTTCCGGACGGTACGCTCAAAACCATCAACATGGCGGGCATCAACGGCATGAGAGGCTGCTATCTCTCCACGGATTACGAGGACAGATATCTGTTTGTGGCGGGCTGGCACGACGGCAAGATCACGGCGCTGCGCTTAAACGAGGACGGCAGCGTGGGCGAGATCACCGACGAGATTTTCCACAGAGGCCTGGGCAGTATTGCGGAGCGCAATTTCCGTCCGCATGTGAGCTGCGTGAAGATGACGCGGGACAATCATTACCTGTGCGCGGCGGATCTGGGGCTGGATCATGTGAAGGTGTACCGGCTGGATCACGAGACGGGCAAGCTGACCCTGGTGGATGTCATCCGCAGCGAGATGGAGTCCGCACCCCGTCACATAAAATTCAGCAAGGACGGCAGAATCCTCTATATTGTTCACGAGCTGAAAAACATTATCGACGTGTATACCTACAGGGAGGAGAAGGATAATCCTTTCTTCGATAAGATTCAGACCGTATCCACGGTGAACGAGTACCACGCCAGCAATGCGGCGGCCAGCGCGCTGAATTTGTCGGAGGATTTCCGGTACCTGATCAGCTCCAACGCCGGGGATAACAGTGTGGTAATGTTCCGTATTGACCAAAAGACAGGGATGCTGACAAAGCTGTTCTGCCTGCCCATCAGCGGCGAGTACCCCAAGGATGCGATGCTGTTCCCGGACAACCGGCATCTGGTGTCCCTGAACCATGAATCCAACACGATGACCTTTTTCACTGTCCACCCGGATGAGGGCCTGATCGTGATGAACGGTCCGGAGGTCCGGGTGGATCAGCCAAACTGCGTGATTTTCCACAGATTGTAAGGAGAATATTTTAAGATGCTTTCGGAAACCCTTCCGTCCGGCAGATCGTACCGTCGGACATGGAAAACAGGGCTTCCACACCGGGCAGGGAGTCGATCAGCTCCCTGCCCTTTTCATATCCGAGAAGGAAGCAGGCCGTGCTCAGGGCATCCCCGTCCGCAGAGGAGTCCGACAGGATCGTCACGCTGTCCAGACCGGTGTCGGCCGGGCGGCCGCTGTTCGGATCAAGGATATGGTGATAGAGGACGCCATCCTGCTCAAAGAAGCGCTCATAGCTGCCGGAGGAGACCAGGGAACGGTCCCGCAGCTCCACCACACCAAGCAGCTCGCCGTCATTGCCAAAGGGCTTGCGGATGCCGGTGCGGAAGGCGGAGCCGTCGGGCTTTTCGCCCAGGGCAAGCACGTTTCCGCCCAGGTTGATCAGGGCGCTCTGAATTCCCTGCTCCAAAAAGTAGTCCTTCAGGCGGTCGGCAATATAGCCCTTGGCGATAAAGCCCAGATCCAGCTGGGCGTCGGGGTCGGAGAGCGTGACACAGGCCGGATCGGAAAGCGTAACCGTCACTTTGCGGTAGTCCACATGAGAAAGCAGGGCGTCGATACGCTCCTGGGAGGGGACAGGGCCGGGAGGATCCCCGGTGAAGTTCCACAGCTCGGAGAGGGGCGCGATGGTGGGATCGATAAGCCCTTGCGTGCGGTCGGCCCAGTCCAGGGCGGTTTGCAGCAAAACGGCGGTTTCCCGGTCCACCTGCACAGATTTGCCTCCGGCATGATTGATCTTCCAGATATCGCTTCCTTTCACCGTCCTGCCAAGGAGCCGCTCGTAGCGTTCACAGAGCGCGAGCGCGCCCTCCAGCGCCTGGTCCGCATGGGAGCCGTAAGCGGAAAGAGAGATAATCGTGTCGAAATAAAAGCCGCTTCGGGTCGCCTGCCGGGCGCTGTCTGCACAGCCGGAAAGCGGCAGGCACAAAAGGAGCGCCAAAAGGAGAGCGGCCGTTCTGTTTTGTTTTGCGTTGCTGCAGAGAGCCTGTGTTTTCGTGTTTCGTTTCTTTTCCATAAAAAAAGTGTACCACAAAAATCGGATCCTGTCGCGGACTGTCGGTGAAAAGGGCACATTTTCCGAAAAAGCCCTGAATAAACTGATAGGAGGCAGGAGGAACAGAGACAATGCGGACAAAAACAATACCGGAAACATATGGCAGGTACGCCGTCTTTTTGGCGTCCTTTTCCCTGATGCTGGCGATGGCCTGGCTCTGCGTGCGCGGCGCCGGAATCAACCGCTATGTGGCGGCCGGCGCTTTTGGAGGGGAGCCTGTGGAGTGCGTGGAAGCGCTCCTCGATTATGAGAAGGAGCAGGAGACAAACAAAGCCGGGGACACATCCCTGACAGAGCCTCTGGTCCGTGTCGCGGTGCTTGAAAAGGAGACACAGCGGACCGGAAAACTCTCCGGACAGGATTATGAAGTACTTTGCCGTATCGTGGAGGCGGAGGCCGGGACGGAGGATGCGAAGGGAAAGCTGCTGGTGGCCAACGTGGTGTTAAACCGGGTGGAGGACGAGCGCTTTCCGGATACGGTGACGGAGGTGGTTTATCAGAAAAGCCGCGGTATCTGTCAGTTTTCCCCGGTGGCGGACGGCAGGATCGATTGTGTGACGGTCAGCCCGGAGACGAGGGAGGCGGTGGACGCTGCGCTGGATGGGGAGGATATTTCCGAGGGAGCGCTCTATTTTGTGGCCCGCAGCGCGGCGGACCCGGAAAATATGAGATGGTTCGACACGCATCTGGTGCGCCTGTTCGCCCACGGCGGACATGAGTTTTTCGGGTGAAGGCAAAAAACGAAAAAATCTATTGTAGAACGGCTCGGACCTGTGATAGAATACGGTAACAGGAGGTGCAGAATGGAAATTTTATACAAAAGCACACGGGGACATGAGGACAAGGTGACAGCATCCGCAGCCATCCTGCAGGGACTTGCCGCGGACGGCGGCCTGTTTGTGCCGGAGCGTTTGCCCGAGTTTGATAAAACGATGGAGGAGTTTTCAAAGCTTTCTTATCAGGAGACCGCCTATGAGGTGATGAAGCTTTTACTGACGGATTTTTCGGAGGAGGAGCTCAGAAGCTGTATCCGGAGAGCCTACGACAGCAAGTTTGATACGGAGGTGATCGCTCCGCTGGCGGAGGTGGAGGGAACCTATTATCTGGAGCTGTTCCACGGCAGGACGATCGCATTTAAGGACATGGCGCTTTCCATTTTGCCTCATCTGATGACGACCGCGGCGAAGAAGAACCATGCGGAGGGGGAAATCGTGATCCTCACGGCGACCTCCGGAGATACGGGAAAGGCGGCGCTGGCCGGCTTTGCGGACGTGCCCGGCACCCGGATCATTGTCTTTTATCCCAAAAACGGCGTCAGCCCGATTCAGGAGCGCCAGATGGTGACCCAGAAGGGCGACAATACCTGTGTCGTCGGCATCCACGGCAACTTTGACGACGCCCAGTCCGGCGTCAAGAAGCTGTTTGGGGACCGGGAGCTGGCGGCCTGGATGCAGGAGAGGGGCTTTCGGTTTTCCTCGGCCAATTCCATCAACATCGGCCGTCTGGTGCCGCAGATTGTCTACTATGTGTATGCCTATGCGCAGCTGTTAAAGGAGGGGCGCATCGTGGATGGGGAGGCCATAAACGTGGTGGTGCCCACCGGTAATTTCGGCAATATCCTGGCGGCCTTTTACGCGAAGAACATGGGCCTGCCCATCGCGAAGCTGATCTGCGCCTCCAACGACAATAAAGTGCTCTACGACTTTTTCCGGACGGGCGTTTACGACCGCAACCGGGAGTTTATTCTGACCAGCTCTCCCTCGATGGATATCCTGATTTCCAGCAACCTGGAGCGGCTGATTTACCGGATTGCCGGGGACAACGCAGCGGAAAACAGCGCGCTGATGGAGGCCCTTGCGGGAGAAGGGCGCTATGAGATCACCGGGCAGATGCGGGAGCGGCTGGATAGCTTTTACGGCAATTTCGCCTCCCAGGAGGAGTGCGCGGAGAAGATCCGGAGCCTCTATGATAAGACAGGCTATGTGCTGGATCCGCACACGGCCGTGGCCTCGGTTGTCTGTGACAAGTACCGGAAGGAGACGAAAGACGGGACAAAGACGGTGATCGCCTCCACGGCAAGCCCCTACAAGTTTACACGCAGCGTGATGAGTGCCATCGATAAAAAATACGACGGCATGGAGGATTTTGCGCTGGCGGACGAGCTTAGCAGGCTGAGCGGCGTTGCGGTGCCGCAGGCCATCGAGGAAATCCGCACCGCTCCGGTGCTGCATACCGCCCAGTGCGAGAAGGACGGGATGGAGCAGGCGGTGAAGGCGTTTTTGGAAAAATAAAGCGATAGTAAGGCGAAAACGAAATATTTAATATCAAATTATTGTTTCGAGTTGACTTTTTCTGCAAATCTGAGATATACTAATATCGTTGAGTTATATCACTCTCATGGAGCAGAAAAAGGAGAACTTATCATGAGTAATATCATTGTCAGAATTGAGAGTATTGAGATTAGAAACTTTAAGAATGTTAGCTATGGACATCTTGATTTTGTAAATTCTTCCAAGAACCGTATGGTAAGCATCCTTGGTATATATGGGCAAAATGGTTCTGGCAAGACTGCATTGATTGACGCGCTGGAGCTGCTCCGCCTTGCATTTTCAGGCAGGGTAGTTCCAGCTCGCTTTGCCGACTACATTAATGTGGATAGTGAAGTTGCGACGATCAAATACAACTTTAAGGTAAGTAACCAACAAGTAAATTCTGCTTATTCTGGCTTTTATGAAGTGAGTCTGCGTCGGGAACTCAATTCTATGGGGCACAACACGGAGATACCATCAATTGATGAGGGCTATAGAGCGGTGTTATTTGACGAGGTGCTTGCCTATTCCTATGAAAACAAAGATTTAAAAGTTCGTCTTTCGCCGGTTATCGATACAAGAGCGGCGGAAGACGCTGTTTTTCTGCCAGCGGCAAAATATCAGTCAATTATTGGAAAGGATAAGGAAGTTTTAAAGAATCTTTTTGTTGCAAAGCAGATTGCATATGCAACGTCACGCTCTTTTGTTTTTTCAAGAGAATTGCTGAATGCTATTCGCCAGAACTGCAAAGTAGATTATCATCGTTCTCTTATAGAGAGCCTTGTTTTTTTCGGTAATTTCCAGCTGTTTGTGATTAACACGACAAATACGGGGCTTATCAGTATGGATGCACTTCCGCTTGCTTTTAACTATGATGAAAACGGAAAAGCTTCCATTGGAAATATCCTGATCAAGCTAAATGAATCATCCCTGATTCCCGAAACGGCATTGAATATCGTTCATAAGATTATTGATTGCATGAATGTGGTCTTGCCACAGCTTGTACCAGGACTTACGATCGGTGTAAAAGATATGGGACCTCAGCTTTATCCAAACGGTACACCGGGCTATTGTATCCAGCTCATGTCCCAAAAAAACAGTAGAGAAATTCCGCTGCAATATGAATCTGAGGGGATTAAGAAGCTCATTTCGATTTTACAGCTTTTGATTGTCATATACAACAAGCCTTCGATGACAGTTGCCATAGATGAGTTGGATGCCGGTATTTTTGAATATCTGCTCGGTGAAATCCTGCGGATCATTTCAGAAAAAGGAAAGGGGCAACTTGTATTCACTTCTCATAATTTGCGTCCATTGGAAACGTTGGACAAATGTTTTATCGCATTTACAACCACGAATCCGAAAAACCGCTATATCCGTATGAGTAATGTAAAAACGACGAATAACCTTCGAGACCTTTATTATAGGGACATCATTCTCGGGGAACAGAAGGAGCCCGTGTATGAACCGACAAACAACAGTGAAATTGCGATGGCGTTCAGGGAGGCAGGTGATCCGGATGTTTCGTAAGAAAATTGTTTTTGTCATTGTGGAAGGACCTTCAGACGAAGAAGCTCTGGGCGTTCTCTTAAATCGTATTTACGACAGCAAGGCAGTGTATGTTCATGTCATGCATCGTGATCTTACGACTGAATTGAATGTAAATCCAAGCAATATTGTTTCTAAAGTCGGTAATCTTGTCAAGAATTATGCAGGACGAATGTTTAAGCCTGATGATTTTAGCCAAATTATTCATATTACAGATATGGATGGAGTATTTATTCCCGACGATGCTGTTGTGGAAGACAATGCGGCGGTAAAGCCTGCCTATTCTGAAACAGAAATTCGAACGCAAAGAAAAAACGGAATTGAGGCGAGAAATAGCCGGAAGCGGGAGAATTTGAACAGATTGGCTTCGACAGCTGCAATTTGGAAGGTGCCGTATCAGATTTACTATATGTCTTGCAATCTGGACCATGTTCTCTATGGAAAATTGAATAGTACGGATGATGAAAAAGAAAGAGATGCTTTTACCTTTGCAAAAAAATACCGGGATGATATTCCCGGATTTATCAATTATATCAGCAAGTCAGCCTTCTCTGTTACTGGAGGTTATTCTCAGTCATGGCAGTATATTCGGGAAGGATTGCACTCGCTTGAGCGTCACACCAATTTTGGACTCTGCTTTTTGTCCGGCTTTGACGGGCAGGAAGCAGAGTCCTGAGCACTATTTTATACACTCAAAATATGCGATGGAATGAAGATGGGATATTTTCACATCCGAGTATAATGCTTCCAGTTTCCGGGTCAATTCCGGGAGGCTTTGGAACGGGGGAGTAAACCATCCCTTCGGCGCAAGAAAATGACGGATGAGAAAATCGGTGCGCCTGCACTCGCCCCTGATATAAAAGCAGCCGGTAAAAAGGCCGCCCTTCTTCAGCACACGGCAGGTTTCCGAAAAAGCCTTTTCCTTGTCCGGAAAGGCATGGAAGCCGTTCATGGAAATCAAAATATCAAATGTATGATCCTCAAAGGGAAGCTTCCCTACGTCCCCCTGCACACACCGGATATTCGATATGTGATTGGCGCAAAATTTTCGGCTGTAAAAACAGCCGTACCGACAGGCACATCCAATAGCTTTCCCGAAAAACCCTGTGGAATTGCAGCCAGCACCTTTTGGGCGATGAAAGAATCGTCAACGCCCCAAAAAAGGTGATTGTACAATTTGGACCAAAGCGTATTCTGCGTCAGCGCATCGTCATAAATATTTCTGGAAGATTTATAAGCCTGTCTGATGTGATCTTTCTTCATAAAGAGGTCCTCTGGCTTTAGCGGTTCCCAAGCTCCACATAATCCCGGTCCGTGCACAGCGTTTTGTAGGCCGGGCGGATGATTTTGCCGTTGGAGGCAAGCTCCTCCATCCGGTGGGCGCTCCAGCCCACCATGCGGGCGATGGCGAAAATCGGGGTATACAGCTCCATGGGGAGGCCCAGCATCTTGTAGACAAAACCGGAGTAGAAGTCCACATTCACGCTGACGCCCTTGTACATCTGGCGCTCGCCGGAGATCACCCGGGGAGCCAGCCGCTCCACGCTGTTGTACAGCTCGAACTCCTCATGCAGCCCCTTTTCCTCGGAAAGCCGTTCCACGAAGCTCTTAAAGATCACCGCGCGGGGATCGGATTTGGAGTAGACCGCATGGCCTACGCCGTAGATTAAGCCGGCGTGGTCGAAGGCATCCTTCTGTAAGAGGCGTTCCAGATAGCGGCTCACCTCCTCGTCGTCCTTCCAGTCGCGAACCTCCTGCTTCATCTCCTCGAACATCTTTACCACCTTGATATTGGCGCCGCCGTGGCGGGGGCCCTTCAGGGAGCCGATGGCTGCCGCGATGACGGAGTAGGTATCGGAGAGGGAGGAAGTCACAACCCGGGTGGTGAAGGAGGAGTTGTTGCCGCCGCCGTGCTCCATATGGAGGATCAGCGCGATATCCAAAATCCTGGCCTCCAGAGGCGTGTAGCTGCTGTCCGGCCGCAGGATGTGCAGGATGTTCTCCGCCATGGAAAGCGTCTGGGAGGGCTGATGGATATAAAGGCTGTTGCCGTCGTGGTAATGGCTGTAGGCCTGGTAGCCGTAAATGGAGAGCATGGGGCAGAGGCTGATCAGCTGCAGACACTGGCGCAGCACGTTGGGCAGGGAAACGTCGTCGGCCCGGTCGTCGTAGGAGTACAGCGTCAGCACGCTGCGGGCCAGGGTGTTCATCATGTCCTTGCTGGGCGCTTTCATGATAATGTCCCGCACAAAGCTGGTGGGCAGGCTGCGGTAGGAGGAAAGCAGCGCGGAAAAGCGTTCCAGCTCCTCCCCTGTCGGCAGCTTGTCAAACAGCAGCAGATAGGTTACCTCGTCGAAGCCGAAGCGGTCGTCCGCCGCAAAGCCGCGCACCAGGTCCTCCACATTGTAGCCGCGGTAAAAGAGCTTGCCGTGGGCGGGGACAGCCTTGCCGTCCACCATTTGGGTGGCGCGCACGTCGGAGATATTGGTCAGTCCGGCCAGGACGCCCTTGCCGTTTAAATCCCGCAGTCCGCGTTTTACGTCATATTTCGTATAAAGCCCGGAATCGATGCTGCCGGCCTTCTCGCTTAGCTGCGACAGCCGGAGGATTTCCGGTGTGATTTCGGAAAAACTGTTCGTCAGATTCAGATCCATAAAAAATAACACCGCCTTTCTGAAAAATCCGTATTGTATAAAGAATCCCCGTCGGTTTTCGGGCTGTGCGCCGGATAGAAAGGTAGCGTTTTCAACAGACTGCTCACAAAAAAAGCAGCCGGCGCAGCTATAAAATTATAAACAAGGATGACGGATCGGATTCGCAATACGGACCCGGCCGGTTGGTGCGCCGGGATTTGATTGATGTAGTGGGTGGGCAAGTTCGATGTGAAAAGCAAGACTTTGACAGCTGAACTCGCTAAACTTAGCTAAGTATATCACAAAAACCTTATAAGGCACAAGAAAAAACAGAGAAAGTTTATAAAATTAAAAAAAAGTTCACAGATCCGGGCGCGGGAAACCAGTTCCCGCGCCTTATATCAATAGGAGGAGGCCTGTCCTCCGGTCAGCAGGGAAACCGCAGAGGAGGTGCCGATGCGGCTGCAGCCCGCGGCCAGAAAGGCCTCCAGATCCTCCCGGGTCTTTACGCCCCCGGCCGCCTTGATCTGCACGTTCGGGCCGATGTGGGACCGAAAGAGCGCGACGTCCGCCAGGGTGGCTCCGCCGGTGCCAAAGCCCGTGGAGGTCTTGATGAATTCGGCTCCGGCCGCTGTGACGGCCCTGCACATGGCGATTTTTTCTTCCTCCGTCAGGTAGCAGGTTTCCACGATCACCTTCAGAATATGGCTGCCGCAGCAGTCCTTAAGGGCGCGGATCTCCTCCTCCACCTGAGCGTAGCGGTGATCCTTCACGTCGCTGATGTTGACGACCATGTCGATCTCGTTTGCGCCCTCCTGCAGGGCCTGCTTTGTCTCGGCCAGCTTGGCGGCGGTGGTGGCATAGCCCAGTGGAAAGCCGACCACCGTGCAGATATTCAGATCGGGGAAGGCCTGATGCGCCCGCTCCACAAAAGCAGGCGGAATGCAGACGGAGGCGGTGCGGAGCGTGATCGCTTCGCGGCAGAGCGTTTCAATATCGGCCCAGACCGCGTAGGGCTTTAGCTGGGTATGGTCGATGTGGGATAAAATTTCCTGGTTTGTCATAAAAAGACGGCTCCTTTTTTGATGTTGGCTCTATTGTACCCGACCCGGGGGAAAAATACAAGACGCCCCCGGGATTCCCGGCTTGACACGTCTTTTTTTAGTGAGTATGATAATTTTTGATGTAACTTTTGTTTGGAGGATAAAACCTATGATAAATCAAAAAATCTGCGACAGGCTCGCCGCGCTGCGGGCCGTGATGGAGAAAAACGGTGTGGACTGGTACATGGTCCCCACGGCGGACTTCCACAATTCCGAGTATGTGGACGCTTATTTCAAGGTGCGGGAGTATCTGTGCAATTTCTCCGGCTCCAACGGCACGCTGATTATCGGAAAGCAGGAGGCCGGACTGTGGACGGACGGCCGCTATTTTATCCAGGCGGAGCGGGAGCTTGAGGGAACCGGCGTGACGCTGTATCGGATGCTGGAGGAAGGAGTTCCCACAAAAGAGGAGTTTTTGGAGCAGAAAATGCAGCCGGGACAGACGCTGGGCTTTGACGGACGTGTGGTGGACACGCGTTTTGGCCGGAAGCTGGAAAAAATCCTGGACAAAAAGCAGGTCCGGATCGCCTATGAAAAGGATCTGGCAAACGAGGTGTGGACGGACCGCCCGGAGCTTCCCTGCCATCCGGTGCTGGTGCCCGATGAGGCGCTGTTTGGGCGGACGGTGGAGCAAAAGCTCTCCCAGGTGCGGGAGCAGATGGAGAAGAAGGGAGCCGGAAGTCTTTTTCTGAGTAAGCTGGACGACCTGATGTGGCTGCTTAACATCCGGGGCGCGGATGTGGAGTGCAATCCGGTGGCGCTTTCCTACGCTTATGTGACGGACCGGGAGTGCCACCTGTTTCTGCAGGAGGGCGAGGTGACAGAGGATCTGAGGGCTCACGCTGCAAAGTACGGGATTGTCCTGCATCCCTATGAGGAGACGGCATCCTGGCTGTCTGCCTGCCCGGTGAGCGGAAAGGTGCTCTGCGACGAGGGCAACGTAAGCTACGCTTTTTATAAGCTTCTTTCCTCCCGTGCGGAGGTGATCGGCGCGGCCAGCCCCACGGAGCTTTTGAAGGCCGTGAAAAACGAGACGGAGCTTGCCAATATGAAGCAGGTTTATTTGAAGGACAGCGCAGCGGTTTGCCGGTTTATTTACTGGGTAAAGAAAAATGTGGGCAAAATCCCCATGACCGAGTATACCGCGGCCATGCACCTGGACGGCCTGCGGGCGCAGATTGACGGCTATCTGGATCTTTCCTTCCCCACCATCAGCGCCTATGGGGCCAACGCGGCCATGATGCACTACGAGGCTACTAAGGAGAGCGCGGCCGCGCTGGAGCCCAGAGGGATGCTGCTGGTGGATTCCGGCGGACAGTACCTGGGAGGGACGACGGATGTGACAAGGACCATGGTGCTGGGGCCCATCACGCCGGAGGAGAAGGCGCACTATACCGCAGTCGCCATGGGAATGCTTCAGCTGACCGACGCGAAATTTCTGTACGGCTGCAGCGGCCGCAACCTGGACATCCTGGCGCGGCAGCCCATGTGGGATCAGAACATTGATTACAAATGCGGCACCGGACACGGTGTGGGCTATATCCTGAACGTCCACGAGGGGCCGCAGGGGCTTCGCTGGCGCTTCGTGGAGGGCCAGAAGGAGGTTCCCATCGAGGCAGGGATGGACATCACCAACGAGCCCGGCATTTATATCGAGGGAAGCCATGGCATCCGCATCGAGAACGTGATGGTTGCCAGAAACGGCGTGAAAAACGGCGACGGCCAGTTTATGTATTTCGAGACGCTGACCTGGGCGCCCATCGATCTGGACGCCATCGACACCTCCCTGATGCAGCCAAAGGACATCGAGCGCTTAAACCGCTACCACGCGCAGGTGTACGAGAAAATGGCTCCCTTCCTGGAAGGGGAGGAGCTTGCGTGGCTGAAGGAGGCCACCAGAGCGGTACAATAAAAAGGGCAGCGCTACCATTGCCTGCGGTATTCCCCCGGGGAGACGCCCTCTACCTTCCGGAACATGCGGGAGAAGTAGTTGGCGTCCTGCATCCCGCATTCCTGCGCAATCTTCTCGATGGAAAGCCCGGAAAAGCGCAGCAGGCGCTTGGCGTGGGTGATGCGCAGAGAGAGCAGGTAGGCGGTGATGGACAGGCCGAACTGCTCCTTGAAAATCCGCGTCAGATAAAATTTATTGATATAGAAGATGTCCGAGAGCTGATCCAGACGCAGCGGCTCCCGGTAATGCAGGTCAAGATAGTCCTTGACCTGCTGCAGATTGCAGCGGCGCTGGGAACGGCGGGGAACCCCTTCCGGGCGCCAGCTGTCCTCCATCAGCAAAGAAAGCAGCGCCGTGAGCTGCTCAAAAATCTTCATGTCCCTCACATAGTCGGAGGAGGAAGCCGTCTCAAACAGTCTCGTCAGAATGGCGTCATAGGGGGCAAGTCCGGATGGGCGAAAGCAGGGCTGGCCTCCCCGCTCTGCATATTTTTCGTAGATGCCGGCCATGTTCGGCCCGTAAAAATGCGCCCATTTCAGCCGCCAGAGCTGTTCGGAGCAGCGGTGCTGGTAGGGCTTGCGGCAATCCAGAAAAACGCAGTCCCCGGCGGAAAGCGCAAAGGACTCCCGGTTGTATTCCAGCGTGCCGCTTCCCTCCAGGATGATGAAGCACAGGTAGGAGGAAAGGTTTTCCCGGCGGCTGGTATGCGGCTTGAGCGCCCGCAGGGAGCCGGTTTCCTGCAGGTGAATCAGGTTGGTGCGGGCGAAGGTGGAGGGCGTATAAAGGATCCGGTCAGACTCCACCAGGCTGCCGCTAAAAAGGGCAGTATCCATGCAGATCTCCTTGTCTCTTTCAAATGTGATTCTTTTACCGGGAGCATAGCATAAAAGTCAATATAATGCTAGTGATTTGCAAGATTTCCCCTTTTGGACGGATAGGATTGTTGATAGAATCGAAAGAAACGTAACATTATTTTTTCGGGAAAGGGCTTGTGAATTTATGAAAAAGGCATTGATTACAGGAATTACCGGGCAGGACGGATCCTATCTGGCGGAGTTTTTGCTGGAGAAGGGATATGAGGTGCACGGGATCACACGGCGGGCGTCAATCTCCAACACAGCGCGGATCGATCATCTGATCGAGCGGCATGCGGTGACGCTGCACGACGGGGATCTGTCCGATTCCTCGTCTCTGATCCGGATCATCGGGCTGGTGCAGCCGGACGAGATTTACAACCTGGCGGCGCAGTCCCATGTGCAGGTTTCCTTTGATGTGCCGGAGTATTCCGGGGATGTGGACGCTCTGGGCGTGCTGCGGATCCTGGAGGCGGTGCGGATTTTGGGCCTGACCAAAAAGACAAAGATTTATCAGGCTTCCACCTCCGAGCTTTACGGCAAGGTGGAGGAGGTGCCCCAGCGGGAGACGACTCCCTTTCATCCCTACAGCCCCTACGCGGTGGCCAAGCAGTACGGCTTCTGGATCACCAGGGAATATCGGGAGGCTTACGGAATGTTCGCGGTCAACGGAATTTTGTTCAATCATGAGTCCGAGCGCCGGGGAGAAAATTTTGTGACCAGAAAAATCACGCTGGCGGCGGGCCGGATCGCGGAGGGGCTGCAGGATCACCTGGAGCTGGGAAACATGGATTCCCTGCGCGACTGGGGCTATGCGAAGGATTATGTGGAGTGCATGTGGATGATTCTGCAGCATGAGACGCCGGAGGATTTTGTCATCGCCACCGGTCAGCAGCACACGGTGCGCGATTTTACGGAGAAGGCCTTTGCGGCAAACGGCATGGAGATCCGCTGGGAGGGCAAAGGACTGGAGGAAAAGGGATACGACAAAGCAACCGGAAAGCTTTTGGTCTGCGTCAATCCCGCATGGTTCCGTCCCACCGATGTGGACAATCTGTGGGGCGATCCCACCAAGGCGAAGACGGTGCTCGGCTGGAATCCCCAGAAAACGAGCTATGAGGAGCTGGTGCGCATTATGGCGGAGCACGACCGCAGGCTGGCAAAGCGGGAACGCGCCCTGCGGGAGGCGTCCGGACAGGCGCAGGAGGAGAGGATCTGACGATGATGGAAAAAAATGCGAAAATCTATGTGGCCGGGCATCGGGGAATGGTGGGCTCCGCCATCGTGCGTGCGCTGGAAAAGGCGGGCTATCACAATATTGTGACCAGGACGCATAAGGAACTGAATCTGTGCCGTCAGCAGGCGGTGGAGGATTTTTTTGCAGAGGAGAAGCCGGACTATGTTTTCCTGGCGGCAGCCAAGGTGGGAGGCATCGTGGCCAACCAGGAGGCGCTGGCGGATTTCATGTACGACAACATGACGCTGGAGATGAACGTGATTCATTCCGCCTGGCAGAACGGCTGCAAAAAGCTGCTGTTTTTGGGCTCCTCCTGCATTTATCCCCGGATGGCGCCCCAGCCCATGCCGGAGAGCTGCCTTCTGACCTCCGAGCTGGAAAAGACAAACGAGGCCTATGCGCTGGCAAAGATTTCCGGTCTGAAATACTGTGAGTTTTTAAACCGGCAGTACGGCACGGACTATATTTCCGCCATGCCCACCAATCTTTACGGCCCCAACGACAACTATCATCCCACGCACAGCCATGTTCTGCCGGCGCTGATCCGCCGCTTCCACGAGGCGAAGATGTCCGGCGCCAGGGAGGTGACCTGCTGGGGGACCGGTACGCCGCTGCGGGAGTTTTTGTATGTGGACGATCTGGCGGACGCCTGCGTGTTTCTGATGAACCATTACTCCGGCAATGAGACGGTGAATGTGGGCACCGGCAAGGAGCTGACGATCCGGGAGCTGACGGAGCTGACCGCGAAGGTGGTGGGCTATACCGGGGAGATCCGGTGGGATCCCACCAAGCCCGACGGCACGCCCAGAAAGCTTCTGGACGTGACCAAGCTGAAAAATCTGGGCTGGACCTATCACACGGAGCTGGAGGACGGCATCCGTCTGGCCTATGAGGATTTCCTGCATAATCCCATGCGGGCGGAGCGGTAAGGGCGCTAGCCTTTTTCCGGCCGGAAGGTGTCCGACAGCAGGATCCAGTTGGGGAAAAACAGGCGCATGATCTGCCAGTAGCCTGCGCCCCGAAGGTCGTATTCGGCAAGCAGGCTGAATTTTTCGCGCAGGCTGCGCACATCCTCAAACCAGACCTCATGCTCCGTACCGTTTTTCCGGTAGCGAAAATGCGGGGACATGGATGCCTCGTCGAAGCGGATGGCCGCGTCGTTTTCGATGGCAAGCTGCACGGCGTACTGCAGGGTGACGGCGGTGGCCTTCGTCTCGCCCTGGCGAAAGGGCAGCGGCCAGTCGTAGCCGTAGTTGGGGATGCCTAAGTCAAGCCGGTGGGCGGGAATTTCCGTGAGGGCATATTCCACCACCCTGCGCACCTCGTTGATGGGGGCGATGGCCATGGGCGGCCCGTAGGCGTAGCCCCATTCGTAGGTCATCAAAAGCGCGCTGTCCGCTGCCTCCCCCAGCGCCCTGTAATCTAACCCCTCGTAGAGCAGGCCCTTCTGGGAGGCGGAGGTTTTGGCGGAGAGGGCGACGGATACCCGGTAATTTTCGTTGACGGCACGGACCGCCCGGCGCACCTTTGCCACAAAGGCAGGGTAAGCCTCCCGATCCCGGGCGTAGACGTACTCAAAATCGATATCCACGCCCCAAAACCCCTTTTGGCGCAGCGCGTCGGCAAGCTGGCCGATCAGGCGTTCCTGCGCTGCAGGGCTGCTCAGAAGGGCGTGGATGAGGCTGCTGTCAAAGCTTCCGTCCGCATTGAAGGGCGTCAGCGTCAGGATGGGCCGCACGTTTTGCTGCAGGGCAAGCTCCGTCATGAAACGGTCGTCGGCCTCGGGAGGCAGCAGATCCCCCTGCTCCGAAAAGCGGTAGGAAAATACATACAGATCGGAGAGCCAGGGGAGCGTTTCCTCCAGCACCTCCCGCCGGATGTAAGGGTAGGCATAGCCGCCCGCGACGATTTTCGGGCGGAGCGGATCCGGCGTCCCGGAGGGAATTAAAAGAGCCTGGCCGACGGCCAGCGGATAGGGACGGGAAAGCTGGTTGTCATAGAGCAGCGCCTCGACGGGTACGCCGAAGCGGGCCGCGATGCGGTCCACATTGTCGCCTGGCCGAACCGTGTAAATTTCCATAAAAAAGAACCTCTTTTTCCTGTTATCTTATGCGGGATGCTTCTGAAAAATTTCCAGTTGTTTTTTCTCTCCGGATTGGATATAATAAATGTAACCTGAGATGTACGAGAACCCCTGTTGTTTTGAACCTACATTTACTTTAAACGGGATTCCTATATTGCCGGGCGGATGTCAGGCCCTCATTGCGCAGGGGAAGGCAGAAGCGTCGGTTGCGGTTACCCACCTGGCTTTGGCTAGGAGTCAGAATACAGGGGGCGGCATCTTGGGATTATACGAAAGAAAAAGGCAGTCCGCAGGGGCTGCCTTTTACAATTTGAGCACAACGAAGGGGGAAGCCTTATGGCGGAGCGGCTTTATATCAGAAATCGAAAAAAGAGGCAGCGGCGGAGAAGACGGCTCAGGATGGCGGGAAAGCTGCTGCTGACCGCCGCAGGCTGCTTTTTGCTGCTGTGGCTGATCGGCAGGACGGCGCAGCGACTGACCCTCCCGCGGCAGGAAAAGGAAGGGAATTATATTTCCTTACAGGAGGCGGGAAACCTGGCCTGGCTGCTGGCGGATACGGCAGCGGCGGCAGGGGATGGCGCGGGAACCGATCCGGGGCCGGATCCGGAGGCGGTGCTGTCTGCCCTGAAGGGGATGGATGCCTCGGAGGGGCAGGGATATCTGACCTGGGGCCAGGCTTTCACGCTGCTTGAGCTGCTGCCGGAGAGCCGGGAGCTTTTTGACGGGGGCGCTTACCGCAAAAAGGAGAGGGTGGAGGCCTCCGACTGGTATGAATGGTTCGATGCGGCCCGTAAGCGGTACGATCCGGAGGGACAGATTCAGGACGTGACGGTGCGCATCCTGGCGGCCGGGGAGCAGGCGACGGACCCAGAGGGAAAGGCGCTGTCGGAACAGGAGCTGGTGACGGACGAGGGCCGCTGGACCTTTTTTGCGGAGCGCTTTGGGGAGAGTATGCTGTGGCGCAGGAATGTGCAGGCCGTGGCGAGGCAGGGCGGGCTGTATGCGGTGCGAAGCGTCGGCGCAGAGGAGGTTACGCTCCGGAATCTCTGGGTCATGAGCATCGGAGAGGAGGGAATCCGCTGCTTCTGGAACGATTACGAGCTGCTTTTGGCTGCGCGGGAGGGCATGGAGGCTTTTTTACAAGAGCACGGCGGGACGAAGGACCAGGTCTGCGATCTGACCTTTTCAGAGGGAATGCCGGTGCGCGCCGTCTGCAGGGAGCACAAGGTTTCCGGGCAGCTTTTGCGGATGGACAGCCGGGGAGCGGAAATCGAGGGACAGGGGTATTTCCCTTTTTCGGAAAATCTGAAAATATACCGGCTCTACGGGAAGCTGAAGAAGCTGTATCCCTCAGAGCTGCGGGTCGGCTACGCATTTACGGATTTTGTGATTGAGGACGGGGTCATCGAGGCCGCGCTGGTCCCCCGGGAAGAAAAAATGGAGTATATCCGGGTATTGATAAAAACCTCGGATTACGGGGGAGCCTGGCATGAGAGGCTGGAGCTGACGGCGGACTGCGACGCGGTGATTCGCTTTGGGGCCTACGGCAGCCGGAAGGAGAAACGGCTGGCGGCCGGGGAGAAGCTGGAGCTTGCGGCAGACAGCCCGCTCTTTGCGGACAGCGACCGGATCCGGCTGACGCCGGAGATTTTGACCGGTCATATCCGGCTGGAAAATGTAAACCGTTCCCAGGGCACGGCGGATTACCGCGGCAGCTTTGAGTTTGTGAAGGGAGAACAGGGGCTTTTGGCAATCAACGAGGTTTTGCTGGAGGAATATCTCTACGCGGTGGTGCCCAGCGAGATGCCGGCCTCCTATCCGCTGGAGGCCCTAAAAAGCCAGGCGGTCTGCGCCCGCACCTACGCCTACGCCCGGATGCTTCGGGCAGGCCTTCCGGAGCTTGGCGCCCATGTGGATGACAGCGCCGCTTTCCAGGTGTATCACAATATTGCGGAAAATGTCCAGACCACAAAGGCGGTGCGGGAGACGGCCGGACAGACGCTTTATTATGGGGAGGAGCTGGCGGAGACCTACTATTATTCCACCTCCTGCGGCTACGGCACGGACGCCTCAGTCTGGGAGGGCGGCAGGGAGGCGGACTATCCCTATCTGATGGCCCAGGCCATCGACACGAAAAATCTGGAGCTGACGCTGGCGGCGAAGGAACAGGATGTGCTGGCGGTGATGGCGCCGGCTTACGGGCAGGCGGCCCTGCTGGAACAAAACGAGGCCTTTGACGGTTTTATCCGCGGCGGTCAGGAAAACTTCTATGAAAAGAACGAGCCCTGGTATCGCTGGCAGTATACGGTGGAGCATCTGGACAGCGACGTGCTTGTCAAGGCGCTTTCGCGGCGTCAGCAGGCGGATCCGGACGGCGTGCTGGTGGAACAGGCGGACAAAAGCTGGGCCCAGTCCCCGGTTCCCGGGCTTGGGAGGATCCTTCGCCTTGAGGTGACCGGGCGCGGACCCGGCGGAGTGGCAAACCGGCTCCTGATCGAGGGGGAGGGAGGACAGGTGACAGTGAAGACGGAGCACAACATCCGGTATGTGCTCTGCGACGGACAAAGCCCGGTGATCCGGCAGGACGGCAGCAGCGCAGCGGCCCCCTCCATGGTGCCCAGCGCATTTTTCGTCCTTTCTCCTTCCCAAACGGACGGCGCTGTGGTAGGATATACGTTAAACGGCGGGGGCTTTGGCCACGGCGTCGGCCTGTCCCAGAATGGCGCGCGGAATATGGCGCTTGCGGAGGTGGACGCAGAGGGGATCCTGTCTTTTTTTTACAAAGGGTGCGTCCTGCGGAATATTTATGAATCGTAGAACGGTGTGCGGAAAGGAAACAGAATGAAAAAGAAGATCAGTCTGGCGACAGGCTTTGTCCGGCATATGTCAAAATCCAATGTGAGTGCCCATGCCTCCAGCGCGGCTTACTTTATTTTCCTGTCCCTGATTCCGATTATCATTCTGCTGTGCTCCCTCCTGCCCCTGACCTCCCTGCAGAAGTCCGATTTGCTGCGGGGAGTGGCGCAGGTGATGCCCTCGCCGCTGGTTCCCATGATGAGCAGTCTGATCGAGTCGCTGTACAACAGCACGGTGGGCGTGGTCAGCGTGGCGGCGATTGTGACGATCTGGTCGGCGGGCAAGGGGATGCTGGCGTTGATCCGGGGCTTAAACGCCATGAACGGAGTGGTGGAGGACCGCAACTATTTTGTCCAGCGGCTGCTGGCCTCCTTTTACACGGTCGTTTTACTGGCGATTCTGCTCATCTCGCTTGTCTTTATGGTGTTCGGGGATACGCTGGTGAGAGTGCTGAACCGCCATATCCCGGTGCTGGATGAGATTGTTTCATTGCTGATGCACCTAAAGCCGCTGTTTTCCTGGGGAATCCTGACGCTGGTGTTCATGACAATCTTCGCCTTCGTGCCGAACATCAAACTGAAATGGAAAAACCAGTTTCCCGGCGCACTTTTTACGGCGGTGAGCTGGAACCTGTTTTCCTGGGGATTTTCCATTTACATAGAACAGTTCAACGATTTCGGCCTCTACGGCAGCCTTTCCGCCATTGTGGTGGTCATGATGTGGCTGTACTTCTGCATGTACCTGCTGCTGGTGGGCGCGCATATCAACCGATTTATGAGCTTCTTCAGTTCAGCCAGCCGGGAGTGACCGGCCAAAATCGTGCTCGCACGAATTTTGGCCGGTTGCTCCCGGCTGAGGGAGCGCCCGATTATGAGCAAAGGGAGCCGCAAAGCGGCGGAAAGCGCGTTAGCGCGGCTTTGCGAATGGCGCGGGATGAACGGTTATTATTTGGTGTTACTCTTTTCAGAACAGGGTTGACTTTTGCGGACAGATTTCATAAAATAGGCCATATGGAATAACAAAAGGCAGTGAAGGTGTCAGTAGCGTCCGCAGGCAGGGCAGAGAGGAAGAGCCGTCGGCTGAGAGCTTTTCTACAGGAAGGATGCGAATTTCCCACCGGAGCCGCCCGGCAGAAGAAGACAGGCGGTTGTCCGCAGAGAGCGGATGGCGTTTGCTTTGGGTAGGCCGGGACGCGTCAGGCACGTTACGCCCGGAATGAAGCGCCTGCCGCGAGCAATGCGGCGGGAAAAAGGGTGGTACCGCGGAAAATTTCGTCCCTGGTTTTTTAACCGGGGATTTTTTATGCAATTTATTATTGCACGGAAAATCACGAGTATACGCCAAGGCGTAACAAAGAAGAGAAAGGAGTTTGCTGTGAAAGAGAAACTGGCGAAAATAAGGGAAGAGATTTTGAAGCAGATCAACGCTTCCGAAAATCTGGATAAGCTAAACGAGGTCAGGGTCAGCGCCCTGGGCAAGAAGGGCGCCCTGACGGAGGTGTTAAAGAGCATGCGCGACGTGGCGCCGGAGGAGCGGCCCAGGGTGGGACAGATGGTCAACGAGGTGCGCGCAGAGATTGAGAAGGCGCTGGAGACGGAGAAGGCAAAGCTGGAGGACCTGGTGCTGGAGGCGCGTCTGAAAAACGAGGTTATCGACGTGACGCTGCCTGCCAGGAAAAACCAGGTGGGTCACCGTCATCCCAACACGATCGCCCTGGAGGAGGTCGAGAGGATCTTTGTCGGCATGGGCTATGAGGTCGTGGAGGGACCGGAGGTGGAGAAGGATTACTACAACTTTGAAGCGCTCAACATCCCCAAGGACCATCCGGCGCGGGACGAGCAGGATACCTTCTATATTAATGATCAGATCGTGCTTCGCACCCAGACCTCTCCGGTGCAGGTGCGCACGATGGAGAAGGGAAAGCTGCCGATCCGCATGATCGCCCCCGGAAGAGTGTTCCGCTCCGACGAGGTGGACGCCACCCATTCCCCTTCCTTCCATCAGATCGAGGGACTGGTAATCGACAAAAATATCACCTTCTCCGATTTGAAGGGCACGCTTGCAGAGTTTGCCAGGGAGCTGTTCGGGGAGAATACGAAGGTAAAATTCAGACCGCATCATTTCCCCTTCACGGAGCCCAGCGCGGAGGTGGATGTGAGCTGCTTTAAATGCGGCGGCAAGGGCTGCCGGTTCTGCAAGGGCTCCGGCTGGATCGAGATTTTGGGCTGCGGCATGGTGCATCCCAGGGTGCTTTCCATGAGCGGCATCGACCCGGAGGAATATTCCGGCTTCGCCTTCGGCGTGGGCCTGGAGCGGATTGCCCTGCTGAAATATGAGATCGACGACATGCGTCTGCTTTACGAGAACGATATCCGGTTTTTGAAGCAGTTCTGAGGAATGGAGGAGAAAAATGGATACAGCATTATCATGGATTAAAGCATATGTGCCCGGCCTTTCCTGCACGGATCAGGAGTATTTCGATAAGATGACACTGTCCGGCACCAAGGTGGAGGGCTATACCCGTCTGGACAAAAACCTGGAAAAAATTGTGATCGGGCAGATTGAGAAAATCGAAAAGCATCCGGACGCGGACAAGCTGATCGTCTGCCAGGTCAATATCGGGGACCGGACCATCCAGATTGTCACCGGCGCGCCCAATGTCCGGGAGGGGGATAAGGTTCCCGTCGTCCTGGACGGCGGAAAAGTGGCGGGCGGCCACGACGGCGGACCGCTGCCGGCAGACGGCGTGGAGATTAAGGCCGGCAAGCTGCGGGGCGTGCCCTCCGAGGGCATGATGTGCTCCATCGAGGAGCTTGGCAGCAGCCGGGAGATGTACCCGGAGGCGCCGGAATACGGCATTTACATTTTTGACGGGGACGCCGTCGTGGGGGCGGACGCCGTGGAGGCGCTGGGACTGCACGATACGGTGTTCGAGTATGAGATTACAAGCAACCGGGTGGACTGTTACAGCATCCTGGGAATTGCCCGGGAGGCGGCGGCAACCTTCCGCCTGCCGTTTGAGGCGCCGAAGGTGGAGGTACATCCGAACGGGGAGGACGTAAACGACTATGTGAGCGTGGAGGTGGAGGATACAGAGCTTTGCACCAGATACTGCGCGAGGGTCTGCAAAAATATCAAAATCGCTCCCAGCCCCAGGTGGATGCAGCGGCGTCTGGCGGCCTCCGGCATTCGTCCCATCAACAACCTGGTGGATATCACCAACTATGTGATGGCGGAGTACGGCCAGCCCATGCACGCTTACGATCTGGACACGATTGCGGGGCACAAAATTATTGTGCGCCGTGCGCAGGACGGGGATGAATTTGAGACGCTGGACGGACAGGTACGCAAACTGGACAGCCAGGTGCTGATGATCTGCGACGCGGAGAAGGAGGTCGGAATCGCCGGTATCATGGGAGGCGAGAACAGCAAGATCACCGACGAGGTAAAAACCGTGCTGTTCGAGGCAGCCACCTTCAACGGCCCCAACATCCGCAAATCCGCAAAGAGGATCGGGATGCGCACCGAGGCCTCCGGCATTTTTGAAAAGGGCCTTGACCCGGTAAACGCAGCGGCGGCCATCGACCGTGCCTGCCAGCTCATCGAGGAGCTTGGCTGCGGCGAGGTGGTGGGCGGCATGGCGGACGTTTGCCAGCCCTTAAAGCCCCTGCGCCGGATTCCCTTTGAGCCGGACAAAATCAACCGGTTTTTGGGGACGCAGATTCCGAAGGAAGACATGCTGGGCTATTTTAAGCGGCTGGAGCTGGACTACGACGAGGCGGAAAATGTGATTGTCATCCCTTCCTTCCGCCAGGACCTGGAAGGTTTTGCGGATATCGCGGAGGAGGTTGCCCGTTTTTACGGCTACGACAGGATTCCCACCACGCTGCCCTCCGGTGAGGCGACCACCGGAAAGATCTCCTTTAAGGAGCGCGTGGAGCAAAAGGCCAGGGACATCGCGGAATACTGCGGCTTCTCCCAGGGAATGTGCTACTCCTTTGAGAGCCCGAAGGTGTTCGATAAGCTGCGGATTCCGCAGGACAGCGTTCTGCGCCGCACGGTGACGATTTTAAACCCTCTGGGCGAGGATTATTCGGTGATGCGGACCACCTCCTTAAACGGAATGCTCACCAGCCTGGCGACCAACTATAACCGCCGGAATAAGGATGTGCGTCTCTATGAGCTGGGCAACGTCTATCTGCCCAAGTCTCTGCCGCTGACGGAGCTTCCCGACGAGCGGATGCAGTTTACCCTGGGCTTTTACGGGGAGGGGGATTTCTTCTCCATGAAGGGCGTGATCGAGGAGTTTCTGGAGCATGTGGGTATGCGTAAAAAGCCCGATTATGATCCGGCGGACAAAAAGCCCTGGCTGCATCCCGGCCGGCAGGCGGATGTGGTGTACGATGGACAAAAGGTAGGCTATCTGGGCGAGGTGCACCCCAGGGTGGCGGACAGCTATGGGATCGGCCAGCGCGCTTATATCGCCGTTTTGGATATGCCGGAAATCGTGGCGCGCGCGTCCTTCGACCGCAAATACGAGGGAATCGCCAAATATCCGGCCGTGACCCGGGATATCAGCATGGTGGTTCCCAAATCCGTGCTGGTGGGCCAGATCGAAAAGGTGCTGGCGCAGAGAGGCGGAAAGATTCTGGAGAGCTATTCCCTGTTCGATATTTACGAGGGAACGCAGATCCGGGAGGGCTATAAGTCGATCGCCTACACGCTGACCTTCCGCAACAAGGATAAGACGCTGGAGGAGTCGGAGATTACGGCTGCCATGAAGAAGATCTTAAACGGCCTTGAGGGGCTTGGAATCGAGCTCAGACAGTGACGGCCGAAAGGAGCAAGGATGCTTGGTTCAATGAATAATGAGGTGGATTTCTGCAAGGTGTACGATATGAAGACAAAGGAGCGGGTGGAGAAAATCCTGCTCGCCAACCGGATCTCATATTGCTGCCACTTTGAGGAAAAGGGAATTTTACAGAAGCTGCTTTCCTCCTCGGACAAAACCGTGTGTACCTTCCGGATACACGACGAGGAGGTGCCCCGGGCCAGGGAGCTTGTGCGCTCCGTGCTGGGGGAGAGCAAAAAGAAGAAAAAGGAGAATAAAAAATAATGGAACGCAGAAATGCATGGAAGTCCTACGACGAGGCGCAAAACGCCGCAGTGGAGGCTCTTGCGAAGGGCTATATGGAGTTTTTGGATAACGGCAAGACCGAGAGAGAGTGCGTGGACACGATCGTCAATCAGATCGAGGCGGCCGGCTACCGGGAGCTGCCTGCCCTGGTAAAGGAGGGCAAAAAGCTTTCCGCAGGCGATAAGGTGTATGCGGTTCTCATGAACAAGACCCTGGTGATGTTTCAGCTGGGAACAAAGCCCATGACAGAGGGCCTGAACATTCTGGGCGCGCACATCGATTCCCCCCGCCTGGATGTCAAGCAGAACCCTCTGTATGAGGACGCGGATTTCGCGCTGCTGGACACCCACTATTACGGTGGGATCAAGAAGTACCAGTGGGTGACGCTGCCGCTGGCCCTTCACGGCGTCGTGGCCAAAAAGGACGGCTCCGTGGTGGAGATCAACATCGGCGAGAACGAGGACGATCCGGTGTTCTTCATTTCCGATCTGCTGATTCATCTGTCCGCAGAGCAGCTTGAGAAAAAGGCAGCCAAAGTGATCGAGGGCGAGGCTCTGGATCTGGTGTTTGGCAGCAAGCCTCTGCAGGGACAGGAGAAGGACGCGGTAAAGGCCGGAATCTTAAAGCTTCTGGAGGAAAACTACGGCATCGGGGAGGAGGATTTCCTCTCCGCGGAGCTGGAGGTTGTTCCCGCCGGCAAGTCCAGAGAGGCCGGGCTTGACCGGAGCATGGTGCTGGGCTACGGCCAGGATGACAGAGTCTGCGCCTATACCTCCCTGATTGCGATGCTCGAGGTGGGACAGACCGAGCGCACCGCCTGCTGTATCCTGGTGGACAAGGAGGAGATCGGCAGCGTGGGCGCGACCGGTATGCAGTCCAAATTCTTTGAGAACACGCTGGCGGAGGTGATGGAGCTTGCGGGCCAGTACAGCGAGCTGAACGTGAGAAGATGCCTGGCGGCCTCCGATATGCTTTCCTCCGATGTCAGCGCGGCCTTTGATCCTTCCTATGCGTCCGCTTTTGAGAAAAAGAACGCGGCCTTCTTCGGACGCGGCATGGTATTCAACAAATTCACCGGCGCGCGCGGCAAGTCCGGCTCCAACGACGCAAACGCCGAGTATGTGGCGCATATCCGCGGGATTATGGATCAGGCGGGCGTCGCTTACCAGACGGCGGAGCTTGGCAAGGTGGATGTGGGAGGCGGCGGAACCATCGCCTACATCCTGGCGCTTTACGGCATGAACGTGATCGACTGCGGCGTGGCCGTCCTGTCCATGCACGCGCCCTGGGAGGCTACCAGCAAGGCCGACATCTATGAGACGAAAAACGGTTATGTGGCATTTTTGGAGAAAGCGTGCCTGTAATGGTAGGGCTCAAAACTTCCGATTACAATTTTGACCTGCCGAAGGAGCTGATCGCGCAGGATCCGCTTCCGGACCGGAGCGCCTCCCGCCTGCTGGTGATGGACCGGCAGACGGGGGAGACCTCCCACCATATTTTTAAGGAAATCGGCTCCTTTTTGCGGCCGGGCGACTGCCTGGTGTTAAACAACACCCGGGTGATCCCGGCCCGCCTGCTGGGCGTCAAGGAGGATACCGGGGCGGCGGTGGAGATCCTTCTGCTGAAGCGCAGGGAAAAGAATGTCTGGGAAGCCCTTGTCAAGCCGGGTAAAAAGCTGCGCCCCGGCGCGCGCGTCCGCTTCGGGGACGGGCGGCTGACCGCCAAAATCCTGGCGGTGCAGGAGGACGGAAACCGGCTGGTGGAATTTTTCTACGAGGGAATCTGGGAGGAAATCCTGGACTCTTTGGGCCAGATGCCCCTTCCGCCCTACATCACCCACAAGCTGCAGGACAAAAACCGCTATCAGACCGTGTACGCAAAGTTTGACGGCTCGGCGGCGGCGCCCACGGCGGGGCTCCATTTCACGCAGGAGCTTTTGGAAAAGGTGCAGGCCATGGGCGTGGAGCTGGCCTATGTGACCCTCCATGTGGGGCTCGGCACCTTCCGGCCCGTGAAGGTGGACAACGTGCTGGAGCATCACATGCACACGGAGGCGTATCAGGTAACTCAGGAGGCGGCGGACAAAATCAACCGCACCAGGGAAAACGGCGGCCGGGTGATCTGTGTGGGAACCACAAGCTGCCGCACCGTGGAGAGCGCCGCGGACGAAAACGGCCGCCTGGAGGCCTGCAGCGGGGATACGGATATTTTCATTTATCCGGGCTACCGCTTCAAGGTGATGGACGGGCTGATCACGAATTTTCATCTGCCGGAATCCACGCTGGTGATGCTTGTCTCCGCCTTTGCGGGACGGGAGCATGTGCTCAGCGCCTATGCGGAGGCGGTGCGCGAGCGGTATCGGTTCTTTTCCTTTGGGGATGCCATGTTTATTCGATAAAGCGATTTGGAAAGGTAGAACAAGATGTCTGTGAAAATAGCGACAGGCGCCCGCGTGACGGCGGAGCAGCTTGGAAAGGGCAGGCTCTTTCCCGTGTCGGAATACGGCGCGGAAAGCGGCCTTTTGCCGGTGGAAAACACGGCGGCCATCAACCGGGCCATCGAGGCAGCGTCCCGGGCGGGAGGCGGCACGGTGGTGATCGGCCCCGGGGAATTTAAGGCCTACACGATCCGGCTCAAAAGCCATGTGAACCTGCGGCTGGAGAAGGGCTGCGTTTTGCGGGCGGCGAGGACACAGCTCAACCACTCCTATACGGCACAGGAGGGAGAGGGCGGAAACTATGACCGGCCGGAGGTCAATCTTTACGCCGGTCTGGAGGATCACGGGCATGCTTATTTTGCCAACAGCCTGCTCTACGGCGCAGATCTGGAGGACGTGATGATCTGCGGGGAAGGCCTGATCGACGGAAGCTGTATGGAGGGCGGTTATCGCCAGTATGTGCTGCTCGGAGGAGATCCGCAGGAGCCCAAATACCGCAGCGGACACGGAAACGGCGGGGAGTACGGAGAGTGGTTCGGCAACAAGGCCATCGCCCTTGTGCGCTGTAAAAATGTGGTGCTGGAGCGTTTTTCCCTGGTGATCGGCGGGCATTTTGCGATCATCGCGGAGGGCGTGGAGAATCTGCTGATCGACGGTGTTTTGGTGGATACCACCCGGGACGCGCTGGACGTGGACTGCTGTCAGGATGTGACGGTGAGAAACAGCGTATTCAATTCCCTGACGGACGACGCGCTGGTGATGAAGTCCTCCTTCGGCGCAGGCAAATATATGCCTCTGAAAAATGTGCTGATCGAGGACTGCACGGTGAGCGGCTATGATGCGGGCAGCGTCTATGACGGCATGTACACCCGGGAAAAGCTGGTGGCGGAGGACCGGGGCGGCCCGACGGGGCGCGTGAAGCTGGGAACCGAATCCTCCTGCGGCTATGAGCGGGTGACAGTGCGGCGGGTGCGCTTCGACCGTTCCAGGGGCTTTGCCCTGGAGGCGGTGGACGGCTCCGATTTAAAGGATATTTTATTCACCGACTGCAGTATGGACAATGTGAGCAGCTCGCCGGTCTTTATCCGCGCGGGGGAGAGGGGACGCTTTCCCGTGACCGGAAACAGCAAAGAGGAGCTGGTAGTGGCGGACGAGGGAAACGTGCGCCTGGATAACCGCAACTGGGTTCTGCCGGATGCAGAGGGTTACGACAAATATCCGGTAAAACGCTATACGCCCTCTTACCGGGAGGATCAGGAGGTTTGCGTGGACGGCCTTTCCTCCTTCTGTATTGTGAACCAGAAGGAGCCGGCGCGGATCAATCCGGCAAATCTGCCGGACCGGGAGACGCTTGAGCGCCTTCCTTCCTGGGAGCCCTACTGCCGCGCAAACGCCTGCGGCATCGATCACATGGCTCGGGTGTCCGACATTGAGATTTCCAATGTGAAGATCACCAATGCCGATCCCCGCTACCCGCTGCTTTTGATGGGGCTTGCGGACAGTCCGCTCAAGCGGATCAAAATCAGCAACGTGAGCGTGGAATTCCGCGGCGGTCTTTCCATGGAGCATGCGACGGAGCAGCGCCAGCTCAACACCAACTGGGAGTTTTCCCAGTACGGGACAAAGCCCAGCCTGCAGAGCCTTCCCTGGCTGGTCAACACCTTTTTCCTGAAGGCGGAGGGGCTTTTGCCCCGGATGGACTGGGAGGAAAAGGCGGGCGGCTGGAAAGCGGATCCCTACAACGTTCCGGAGCTGCCGGGTGTGTATCCGGAGCCGGAAAACTGGGGAATCCTGCCGGCCTACGGCCTGTATGCCCGTCATGTGGAGGATTTGGTGCTGGAGCAGGTGAGTCTTTCCTGGAAGACGGAGGACGGCCGCCATGCGGTGGTGCTGGACGATGTGACGGGAGCGGATCTGCGCACGGTGAAGGCGGACATCCGGGAGGGTGTCGCGCAGGCGGCGGTGGTGACAGATCACTTCAGACGGCCCACCAACCGGGAGTATGTTCCCGGCCATCCGTATCATACCACCGGCGTGCGGGAGGCTCTTTTCCCGGCACACTGGAGCGTAAAGGAAGTGGAGATTACGGTTCCCGCGCCCGGGACGCCGCCGGATGAGCACTACAGCGCGCCCACAGTGCCCTGCCCGGAAACCGGGTATACCTATCCGGTGCCCACGGAGGAATATCCGATCCCCCGCACCGTCTTTCGTCCCTTCTTCGCCATGAAGGCGAGAACGGAGGCTGTGGCGGGACAGGAGCTTACGATCCCTGTCGTTGTGAAAAATCCTGCCTCCGATGTCTCGGAAAAGAAGCTGGACGGCACAATTTACGGCGGAGAGGTGGAGCGGAAGGCACATTCCGTATCCGGCGTCCAGACGAGCCTGCGCGTGCGGGTGGAAGGGCTGCCCGAGGGAGCGGCCTATCTGGAGGACGAACGCCTGATCCGCTGGACGCCCGGGAAAGGGCAGGAGGGAGTCCATACCGTGCAGCTGTATGCGGACGACGGGCTGCTGGAGGAAGCTTCCTCCCTACGGATTGAAGTGAAAAGAGCATAAAAAAAACGGTTTCCGGCGGACTGCCGGGAACCGTTTTTTTTGTGCGATACGCCCTGCAAGCGGCTGCCGTGCTTGCACAGGCAGCCATTTGCAGGGCAACGGACAGCGAACAGCTTTGCTGTGAGCTGGCCGCGGTATCGCGGCGGATAGGGGAAGAAAATCTTCCCCTATCCGATTATGGGATCGCACTGATCGTATCAGGCAAGCTTTTTCAGATTCTTCTGCGCAGTGGAGAGCATCAGCTTGATCCGGTTGAGCTGGTTGACCTCGCTGGCGCCGGGATCATAATCGATAGCCACCACGTTGGACTGCGGATAGCGGCGGCGCAGCTCCTTGATGACGCCCTTGCCCACCACATGGTTGGGAAGGCAGCCGAAGGGCTGTGTGCAGACAATATTGTTGACGCCCTCGTGGATCAGCTCCACCATCTCGCCGGTCAGAAACCATCCCTCGCCGGTCTGGTTGCCGATGGAGACGATAGGCTCCGCATAGGAAACCAGGTCGTAAATGGAGGAGGGGGGCGTAAAGTTTTTGCTCCTTCTCAACGCGGAGGAAGCGGCGCCGCGAATGCGCTCCACCGCCCAGATTCCCAGGCGTGCAACCTTCGCGGAGGATTTTTTCGTGCCCAGATGCTCCGCCTTGTAAATCTGGTTGTAGAAGCAGTAGAGCATGAAATCCAGCAGATCCGGCACCACAGCCTCGGCTCCCTCGGCTTCCAGAAGCTCCACCAGATGATTATTGGCGGCGGGCGCAAATTTTACCAAAATCTCGCCCACAATGCCTACGCGGGGCTTCTGTACGTCCGTGATCGGGATGGAGTCAAAATCCTCCACCATCTGCCGGCACATCCTGCGGAAGGTAAAGAAGCTTGGGATCCTCTTTGTGGAGAGGAAATCCTGGCACTTTTTCACCCATTTGCGGTGCATGGCGTCCACCGAGCCGGGCTCTTTTTCGTAGGGGCGCATGTGGTAGACGCAGCGCATGAAGATGTCCCCGAAGATCGCGCCGAAGGCGGCGCGGACCAGCAGGTTGGCATTCAGCTGAAAGCCCGGATTGGTCTCCAGGCCGCTCATGTTGATGGAGATTACCGGGACGTATTCCATCCCGGCCTTTTCCAGCGCCCGGCGGATGAAGCCGATGTAGTTGGTGGCACGGCAGCCGCCTCCCGTCTGGCTGATCACCACGGCCACCTTGTGGGTGTCGTATTTGCCGGAGAGCAGCGCGTCCATAATCTGCCCGATCACGCAGAGGGACGGATAGCAGGCGTCGTTGTTGACGTATTTGAGCCCCACGTCCACGGAGCGTCGGTTGTCGTTGTCAAGCACCTCGAAATGATAGCCGCAGGCCTGGAAGGCGGGCTGGAGCAGCTCGAAGTGGATGGGAGACATCTGCGGGCAGAGGATCGTATAATCCTTGCGCATCTCTTCGGTGAAAACCACGCGGTTTAAGCTGGTGGGCTTTATGGTGCGCTCCTGGTGCTTTTTCTCCCGCACGCGGATGGCCGAGAGCAGGGAGCGGATCCGGATCCGGGCCGCGCCCAGGTTGTTGACCTCATCGATCTTTAAGCAGGTATAAATCTTACCCGAGCCGGAGAGGATATCGTTGACCTGGTCTGTGGTCACGGCGTCCAGGCCGCAGCCGAAGGAGTTGAGCTGGATGAGATCCAGATCGTCCCGGGTGCGCACAAAGGAAGCCGCCGCGTACAGGCGGGAATGATACATCCACTGGTCGGACACGATCAGCGGCCGTTCCGGATGGCCCAGGTGGGAGATGGAATCCTCCGTCAGAACCGCCAGCCCGTAGGAGGTGATCAGCTCGGGAATGCCGTGGTTGATCTCCGGATCCGCGTGATAGGGACGGCCTGCCAGCACAATGCCGCGCTTATGGTTGTCCTCCATCCATTTGAGCACCTCCTCGCCCTTTTTGCGCATATCGCTGCGGGCGGCGTCCATCTCCTCCCAGCCTGCCTTTGCGGCCTCATAGACCTCCTGGGCCGGGATGTCGGAAAATTCCTTCTGAAGCTCTCCCGCAGCGATCTCCAGGGAGGAGAAGGCCAGGAAGGGATTGCGGAATTTCACATCGCCCCGCCCGATTTCCTCCACGTTGTTTTTGATGTTCTCGGAGTAGGAGGTGACGATGGGGCAGTTGTAATGGTTGTTGGCCTCCGGCGTCTCGTTGCGCTCATAGAACAGAGCGGGGTAGAAGATAAAGGGTACGCCCTGCCGGATCAGCCAGGTCACATGGCCGTGGGCCAGCTTGGCCGGATAGCACTCCGATTCGCTGGGGATGGATTCGATGCCCAGCGCGTAAATATTGTGGTTGGAGGCGGGAGAGAGCACCACCTGATAGCCCAGCTTTGTAAAAAAGGTGAACCAGAAGGGGTAGTTCTCATACATATTCAGCACGCGGGGGATCCCCACCTGCCCCCTGGGCGCCTGATCGGCGGTAAGCGGTTCGTAGGAGAACAGCCTTTTCAGCTTATACTCGAACAGGTTGGGGATATCGCTGTGGCTTTTTGCCTTGCCCAGACCCCGTTCGCAGCGGTTGCCGGAGATATACTGGCGTCCGCCGGAAAAACGGTTGATGGTCAGACGGCAGTTGTTGGTACAGCCCTTGCATTTCGCCATGCTCGTCTCAAACTGCAGGGAGTTGATGGCGTCGATGGACAGCATGGTGGTCTGATAACCGGGGGTATAGTGCTCCCGGGCAATCAGCGCCGCGCCGAAGGCTCCCATGATACCGGCAATGTCGGGACGGATCGCCTGACAGTTGGCGATTTTTTCAAAGCTGCGCAGCACCGCGTCATTGTAAAAGGTGCCGCCCTGCACCACGATCTGTTTTCCGAGCTCCGAAGCGTCGGAAACCTTAATCACCTTAAACAGGGCGTTTTTGATGACGGAGTAGGCCAGTCCGGCGGAAATATCCGCCACGGAGGCCCCCTCCTTCTGCGCCTGCTTTACCTTGGAGTTCATAAATACGGTGCAGCGGGTTCCCAGGTCGATGGGATGCTTGGCAAACAGCGCCGCCTTCGCAAAATCCTGCACGCTGTAGTTTAAGGATTTTGCAAAGGTCTCGATGAAGGAGCCGCAGCCGGAGGAACAGGCCTCGTTGAGCTGTACGCTGTCCACCGTCTGATTTTTGATTTTGATACACTTCATGTCCTGCCCGCCGATGTCCAGGATACAGTCTACCTTCGGGTCGAAGAAGGCCGCCGCATAGTAGTGGGCCACCGTCTCCACCTCGCCGTCGTCCAGCAAAAAAGCAGCCTTCATCAGCGCTTCGCCGTAGCCGGTGGAGCAGGAGCGGACAATTTTGACGCCGGCCGGCAGCTTGGAGTAAATGTCCTGAATCGCGCCGATGGCGGTCTTTAGGGGGCTGCCGTTGTTGTTGGAGTAAAAGGAATATAACAGGGAGCCGTCCTCGCCCACCAAAGCGACCTTGGTGGTCGTGCTGCCCGCGTCGATTCCCAGATAGCAGTTGCCGGAATAGGTTTCCAGCGGAGCGGTTTTGACACAGTGGCTGTCGTGCCGTTGGCAAAATTCGTCGTACTCTTTCTGGGAGGCAAACAGAGGCTCCATCCGTTCCACCTCAAACTCCATCTTGATACCGGAGGAAAGCTTTTTCACCATTTCCTCCATGGTATAGGAGACCTCCTCCTTTGCGTTTAAAGCGGAGCCGATGGCCGCGAACAGATGGGAGTTGGCCGTGTCGATCACATGCTCGTCGTCCAGCTTTAACGTCCGGATGAAGGCAGCCTTTAACTCGGACAAAAAGTGCAGCGGCCCGCCCAGAAAGGCCACATGGCCCCGGATCGGCTTACCGCAGGCCAGTCCGCTGATGGTCTGATTGACCACCGCCTGAAAAATGGACGCCGCCAGATCCTCTTTGGTCGCGCCGTCGTTGATCAGCGGCTGGATGTCGGATTTGGCAAACACGCCGCAGCGGGCCGCGATGGTGTAGAGGGAGTGATAATTTTTGGCGTATTCGTTTAAGCCGGAAGCGTCCGTCTGCAGAAGGGAGGCCATCTGATCGATAAAGGAGCCTGTGCCCCCGGCGCAGATACCGTTCATCCGCTGCTCCACGTTCCCGTTTTCAAAGTAGATAATTTTGGCGTCCTCTCCGCCAAGCTCGATGGCAACGTCCGTCTTGGGCGCCAGCTCCTGCAGGGAGGTGGAAACCGCGATCACCTCCTGCACGAAGGGAACCTTCAGGTAATTGGCCAGCGTCAGGCCGCCGGACCCGGTGATCATGGGGTGCAGCGTGATGTTGCCGAGCTTTCCGTAGGCGTCCTGCAAAAGGCCGGAAAGAGTTTCCTGAATGTTGGCAAAATGCCGCTTGTAGTCGGAAAATAAAATCTGGTGCTGTTCGTCCAAAATGGCGATTTTTACGGTAGTGGAACCGATGTCGATTCCGAGTGTATATTTCATTTTATCCATTCTGTAGTCACTTTCTTCTTATTTAAAGTCGATAGTAATTGGTTGATTTTTGACGGCTACATTATACGACAGGATTTTGGCAGATTCAATGAAACGGGTGCTAAAACTTTGTTAAAATTTCCGAAAATCTGGTTTAATTCTCAACTGCTGTTCAAGACTACAATATATTTTGAATATATCAGGGAAAATCACCTTTGCTCCACGTTTTGCCATAGCTAAAGCATTTCGTCCAAGTACTGTTCCGAAACGAATGGTATTGCATCGCCCATATTTTTGGATTTTTTCCTGTTCAATCCGCTTAAATTTTTCGTATTGAGATGAAATAGGAACAATCCAGTAAATATCCGGGATTTTGGAATCTGGAAAAGTAAAAAAGCAAGGACGTTTGTGAGGCTTGCCGTCTATCATATCCTTGTTTTTCATCAGCTTATCATCGGGAAAATCTAAGTAATATTGATCCGATAAAAAGTAAAATTGGGTTTCGAGCATAGAGATGCCTCCTGAACAAAAGTAAAGCCCTGTCTTTCGACAGGGCTTTACAAACATTTTAATCCCGAACATTTTTAAGCCGCATATCGGGAAGCGACACTATTTGTAGTCCTGACCATTTATAAGCCGCATATCAGGAAGCGAACACTATTTATGGGTATCCCTACCCTTTACTATTATTATACGCAACTCTTCAATTATGTCAATAGTTCCTGTTTTATAGAATAAAAGCCATAGAATAAAATCAACATCAAAATCGAATCGGAATATATGCCCTTCAACTGTCTGCATTTGTTTTCGCTGAAAGCTGCCTCCATTGCCATTGTAGCTGTGGCTGCTTTGCTGACCGGTAACGGCAGGATGGAGCTTCCTGATATGCTCCTGCTGGATATGTTCTCCTTTATGATCTTTGGAAGCGTGGAGACCATGAACAACGCCGCCCATGTATTGGAGATCATTGACGCTACGCTGGATAAGCTGGAGGGCATTGAGCATGCCGACATAATAGACAAAGAACCTGTTTTGCAAAACATCAGCTTTTCCATCCCGCAGGGCAGCACCACGGCCATTGTAGGGCCATCCGGCAGCGGCAAGACCACGATTTGCAGCCTGATTGCCCGTTTCTATGATGTGGACAGCGGTGCGGTCACAGTAGGCGGCGAGGATGTGAGGAGCATGACCTGTGACAGCCTGCTCCGCAATATCTCGATGGTTTTTCAAAAGGTTTATCTGTTCCATGATACCATTGAAAACAACCTCCGTTTCGGTAACCCGGCTGCAATGCGGGAAGAAATGATAGACGCTGCGAAAAAGGCCCGGTGCCACGATTTTATTATGGCTCTGCCGGATGGATATGAAACAGTAATCGGGGAGGGCGGCTCTACGCTGTCTGGCGGAGGAAAACAGCGCATTTCCATTGCCTGCGCCATCCTGAAAAATGCCAACATTATAATTCTTGACGAGGCATCCGCAAGCATTGACCCCGAAAATGAGCATCTGATTCAGAAGGCAATCAGTGAACTGACCGTCGGAAAAACGGTTATCGTCATCGCCCACCGGCTGGCTACGATTGAGCATGCGGAGGGCTGGAGCATCGGCTGATCATTATGCCAAAAGGAAAAGCCGATAAAATCAACGATGACCTCCGGATGGTGGTTCGTTGAACACAGGTAAAGGCAGCAATCCTCCGAGAGGGGAACCAGCTCAGAGAGCCTGCTGCCGGCAAGCCGGATCCCCAGGATGCCTTTCGGAGAAGGTTCTGCATTGATAACCCCCAATGCGTTGTACAGAAAATGACGGCTGTTTATTTGTTCTTTGCCAGAAAACTGGATGATGTGGTATGATGAGGGAGGAAAGTTATGTTTGTATGGAATAAGGACTGCCAGCCGACGGCCTGCGAGCCGGGCGTGACGCGGAAAATCCTGTGCTACTCGGAGGAGCTGATGATGTGCGAGATTACCTTCGAGCAGGGCGCGCAGGGATATTTTCATTCGCATGAGCATCTGCAGATCACCTATATCGCGGAAGGAAGCTTTTCCTTTACGATCGGGGAGGAGACGCAGGTGGTCAAAAAGGGCGACAGCGTGTACATGCCCAGCGGCGTCAGGCACGGCGTGACCTGCCTGGAGGCGGGCAAGCTGGTGGATGTGTTCAATCCGATGAGGAAGGATTTCTTAAAGTGAAAAAAGAGTATTTCGGAACGGTGGACGGCCGGGAGGTTCATCTGTATACCCTTCAAAATAACCGGGGAATGGAGGCCGTCATAAGCGATCTGGGCGGCCTGCTGGTGCGTCTGTATGTGCCGGATCGAAACGGTATCGCAAGGGATGTGGCCCTGGGCTTTGACACGCCGGAGGAATATCTGGAAAACGGCGGCTTCTTCGGCGCCCTGGTAGGGCCGAACGCAAACCGGATCGACAGAGCGTCCTATACGCTGCACGGCAGGGTGTATCAGCTGGTCAAAAACGAGGGGGAAAACAACATTCACAGCGACCGGCAGCGGGGCGTGCACCGGCGTATCTGGGAGGCGAAAGAGGAGGCAGGCGCGCTTTTGCTTTCTCTTTCCCTGGCGGACGGCGAGCTGGGATTTCCGGGGAACCGGCGGCTGTCGGTGCGCTATGAGCTGACGGAGAAGAACGGGCTGCGGATCACATACGACGGGGAAAGCGATCAGGATACGATTTTTAATCTGACCAATCACAGCTATTTCAATCTGGACGGGCATGGCGCCGGCTCCATCGAAGACCACCGGCTTTTGCTGGAGGCGGATGCGTATACGCCGGTCAGAGCGGACAAGATTCCCACGGGAGAGATTGCGCCGGTGGAAAATACACCCCTGGATTTTCGGAGCCTCAAAAGAATCGGGGAACGAATCGGTGCGGACGACGCACAGCTGAAAATTGCCGGAGGTTACGACCATAACTGGGTGTGCAACGGCTATGACGGCAGGCTGCGGCGGATTGCGCTGGTACAAAGCAGGGACGCCGCCTGCTCCATGGAGGTCTATACGGACCTGCCGGGCGTGCAGTTTTATTCCGGCAATTTTTCCAGGAGCCTGCGGGGCAAGGACGGGGCCGGATACGGCTTTCGCGGCGGCCTGGCGCTGGAAACCCAGTTTTATCCGGATACGCCAAACCAGGCGGCCTTTCCCTCCTCGGTGTTTGGCCCGAAGAGACCCTATCATACCGTGACGGAATACCGTTTTGGAAATACGGAGGCGCTGGATAGGCGGCTGGTGTCGGTGACACCCAGCCACCGTCAGCTTTCCCTGATGCAGACGGAGTTTTATGCGTTCGTCCATTTTACGGTGAATACCTTTACCGGCAGGGAATGGGGAGACGGCACTGAGCCGGAGACCTGTTTTCATCCGGAAAAGCTGGATGCCGCGCAGTGGGTGCGGGCGGTGAAGGCGGCCGGGATGCGGGGACTGATCCTGACCTGCAAGCACCATGACGGCTTTTGCCTGTGGCCCAGCAAATACACCTCGCACAGCGTGGCCGGCAGTCCCTGGAAGGACGGAAGGGGCGATGTGGTGCGGGAGGCCGCCGACGCGTGCCGGGAGGGCGGGATCGGCTTTGGCGTTTATCTGTCCCCCTGGGACCGGAATCATCCGGCTTACGGGAGCGGGAAGCCCTATGACGATTATTTTGTCCATCAGCTGACGGAGCTTTTGACCCAATATGGGCCGATCCGTTCCGTCTGGTTCGACGGCGCCTGCGGAGAGGGCCCAAACGGCAAAAAGCAGCGCTATGACTGGGAGCGTTATTATGAGACGATCCGGAGGCTGCAGCCGGAGGCCTGCATCCATGTGTGCGGGCCGGATATTCGCTGGTGCGGCAATGAAGCCGGCGATACGCGGGCCTCGGAGTGGAGCGTGGTGCCCGGAAGAACCCGTGATACGGAGAAAATCGCCTCCTTAAGCCAGCAGTCCGATGATACAAAGTTCAGGCAGCGCCGGATCGCCGCGACGGATGCAGATCTGGGCAGCAGAGCGATTTTGGCCCGGGAAGCGGAGCTGATCTGGTATCCGGCGGAGGTCAACACCTCCATCCGGCCCGGCTGGTTTTATCATGCGGAGGAGGACGGACAGGTGCGCACACGGGAGGCGCTGGCGGAAATTTATGATCGTTCCGTGGGCGGAAACGCCACCTTTCTGTTAAACATCCCGCCCACGCCGGACGGTTTGTTTCACCAAAACGACGTGAAACGGCTGGAGGAGCTGGGCGAACATCTGCGCAGCGTATTTTCGGACAACCTTCTGGAGCAGGCGCGGCTTGCAGCGACGCATCAGGAGCCGGGACATGAGATTGACTGCGTCCGGGAAAAAACGGATTCCCGCTATTATCGCCCTGCGGACGGCGTGCGGGACGTGAACATCACGGCTGCCTTCGACAAACCGGTGTGGGTCAGCCGCGTCGTACTGAAGGAAAATGTCCGCTTAAGCCAGCGGATCGAAGCGTTTACGATTGAGGATGAAACGGGCCGGGTGCTGTATCGGGGCACCACGGTGGGATATCAGAAAATTGCGGTATTCCCAAAGACAAAACTGCAGACGCTGCAGATTCATATCACGGACGCCAGAGTCTGCCCCACCCTGGAATTTGTCGGGGTGTACTGACGAAGGGCTGTACAGACGGGAGGCCGGGAGCCGCCGGTCAAAATCATGCTTGCATGAATTTTGGCCGACGGCTCCCGGCCTTTTGGTGCTTTTTTCTTAAACAACTATAAACTTCAGGCGGTGTCATTGCCTTTTTCCATTCGGAATGTTATTATGAATAGCAAAGTATAAGAAAGGAAGTTTGCAATGAACAAACGTAATCAGTGGAGGCGAAGGCTGGAAAGATACGCGGTACCGAATCTGACGCTTTACCTGATCATCTGTTATGGGATCGGTTACGCGCTGGAGCTTCTGATGCCCAGCCTCTATCAGTTTTTGATGCTGGATCCCTTTTTGGTCTTTCGGGGGCAGGTGTGGAGGCTTGTGACCTGGGTGCTGATTCCGCCGGACAGCTCCAATATTTTCTTTGTGCTGATCATGCTGTATCTGTACTATTCGCTGGGCGGCCTGCTGGAACGGATGTGGGGAACCTACGAGTACAATGTGTATATTTTTTCCGGGCTGCTCTTTACGGTGCTGGGCGCCTTTGTGCTGTGCGCCTACGGTATGCTGATGGGAGCGCAGCCGACGGGCTATGCGGGGCTGTATCTGCTGGCAAAGAACGGAAGCGCGGTTTATTTCGGGCAGTTTTCGACCTATTACATCAATATGTCGATCTTTCTGGCCTGCGCGGCGACAATCCCGGATGTGCAGGTGCTGCTGATGTTTATTTTCCCGATCAAGGTCAAGTGGCTGGGAATCGTGTACGGTGTGATTTTGCTGTTCAACTGTATCCGGGGCGGCATCGCCACCTGGATTGTGGTGGGCTTTTCCCTGCTCAACTTTCTCGTATTTTTCCTGCGTTCCCGGAAAAATATCCGGTTCACGCCGGGGCAGATTCGGCGCAAGCATGAGTTTCGGCAGAAGATGCGCGCGGCGGGCTCGCCGGGCAGAGACGGCGTGACGAAGCACAAGTGCGCGGTCTGCGGGCGGACGGAGCTGGACGGGGACGATCTGGAATTTCGCTTCTGTTCCAGATGCAACGGCAATTATGAGTATTGTCAGTACCACTTATTTACCCATGAGCATGTGAAGTGAGAGGAAGGCATATGAGGGAAGAACAGTTATTTGCGCAGACGCTGGAGAAGCTCTGCGCTGCGGCGAAGGAGCAGGGAGGCGTGCTTTCTGAGCGGCAGGTGGAGGAGGCCTTTGCACAGGCGGGCCTGGCCTTTGGCGCAGCGCAGCTGGAGCTGGTCTATGGCTACTTAAAGGGGAAAAAGATCGGGATCGGGGAGCCGGCGGATCCCTTCGATTATATGACCCGGGAGGAGATCGACTATCTGGAGGAGTATTTAAAGCAGGTGCAGGAGCGGGCCGGGGTGACGGACGGAGAAAAGGAGGCGGTGATCCTCTCCTCCATGGCCGGAGATCCGGACGCGCAGGCGCGGCTGGTGGAGCTTTTCCTGCCGCAGGTGGCGGAGCTTGCCAAGCTCTATGCGGGACAGGGCGTGTATCTGGAGGATCTGATCGGAGAGGGCAACGTGGCCCTCGCCATGGCGGTCCGGATGCTGGACTGCGAGAAAAACGCTGCGCAGGCGGAGGGCAGTATCGCCAGCATGATCATGGAAGCCATGGAAAATTATATCTCGGAATGCGCCGACGAAAAGAGAACCGGCGAGAAGCTTGCCGCCGGCGCAAATGACGTGCTGGAGCAGGCGCGGGAGCTTTCCGGGGAGCTGGGGCGCAAGGTGACGGTGCAGGAGCTTTCGGAGGAGAGCGGACTGTCCGAGGAGCAGATCCGGGAGGCGGTGCGCATCACCGCGGATCATATCGAATACCTCGATTTGGAGTAGAAAATATGCCACAGGAAAACGATTTTAAGTATGTACTGCAGGATTTCGGCAATATTTATATAGGCGCGCGCTTTTCCTACCGCGAGATGCTTGCGCGGGAGGACATGCCCTTTAAATGGAAGGCCATTGTGCGGCATTATCTGCTCAAGGAGGTGTCGGAGGACACCACTCTGGAAAACCATATCTTTTATATGAAAGAGACGGATTTTTCCTATCAGACCTTAAAGGAGCTGAAGGCTGCCTTTAAGCTGAGCGTCTGGCAGGCGCCGGACGGCAAAAGACGCAAAAGCGGCCGTTATGAGAGCCGGGATTACAGGATTGAGGAGATTGTAGGGAGTAAAGAGCTGCACCGGCAGATGGACACGATTGTGGTGGAGGAGCTGCATCTGTCCAAGCTGGCGCTGATGACCTTTGCGGTATAAGGAGAGAATATGCGGATAGAAGAGTTAAAGGCTTATGAGATCATCAGGACGGAGGAGATCGGCGACCTGCGCTCGCAGGGCTATCTTCTGCGCCATAAAAAAAGCGGGGCGCGGATCGCGCTGTTATCCAATGAGGATGAGAACAAGGTGTTTTATATCGGGTTTAAGACGCCTCCGGCGGACAGCACCGGGGTGGCGCACATCCTGGAGCATTCGGTGCTGGAGGGCTCCCGGGATTTCCCGGTGAAGGATCCCTTTATCGAGCTGGTGAAGGGCTCCTTAAACACTTTTTTGAATGCGATGACTTACCCGGACAAGACGCTGTATCCGGTGGCGAGCTGCAATGACAAGGATTTCGCGAACCTGATGCATGTGTATCTGGACGCGGTGTTTTATCCGGCCATCTACCGGGAGCCCCGCATTTTTTATCAGGAGGGCTGGCATTACGAGCTGCAGGAGCCCGGCGACGAGCTGAAGATAAACGGCGTCGTATATAATGAGATGAAGGGCGCCTTCTCCTCCCCGGACGATGTGCTGGACCGGGAGATTGTGCGCGGCCTGTTCCCGGACACCGCGTATGCCAATGAATCCGGCGGAGATCCGGATGTGATCCCGCAGCTGACCTATGAGCAGTTTTTGGAGTTTCACCGGAAATATTATCACCCGGCAAACAGCTACATCTATCTGTACGGAAATATGGATATGGCGGAGCGGCTGACCTGGCTGGATGAGAAGTATCTGTCCCATTTTGACCGGATTGAGGTGGACGCGCACATCGGCCTGCAAAAGCCCTTCAGCGCGCCTCAAAAGCGGCGCAGGCCTTATTCCGTGACGGAGAGCGAGCCTCTGGAAAAAAATGCTTACCTGTCGCTTGCCATTGCGGCGGGGGATGTGCTCAACCGGGAGGAATATCTGGCCTTTGAGATTTTGGACTACGCCCTTTGCTCCTCCCAGGGAGCGCCCTTAAAGCAGGCCCTTCTGGATGCGGGGATCGGGGAGGATGTGTACAGCGATTACGACAGCGGACTGCGGCAGCCCTACTTTTCCGTCGTGGCGAAGGGAGCGGAGGAATCCAGGGCGGAGGAGTTTGTCCGGGTGATCGAAACAACCCTGCGCAGCCTGGCGGAGGGCGGACTGGACAAGAAACGTCTGCTTGCCGGGTTAAATTATTACGAATTCCGGTATCGGGAGGCGGACTTTGGCATCTATCCCGCCGGACTGATGTACGGCCTGCAGATGATGGACAGCTGGCTCTATGATGAGAATCAGCCGTTTCTCCATATCAAGGCGGGGGATACCTACCGGACGCTGCGTCAGAAGGCAGAGGAGGGGTATTTTGAGGAGCTGATCGCCCAAAAGCTGCTGAATAACCCGCACCGGAGCCTGCTGGTGCTTTATCCGGAGCGCGGGCTGACGGCAAAAAAGGACAGGGAGCTGGAGGAGCTTTTGGCGGCAAAAAAGGCGGCCCTTACGCCGGAGCAGATCGGGGAGATTGCGGCGCAGACAGCAGATTTGAAGGCCTTCCAGGAGGAGCCGGACCGGCCGGAGGATCTGGCCAGGATCCCGCTGCTTGCCCGCAGCGATATCCGCAGGCAGGTGGAGCCGTTTATTTTGGAGGAGAGAAAGGCCGGGGATGTGAAGCTGATTTATCATCCCATCGCCACGAACGGTATCAGCTATTTCAGACTGCTGTTTGACTGCAGCCGGGTGCCGGAGGAGCTGTTCCCGTATCTTGGCGTATTCAAGGCGGCCTTCGGCTTTGTGGACACGGCCCGCTACAGCTATCAGGAGCTTGCCACGCAGACCGACCTTCTGACGGGAGGCATCTCGCCGGTGACGAACCTGTATACCAATTCAAAGGATTTTTCCGACAAAAAGGTAACCTTCGAGATCAAGGGCAAGGCCTTCCACGAAAACGTAGAGCCGGCGATGGAGCTGATGGAGGAGATGATCCTTCGGGCCGATTATTCCGGGAAAAAGCGTCTCTATGAGATCCTGGCGGAGCTAAAGTCCCACCTGCAGTCCTCCATGATTTCGGCGGGCCACACGGTGGCGGCGGGCAGGGCCATGTCCTATATTTCCGAGTCCGCGGCCATCCAGGAGGTTTTGAGCGGGATGGATTTCTACCGCCTGCTGGAACGGCTGTGCGCCGGCTGGGAGCGGGAGGCGGACGATGTCTGCGAAAAATTAAAGCGCCTGGCGGAGTGCATTTTCCGGAAGGAGAACCTGCTTTGCGACTTTATTGCCCTGGAGGAGGAGCCGTGCAGGCAGTTTGGCGATCTGGCCGGCAGGCTGGCAGACAAGCTGTTTGACGGACCCGTGGAGGGAAAGCCCTTCTCGGTAAAGCCCGCCAAAAAGAACGAGGGCTTTCTGTCCGCCTCCCAGGTACAGTATGTGTGCCGGGCCGGCAACTTTGTCCGGCACGGATACGCCTACAGCGGCGCGCTGCGGATCCTGAGAGGGATTCTGAATACCGACTATCTCTGGAACAACGTGCGGGTAAAGGGCGGCGCTTACGGCTGTATGTGCAGCTTCGGAAAGAGCGGGGACGCCTACTTTGTCTCCTACCGGGACCCGAACCTGGAAAAGACGATCCGGGTTTATGAGGAGGCGCCGGAGTATGTGGAGCGCCTCGCAGGGGACGACAGGAGCATGAACCAGGCGGTGATCGGCACCATCAGCGATATGGATGTTCCCATGAATCCCGCGGCAAAGGGGCTTCGGTCGCTGAGCATGTATCTGACCAACCAGACGGTGGAGGAGCTTCAAAAGGAGCGGGATCAGGTGCTGGACGTTACCGCGGAGGATATCCGGGCTCTGGCGGGCCATATCCGGGCCTTTTTGTCGGATGAATGCCTTTGCGTGGTGGGAAATGAGAAGAAGCTGGAGGCGGAGAAGGAGCGCTTTTTGACGCTGGAGCAGCTTTACCAGGGATAAGGAGAAGAGTATGAGAAAAGAGAGGGCAGGGGCGATATTGCTGGCGCTGATGACCGCAGTGCTTGCAGGCTGCGGCGCGTCATCCTCCGGTACAGAGATGGCGGCGGACAGCGCTTCCAGCTATTCCGGCTATGAGGCGAATTCCGGAAGCGATGTGGATTACAGTCAGGTCGCCGAAAACCGTAAGCTGATCCGCAACGTGGACATGAGCGTGGAGACGGAGCAGTTTGAGGAGCTGGTGGCGGATGCGGAGAAAAAGGCGGAGGAGCTGGGCGGATATGTGGAAAACAGCAGCATCTATAACGGCAGCGAAACCTCCGATTACCGCTCCCGCAGCGCCCGGCTCACCGCCCGCATTCCGGCGGAACAGCTCGACAGCTTTCTGGAGAGTGTCTCGGCCTGGGGCAACGTGACGGATAAGAGTGAGTATACCGAGGATGTGACGCTTCAATATGTGGATCTGGAGAGCCACAAAAAAGCGCTGCGGGCGGAGCAGGAGAGCCTGCTTGCCATGTTGGAGAAGGCGGAGACGATCGAGGAGATCATTTCCATCAATCAGCAGCTGACGGAGGTGCGCTACCAGATCGAAAGCATGGAGTCCCAGCTTCGCACCTACGATAACCAGATCGCCTACAGTACGGTGAATCTGAACATAGATGAAGTGGAATTTTACCGGCCCTACGAGGAGAAAACCGCCTGGGAGCGGATTTCCTCCGGCTTCCTTCTGAATCTGCGCCGGGTCGGAAACGGCCTGAAAAACTTTGCCATCGAGTTTGTCATCGCCCTTCCGATCCTGGTGACGGCAGCGGCGATCCTGGCGGTGCTCGCCCTGGTTCTGCGGGCCCTCATCAAGGCGGAGGAAAAGCGCAATATCAGAAGAAGAGAACGAATCGAACAGAGAAAGAGAGAAGCAGATGACGCAAGACAGACAGCAAAAGGCGGGCTTCGCGGCCCTGGTGGGCCGTCCCAACGTGGGCAAGTCCACCCTGATGAACCATCTGATCGGCCAGAAGATCGCAATCACCTCCAATAAGCCGCAGACGACCCGCAACCGGATCCAGACGGTCTATACGGATCAGCGGGGGCAGGTGGTTTTTCTGGACACGCCCGGCATTCATAAGGCGAAAAACAAGCTGGGAAGCTATATGGTGAAGGTGGCGGAAAGCACCTTCAAGGACGTGGACGTGATTTTGTGGCTGGTGGAGCCCACCACCTTTATCGGCGCGGGAGAGCGGCATATCCTGGAGCTTTTAAAGTGCTGCCGCCTGCCGGTGATTTTGGTGATCAATAAGATCGACACCGTACCCAAGCAGGCGGTGGCTCAGGCCATGGAGGCCTATCAGAAGGAGATGGACTTTGCACGCATCGTTCCGGTGTCTGCTCTGCGGAGCAACAACACGGACACGCTGCTCTCCGAGATTTTCCGCTACCTGCCCTACGGGGAGCCCTTTTACGACGAGGATACCGTCACGGATCAGCCCCAGCGTCAGATTGTGGCGGAGATGATCCGGGAGAAGGCGCTGCGGTGCCTGGAGGAGGAGATTCCTCACGGGATTGCGGTGGCCATTGAACGGATGGATTTTCAGGGACGCATCGTCAATATCGACGCCACCATCATCTGCGAGCGGGATTCCCACAAGGGCATCATCATCGGCAAGCAGGGCGCCATGCTGAAAAAAATCGGCAGCCAGGCCCGGCGGGATATCGAAAACATGCTGGAATGCCAGGTCAACCTGCAGCTTTGGGTGAAGGTGAAAAGGGACTGGCGGGACAGCGATTTTATGATGAAAAATTTCGGCTACAATCCGAAAGAATAGTTTGACACAAACCGGCGAATCCTACCTCCATAGGTGTACCAGCGATGGACAGAATGAGGAAAACAGGAGGAAGGTCGGATGAAGCGTCAGGATTACTGGGAGAGCTTTTTGCACACCGGCAGGGTGGAGGACTATTTAAACTACCGGCAGGAGGAACCGGAAAACCGGCAGGCGAAAAGGGGCGCGCTGCAGCATGAGAGCGCGTCCCTTTCCGCAGCCTGGCGGGAAGGCGGCGGAAGAGACAGCACGGGAGACAGCGTAAGAGACAGAGGAAGGCGAGAGGATGCAGGAACGTCTGCGGGTTTTGGGGATCGTTTTGAAGGCGGAGCCGATCGGGGAGTATGACCGGCGGATCGTCCTTCTGACGAAGGAAAGAGGAAAAATTTCAGCCTTTGCGCGGGGGGCCAGAAAGCCGACCAGCGCTTTTTTGGCATCGACAGCCCCCTTTACCTTCGGCAGCTTTGAGCTGTTTGAGGGGCGCAGCTCCTACAGCGTCTGTGAGATCGCGGCGGAAAGCTATTTTGAGCAGCTGCGGGAGGACTTTGAGGGCGCCTGCTACGGCATGTATTTTCTGGAGCTGTGCGATTACTGCACCCGGGAAAACAACGACGAGCGGGAGGTCTTAAAGCTGTTGTACCAGTCCCTGCGGGCGCTCTCCCTGTCCCGCCTGGACAACCGGCTGGTGCGGGCTGTCTTTGAGATCAAGCTGGTGGTCTTAAACGGGGAATTTCCCGGCCTGCCGGCCGGGGATTACCTGCCGGCGGCGCTGTATGCGGTGGAGTTTATCGCCTCCACGCCCGTGGAGAAGCTCTACACCTTCACCGTCACCAGCCAGGTGCTGGAGCAGCTTGCCCTGCTGGCAAAAAAATACCGGGAGGACTGTCTGCCGGGGCGCTTTAAGTCGCTGGAAATCCTGCGGGAATTGTGAAGGAATTGTGAAAACTGACGGTTGCAAAAGCGGGCAGAGTCGGCTATAATGCCGTAGTAGAGTCTGACAGCCCAAAAAGCGCTGTGAACAGACATAAAAGGGGAACAGAGGAATGCGAAAATATCTTGCGCGCATGCTGGCAGCGCTGCTTCTGGCGGCAGCGCTCACCGGCTGCAGCGGCGACGATACGCCAGGCCGCACGACGATAGACGTCAGGAAAAACGGCAGAGTCGTGCACACAATCGTGGAGAATTTCACGGAAAGCTACTATAATCTGGATGAGCTTACAGACAGCATCCTGCAGGACTGCGAAGCCTACAATACGGCGGCGGGAAAGCAGGAGGTGACGATGAAGAGCGCACAGGAGAACGACGGGGTTGTGACCGTGGTGATGAACTACGAGAGCGCTGCCGCCTACTCCGGCTTTAACAAGCTGGCGCTGTTTTCCGGGACGGTAAAGGATGCCTTTAACGCCGGCTATGACCTGGATGTGACCCTGCAGTCCATGAAGGAGGACGGGGAGAGCATCGGCAAGGACGAGCTGCTTGGGATGGGAGAAAAACATATCGTGGTGGTCCGGGAAGCCGCGGACGTCCGGGTCTGGGGCAAGGTGCGCTACGCCACCGCGGACGCTTCCCCCACGGAGGATCCAAGGACTGTGACCGTGACCGACGACGAGACGCTGACCTATATTTTATTCGATTAAATCAATTCAGCTATCAAAACCAAAGGAGATAAAGCAATGGAAAAGTCAATGGACAAGATCGTATCGCTGGCGAAGGCAAGGGGCTTTGTATATCCCGGCTCCGAGATTTACGGCGGCCTGGCCAATACCTGGGATTACGGCAATCTGGGTGTGGAGCTGAAAAACAACGTAAAAAGGGCCTGGTGGCGCAAATTTATCCAGGAGAACCCCTACAATGTGGGTGTGGACTGCGCAATTTTGATGAATCCTCAGACCTGGGTGGCTTCCGGGCATCTGGGCGGCTTCTCCGATCCTCTGATGGATTGTAAGGAGTGTCATGAGCGCTTCCGCGCGGACAAGCTGATCGAGGATTTCGCGGCGGAGCATCAGATCGATCTGGGCGGCTCCGTGGACGGCTGGAGCCAGGAGCAGATGATGCAGTTCATCGAGGACAACAAGGTTCCCTGCCCGACCTGCGGAAAACATAATTTTACCGAGATCCGTCAGTTCAACCTGATGTTCAAGACGTTTCAGGGTGTGACGGAGGACGCGAAAAACACCGTGTACTTACGGCCCGAGACGGCGCAGGGCATTTTTGTCAACTTCAAGAATGTGCAGCGCACTTCCCGCAAGAAGATCCCCTTCGGCATCGGGCAGATCGGCAAGTCCTTCCGCAACGAGATCACCCCCGGCAACTTTACCTTCCGTACCCGTGAGTTTGAGCAGATGGAGCTGGAGTTTTTCTGCGAGCCCGACACCGATCTGGAATGGTTTGCCTACTGGAAGCAGTTCTGTATCGACTGGCTGCAGACTCTGGGCATCAAGCCGGAGGAAATGCGCGTCAGGGATCACGAGAAGGAGGAGCTTTCCTTTTACTCCAAGGCCACCACGGACATCGAGTTTTTGTTCCCCTTCGGATGGGGCGAGCTGTGGGGCATTGCGGACCGCACGGACTATGACCTGAGCCGCCACGCGGAGGTGTCCGGCCAGGATATGACCTATTTCGATGACGCTAAAAATGTGAAATATATTCCTTATGTGATTGAGCCTTCCCTGGGCGCGGACCGCGTTGTGCTGGCGTTCCTCTGCGCGGCCTATGACGAGGAGGAGCTGGACGGCGGCGATATGCGCACGGTCCTGCATTTCCATCCCGCTCTGGCGCCGGTGAAGATCGGCGTGCTGCCTCTGTCCAAGAAGCTCAACGAGGGCGCGGAGAAGATCTATACGCAGCTGAGCAAAAAGTACAACTGTGAGTTCGATGACAGAGGAAATATCGGAAAGCGTTACCGCCGCCAGGACGAGATCGGCACGCCCTTCTGCGTGACCTACGATTTTGAGTCCGAGACGGACGGCTGTGTGACTGTCCGCTTCCGGGATTCCATGGAGCAGGAGCGGGTTGCCATCGCGGATCTGGACGCGTATTTTGCGGATAAGTTTGAGTTCTGAATTGTAAACATGCGAAAAGCAGTCTGTGAAAACAGGCTGCTTTTTGGTTAAAATTCACAATTCGCTTGCCGTATTTTTGTTGGGTATTGTGCAATTGATTGTGTTATAATAAACGAGTACTGAGACAGAACAGAGCGTGCGGCACCAGGGACGGTACGAAATATTATTTAAGGGGGAACCTGGCGATGGCGAAATGGGTTTACTTATTTAAAGAAGGAAGCGCGGATATGCGCAATCTTCTGGGCGGGAAGGGGGCCAATTTGGCGGAAATGACCAATCTGGGCCTGCCGATCCCGCCCGGTTTTACCGTGACGACGGAGGCCTGCACCGATTACTACAAAAACGGCAGGACGATTTCGGAGGAGATCCAGGGGCAGATTTTTGATGCGCTTGCGATTCTGGAGGAGCAGCAGGGCAAGAAGTTCGGCGACGTGGAAAACCCGCTGCTTGTTTCGGTGAGAAGCGGCGCGCGCGCGTCCATGCCCGGCATGATGGATACCATTCTGAATCTGGGCCTGACGGATGTGTCCGTGGAGGGCTTCGCCGCCCGTACCGGCAATCCCCGGTTCGCATACGATTCCTATCGGCGTTTTATTCAGATGTTTTCCGACGTGGTGATGGAGGTTCCCAAGTCCCTGTTCGAGCGCGTGCTGGACGAGATCAAGGAGTCCAAGGGCGTTCATTTCGACACGGAGCTGACCGCGGAAGATCTGCGGGAGGTGATCGCACGGTTCAAGCAGATTTATCAGGAAAAGATGGGGGAGGATTTCCCGCAGGAGCCCCGCGTGCAGCTGATGGAGGCGGTCAAGGCAGTGTTCCGCTCCTGGGACAATGAGCGAGCGATCGTTTACCGCCGGATGAATGACATTCCCGGCGATTGGGGGACGGCGGTCAACGTCCAGTCCATGGTGTTTGGAAACATGGGCAACACCTCCGGAACGGGCGTCGCTTTCACGCGCAACCCGTCCACCGGTGCGAAGGGAATTTACGGGGAATATCTGATCAACGCCCAGGGCGAGGACGTTGTGGCCGGGATCCGTACTCCGCAGCCGATCACCCGCCTGGAGCAGGATCTGCCCGAGTGCTACCGGCAGTTTGTGGAGATTGCCACCCGCCTGGAGAACCATTACCGGGATATGCAGGATATGGAGTTTACGATTGAGGACGGCAAGCTCTTTTTCCTGCAGACCAGAAACGGCAAGCGCACCGCCCCGGCAGCCCTGCAGATCGCCTGCGATCTGGTGGACGAGGGCATGATCAGCCCGAAGGAGGCCGTGATGCGCATTGAGGCCAAGTCCCTGGATCAGCTTCTGCACCCTACCTTCGATCCGGACGCGTTAAAGCGCGGGACGGTGATGGGACAGGCCCTTCCCGCTTCCCCCGGCGCAGCGGCCGGTAAGGTGTATTTTACGGCGGAGGATGCCAAGGAGGCTCACGAGAGAGGGGAGCGCGTGGTGCTGGTGCGCCTGGAAACCTCCCCGGAGGATATCGAAGGAATGCACGCGGCGGAAGGAATCCTGACCGTGCGCGGCGGCATGACCTCCCACGCGGCTGTGGTAGCCAGAGGCATGGGCACCGCCTGCATCTCCGGCTGCGGCGATATTGTGGTCGATGAGGCGGCGAAGTTCTTTACGCTGGGCGGCAAGACCTATCATGAGGGAGATTATATTTCGCTGGACGGCTCCACCGGCAAGATTTATGACGGAGACATCGCGACGCAGGAGGCCTCCATCAGCGGAAACTTCGGACGGATTATGGACTGGGCGGATTCCTTCCGAAAGCTTCGTGTCCGGACCAATGCGGACACTCCCGCGGACGCGGCCAACGCGGTGCGCCTGGGCGCGGAGGGAATCGGGCTTTGCCGGACGGAGCATATGTTCTTTGAGCCGGAGCGCATTCCGAAAATCCGCCGGATGATCCTTTCCAAGACTGTGGAGGAACGGGAGCGCGCGCTGGAGGAGCTGATTCCTTTCCAGAAGGGCGACTTTAAGGCGATCTATGAGGTGATGGAGGGACGTCCCGTGACGATCCGTTTCCTGGATCCGCCGCTGCATGAGTTTGTGCCCACCGAGCAGAAGGATATCGAGGAGCTGGCGGCGGACATGGGCATTTCCACGGCGGAGGTCCGGGCGACCTGCGACGAGCTGCACGAGTTTAACCCGATGATGGGCCACAGAGGCTGCCGTCTGTCCGTCACCTATCCGGAGATTGCCCGGATGCAGACCCGCGCGGTGATCGAGGCGGCGATCGAGGTCAGAGCGGAGAAGGGATTCGACATCGTTCCGGAGATCATGGTTCCGCTGGTCGGCGACAAGAAGGAACTGAAATTTGTCAAGGACGTGATCGTGGAGACGGCGGAGCAGGTGAAGCGCGAGAAGGGCTCCGATTTAAGCTACCATATCGGCACCATGATCGAGATCCCCAGAGCGGCCCTTTTGGCCAACGAGATTGCGGAGGAGGCCGAGTTCTTCTCCTTCGGCACAAACGACCTGACCCAGATGACCTTCGGCTTTTCCAGAGACGACGCGGGCAAGTTCCTCGTAGACTATTACAAGAGCAAGATCTACGAATCGGATCCCTTCGCCAGACTGGATCAAAACGGCGTGGGCCAACTGATCGAGATGGCAGCCAGAAAGGGCCGCGCAACCAGACCGGACTTAAAGCTCGGCATCTGCGGAGAGCACGGCGGCGACCCGTCCTCCGTGGAGTTCTGCCACAGAGTCGGACTAAACTATGTGTCCTGCTCGCCGTTTAGAGTACCGATCGCTCGATTGGCCGCCGCGCAAGCTGCGCTTGATTAAAGTAATAGTTGGTATTGCACTTATTACAGAAAGGAGGTTGCTGCTATGACAAATGTAAAGAATCAGATCAAATTAATATGCAGAAAAGACAAGGAGCGCAGCCGACTTTCAATTATGACTCCCATATGAGAACATGGCAGTTATAGTTATATAAGGAAGGTTTACTTAAGACACCTCTTTGTTGAGGTGTCTTTTTTGATGCAATAGGAAATTTCATTTCCTATTACATCAAAAAACGCTCCGCGGGATCGCGCTGCGGCGGAAAGGAAGGATGTCGCTTACGCGACCCGCCGCAGGCGGAGAATCCTGCATAGCAGGATTCTTTTTGCGCGCAACGGACAGCGAAAACAGATAAGGAAAAGAAAATGGAAAATATAAAAGGAATTTATGCGGAAGCGAAAGTATTTGCGGATGATATGACAGTGAATGCGAAAAATCAGATTCAACTGATCTGTGATAATCCGGTGGCTGAAAGAAGCAGAATCAGAGTAATGCCGGATGTGCACCCAGGTAAGGTGGGGCCCATTGGATTGACGATGACGGTTGGCAATCGAGTGATCCCGTATTTGTTGGGGGTGGATATCGGATGCGGAATTGCCTGTGTTATATTAAAGAATAAAAAAATTGAGATGCAGAAGCTGGACACAGTTATTCGCGAGTGCGTTCCTTCCGGATTTCAGGTCAGGCGGAAGGTACATCATATGGCGGCGGAGTTTGAGACGGAAAGCCTTCGCTGCAGCAGACATATCAAACAGGAGAAGGCAAAGCAGAGTCTTGGCTCTCTGGGAGGCGGGAATCATTTTATCGAGGTGGATCGGGACGAGGAGGGAACCCTGTACCTCATCGTGCATTCCGGGAGCAGACACCTGGGCGTGGAGGTGACAGAGCATTACGTCAGTGTCGGAGCAAAAATATTGAAAGAAAAAGGGCTTGAAGTCCCTTATCCAATGACCTGGCTGGAAGGAAAACTGATGGAGGATTATATTGCGGATCTGCACACCGCGCAGGCGTATGCGCAGCTGAACCGGGAGATCATCCTTGCGGAAATTATCAAAGGGATGAAGTGGAAAGAAGCGGATCGGTTCTCTTCGGTGCATAATTATATAGAAGAACAACACGGTGAACTGATTCTGCGTAAAGGTGCTGCTTCTGCCAGAAAAGGTGAGCACGTCATTATTCCTGTCAATATGCGGGACGGCGTTCTCCTTGGCACGGGGAAAGGAAATCCGGACTGGAACGAATCGGCGCCTCATGGCTCCGGCAGGACGATCAAGCGCTCTGATGTGAAAAATCAGCACACCGTGTCGGAATTTAAAAATGAGATGAAGGGAATTTATTGCAGCTGTATCAATGCGGATACCCTGGATGAAGCGCCCTTTGCCTATCGTTCGATGGATCAGATGGCAGCATCCATTCAGGATACGGTGGAGATCACAAATATTTTGAAGCCGATCTACAATTTCAAGGGAGGCAGAGAATGATTGTACAGATCAGCGCAGGACAAGGGCCCGAGGAATGTCGGCTTGCGGTAGGAAAGCTGTTTGAAGCGTGGAAAGAAGAATTTCCGGGTATTGAGCAGATTTCCTGCCGGGAAGGCAGAAGGAAAGGATGTTTCCATTCGATTCTTTTTACAACGAAACAGGATATGTCAGGGCTTGAGGGGACGGTCTGCTGGGTCTGCAGAAGTCCCCTGCGCCCGGAGCACAAGAGAAAGAACTGGTATGTGGACGTGAGCATAATCCCGGAAAAGGAAAACACGATATCGGGGAAGGATTACAGGATTGAATCCTTCCATAGCGGAGGAAAGGGAGGCCAGCATATCAATAAAGTGGAAACCGGAATCCGGGTGATTCATGTTCCGACCGGGATTACCGTTAGCTGTACGGAGGAACGGAGCCAGTATGCCAATAAACAAAAGGCGCTGAAACGGATGCAGGGGATTTTGGCGGCGATGGAGCAGGAAGCGGAAGCCCGGCAGACGAATCAGGCATGGAGAGAGCATACAAGGATTGTGAGAGGAAATCCGGTCAGGGTGTATGAAGGGATGGAGTTTCGGATTAAGAGAGGGGATTATAATGCAAATTTTCTCTGTGTGTATTGATCTGGTTGTATGAAATGAGTATAATATAGGTAGAATATTACTATCTAATATACGCAAGGAGGTTTTGTTATGAATATTCGTCCATCCGCAGCAATTCGCCAGAATTATAACGAGATTGCCGATATGTGCAGAAAGACCGCAGAGCCGGTTTTCCTTACCAAGAACGGCGAGGGAGATTTAGTCGTTATGGATATTGAAACTTATAACCGCAGGGAGAAAATGCTGAAGCTGCGTGAGGAACTGCTTGCCGTAGAGGAAGACAGGATACGTGGAAGCAAAGGCTACTCTGTTAATGAAGTCGCTGCGATGATGCGTAGTGCAATCAAGGAGGCGGCAGGTCATGGAACAGCAGAATAAATACCATGTGATTGTGTCGGAACGGGCAACGCAGATGCTTGTTTCCCACGCTGCTTTTCTGGCACAGGTCAGCCCAGAAGCGGCGGAACGACTGACAGCAGAATTTGAAAGGGCTGCAAATTCATTAGAGCCGATGCCGCAGAGATGTCCGTGGCTCACAGGGGAATATATCCCAAGGAATGCCTATCGTTTTATCCTGTTTGAGAAACGCTATATGATCATATTCCAGATAGCAGACGGTATCGTCTACGTTGATTATGTGGCGGATTGCAGGCAGGATTACAGTTGGCTCATTCGATAAGTTTCTGTATCTTATAAAAACTGACTTCCGTCGTTTCTCTCAAAACCTAGCACTCTGGAAGAGTTTTTGAGACTTTTCAGGAGGTCTATAACCTGAGTTTTTTGCGAATTATTTAGCGGTGTATTGAAATTGATTTCCATGCACCGCTGCTGTTTGTTTCTGAACTTCTCACCCGTGCCGTTTTAAGACATCCTGCACATGGCCCAGGTAGCATTGAGCCACATTGGCAATCCGTCTCAGTGGCATTCCGCTGCGGCGAAGATCCAGGATCATTTCATCTGTATTTTCCAGATAGGATCTTTTTCGCCCGGACAGAGCATTACGTCAGTGCCGGGGCAAAAATATTGAAAGAAAAAGGGCTTGAAGTCCCTTATCCAATGACCTGGCTGGAAGGAAAACTGATGGAGGATTATATTGCGGATCTGCACACCGCGCAGGCGTATGCGCAGCTGAACCGGGAGATCATCCTTGCGGAAATTATCAAAGGGATGAAGTGGAAAGAAGCGGATCGGTTCTCTTCGGTGCATAATTATATAGAAGAACAACACGGTGAACTGATTCTGCGTAAAGGTGCTGCTTCTGCCAGAAAAGGTGAGCACGTCATTATTCCTGTCAATATGCGGGACGGCGTTCTCCTTGGCATGGGGAAAGGAATTTCAAGCGTTCTGATGTGAAAAATCAGCATACCGTGTCGGAATTTAAAAATGAGATGAAGGGAATTTATTGCAGCTGTATCAATGCGGATACCCTGGATGAAGCGCCCTTTGCCTATCGTTCGATGGATCAGATGGCAGCATCCATTCAGGATACGGTGGAGATCACAAATATTTTGAAGCCGATCTACAATTTCAAGGGAGGCAGAGAATGATTGGTTTGTCTATATGATAAACTTGATTTCTTGATTGACTGTTGCTACAATATACTTGCATAACTCCTATGGAATTATGCAAGTATATTGATATAACTCCGGAAAAATCATGAAAGTATGGAGGTGGCTTTATGTCCATTGTAAGTGAAGAACAGATTATTAAAGTATTACGGCAATACAATCCGTGGTGGCGTAATCCGTCCGCAATCAAAGAGGAGAGTAAGCCGCAGAAGCGGCTGGCTTACTATGAAGCACTCAAAATGATGAAGCATAAAACACTGCGCCGTTTCGTGGTGTTGTCCGGAGCAAGACGAGTTGGCAAGACCACCATTATGTATCAGATGATAGATAATCTTATCTCTGAGGGGATAAGTCCGAAAAACATTTTATATGTATCTTTCGACAATCCGATAGTAAAACTCGTTAATGTAGAAACGGTGCTTTCTATTTATAAGTCCCTTTGCCCTGCCTCCGGAGAAAAGTATATTTTCCTTGATGAAATCCAGTATACAGATCATTGGGAATTGTGGATGAAAGTCATTTATGACAGCAGAAAGGATATTCGTTTAACGGCAACAGGTTCGGCAAGTCCTATATTGGAAAAAGGTGCAACGGACAGCGGCACGGGCAGATGGAGTGTCCTGAAGATACCAACCATGTCATTTTATGAGTATTGCCGTCTGCTGCAGCTTGAAGAACCGATTTTGCCGGACAACCTGCAGCTGACAAGGTTTGTAGAAATGGATCGTGCTGTGCTTGGCGATTTAATGGACAGATTCTCACCGCTAGAGGGGCATTTTAACCGCTATCTGATGATTGGTGGTTTTCCGGAGCTTGTATTGTCTGATGATGATATTTACGCGCAACGAATGCTTCGGGAAGATGTTGTGGACAAGGTAATCAAGCGGGATGTGCTTACGCTGTTCAATATCCGAAGTCCGCTTTTAATGGAAAAGCTGTTTCTATACCTTTGTATGAACTCTACGGAGATTTTCAGCGTAACTACGGCGACAAAGGAATTGGAAAATACATCTGTCAGCACGCTTGACAGTTATGTTGAAGCGCTGGAAATGTCCAACCTTATTTATCTTGCAAAGCCGATGGATGTGGGAAGCAAAGGATCTTTAAAAGGGAAACCGAAAATTTTTATTGCAGATGCAGCGATCCGAAATGCCGTGTTGATGATCGATGATGTACTGTCTGATGAAAAAGAACTCGGAGCGATGGTGGAAACTACGGTGTATAAGCACATCGTATCTTTCTATCAGGGCAGTACAGCGCAGCTTGGCTATTTCAGAAAGGCGAAAGACAATCAGAAAGAGGTTGATGTGGTGGTGGAGCTGCCCCGTGAGAAGATTCTTTGCGAGGTTAAATACCGCAGTAATTCCCATATTCCAGCCACTGACGCTATTGTGGAGCTTTGCAGGGACGAGAAATCAAAGGTTACAAACGCTTTCCTTGTGACAAAGCAATTAGATGATTTTGGCATTGCAAGACACGAAACGGCAGTGCCGATTATGCGGATACCGGCCATAGTGTTTCTGTATCTTTTGGGGAAGGCAGAAGCAGATGGGAAAAACGGAAAAATGTAGTATTTAAACTGAGTTGGCGTAACGCTCCCTTTTATAAGGCGGGCGTTCTTTTTTTTGATATTTTTCGGACGCAGGGGGATCGCGGAGTGAAAAAATGCAAAAAGTATGCTGCGAGCATACCAAAAAAGGAAAAGTGCCATGTAATATGAAAAGGAAGTTTATAAAAACTGCAAAAGAGTGACAACAAAAGTGAAGAAATTGCAGGGAAAATGTAGGTAGAGAGGAATTACAGATGAGCGCGAAAAAAGAGTGGAAGATCAACGAATTACCGGAGCTGGAAAAGAAGGATATATACGAGCCTGTATTTTTGAACCAGTATGGCTATTATGAGCTTCGCAGGAAGAATACGAAGGAAGAACGGGACGCCTATTTTGAGGAGCATTATTTTCAGGATTACTCCGGCGCCACCTACGAAAAGACCGTCTATCCGCCGGATGAGCTTCAGTACCAGCACAATCAGATTGAGGAGAGAGCATATGTGATCGAACAGAATCTGGAAAAGCTGGGAAACGGCGGAGATTATTCTCTTGTGGATATCGGCTGCGGGGAAGGCTTCCTGCTCAAGTACTTTTATGAAAAGGGCAAGAAGGTGACGGGGATCGATATTGGCTCTTATGCGCTGGAGCAGTTCCATCCAGAGATGCTGCCCTATTTTGAAAAGGGAGACATGGAAACGGTGCTGCAGAAAATGGCTGCACAGGGAAAAAATTTCGATGTGGTAAATATGGATCGGGTGCTGGACATGGTGGACGATGTGGACGTCTGCCTGGAGAAGGTAAAGCAGGTGATGGGGCCCAAATCCATCCTGGTGGTGAAGGTTGCAAATAATTATTCCAAGCTGCAGAGGCTGCTGCTCGAAAAGGGAGCGCTGAAGAAAGAATACTGGCTGGATGATCCGGACCATCCGACCTATTTTAACCGGGAGGGCCTGATCGCACGGCTGGAGGCAAACGGTTTTGAGTGCATGGACTTTTACGGAGATACCTTTGTGGATTTCCAGCTTGTCAATCCTTTTTCCAATTATTATGAAAAACCGGAAACCGGAAAGGCGGCCCATAAGACGACCGT
>JAUNGT010000051.1:2073-18437 GCA_030524455.1 Eubacteriales bacterium | reverse complement strand
AAAAAGAGAAAATCAAGGAGCGGGGAAGGGAGATGCATTCATGCGTATGTCGTGCACCCTTCCACCCCCCTGTTGTAAAAATCTGTGCAATGTGTTATGATAGATACATATTTTTGACAAAGGCGCAGCAGTTTGGCAGTAGTGATAGAGAAAAAGGTTGCGGTTTGGCGGCCGGAAGGGCTGCCAATCCGCGTTTTTTTATCAGGCAACAGTTCAGCCAGGCGGGAGTGAACGGACAAAATCGTGCTTGCACGAATTTTTGACGGTTGGTCCCGCCTGAGGGAGCGTCCGATTATGAGCAGGTTATTGTTCACTCAGTACTGTGCATTTACTGCACAGTACGTGAGAACATGATTCAAGAGTGCATAAATCCCATCGCCGTAGGCGATTTTAAATGGATTTATGCATGTTACTGGTCACGGAGTGAACAGGAACGGCCGCGTAGCGGCGGAAAGCGCGTTATGCACGCAAGACGAACAAGTTCGCAAGACGAACAAGTTCGTCTGTGCGAATGGCGCGGGCTGAACTGTTACTTTATCAGGAGACACAAGCATGTATACATTTGACAGCAGGGTGCGTTACAGCGAGACAGACGAGCGGGGGCTTTTGAGTATCGGTGGGATTGTGGACTATTTTCAGGATGTGTCCACCTTCCAGTCGGAGGAGCTGGGAGTCGGGATTGAATATCTGAAGGAACTGGATATGCTCTGGGTGATGAGCGCCTGGCAGATTGTGATCCATCGGTATCCGGCGCTGGGGGAGCGCATTACGGCGGGGACCTTCCCCTATGAGTTTAAGGGCTTTATGGGGATGCGTAACTTTTTCCTGGATACGGACAAGGGGGAGCGGCTCGTGGAGGCCAACTCCGTCTGGTCGCTGATGAATCTGAAAAAAGGGAAGCCGGAGCGGCTCACGCCCCTGATGCAGGAGCGGTATGTGCTGGAGGAGAGGCTGCCCATGGATTACGCGCCGCGCAAGATCGCGGTTCCTGAGGGCGGGGAGCGCCTTGGACGCTTCCAGGTGGAGCGGCAGCATCTGGACGGCAACCATCATGTAAACAATGGGCAGTATATCCATATGGCGATGGGCTATCTGCCGGAGGATTTTGTCATCGGGCAGATGCGCGCGGAGTATAAGAAATCCGCCTACCTGCATGACTGGATCGTGCCGGAGCTTGTGCAGGATAAGGACCGGGCGACGGTTTCCCTGTGCGACGGGGCGGATTATCCCTATGCGGTGGTAGAATTTACGAGGAAATAAAGGTATGTTGGAGCTTGGAAAAGTACAGGAGCTTGAGATTGTCAAAAAAGTGGAGTTCGGCGTTTATCTGGCCGAGCGGCAGGGCGCGGAGGAGAAGGTGCTTCTGCCTGCCCGGCAGGTGCCGGAGGGGGCAAAGCCCGGCGACCGGATCAGCGTGTTTTTATATCGGGATTCCAGCGACAGGCTGATCTCCACCACGGCCCGGCCCAGGCTCCTTTTGGGTGAGGTGGCGGAGCTTTCCGTGGTGCAGACGGCGCGGATGGGCGCGTTTCTGGATTGGGGACTGGAGAAGGATCTGTTTCTTCCGTTTAAGGAGCAGACGCGGAAGGTGAAGGAGGGCGACCGCTTTCCGGCGGCGCTTTATATTGATAAGAGCGGGCGGCTCTGTGCCACGATGAAGGTGTATCATTATCTGAGCACAGACAGTCCTTATAAAAAGGATGACCGGGTTTCCGGGCGGCTTTACGAGATCAGCCGTCAGTTCGGCGCTTTTGTGGCGGTGGATAACCGATATTCGGCGCTGATTCCGCCCCGGGAGCTTTACGGGAATCTGCAGGTGGGGGATTGGGTGGAGGCCCGGGTCGTCAGAGTGCACGAGGACGGCAAGCTGGATCTGAGTGTCAGGGAGAAGGCCTGGGAGCAGATCGGAAAGGATGCGGAGAAGGTAATGGCGCTGATTGACAGCTTTGACGGCGCCCTCCCCTTTACGGACAAGGCGTCCCCGGAGGTGATCCGCCGGGAACTGGCCATGAGCAAGAATGAATTTAAACGGGCGGTGGGACATTTGCTCAAGAACGGGAAGGTAGAGATTACAGAGAAGGCGATCCGCAGAATTTCAGACTGAGACGGCTGCAGGACGGTTGGCTGGGGGGACAGTCCGTCGGCTTGCGCGGATGGGAAAAGGTATGAAAAGGTATTCTGTTTTGGGTATTTCCCTCATGGATTTTTCGGCGCGGGAGGGGTTAAAAAGAGCGGAGCGGTTTTTGCAGACCGGAGCCCTCAATACGACAAGCTATGTGAACGCACAGCTGCTGGCGGCGGCTTCCCGGGACGAGCAGGTGAAGCAGTATCTGGAGGAGATGGATCTGCTGTTCTGCCTGGAGCCGGATATTCTGGAAGCGGCGGGCATCGCCGTGCCGGGGCGGGTGCGCGAGATCGAAGACCGGATTTTTCTGAGGGAATTTTTGAAGCGGCTGGGCCGCCAGCACGACAAGGTGTATCTGTTGGGCGGGACGGCAAAGCAGGCCGCCGAGCTGGAGGAGATGCTGCTTGGCGCGCAGGGGAACTTAAATATTGTGGAGACGAAAAGCTACGAGGAGTTTGAGTATCAGCCGGAGCGCATGATGAATGCGGTCAATGAGGCCGCTCCGAGGGTGATTTTTTCGCGGATGCCGTTTCCGCAGGATCTGGAGCTGATGCACAGCGGCCGGAAATTCCTCAACGCGGAGCTCTGGGTGGCCCTGCCGGAGGCAAAGCTTAAGGAGAGGATTCATCCGACGCTGTGGGGGAAGGTGCGGAAAAGGCTTTTCCAGAAAAAGGTAAACGAATACAATCAGGACAATCAGGAGAAGGCGGACAGGTGAGAGTCTGCCTTCGTTCGTTGTAACCGTTCCCTCCTGGCTGGCTGAACTTACAGCTTGCAACTTGCATAATTTTTTTGCGGTTCCCTATAGCTTTTTTTGTCGTTTTCTTTTAAAATAAGACGTGGGTATAGGAGAAATCGACAATGGTGTGCGGAATAATAATGCAAGAAATGAATTGGAGGAGAAGGGGTCATGATATCGAATCAGATTTTACAGAGTACGTTGGACGGGCTGAAGGCGATTGCAAGAGCGGATATGTGTGTGATTGACGTGGACGGCAAGATGGCCGCCACCACAGCGGACAGCCTGGAGGTATGCCTGGGCCCGGCGAAGGCCTTTGCGGATTCCCCTGCGGACAGCCAGGAGGTGCAGGGAGATCAGTTTTTTAAGATCTATGACGAGCAGCAGCTGGAGTATATTCTGGTGATCGGCGGCGTCGGGGAGAACCTCTATATGATCGGCAAGATGGCCGCCTTCCAGATTCAGAATCTGCTGGTGGCTTATAAGGAGCGCTTTGATAAGGATAATTTTATCAAGAACCTGCTGCTGGACAATCTGCTTTTGGTGGATATCTACAGCAGGGCCAAGAAGCTGCACATTCCGGCGGACGCCAACCGCGTGGTGCTGATTATCGAGAGCGGGGAAGGCCGGGACAACAATATCCTGGACCAGCTGCGCACGGCGTTTGGCAGCAACAACCGGGACTTTGTGACCGCGGTGGACGAGAACAACGTGATCGTGGTCCGGGAGCTGACGGAGCCGGACGAGGGCAGGGAGATTTTTCGTTGCGCGGAGGAGATCGCCCAGTGGCTGGAGGGAGAGGGCGTGGAGAACAGCCGGATTTCCTATGGCACGGTGGTGCGGGAGATCAAGGAGGTCAGCCGTTCCTACAAGGAAGCCAAGATGGCGATGGACGTGGGGAAAATTTTCTTTGACGAGCGCACGATTATCGCGTATAGTGAATTGGGAATAGGACGGCTGATTTATCAGCTTCCGATTCCGCTGTGCAAAATGTTTATCCGGGAGATTTTCGGCGGCAAGAGCCCGGACGATTTCGACGAGGAGACGCTGACGACGATCAGCAAGTTCTTTGAGAACAGCCTGAATGTGTCGGAGACGAGCCGCCAGCTCTTTATCCACCGCAACACTCTGGTGTATCGCCTGGACAAGCTGCAGAAGTCCACGGGGCTTGACCTGCGGGTGTTCGAGGATGCGATCACCTTCAAGATTGCGCTGATGGTGGTCAAGTACATGAAGTATATGGAGACTTTTGAATATTAGGATGGTGACTTTATCTTGATGCAAAACGACAGAAAAAAGAAAAAGAAACGTGACTGCGGAGACGCCGTGATCCAGCTGGAGCGGGTGAGCAAGTCTTACTCCACCGGCTCTCCGGCGCTGGACAACGTGAGCCTGCATATCAAGAAGGGCGAGTTTGTCTTTATCGTGGGAGACAGCGGATCGGGCAAATCGACGCTGATCAAGCTTTTGCTGCGGGAGCTTTTGCCCACCTCCGGCCGGGTGGTGGTTAACGGCTCCGATGTGGCGCGCTTAAAGCGCCGTCAGGTGCCCAAGTTCAGGCGGTGTCTGGGAATCGTGTTCCAGGATTTCCGCCTGCTCAACGACCGCAACGTTTATGAGAACGTGGCCTTTGCGCAGCGCGTGATCCAGATGCCTACCAAGAGCATGCGCCGCAACGTGCCCAACGCCCTGGCGATGGTGGGGCTTGCGGGCAAGTACAAGGCAAAGACGCGTCAGCTTTCCGGCGGTGAGCAGCAGCGTGTGGCCCTGGCGCGGGCGCTGGTCAACGAGCCCCCGATTCTTCTGGCGGACGAGCCTACCGGCAACCTGGATCCCAAGAATTCCTGGGAAATTATGCAGCTTCTGGAGCGCATCAATCAGGAGAAGGGCACGACGATTCTGGTGGTGACGCACAACCGGGAGATTGTCAACGCGATGCAGAAGCGCGTGATTACGATGAAGAAGGGCGTTATTATCAGCGACGAAGAAAAAGGCGGTTATATCGATGAGGATTAGTACATTTTTTTATACGTTGAAGCAGGGGAATATCAATATTTTCAGGAATAAGCTGTTTTCCCTGGCATCCATCGCGACGATTTCCGCCTGTCTGTTCCTGTTCGGCCTGTTCTACGCGGTGATTGTGAATTTCCAGCACGTCATTAAGACGGCGGAGCAGGGCGTGTCCGTGACCGTTTTTTTCAAGGACGGGACAAGCCAGGAGGAGATGGAGCAGATCGGGGAGCAGATCAGGGGGCGCAGCGAGGTGGCGGACGCGGTGTTTGTGTCGGCGGACGAGGCCTGGGCGCAGTGGGCCCCGGAGAATATCGGCGAGGATTATGATGAGATTTACTCGGAAAATCCGCTGGCCGGGATGGACAACTATGAGATTTATATGAAGGATGTGTCGCAGCAGGAGAATCTGGTGACCTGGCTGGAATCCATCCCTCAGGTGGACAGCGTGGAGCACTCGGAGGTGGCGGCCACCACCTTAACCGGCGTCAACGCGCTGGTGGCCTATGTGTCGGTGGGCATCATTGCGATCCTGCTGGCGGTTTCCATTTTTTTGATCAACAACACGGTTATGATCGGCATTTCCGTCCGCAAGGAGGAGATCGAGATCATGAAATATATCGGTGCGACGGACTTTTTCGTCCGCTCCCCTTTCGTGGTTGAGGGGATCCTGATCGGGCTGATCGGTTCCGTGATCCCGCTGGTTGTGATTTATCTGATTTATGTGCGGGCTATTTATTATGTGGCGATCCAGTTCCCTTCGCTGGCGGGGCTTCTGAGCTTTTTGCCGGTATCCGAGGTGTATCGCACGCTGGTGCCCATTTCCCTGGGGCTTGGCGCGGGAATCGGATTTTTGGGAAGCTTTATCACGGTGCGCAAGCATCTGCGCGTCTGAGCAGAGGAGAGGCATGAGAAGGAACCGAAAGAAAAGGCTGGCCGGATGTCTGGCGGCGGCCCTGCTTTTGGCGGCGCTTCCTCTGTCGAACGCGCGGGCGTCCACGCTGGAGGAGAGCATCAAGCAGAAGCAGGAGGCCATCAGCCAGGCCGAGGCGGAGAAAAAGAAAATTCAGTCCAGCATTTCGGATATCAAATCCATGGTGAAATCGCTGGAAAAGTCCAAGAATGATCTGGAGGCCTATGTGGCGGAGCTGGACGGACAGCTGGCGGATCTGGAGGACAAGATTGCGGAGCTGGAGCAGCAGATCACGGAGAAGAAGGCGGAGATTGCGCAGGCAAAGGAGGATCTGGAGCAGGCGCAGCAGGTGGCGGATAAGCAGTACAAGGACATGAAGGTTCGTCTGCGTTATCTGTACCAGAGCAGCCGGGGCGACGGTTATCTGGAGATTTTGATCAGCGCCGGGAGCTTTGCGGATATGCTGAATCAGGTGAAGTATGTGGAAAAGCTAAGCTCCTACGACAAGCAGCAGCTGGAGGCTTACCGGCAGAGTGTGGAGTATTTAAAGCTCTGCAAGCAGACGCTGGAGGAAGAGGAGGAGCTTTTGAACACGGCCCAGGAGAGTCTGGAGCAGGAGCAGGCTGCGGTGGATACGCTGATTTCCGAGAAGGAGAAGCAGATCCAGGCTTATCAGGGCGATATCAGCAACAAGCAGGCGGCAATCGCGGATTATGAGGCTGATGTGGCGGCGCAGAACGCCACGATCGCAGCGCTGGAGAAGGCCGTGGCGGCGGACAAGGCGAAGCTGGCGGAGGAGAGCAAGCTCAAATATGACGGCGGTATGTTTCAGATGCCCTGTCCGGGCTATACGCGGATCTCGGACGATTACGGCAACCGGATGCATCCCACCCTGAAGGTGGAGAAGTTCCACAACGGCGTGGACTTTGCGGCGCCCAGCGGCACGCCGATTCTGGCAGCCTATGGCGGAAACGTTGTGGCGGCCTCCTACAACAGCTCGATGGGCAATTATGTGATGATTGATCACGGGGATGGGCTGTACACGATTTATATGCACGCCTCCAAGCTGTATGTGTCCTCGGGACAGGCGGTGAGCAAGGGAGATAAGATCGCGGCGGTGGGCTCCACCGGGCGCTCCACCGGGCCTCACCTGCACTTTTCCGTGCGGTTAAACGGCAGCTATGTGAGTCCGTGGGGATATTTGAAGTAAGGATACCGGGGTGGGTAACGTATTGTTTATCAGCCCCGGTTAATATATTATAAAAGGAAATTTTATGACAGGAGAGCGGATATGAGCAAAAAAAGAGCGTTTGCCGGGGGTGTGATCTCCGGCGTCATCCTCGCCCTGGCGCTGGGTGCAGGGGCGTTTACGAGCCTGCAGCTTTACCGGTATTTTCAGGCGAATAAAGCGGCCGGGGAGACGGGTGTGAAGATGGGGACGGTGGGCGATGCGGACACCTCCCGGAAGCTGAATGTCCTGGAGGGGATGATCGACAAGTATTATCTGGAGGACGTGGGAGAGGAGGAGCTGGAGCAGGGTGTATACAAGGGCCTGCTGGAAGCGCTCGGGGATCCCTACTCCGTCTATTACACGCCGGAGGAGCTGCAGGAGCTGCAGCAGAAAACGGAGGGGATCTATTACGGCATCGGGGCCCGTGTCTCCCTGGACGAGAATACCCGCCTGCCCCGGATTGCGGGCGTGATTGCGGGGACGCCCGCGGAGGAGGCAGGCCTGAAGGAAGGCGACCTGATTTACCAGGTGGACGGCCAGGATGTGCAGGGGATGGATCTGTCCTCGGCGGTGGCCCTTGTCAAGGGCGAGGAGGGCACCACGGTGCACCTGACCATCGTGCGGGAGGGCGAATCGGATTATCTGGAATTCGACGTAGTGCGCCGCAAGCTGGAAAACGAGACAGTGGTGCAGCGGATGCTGGAAAATCAGATCGGCTACATTCAGATCCAGGAGTTTGACGACGTGACGCTGGATCAGTTTACGAAGGCGCTGACAGACTGTCGGAGCGCAGGGATGCAGGGACTGATCCTCGACCTGCGGGGCAATCCCGGCGGCAATCTGAACACCGTCTGCGAGATCGCCCGCGAAATGCTTCCCAAGGGACTGATCGTTTACACGGAGGACAAAAACGGCGAGCGGGAGGAGTACACCTGCGACGGGAAGAAGGAGCTGGGCGTGCCTCTGGTGGTGCTGGTGGACGCAAACAGCGCCTCCGCCTCCGAGATCCTGGCGGGAGCGGTGAAGGATTACGGGATCGGCACCCTGGTGGGAACCACCACCTTCGGCAAGGGGATCGTGCAGCGGATCATGAAGCTTTCCGACGGCTCCGCCGTGAAGCTGACCGTGAGCAAATATTATACGCCCAAGGGCAACAATATCCACAAAATCGGCATTGAGCCGGATGTGGAGGTGGAGTTCGACGGGGAGAGCTACCAGGCCGACGGCACGGACAACCAGCTGAATAAGGCGGTGGAGGTGCTGCTGGAGAAGATGCAGTGAGCGGCAGGAATGCTGTAAAATAAGTATAAAAATTCCTCCATTTACAGATACTACATCCGAGAACGGATCCGCGCAGGCGGTAAGTACAGTAAATGGAGGAATTTTTTTATGAAGGCGACAGGAATCGTGAGGCGCATTGATGACCTCGGGCGGATCGTTATCCCTAAGGAAATCCGGCGCACACTCCGGATCCGGGAGGCGGATCCGCTGGAGATATTTACGGACCGAGAGGGAGAGATTATTTTAAAAAAGTATTCTCCGATCGGGGAAATGAGTACCTTTGCGAAGCAGTATGCGGAGAGCCTGTCCCAGGTGTCGGGGCATACCGCTCTGATTTCCGACCGGGATCAGTTTATCGCAGCCGCGGGCGGCTGTCGGGGGCTTGTGGGAAAGCCAGTCAGCCGGGAGCTGGAGGAGCAGCTGGAGAGACGGGAGATTGTTTTGGCCGCAAAGGGAGAAAAAAGCTATATTGCCGTGGCCGCCGAGGGCGACGGGGACTATGTGCACGAGGCGTTGGGGCCGATTATCTGTGAGGGGGATGTGATCGGTGCGGTGATTCTCTTAAATAACGATAAGAAAATGCCGATGGGAGAGGTGGAGCGCAAACTGATCCAGTCTGCCGCCGGATTTTTGGGGCGGCAGATGGAACAGTAATGAAAAGACGGTAATCAGTGATTCAGGCATGGACGATATCCGTGTGTTCACTGATCTCGCGGCTTGTGGTGCAGAGATCCTCCAGGCTCAGATCGTGCAGATTCTCGTGCCCTGTGATGCGGGAGAACATTTTTAGCTCGTCCAGCATCACATTCAGGAAGTTGCCCACGCGCCGGGCGGCGATATCCGTTTTCAGCCGCTCGCGCAGCTCCGGATCCTGGGTTGCAATACCCACGGGGCACATGCCGGTGCCGCAGATCCGGTACTGCTGGCAGGCCATGGCGATCAGCGGGGCGGAGGCCATGGCGACCGCATCCGCTCCCATGGCGATGGCCTTGGCAGCATCGGAGGATACCCGCAGGCCGCCGGTGATGATCAGGCTGATATCGGAGCCGATGCTGTCCAGGTATTTGCGGGCCCGGTGCAGGGCATAGACGGTGGGGACGCTGGAAGCATCCCGCAGGATCTGAGGGGAGGAACCGGTGGCGCCCCCGCGGCCGTCGATGGTGATAAAATCAGGCTCCGCGTATACGCAGAAGGCCAGGTCGCGCTCAATGTGCCCTGCGGCAATCTTAATGCCGATGGGCCGCCCGTCGGAGGCCATGCGCAGTTGGGCCACCAACTCCTTCATATCCTCCCTGGAGTTGATGCCGGGAAAGCGGGAGGGAGCGATCACGTCCTTCCCAACGGGCTTGTTGCGCACCTTCGCGATCTCGGGCGTCACCTTTTCGCCGGGAAGATGGCCGCCCATGCCGGGCTTGGTGCCCTGGCCGATCTTGATCTCGATGGCGTCCGCATTGCGCAGGTTTTCCGGGGTTACGCTGTACATGTTCGCCACATACTCAAAAATATACTTATCCGCCGCCTCCATTTCCTCCGGAAGGATGCCGCCCTCGCCGGAGCACATAGCCGAGGCTGCCAGGGCGCTGCCTGCTGCCAGGGAAATTTTCGCTTCCCGGGAGAGCGCGCCGAAGGACATATGGGAGATGTACACAGGATTTTCCAGAACCAGCGGCTTTTTTGCCCGGGGCCCGATCACCGTCCGCGTACAGACCGGAGCATGCTCGTCCAGGGGCATGGGATCCAGCTGCGCGCCCAGGATCAGGATGTCATCCCAGGAAGGCATGGAAAGCCTTGTTCCCATGGCGGCGGAGACGGATTTGCCGCTGACCGCCATCCGGTGGATCTCCTCCATGTAGCGGCAGTCCGGATCCTGACGGTAATATTCCTGGGGATAGTCGAGCTTTCGGACCGGGGCGTCGGTCGGGGTCGTGCCGGCAAGCTCCTCATACAGGGTAAAGGCGCTGGCCGGCTGGTGACAGACCGGACATTCCTTCAATTCGGAAAAGGGAACCCCCTCCTTCTCCTCGTCATAGATAAAGCCACAGACATTACAACGATACTTTGCCATAAAAAACCCTCCTTTTTTCTTATCGTAACAGTTTGGCCAGTCAGAGTCAACAGACGCAAAAAATTTGCGGGAGACGTGGTTGCAGTTTATCGGAAGTCTATTTATAATGGACGTCAGGATGAGACACATTTTGTACAGGAGATGTACGTCAGGCGGAAAGCCGACAGGCCGGTGGCGGTGCGCTGTCCGTGGGGCAGGGCGAATTATTTGCGAACGGTCAATTCCAAAAGAGAGGGCCGGTGCCTGCGATCTACGGCGGCTCTGTCTGAGCGCGCACTGCGCGCGAGTTTGGCGCCGCAGAGCGCGTTTTGGCACCGGCCTGCTCTTTTGCTGAATTGACCAGCGAGCAAATTTCTGAGCCCTGACCCACGGACAGCGCACCGCCACCGGCCTGCCGGCTTTCCGCCTGACGTCATTTCCTCTCAAAATTCGTCTCATTTCTGAAAGGAGTGTACGGAAGATGACGGATCAACACGGAAGAAAAAAGGGAAGACGTCTGGATCGCTATGTGTCGGATTATGTGGTTTTTGATCTGGAGACGACGGGGATCCGACAGGGATCGGATGCGATCATCGAGATTTCGGCGATCCGGGCCGTGGGCGGAAGGGAGGCGGCGGTCTTTTCCACGCTGGTTAATCCGCAGCGTCACATCCCGCGGGGAGCCACGGCCGTCAATGGGATCACGGATGGGATGGTGAAGGATGCGCCTACAATCGACAGCGCAATCCGTGATTTTCTGGCTTTTACCGGCGACAGCGTTCTGGTGGGACACAACATCCACAGCTTTGACATGAATTTTTTATATACGGCGGCGTGGGACTGTCTGGGGCGGCTGCCGGAGAATGATTATATCGACACGCTTTACATGGCGCGGCGCTGTCTGCCGGAGCTTGGGCATCACCGGCTGACGGATCTCTCGGAATATTTCGGGATCAGCACGCAGGGAGCTCACCGGGCGCTGAACGACTGCCGGATGAACCAGCGCTGCTATGAGCGGATGCGGGAGCTGCTTGCGGAGCAGAAATGCCGGGAAAAGAGCGGAGCGGCAGAAAAGGGGTTGGTTTGCCCCAGCTGCGGCAGTCCGCTGGTGCTGCGAAAAGGGCGGTTTGGGGCCTTCTACGGGTGCAGCTCCTTTCCGGGCTGCCGCCATACGCAGAAGGCCTGAGCGAGATCAGAGATATTTTACCCTCGTCTCATCGTAAAAACCTCTGGCCTCCGGCGCTTCATCCGCCTGCCCTACGGCCACGACGGCCATCGGCACGCTGGTGACGTCCAGGATTTGCTGCAAAAGCCCGGATCTTCCCTCGGCCGGGTAGCAGCCGCACCAGCAGGTGCCGTAGCCGAGCTCTTTGGCGGCCAGCAGGATGTTTTCCACCGCGGCGGCGCAGTCCTGGGGCCAGAAGCCTTCGCAGATCCCCTCCTGCAGGTCGGGCCTGCCGCAGACGACGATCGCCGCCGGGGCGGTCTGAAGCATTTTGGTGAAGGGATGCACCTCCATGATTTTTTCTTTGATTTCGGCGCTTCTCACGACGACAAATTCCCAGGGACGCCGGTTGCAGGCGCTGGGAGCCATCATGGCGGCGGTGAGAAGGCGTCGGATATCCTCCTCCGGGATAGGGGCATCGGCCTTATATTTGCGGATGCTGCGTCTTTCGTAGATTGCTTCCAGTGTATTCATATGGCAAATCCTCCTGATTGTTGTTTTTCTCCAGTATAACACACCGGAAAAGAAAAAGCTTCTCCAAAAAGGAGAAGCTTTATTGGCCCAAAAGACGGCCCCCTCGAATAAGAAAGAAGATGTGCGCGGCAGAAAATGGAAGGTGAAAACGCGCACGTTTCAATATCCTTATTCCTGCCGCGTCCAAAAAGGTTACATCAGCTTGCGGAACAGTGCGGTCAGATCCTCTACGCTGGCATCCTTGGGGTTGCCGGGCGCACAGGCGTCAGCGTGAGCGGACTCAGCCAGGAAGGGCAGATCCTCCTCCCGGATCGCGGCAAGCTTGGAGGGAATGCCTACATCCTCGGAAAGCTGGCGGACAGCGTCCACAGCGGCTTTACGGTAGGTTGCCTGATCCATCTGATCTACGCCCTCCACGCCCATGGCGCGGGCGATTTCACGGTATTTTTCGCCGGTGCAGTCCGCATTGTATTCCATTACGATGGGAAGCATCATTGCGCAGGCCACGCCGTGAGGGGTGTCATAGACGGCGCCCAGGGTGTGAGCCATGGAATGTGCAATTCCCAGGCCAACGTTGGAGAAGCCCATGCCGGCGATATACTGGCCCAGAGCCATGCCCTCGCGGCCTTCCTTCGTGTTGGCAACAGCGCCGCGCAGGGATTTGGAAATGATGCGGATCGCTTCCAGATGGAACATGTCGGTCATCTCCCAGGCTGCCTTGGTGGTGTAGCCCTCGATGGCGTGGGTCAGAGCGTCCATGCCGGTGGAGGCGGTCAGTCCCTTGGGCATGGAGGACATCATCTCCGGGTCAACCACAGCGATGATGGGCATGTCATGGGGATCCACGCATACGAATTTGCGCTTGCGCTCCACGTCGGTCACGACGTAGTTGATGGTAACCTCTGCAGCGGTGCCTGCCGTGGTGGGAACCGCGATGATCGGAACGCAGGGCTTTTTGGTGGGAGCAACGCCCTCCAGGCTTCTCACGTCCTCGAACTCAGGGTTGGCGATGATGATGCCTACCGCCTTGGAGGTATCCATGGAGGAGCCTCCGCCGATTGCGATGATGTAGTCTGCGCCGGAAGCCTTGAAGGCAGCCACGCCGTTCTGTACGTTCTCGATGGTGGGGTTCGCCTTGATGTCGGAGTAAATCTCGTAGGCCAGTCCCGCCTTGTCCAGCAGATCCGTTACCTTCGCGGTGACGCCGAACTTGATCAGGTCGGGATCGGAACAGACGAAAGCCTTCTTAAAAGCGTGCGACTTCGCCTCGGTCACGATCTCCTGGATTGCGCCCGCGCCGTGGTAAGAGGTCTGGTTGAGCATAATTCTGTTTGCCATGATAAAAATCTCCTTCCGTAGGGTTTGTAACTCTATTGTACCCCGCCAAATTGCAGAAAAAAAGTGACAGAAGGGAGAAACTGTCACTTTTTGAAAAAAAGATTTACAGCAGTCCGAGGGAGGCAAAAAGCTCTGCCAGCTTCCGGGGCATGGCCTCCGTTAAGAGGGCGGCCATCCGGGCGGGGGTCCTTTTATCGGGGGAAAGGATCCAGTCCACGGTCATATGGATGGAGCCGCGGCAGTAGAGCTTCAGGCAGAACAGAAGATCCTCCGCAGGCCGGCGGCCGGTCTTTTTGCGGATCAGGTCGGTGTAGAACTGCAGGATCAGCTCGTAGTCGTGTTCCCGGAGGGCGTTTTGACCGTCGGAGCGGAAGGCGTTCGCAAAAAAGAGCCGTTCCCGGTGGATGAATTCAAACTTGCGCTCCAGTCCCTCGCGGATGGTCAGGCCGTCCCCCATCCGGGCGAAGGATTCCAGCAGGAGCTTGTCGAAATACCAGTTGATCAGGGCGTATTTGTCCGCAAAATTCCGGTAAAAGGTCTGTCGCGTGACGCCACAGGCCCGGACGATCTGGGTTACGGTCAGGCCGTCCGTGCCGGAGGCGGCCATACAGTCCTTGGCGGCCCGGGCCAGCCGGTATTTGGTTTTATCGCTGCCGCCCTCGCGGAGGGAAAAATCTGCGGCCTGGCTGTGAGACTGGAACGGTGCGTTCACGGCGTGTCCTCCTGAAAAAAGCTTTTTTCCAGTATAGCATGACGGCGGGACGGCGTAAAGGAGCGGTGATTGCGTTTTCTCCTCCGGTTACTGTGGTTACTGTGGTTTCTCTTCCGGCTGTCCGCAGAAGCGGCGGCTGTACTCCAGATTGGCCCGGATCAGGTTGTACTCGGTCAAAAGGCGCGCCGTCTCGGAGAGGCAGCTCTGTTTTTTGCCGCAGCATTCGCATAGATCCTTCAGGGAATGGGAAAGATTGAGGATGTCCAGAGCGCTGACTGCCATGGGGCCTCCGGGGACCTTTTACCGTATGAATATGCGGAAAGGGGCCGGGAGGTTCCTTTTTCTGGACAGGGGAGGGGGGCTGTGCTACCATGGCCTCAGGGACAGAGGGGGAGAAAGGGGATTTTATGGCAATCGATGCTTTATCAATCAAACAGAAATTCCTGCGGCCGCAGGACCGTGTCAACGGCTTTGAGATCCGGCCCGGCTTTTACGAGATGAACGGGGCGACGGCGCTGGAGGAGGGCGTGAATTTCACGATCCATTCCCAGAATGCCACCTCCTGTGAGCTGCTTTTGTTTCACCGGGGAGAAAAGGAACCCTATGCGGAGATTCCCTTTCCGCCAAGCTACCGGATCGGGCGGGTGTATTCGATGATCGTTTTCGGCCTGAATGTGTACGATTTTGAATATGCCTATCGGATGGACGGCCCCTTTGCGCCCTCCCGAGGACTGATTTTTGACAGAAGCAGGGTGCTTTTGGACCCTTATGCCAGAGCGGTGACCCAGCAGAGCGTGTGGGGCGCAGAGCCGGACCGGGAGAAGGGCTATCACGGGCGGGTTGTGCTCAGCGACTTCGACTGGGGGGACAGCAAGCAGCCGCTTCGGCCCATGCAGGAGCTGATCATTTATGAGCTGCATGTCCGGGGGTTTACAAAGCATGCCTCCTCCGGCACAGAGCATCCGGGGACCTTTGCGGGGCTGCGGGAAAAAATCCCCTATCTGAAGGAGCTGGGGATCACGGCGGTGGAGCTGATGCCGGTGTTTGAATTTGACGAGACGATGGGAAAGCGGGAGGTGAACGGACGTCAGCTTCTGGACTACTGGGGCTACAATACGGTGGATTTTTTCGCGCCCAATACCAGCTACACGGCCGGGCCGGAGTATAACCGGGAGGGCGACGAGCTGAAGGGGCTGATCCGCGCGCTGAACGAAAACGGCATCGAGGTGATTTTGGACGTGGTGTTCAACCACACGGCGGAGGGGAACGAGAAGGGGCCCTTTTTCTCCTTCAAGGGGATTGACAACAGCGTCTACTACATGCTCACGCCGGACGGCTATTACTACAATTTCAGCGGCTGCGGCAACACCTTAAACTGCAATCATCCGGTGGTGCAGCAGATGATCCTGGAGTGTTTGCGCTACTGGGTGATTCACTACCGGGTGGACGGCTTCCGGTTCGATCTGGCCAGCATTCTGGGGCGCAGCGAGGACGGAGCGCCCATGAACCGGCCGCCTCTTTTGCGCAATTTGGCGGAGGATCCGGTGCTGAAGGATGTGAAGCTGATCGCGGAGGCCTGGGATGCCGGAGGGCTTTATCAGGTGGGAAGCTTTCCGGCCTGGAACCGCTGGGCGGAGTGGAACGGGAAATACCGGGACGGGCTGCGCAGCTTTTTGAAGGGGGATTACTGGACGGCGCCGGAGGCGGTCCGGCGCATCAGCGGGTCGCCGGATCTGTACGGGGGCCAGTACAGGGGCTACAACTCCTCCATCAATTTCCTCACCTGTCACGACGGCTTCACGCTCTGGGATCTGTATTCCTACAATGAAAAGCACAACCTGGACAACGGCTGGGGCAACACGGACGGGGCAAACGACAACCGGAGCTGGAACTGCGGCGCGGAGGGGGAGACGGAGGACGAGGGCGTTTTGGCGCTTCGGCGAAGGCTGGTCAAAAATGCCTGCGCCGTGCTGATGTGCAGCCGGGGGACGCCCATGTTCCTGGCGGGCGACGAGTTTTGCAACACGCAGTTTGGCAACAACAACGCCTACTGCCAGGACAATGAGATTTCCTGGCTGGACTGGTCGCTTTTGGAAAAAAACAGGGAAATTTTTGAATTTTTTAAATATATGATTGCCTTCCGCAAAAAGCACGCTGCCGTCCGCGGCGAGTGCCTGCCCTCGGGGCTTGGCTTCCCGATGGTGAGCATTCACACGAACCGGCCCTGGGACAGCGAGGTGACAGAGCAAAGCAAATATGTCGGCGTGATGTA
>JAUNGT010000051.1:0-1973 GCA_030524455.1 Eubacteriales bacterium | reverse complement strand
GAGGATTTGGTGTATCTGGCGGTGAACGTTTTCTGGGAGGAGCAGACCTTTTGCCTGCCCGCCCTGCCCGGCGGCTATGCCTGGCGTCTGGCGGTCAACACCGCCGCCGGCGATCCGGCACAGTGCTGTACCGGCCGCGTCGGGGAGATGACGGTGATCGACAGCGAATTTATCATGCATCCCCGTTCGGCAGCGGTGTTCGTGGGAGCACAGCGGGACGGAACGCTTCTTTAATCCCGGGTAAGCTGCCGGATCCAGCTGCCGTAGTTGGATTTGACAAAGGCGGGCACGCATTTGAAAATCTGGTCCGCATTCAGGCAGCAGACCACCACGGCGGGGGAGGCCTTCACCACAAAGGCCATAAAAAAGGACAGGGGCAGCACGATCCCCCAGATGCTGATCAGATCCATTTTGACCACAAAGGAAGCGCTGCCGCCGCCGCGGATAATGCCGTTGTTGGTGGGCATCTGGTAGGACATGCCCACGCACACCACGCTCAGGATGATCAGGAAGGTGTTCGCCATGGCCTTGGTGGCAGGCTGCAGGTCATAGAGCGAGAGCACCGGGATGCGGATAAAAAACAGGGTGATGCCGGAGAGCAGGCCGATGATGCAGAACATCCGCTGGAGCCGCCGGGCGCAGAGCTTCGTCCGGGGGATGTCCCCTGCGCCGATGGCCTTGCCGATCAGCACGGAGGCGGTGGAGGCGGCCCCCACCGCCGTGGATTTGACCAGCAAAAACAGGGTGGAGGCGGCGCTGTTGGCGGCGATGGCCGCGGCGGTCATATGGCCCAGGATCACGGTCTGCAGAGCGGTGTTTACGCCCCAGAGCCCCTGGGTCAGGAGCATGGGCGCGGTCACCTTCAAATAGTCCCGCGCAAGGCCGGGGTCGGCGTGCAGATAATCCCGGAGACGAAGCCGCAGGACCGGCTCCTTTTTGCGGATATAAAAAAGGAGCACGCACATTTCCAGGATCCTGGCGGTCAGCGTCCCTGCGGCGGCGCCGGCGATTCCCAGCTCCGGAAAGCCCAGATGCCCGAAGATCAGCAGATAGTTGATGCCGCAGTTGACGCACAGCGTCAGAACCGACAGGCAAAAGGCGATTTTGACTGTCTCCACGCTGCGCAGCGCGGCCAGAAGAAGCTGCGTGACCGCAAAAAACAGGTAGGAGAAGCGGATGATCCCAAGATAGCGCACCCCTTCCGCAACGATCGGCTTATCATCCGTGAACAGGCGCAGCACCCCGCTGGGCCAAAGGCTGACGGCGGCAAACAAAAGCAGCCCGATCAGCAGCCCTGCGTGCATGGCGGAGGCAGCGATTTTTTTCAGGGGCTCCAGCCGCTTTTTGCCCCAGTACTGGCTGCCGAAGATCACAAGGCCGTCGCCCAGCGCCAGAAGAAGCTGCTGGTAGACGAACTGGATCTGGTTGACAGCTGCCGCTCCGGCCAGCGAGGTCTCGCTGTAGGAGCCGAGCATGATGTTGTCCGCCAGGTTGACGCTGATGGTGACGACATTCTGCAGCACCAGCACGACATATAAGGAGAAGAAGCTTCTGTAAAAAGCACGGTCCAGGCGCATGGGTATTTCCTCCGGAAACTGTATCATAGAATCGCTATACTGCCGTCCGCGGGCCTCTGGCGCTTCCCCGGCCCCGCTGCCCCTGGCTCCCCGTTTCGGCTCCGGGCTTGCTCGCAGGGGATTTTTATCAAAGCGGCCGGTGATTTCAAACGGTCCGGCGCCTGTGTAAACTCGCAAACGAAAAGGCCGTTTGCTCAAACAAACACAGCGCCGGACCGAAATCACCGGCCGCTTTTGAAAAATCCCCCCTCGCTGCGCAACGTCGCCGAAACGGGGAGCCAGGGGCAGCGGGGCCGGGGAAGCGCCAGAGGCCCGCAGACGGCGTAAAATCAATTCTATTCTACGTTACTGTTCACTCCGTGACCAGTAACATGCATAAATCCATTTAAAATCGCC
>JAUNGT010000085.1 GCA_030524455.1 Eubacteriales bacterium | reverse complement strand
AGAGATTTTCATATTTCCATATTTTTACAGATATTTTTTCAGCTCCCGGATGTTATTCTCCTCGAAATCCATCAGCTCCCTGGCCAGCTCCACCGGCTGCCCGTCCGACTGTCCGTTCCGGTTCATGGAGCGCCACAGGCCGGCAAGCCCCGTATTGCTTCCCCGGATCAAAAGCTCCGCCACATGACTGGTGGAGGAATCAAAAAGCGTATTTCCCTGGATTGCGGCCGACAGCATCAGGCGTCCCACCTTGTTTTCCGGCTCCGGCGTCTGCCGCGCCGCCAGCAGCTGCGCCCTGGCCCGGTCATGGATTTCCCCGTATTTAAAGGACTCCCGCGCCAGCTGAAGCGCCAGGGAATCGTCGTAAACCTTGTTGTTGATCACCTCCAGCGCATGCAGCCCCATCTCCGTATTTTTCTGGATTTCCCGCAGAAGCTCCACATCTTCTCTTTTCATCCCAATCCTCCATAACATAAACTGTGGTACAGAAAAACCGGAAGCATCTTTTCACGGATGCTTCCGGTTTTAGTATGCCCGGATTCCGGGCGTTTATGCTCATTTCTTATTTCAGCACCTTTAAAACCTCGGTCTTAACGTAGCCGGTCTGTCCCTTGTAGCTGACTCTTGTCCAGCCGTCGGCCTGCTGCATCAGGATTTCCAGGGATTCTCCGGGAAAAGCGGTGCCGATCTTGTCTGCCGATTCGCTGGCCGATTTCCGCACATTCACCGTCTCTGCCACCCGGATCGTACCGGAGGCCGGAAGCCCGGAGCCGGAGGTCGTGCTTTGTCCGCTCTGCCCCTCATTTTCCTGCTCCTGCTGTCCGTCGTTTTCTGCCTTGCTGCTCCCGGTGGCCGACGCATCGCCCTCCTGTCCGTCCTGCCCGCTGCTCTCTGCAGGCTCCAGATATTCGGACTTGATATAGGCCTCCTTGCCCTCAAACTCTACCCTGGACCAGCCGTTTGCCTTTTCCTCCAAAAGTGTCAGCACCTCTCCGGCCTGCACCTTTCCGATCCGGTCCGCCTGTTCGCTGTCGGAGGCACGCACATTGACAACCTCGGTGGCCTTCACCTGGCTTCCGGAGGCCGCCTGGCTCTCCTGGGCCTGGGCCTGCTCCTGCGTCTCCGTCTGCTCCTGGCTCTGGGTCTCTGCCTCGGCCAGCGCCTCGCCGACCTCCGTCTGCACCTCTTCCTTCAGCTTCGCCAGAAAATTATTCAGGTTATCGTCCTGCATCACCGCCTCGTTGAAAACCACCTGGACGCGGTTCATCAGATCGATCACGTCGTCCTGAGCCGACACGCCCTCCAGATACTGATTGACGCTTTCGTCCACATCGCCCTCATAGATATAAAGGCTGCCGTCCTCACGGGGATAGATCAGAAACGGACTCACACCGGGCACCGCCGTGTCCAGATCATTGAATTTAATCTCATAGTAAGCGTAAACCACATACGATCCGTCCACCGGCCCGCTCTTGGTATAGCATTTCAAATTCTGGTAGGATTCGATATGGCCGCTCATTTTCTCAAGATAAATCAGCGTCTCGTCATCGTAGGTGCTGACCATGCTTTTGACCGCGTCCATATCCCCGTCCGCTGCCGCCTGGTAATACTTTGCCATCAGCTCATTGACCTCCGGCACCGCGTCATCCTGCAGGGGCTCCTCCGGCACCTGGGATTCTTCTGTCTGCGAGGCCTGGGCCGCCTGCTCCGTGGTCTGGACAGAGCCTCCCGACGAGGCCGGCTGCGCTCCTCTCCCAATACCGATCCCGATGATAACCGCCGCTGCAATCACTGCTACTGCAGCTGCACCGGCGGCGATGGACGCTTTCTTATTGTTTTGTATAAACTCCAGAAAATTGTTTCCCTTCTTCTGCTCGCTCATAAAATCACAACCTTTTTATCAATCAGAAATTACCAGTTTCAGCCGAATAAAAAATCAGAGTGATGCTTAAAATGCAACCGACAGGAATCGAACCTGCATTAAAGGCGTCGGAGGCCTTCGTTCTATCCGTTAGACTACGGTTGCATGGGTGTAATATCCGAAGATATTACAGTTTTGTTACGCATCACTCTAGGAGATAATATCACAAGTTTTTTTACTTGTCCAGTATTTTTTTTATTTTTCTG
>JAUNGT010000050.1 GCA_030524455.1 Eubacteriales bacterium | reverse complement strand
GGATAAAAGAGGGCCTGCGTGAGGGTACCAAAATCGGAGAAGAGCGTGGAGAAAAACGCGGCATTCTTCAGGGAGAGGAGAAACTGAGTAAATTGATTTCCCAGCTGCTTGCGGATCAGCGCACGGCGGATGTCGGCAAGGCGGTCAGCAGTGCGGGCGTGCGCAGACGGTTGTATAAAGAATATGGGATTTGAAGATTGCAAGAGCATTTTGGGTGAAGCAATTTCATGTTTCGGTGGGACAGAAGGTCATTTATTTAAAGGGATTTTAGGTGTAAGATCTAAAATCCTTTTTTTGATTTTGTGAATGGACGACAAAAAAAGACGTGGAAATTCTGTGAAAACATGGTATAATTCATAATATTTAAGCGGGGAGTATATTATCATCGATGGTAACAAGTGCTAAAAATGAAGCGGAGAGGCATATGGGGGATAGAGAGAAAAGAGTGCCGGACAGTCTGTTCAAACGTTTTTTGATTATCGTCATCGTGATGTTTTTGTGCATGGCCGGAAGCTTGGCACTGACCGATCAGGTGGTCAGGAAGATATCACGGCACAGTATGGAAAGCTCGAATGAAAAGATTTTGCGGCAGATAGACGCAAAGACGACGGAATTTCATAATTCCCTTTATAGCATGTTGACGCTGCTTGCCTATGAACAGACGGCATACGATTATTTTGAGCAGGATGACAGACAGAGAATCGATACCTATGAGAATTTAACGGCTCTGCTTTCCAACACGACGATGATCCGAAATGATATCGCAGGAATTTCCCTGTATGATGGAGGAGGGAAAAAGCTTCTCGGAGTGGGAAAGGACTTTGACGTGTTTGGACGGATTGATTTGGTGGATAAGCTGACGTATTCGGACGTATTTCGGCCGAATAGTTCCAGCGAGGTTTACTTTATGGTATCCTATCCGGTATTCGATCTGATGCGGGGAAATTATGACAGGCAGATCGGTATGATTATTCTGTGGATGCGTGTGGAACGCTTCGCCTCCTATCTGCAGGGAACAGCGTTGACGGAGGGAGAGCATCTGTATCTGTTGGACAGCAGAAATGTGGTGATTGCGGGGGAGCGGGAACAGGAATTTATGAAATTGGATCAGAGCCATATTTCCAGTACCCGGGACAGTCTGGTACAGACGGTGGAACAGAGGGAGACCGGCTGGCGCATTGTCAGTGTGATTCCGATTGACGATTTATACGGCGGGGCTACGATGGTTCGTATTTCCATTCTAATCATCTATTTGATCACAATTGCGGGATTAAGTGTTTTGCTGTATTTTTGTTATTTCCTGATGATACGTCCGATCCGCAGGGTGGATATATTTGTACGGCAGAGTGTGACGGATCCGATGGCGAGACTGAAGATGACGGGAACCGATGAGATCAGCGTTCTGGCGGAAAATCTGGATCATATGCTGGATGAAAAGGATGAGATGAATGAAAGACTCAGACATGCGCAGAGGGAGCTGTATGAGCTGGAGCTGGCCCGTCAGCAGATGCAGGTTCTGGCGTACCGCAATCAGATTAATCCGCATTTCCTTTATAATACATTTGAATGTATTCGTGCCATGGCACTGTATTACGAGGCAGACGAAATTGCGGAAATAACGATGGCGCTTTCTCATATTTTTCGATACGCCATAAAAGGCGCGGACATTGTAACGGTGGAACAGGAGATTGCTGATATTCGGGAATATGCCAGGATTATACATTATCGCTTCGGGGGCAGGATACATGTAGAAGTTGCTGTAGAAAAGGGGGCTGAAGAAAAGAAAATTCCGAGACTGATTTTACAGCCGATTGTAGAAAACAGTGTTTTTCATGGACTGGAGCAAAAGCTTGAGGACGGAACGGTGACGGTGAGTGTCCGGCGGACTGAAGAGAATGGATTGGAGCTGATTGTTCAGGATGACGGCTGCGGAATGGAGGAGGAAGAAGTCAGCCGGCTTTTAAAACAGATGAAAAGGCACAGCCTGAGTAAAAGTGCGGGCAGCAGCGGAATTGGATTGGCAAATATTTATCACAGACTTCTTCTTTTTTATGGGGAAATGAATGATTTTACAATCAATAGCAGTCCCGGAAAAGGGACGCAGGTGCGGATTGTGATCTGGGGAGAAGCGAGGGAGAAGGAGGCTCTGCATGTATAAGGTCGTAATAGCGGATGATGAGGTTTGGATCGGTTTTGGGATAAAAAAGCTGATTCATAAAAGCGGGAAGCCCTTTTTGGTAGAGGGGGAGGCTCCAAACGGAATACGCGCCTATGAATTGGTCAGGGAAATCCGGCCGGATTTATTGATTACGGATATTCGTATGCCCGGCCTGACAGGATTAGAGCTGATGCGCAGGCTGAGACAGGAGGGTTTTTCAACAAGCGTTGTGATTATCAGCGGCTATGCGGAATTTGAATATGCCAGGGAGGCATTGCAGCTGGGTGCCTTTGATTATCTGTTAAAGCCGGTGGAAGAGGAGAGCCTGTATGCGATTTTGGATCGATATTGGCTGCAGGGAGAACAGAAAACGGGGAAAGAAAAGTTCATGGAGGAACTTCCGGAAGCGACCGATCCTCGAGTGAGGCGGATTATGGAACAGATTGACCGGGAGTACACCCAGAAGCTTTCGTTGGGAGAGCTGGCAGATTCCTGTCATTTGAGCATCGGTCATTTAAGCAGCCTGATCCGACGCGAAACGGGAATGTCATTTTCGGAATATGTGACAAAAAAGCGGATGGAGGATGCAAAGGGACTGCTGTGCAAACCAGAGTTATCGGTGGAAGAGATCGCTCAGTCGGTAGGATATCAGGACTATTTTTATTTTACAAAGGCGTTCAAAAAGTATGAGGGGGTATCGCCGAGTGTTTATCGGAAGGGGCATATATGAAAAGGTTGATTTTGGCCGTAGCTTTTTGTTTTCTGGCGGGAATGAAGGGGGATGGCAGCGCACTCTCCGGGGAGAATGAAGGAAAGGAAAACATACGGGAGCTGAGCTGGTTTTCCGATTGGAATTATTGGGAACCACAGGAATGGGATCTGAGTCCGGAAAGCCAGACCGGGAAGATAACGGAGAAAACCGGAGTAAAGATTTCCTATATGATTCCGGCGGATAACGGTGATAGCAGGCTTAGCCTGATGCTGATCAGCGGGGACGTGCCGGATATTATCTCGGTATCAGACGAACGGATGATTAAGCATCTGATTCAATCGGAGGCAGTCTGGAATCTGGAAGAACTTTTTGACGCTTATTTGCCGGAATCTCACTTGATACGGGATTATCCGGATGATATAAAGACGATGCTGGAAGAACGGGACGGAGGCTGGTATGGGCTGGCAGGGGAGCTTCACAGCGCAGATAACATGGAAAAATATGGAGAACCGGAAGAATTTTACCGTCGTCTGCGGGAGCAGGGCGAAAATCTGGGTATTATCTGGAATCGTGCGCTGTTGAAAAGGCTGGGCTTATCGGAGAGCAGACTTCGGACAGAAAAGCAGATTCAGGAAGCTTTTGCGTTGGTGGAAGAAAGGGAAGTGACAGTGAATGCGGTGAAGGTAACGCCTTTGCTGGTCGACGGGCAGCGCTATCAGGACACAACCCTGCAGTTTTTGGCGGATTCCTTTGGAGCCTCTGCAGTGGATGAGCAGGGGCAGTACAGGGAGCGGATGTGCACGGAGGAAGGTAAGAAAGCCATGTCTTTTTTAAACGGAGCTTTTCGCAAGGGGTATGCAGATCCGAAGCAGGTGATTTTGACGCCTTATCAGATCAAACGGCAGCTGAATTCCGGACAGGTGCTGTGCTTTATCGGAGATATTTATCATTCCGGCATTGATCCGGCACAATGGGTGTCCTCCGGTGTGGTTCTGGACGAGGAGGGAAAGAATCCGCTGCGCGGCATTGCGCAAAAAACGGATTGCGGAACGATGACTACGTTTGTCTCGCGGGACTGCGAGGATCCGGAGGCGGCGGCCAGATGGCTGGACGAGATGACCAGCACAGAAGGGATGAGAGCGTATTTGGAATCGGGGGAACGCTGGTGGCCCTTTTGGAATGAGGACTGGTATTATTCCGTTCAAAAGGAGCCGGATGCAGAGCAGATTGCCTGGGACCGGCTTTTGTGTGCCTATGCCCGGTCACCGGAGGTGGTCTGCTATAACCGGGAGCCATTGGAATTTACCCCGGAGGAGGGATGGCTGCGGGAAGTAGAGACAAAGGTGCAGGAGTGCCGGGAGAAGGGAATCCATTCAGCAGTTTTGGCGGAGAGTGAAGCGGAATTTTCGGAGGCTTTTGAACATATGAAGGAGGAACTGCAGGAGTCCGGGATTGCTTTGTTGGAGAAGGCGCGGACGGCTCGTCTGCAAAATACCGGCGTAGAAAATAACCAAAAATAATACCAAAATACCAAAAACAGTACATGGAGAACAATGTGACCTTCCTTTAAGATAAAGTTAATCTGAAGGGAGGTCATATTTATGTATCAATATAATGAAGAAGAATATCAAAAACGGGTGAAGTGGTATGTAGATGCCAGGTTCGGTATGTTTTTACATTGGGGATTGTATGCGATTCCGGCCAGAGGCGAGTGGATGCGAAGCTTTGAGAAGCTGACGGATGAACAGTATCAGCGCTATTTTGAGGAATTTGATCCGGTGGACTACGATCCTGTCAAGTGGGCGAAAGCGGCGAAAAAGGCGGGAATGAAATATATGGTGCTCACGGCGAAGCATCACGATGGGTTCTGTCTGTTTGACAGTCAATATACGGATTTTAAGTCGACCAATACCAGGTGCGGGAGGGATTTGGTCCGGGAGTATGTGGATGCAGTTCGGGGAGAGGGCTTGAAGGTAGGATTATATTACTCTCTGATTGATTGGCATCATGAGGACTATCCGCATTTTAGCGACAGCGCGCATCCCATGTACCAGAATCGGGACTATCCGGATGAGGGGCGGGACTGGAACCGATATTTGGAATTTATGCATCACCAGATCAGGGAACTGTGCAGTCATTATGGAAAGATAGACATCCTCTGGTTTGATTATTCCTTTGGGGAATATAGCGGAGAAAAATGGGAGGCCACAAAACTGATCAATATGGTTCGCAGCCTTCAGCCGGATGTGATTATTGACAATCGTCTGGAGGTCAGCGGAGCAGGGCTCGGGTCCCTTGCTTCCGGGAATCCGCTTCCCTATCATGGGGATTTCGTCAGCCCGGAACAGATTATCCCTCAGGAGGGAATCCGGGATGTCAACGGAAAACCGCTGGTCTGGGAAGCCTGCTTTACGATGAACAACAGTTGGGGATACTGCCTGACGGATACCTTTTTCAAGCCGGCCCATATGCTGATCAGGAAGCTGGTGGAGTGTGTCTCAAAAGGCGGAAACATGCTCTTGAACGTTGGCCCTGATGCGAAGGGAAATTTCCCGGAACAGTCTTTGCACATTCTGGAAGAGATCGGACAATGGATGGAGAAAAATGGAGACAGTATTTACGGCTGCGGGATGTCATCCATGGAACGGCCGGATTTTGGGCGGATTACGAGAAAAGGAAATCTTCTGTATTATCATATTTTTGATAATACGATAGGACCTGTTCCGCTGATCGGAATTGAAAAACAGGAGGTGAAAAAGATCCGGCTGGTGTCGACAGGAGGAGAGGTGCCGGTTGCAAATAATTGGGTAAGTAATAACTATCCGGAGATTACCTTTGCGGATTTGGGGAACAACCCGATCCTTCCGGATCCCGTGGACACAGTGTTGGAGGTTGAGCTCACCGGGGAGGGACGATGAGCAGACAGGGGGAAAAGATGAAAAAGAGAAAAAAGCATTCAGCGTTTCCGGCAAGCAGGCAGTCCTGGGGAGCTTATTTAAAGGGACATTACGATTTGTATCTCCTTCTTTTGCCGGCGGTATTGTACACAGTGATTTTCCTCTACATTCCCATGTATGGAGTGCTCATGGCCTTTGAGGATTACAGTCCGGTCAAAGGAGTGCTCGGAAGTACCTTTGTGGGATTGAAACATTTTGACAAGTTTTTCAGCACTTACATGGCCAAGCAGATTATTACCAACACGATTGTACTGTCCGGATATTCCCTGCTTGCATCTTTCCCGTTTCCGGTGATTTTGGCGCTGATGCTGAATTATTGCATCAGCAAACGGTTTGGCAAGGTGGTACAGACCGTGACCTATATGCCGTATTTTATTTCGGTAATGGTGCTGGTCGGGATGATGAACATTTTCTTTTCTACCAATTATGGTGTGGTAAACGAGGTGCTGAAGGCGCTGGGGATGGAACCGTATTCCTTTATGTCAGGGGAGGCGAGCTTCCGGCATATGTACGTCTGGTCAGGCGTATGGCAGGGAATGGGCTATTCCTCCGTCATCTACTTCGCAGCGCTGTCGGGGATTGATCCTACACTTTATGAGGCGGCAGAACTGGATGGGGCCAGCAAGCTACAGAGAATCCGCTATATTGATTTGCCCAGTATTATGCCGACGGTCATCATCATGCTGATTATGAGTGCGGGAAATCTGATGAGCATCGGATTTGAAAAAGCTTATCTGATGCAGAATGACAGAAACTCGGGAGTGTCGGAGATTATTGCAACCTATGTGTATAAGGTTGGACTGATCGACGCCAGATACAGCTTTTCAGCTGCCGTAAATTTATTCAATTCGGTGATTAATTTCGTGATTCTGATTGTGATTAACCGGATTTCGAGGAAGATAAGCGAGACGTCGTTGTGGTGAGGAGGATCAGATGAAAAAAGAGAGAAGCAAAAAGGTAAAGGCAGGGGACAGAGCCTTCGATATTATTAACACATTGCTGCTGGCCCTGATCTTCGTCCTCATTTTATACCCGATGTATTATGTGCTGATCGCTTCCTTCAGTGATCCGGATCTGGTGTTGACCGGGAAAATTACGCTTCTTCCGAAAGGCTTTCAGCTGGACAGCTATAAAAAGGTATTTGGAAATGCGGAGGTGATGAACGGATACCTGCATACGATCCTGTATACTCTGGCAGGGACGCTGATTAATCTGGCGGTGACGCTGACGGCAGGATATGCGCTGTCCAGACAGGATCTGCGTGGAAAAAAAGGTCTGACCATGTTCTTTGTGTTTACCATGTTTTTTAGCGGAGGCACAGTACCGACCTATATGCTGGTGCGAAACCTGAATTTGCTCAATACCTTTTGGGCGATGGTGCTGCCCAATGCCATGAGCGTGTGGAATCTGATCCTGTGCCGGAATTTTTTTGAGGGAAATATCCCCAAGGAGCTTTTGGAGGTATCTCAGATCGACGGCTGTCGGAACGATTATTTCTTTTATCGGATTGTACTTCCGCTTTCCAAGGCACTGATTGCTGTAATGGTTTTGTTCTATGCGGTGGGACATTGGAATTCGTATATGCAGCCGTTGTTGTATTTGTCGGACCGGGCGAAATACCCGTTGCAGCTTGTTTTGAAAAATATATTAATTTCCAGTCAGCCGGATGCGTCTCTTGCGGGGATGACGGACCGGGCGGAGCTGTATAAACAGACGGAGATGCTGAAATATTCGCTGGTGGTGGTTTCCAGCGTACCGATGATCGTGCTTTATCCTTTTGTGCAGAAATATTTCGTGCAAGGGGTTATGGTAGGCTCTGTAAAGGGCTGATAAAAAAAGGAGGGAAATTTTATGAGGAAAAAAGCGATTCAGAAACTGATGTGCGCGGTGCTAGCCAGTTCGATGCTCCTGACCGGATGCAGCGCTGCACCGGAAAAGGATGCAGCTGCAGGGACGGACGGCACAGTGACCGGAACGGAGATCGAAGCCGGGGAAAAAGTTACCTATACGATTGCCTGCCAGCTGTCTCCCAACTGGGGGAATCCGGCAGAGGGGGAATTTTGGAAGTGGCTGGAGGAGGAAACGAATGTTCATATTGAATGGGTGACCTATTTGGAGTCCGAGGCGACGGAGAAGTTTAAATTGCTGATGGCCTCGGGAGATTATCCGGATGCGTTTATCGGCGCGCTTGGGGGAGAGGACAACGATATTATTACCTATGGAAGTGAAGGGATTTATATTCCGTTGAACGATCTGATTGATCAGTATGCGCCGAATTTCAAGAAAAGGGTGGAAGAAGAATATCCGGACTTGATGAAGATGATTACCTGCGCAGACGGAAATATTTACGGAATGCCTTCCGTTTTATACAATCCCGATATTTATAATAACACCTTTATTAATCAGAAATGGCTGGATGCAGTTGGAGCCAAAATGCCTTCCACAACGGAGGAATTTGCGGAGGTCCTGCAATTATTTGCAACAGAGGATCCCAACGGGAACGGACAGGCGGATGAAATTCCGATGACCTTTATCTTTTCGGATTGGGGAGCATCGGATCACGGGCCTTATTTCGGAGCCTTCGGTTATCCTCTTTCTCCGGATTATCTGATGATTGACGGCGGTCAGCTGAAATATCTGGGAGCGCAGGAAAGCTTTAAGCAGGGGGCGGAATGGCTGAGTTCCCTGTATGCGCAGAACCTGATAGATAAGGATGTGTTTACCCAGGATGACAGCGGTTTGGCGGCGAAGGTCTCACAGGGAACGGTAGGTGTGTTTTCCTCCTGGGATAAGACGCCGGCGGGAGAATATGCGGACGATTATGTGGCATTGATGCCCTTGAAGGGGCCGGAAGGAGAGCAGAACGCCCTTGTGGAAGGAATTACCGGATTTTATAAGGGAAGATTTATGATTACGGATAAAGCGAAGAATCCGGAAATTCTGATGCAGTGGATTGACCGTTTTTATGAAAATATGGAGGTCGGCTTAAACGCAACCTATGGAATCGGTCCCGACGAGAACAAGGCGTGGTACTATGATGAAAATGATCAGATCGTTTTTAAGTCCGGAGAGGAGCTTCCGGAGGAGTATGAGCGAGGCCAGCAGCAGCTTCCTTTTGCACCGGCGATCCTCGGGGAAGGGGCAGGAGAATTTTTGGGAAATCCGGAAAAGAATGAAATTACGGATCAGATGAAGCAGTTTGCCGGAAAGTTTGAGGACGGTACCTGGGAGCGTTGGCCCAGCGTGTATATGACCCTGGAGGAAAAAGAGGATATTTCGACGACGGAGACGGATCTGCAGGATTACTCTAAGAACCAGCTGGCAAAATGGATCGCGGGAGAAAGCGATGTAAACGCGGACTGGAACGGCTATTTACAGGAGCTGGAAAACATTGGCTTGAGCTATTATTTGGAGGTAAAACAGGGAATTTATGACAGATACAGCGCGGCAGAATGAAAAGGACAGGATACGGAAGGCGGCTTTGGTGCTGCCTTCCCAAAGACAGATAGAATTAAACTGTATGGAATTTTATGGCTTTGTCCATTTTGGGCTTTACACGTTTGATCCTGGCCGGGAATACCAGACAGGACCGGAAGTTTTTCACCCGGTCCATTTTGAACCCCGTCAGTGGGCGAGAGCGTTTAAGGCGGCAGGAATGAAGGGACTTTTGCTCACCTGTAAGCACCACGAGGGTTTTTGCCTCTGGCCCAGCCGATACACGGACTTTTCAGTAAAAAGCAGTCCCTGGAAGGACGGAAAAGGGGATGTTGTGGCGGAAGTGGCGCAGGCCTGCCATGAGGAAGGACTTAAATTCGGCGTTTACTTATCCCCTTGGGATATGCACGAAAAAACCTATGGAACGCCGGCTTATGATGAGTATTTTCGAAATCAGCTGACGGAGCTTTGTACCAATTACGGGGAATTGTTTTGCGTTTGGTTTGACGGAGCTTGTCGCTCAAAGGATAAGGTACAGGATTATGATTGGGACAGCTATTACGCGATCATCCGGAAGCTGCAGCCCAACGCCTGCATCAGCATTTGTGGCCCGGATGTGCGCTGGATCGGCAATGAGGCGGGGGTCAGCCGGCAGGAAGAATGGAGCGTAGTGCCAAAGTGTATTATGACAACAGAGCGCAATCCGGGGTATTGGAGACAGATAGATACGGTTCCCAATTCAACCTGGAAGGATATTGGAAGCAGAGATTTCATTGAAAAATATGATGACCTGATCTGGTATCCTGCAGAAGTGGACGTATCGATACGGCCAAGCTGGGGCTATGTACCGGGAGAAGAAAAACAGCTGCATTCTCTGGATGCGTTGCTTGATATGTATATGAAGGCGGTAGGAGGAAATGCAACCTTTCTTCTGAATGTGCCTCCCAATCCGGAGGGGCTGTTTGACAGGGAGGACGTGGAGCGGCTGGCGCAGCTTGGAAAAGCGATCAGAGAATTGTTTGCGCATTCGCAGACGGAAGGGGCGTCGGCGGTTTCAAACGGCAGGGACACATCGGCCGTACTGAATTCGGACAGAACGCAATATGCGGAGCTGGATCCGGAGAATCCTTTCGTGGAGATATGTCTGCGCCGGAAAAGCAGGATCAATCTGATTGCTTTGAAGGAGACGATTGAGAGAGGGCAACAGATCGAGAAGTTCACGGTCGAGATACCGGAGGGGGAAAGCTGGAAGGAAATTTACAGTGCTTCCACGATCGGATACCAGCGTCTGTGCCATTTCCCGGCAGTTTCTGCGGATCGTATTCGGATCCGAATTGAAAAAAACAGGGGAAGTGCCCGCTTGACGGAAATCGGTATTTATGATGCAGAAATATTAAAATAGATTCCCTGTCTGTCCCGCTGTCATTCCGAAAAATCACACCCGATATCCGTATCGGGGTGATTTTGCTTAGTGCGCGCGCGTCACATCTTCCGTACAATGACAATATATCAAATCAAAAGGAGAGGATACGATATGAAAGTGACGAGAGCGGCCAGTATCCCGCTGGTACTGCATGATCCCTATTTTTCCATCTGGTCCCCGGCGGACCATCTCTACGATGCGGACACACAGCACTGGTGCGGCAAAAGGCAGCAGCTGAGGGGCTATGTGACGGTGGATGGCGTGGTGTACAGCTTTCTGGGGGATCGGGAATTCCATGAGCCCATTTCCCAGAAAAGCATCGATGTGACGGCCACGGCAACCACTTATGAGTTTGAGAACGAGAAAATCATCCTGACCGTGCGGTTTACCTCCCCGCTTTTGCTGGAGGATTTTGCGCTGGTGTCCAGGCCCTGCACCTATGTGGATTTTTCAGTGGAGAAAAAGGCGGATTGCGAGGTGTATGTGGATTTTTTGGTTTCTGCGGATCTGGTGTCCCAGAAGCCCGAAAAGCTGGTGGGCTGTGCGGCGAAAATGCCGGAAAAGGGGGATGCGCCGGCTTTTGCCTATGCGCAGATGGGAAAGGCCGGTCAGCGTCCGCTGGGCGGCAGCGGCGACCATGTGACCATCGACTGGGGCTATGTGTATCTGGCAACCGCGCAGAAGGACAGCACCTGTGTCTATGATGAGGCAAACGGGCGTCTGGCGTGCCGGCTGGCGCTGGAGGATCAGGCCGGACTGGTGCTGGCCTTCGACGACCTGCTTTCGATCAACTATTTCGGTCAGTGGAGAAAGGCTTACTGGACGGGCGTTTACGGGACGATCCTGGAGGCGGTGGGAGCGGCCCTTTCCGATCGGGAGAAAACCATAAAGCGGGCGCAGAGGCTGGATGAAGAGCTGGAAAATGCGGCGAAAAAGGTGGGCGGCGAGGATTACGCCCTTTTGTGCAGTATGGCCTACCGTCATGCGGTGGCGGCCCACAAGCTGATCACCGACGAGGACGGGGAAATTATCTTTTTGTCCAAGGAAAACGACTCCAACGGCTGCATCGGCACCGTGGACGTCAGTTACCCTTCCGTGCCGCTGTTTTTGCTGTACAACACGGAGTATGTGAAGGGGATGCTGCGCCCGGTGTTTAAGTTCGCGTCCTGCGATGTGTGGGATTTCGATTTCGCTCCCCATGATGTGGGACGCTATCCCTATGCCTGGGGGCAGGTGTACGGGATGAACCGGGAGAAGTCCGGAAGCTGGTTTTCCGGCGAAGACGGCGAGATTTTCCCTCCTTTTTATCAGTATCCGGCGGGCACGGGAATCTATGATTTCAAGGATCAGATGCCTGTGGAGGAGTGCGGAAATATGCTGATTCTGACGGAGGCTGTCTGCGGCCTGGATGGCAGCCCGGCCTTTGCGGAGCCCTATATGGAGGTGCTTGGACGCTGGACGGAGTATCTGCTGGCTTACGGGGCGGATCCCGGAGAGCAGCTGTGCACGGACGATTTTGCGGGACACCTGGCTCACAACGTCAACCTTTCCGCCAAGGCGATCATGGGAATCGAGGCCTATGCCCGGCTGGCGGGACGGCTGGGACGGAAAAAAGAGCAGGAGGAGTATCACCGGAAGGCCCGGGACATGGCCGCAGACTGGGAAAAGCGCGCGCTTGCCGGGGATCACTATATGCTTGCTTTCGGAAGCCCGCAGACCTGGAGCCTGAAATATAACCTGGTGTGGGACCGGTTTTTCGGAAGCGGCCTGTTTTCACAGGAGGTTTACGATCGGGAGCTTGCCTACTACATAAAGAAGCGCAACGCCTACGGAACGCCTCTGGACAGCCGCAGGGATTATACCAAGAGCGACTGGATCCTCTGGTGCGCAGCGATGGCGGACCGGCGGCAGGCAGAGGAGCTGATCGCCCCGGTGGCCGCCTACCTGAAGGAGACGGCCAGCCGGGTACCCTTTTCGGACTGGTACGAGACGGTCAGCGGAAAATATTGCCACTTTATGGCAAGAAGCGTGCAGGGCGGGCTGTATATGCCGCTGCTATTTCACTCTTAAAGCGCGTCAAACTCCCTGCTCCCCCAGCCCTTGAGCAGCTGCCAGGCAATCCATGAGAGGATGGCAAACAGCACGGTAAAGAAAAGACACAGCGCCGGAAACGGCAGGAGCCGCCGCAGGAAAAACCAGGCGGCTCCCGCCAGGACGGACAGAAGGATTCCGCCGAAGCAGGCAAATATGGCGGAGAAGGACTGCTTGATCACGATGGTGTCGTTGTCGCTGTCGAGCTTGGGAAAGCGCAGGTTCAGCAGGACGCCGGCCAGCGCCAGAAAACCTGTGAAGGACAGGCATACCGGCAGCATGAGAAGGCCGTCCGGCAAGGAGAAAAAGCCCGCTGCGCCAAGCAGGATCAGGGCGGCCAGGGAGGCGGGCCAGGCCAGCGTCAGGTTCAGCGCCGCCTTTGCGGCAAAGAGAAGGGTGGGCTTTAAGGGCATTTCCTTGAGCAGCCAGAGATTTTTATTCTCCAGACTCAGGGAGACCGCGGAGGGATAGAGAGTGGCCAGCAAAAAGACGATGGCCGCCAGGCACAGAGCGCTCACGTCCTGAGGCTTTAACAGGCTGAGGAAGGGGAGCAGCTTGTTTTTCTGAAGGATCAGATAGATACAGAGACCGATCAGGATCACTACCCCCACACCGGCGTTGAGCAGATAGATGGGGGTGTAAAAAAGCCGTTCCGTCTCCTTGGCCAAAAGAGCGGCAAAGGGACTTCTCCCCTTCAGCGAGGAGAGCTTAAAATCGGTGCGCAGCGTCTGGGCCTTTAAACTGGACAGAACCTGCTGATACCGGCGGGAGATGATCCAGGCAAAGGCCAAAAAGGGCAGGGCAGTAAGCAAAAGCCCGGCGATCCAGGAACTCCAGTTTCCGGCCAGCCCGTCGCTTAAAAGGCCCACGGGAAGAAGCCAGGTGCGAAACAGCCGCGCCACGTTCTCCCGGTGCTCCAGCATCAGCTCGCCCAGCCGGTTTATCTGCATGTAGGAAAAGAAAAATGCCAAAAACAGGAGCACATAGAGGAGGCTTCCCAGCAGTGAGCGGCGCTTTATTTTGGACTGCACCCAGGCTGCCAGATATCCGGCCATTGCCGCCAGCAGGGAGGGCAGGCAGGGCATCAGCAGGATCGTCGGGAGCAGGCGGAGCCAGAAAAGGGGATCCGATACGAATCCCAGAAACCATCCGGCCGCGGCCGTCGGCAGCATCCAGAGCCCGATAAACACCAGATTTTCCAGATACAGGGCGCTCAGCTTGGACAGCATCACGGAAAAAGAGCTGACCGGCAGGGAGAGCAGAAAATCCAGATCCTTACCGCCAAAGACGATCCCCTTGGCCGCCATAAAAGAGAAAAACAGGCTGACGGCCATTGCCAGCAGGATCATCAGCGGAAAATAAAATTCCGGCACGCCCGATAGCTTTAAGGACATGGCGAACAAAAGGCTGTACACGGAGGAGAGAAACAGCGCCAGTACCGCCAGGAGAGCCAGGCCTGCGGCCACGCTCATGCCGCGCTTTCTCTTTCCGTTGCCCGTATGGAAAAGGGTATGCAGCATATTCTGAAGCTGCAGCTTCCCCAAAATCATCCGTTCACGCATTCCGTTGTTCCTCCTTCCCTTCACGCTTTTCTTCGGACAGCTCCATAAAGACGGCCTCCAGCCCTTCTTTACCGACGATCCGGTCGGTGGGGCCTTCCTCCACCAGTTGTCCCTTCCGGATGATGGCGATCCGGTCGCAGAGCTTCTCCGCCACCTCCAGCACATGGGTGGAAAAGAGCACCGAGCCGCCCTGCGCACAGATTTCCTTTAAATATTCCTTGGTGATAAAGGCGGCGGACGGATCCAGGCCCACGAAGGGCTCGTCAAGCAAAAGCAGACGGGGCTTTCTCATCAGGGCGGAGATCAGCGCCAGCTTCTGTTTCATTCCGTGGCTGTAGCTGGAAATCGGACTGCCCAGCACGCCCGTCATCTCGTAGCTTTCCGCGATCCGTTCGATTTGCTCCGTGCGCTCCCGGTCCGGAATCCGGTACAGATCCGCCACCAGCTTCAGATATTTGATGCCGGTCATAAAATCGTAAAGCTCCGGGTTGTCCGGCAGAAAGGCGGTGATCCTTTTGGCCGCTACCGGCTCTTTGCGGACATCGTGACCGCCGATGAGGATTTGCCCCTGCGTAAAGCTCAGGATACCCGCCACGCAGCGCAGCGTGGTGGTTTTACCGGCGCCGTTGTGCCCGATAAAGCCGGTGATCTGTCCGTCCGGTACGGAAAAGGAGAGCCGCTCCACGGCGGGTTTCCCTTCGGTATAGGATTTGGAAAAATCTCTTATCTCCAGCATGGTGTACTCCGTTCTGCCCTGTGCGGGCTAATTGTATTATTGAACTAATACAATTATACTTTACCCCGGCGGCAATGTCAATGGGGATTGACAATCCAGTTGTTTTAGCGCAAAATAGAGACGCAATTGTAAAAGAAACGGAGGTTTTGGACATGACGAAAATAGATATTGTATCCGGTTTTCTGGGAGCCGGGAAGACGACGCTGATCAGGAAGCTTTTAAAGGAGGCGCTGGCGGGCACGCAGGTGGTGCTGATCGAGAACGAGTTCGGCGAGATCGGGATTGACGGCGGCTTTTTGAAGGATTCCGGCATCGAGATCAAGGAGATGAACTCGGGCTGCATCTGCTGCTCTTTGGTGGGAGATTTCGGCGCATCGTTAAAGGAGGTGCTGGACACCTATCATCCGGAGCGCATCCTGATCGAGCCCTCCGGCGTGGGAAAGCTTTCCGACGTGATGAAGGCGGTGCAGGATGCGGGGCTTGGCACGCAGGTGGAGCTTAACAGCGCGGTGGCCGTGGTGGACGCATCCAAATGCAGGATGTATATGAAGAACTTCGGCGAGTTTTTTATAAATCAGATCGAGCATGCGGGCACGATCATTCTGAGCCGTACCGATGTGGCCGCACCGGAGAAGGTCAAGCAGGCCGTAGAGCTGATCCGGGAGCATAATCCGAAGGCTACGATCATCACCACGCCTCTGGAGCAGCTGGACGGCAGAGAGGTGCTTGCCACCATCGAGGGCGCCAAGGATCTGGAGGCGGAGCTGATGGAGCAGGTGAAGGCGCTTCACGACGGGCATGACCACCATGAGCATCACGATCATGAGGAGCATCACGATCACGATGGGCATTGCTGCCAGCATCATGACGATGAATAGGAGCACGATCAGGATCACGAGGAGCACGACCACGATCACGAGGAGCATCATCATGAGCATGACGGCCATTGCACCTGCGGCTGCCATGACCATGATCATGAGCACAGCCATGAGCATGGTCACGACCATCATCACCACCATGCGGATGAAGTGTTCACGAGCTGGGGCTTCGAGACGCCCAGCACCTATACGAAGGCAGAGGTCGAGGGCTTTTTGAAGGAGCTTTGCAGGGAGGATGTCTACGGCATTGTGCTGCGGGCGAAGGGAATGGTTCCCGCTGCGGACGGCACCTGGATTTACTTTGATTATGTGCCGGAGGAGAGCAATGTGCGCGAGGGCCGGCCGGATGTGACGGGTAAGGTGTGCGTGATCGGTTCCGGTCTGCGGGAGGACGCGCTGGAGAAGCTGTTCCGGAAATAAGGAGTTTTTTATGAAGCCTGTTTATATTATCAACGGATTTTTGGGAAGCGGAAAGACGGAATTTATCAATTTTACGCTGGATCAGCCCTACTTCCAGTGCAAGGGGAAAACCCTGCTTCTTGTGTGCGAGGAGGGGGAGGAAGAATATGATCCCTATGTGCTCAAGCGCAGCAGGACGATTGTGGAAACCTTTGATCAGGAGGCGGATTTTACGCCGGAGCGCATGACGGAGCTGGAAAAGCAGTACCGTCCCGAGCGCATCATCATCGAGTATAACGGCATGTGGAAGTTCCGGGATCTGCAGCTGCCCTGGCACTGGAAGGTGGAGCAGCAGATTACGACCATCGACGCTTCCACCTTCCCGATGTATTTCACCAATATGAAATCCATGGTGTCCGATATGCTGCGCAAGTCGGAGATGATCATTTTCAATCGCTGTGACGGGATCGAGGACTTAAACAGCTATAAGCGCAATGTCAAGGCGTTAAATCAGACGGCAGACATTATTTTTGAGGATAAGGACGGGGAAATCGACGAGATCATGGAAGAGGATCTGCCTTACGATTTGTCTGCCGCGACGCTGGTTCTGGACGACAACACCTACGGTATCTGGTATCTGGACAGCCTGGACCATCTGGAGCGGTATGTGGGCAAGACCATCGAATTTGTGGGAATGGTGATGAAGCCGGAGGGCTTTCCGGAAGGGTATTTTGTGCCGGGACGGATGGCAATGACCTGCTGTGCGGAGGACATGACCTTCCTGGGCTTTGCCTGCGCCTATGACAGGATCGATCTCTACAGGGAGCGGGACTGGGTGAAGGTTACCGCGGTGGTGAAGAAGGAATATTTTGCGGATTACGAGGGCGAAGGGCCGGTGCTGCATGCGTTGTCTGTGACGAAGGCGACGCAGCCCAAGGAGCCGGTGATCAGCTTTACCTGAGGGAGCGGCCATGGCGGAGACGGACAAGGAGCTGGCGCTTTTCAAAAAGCGCATGGAGGAGCTGGCGGACCGTGCCTGGCGGCAGAGCCTGTTTGTGTTCACCGGTTTTTTGTCGCTGGCAGAGCAGGAGGTGCTCTGGGAGGCAGCGGCAAAGACCGGTGTACGGGTGACACTGCAGGGCGGGGCCGAGTTTGCGGAGCGGCAGATGGCGAGGTTCGGGGATGCGTCGGAGCTGGGCTATGAGGAGCCCTTCCCCATCCGCTGCCTGTTCATCGAGCCGCTTTCGGAGAAGTTTGCGGATGCGTTCACCCACCGGGATTTTCTGGGCGCGGTCCTGAATCTGGGGATCGACAGAAGTACGGTGGGCGATATTTTTGTGGAAGGGAAGAAGGCATGGCTGTTCTGCACGGAGGCTATCGCTCCCTTTCTTTCGGAGAATCTGGTGCAGGTACGGCACACAAGAGTGCGCTGCCTGCCTGCAGCGGAGGGCGGCACGCTGCCGGAACGGCGCTTTGAAAGCCGCCAGGAAAATGCGGCCAGCCTGCGCTGCGACGGGATCGTGGCGGCGGTGTGGCGGCTGTCCCGCAGTCAGAGCATGACGCTGGTTTCCCAGAAGAAGGTCTATATCAACGGCCGTCTGACGGAGAATGGCAGCCGGCTGCTGAAGGAGGGGGATGTGGTCTCAGTGAGGGGGATGGGCAAGTTTATCTTCCGGGGAGAGAAGCATACCACCAAAAAGGGGCGGCTTGTGGTGGAAGTTGATGTTTTTGTATAAAAGGGAGTCGATATGCTGCTGGGATATACCTGGATCCAATGGTTGTTTTTCTTTTATTTTTACAGCTTTTTCGGATGGTGCTTTGAATCCGCCTATGTCTCGATTTTAAAGAGAAAGCCGGTCAACCGGGGCTTTATCCGGGGGCCTTTTTTGCCGCTCTACGGCACGGGGGCACTGATGATGCTGATCGTCTCGCATCCTTTTGCGGACAGCCTGCCTTTGACTTTTCTGGCGGGCTGCGTGGGGGCGACTGCCCTGGAATATGTGACGGGTGTGACGATGGAGGCGCTGTTTAAGGTGCGCTACTGGGATTATTCCAATCAGAAGTTCAATTTCCAGGGGCAGATCTGCTTAAGCTCTACCCTGGCCTGGGGCGTTCTGACCGTGTTTATGACCAGGGTGCTGCACCGTCCGGTGGAGGCGCTGGCGCTGGAGATCCCCCAGGGGGTGCTGACGGCGTTGACGATGGTTGTCAGTTTGTATTTTGTGGCAGACTTTACGCTCTCCTTCAAGGCGGCCCTGGATCTGCGGGATGTGCTGGTGAAGATGGAGCAGGCAAAGCAGGAGCTGGAGCGGATGCAGAAGCGCCTGGACGTGATCCTGGCTGTGGCCGGGGAAAACTGGGAGAGCGTGAAAAAAGGGCTTGGCCAGAACTATTCCGATACGGCGGCAAGCCTTGCGCAGCGCCGCGGCGAGCTGGCCGTCAGTATCGAGAAGCGCTTTGAGAAGCTCCGGGAGCTTCTTCCGAAGACCGATCAGCTCCGCGGCAGGGCGGACGAGCTGCTTGACCTGCGTTCCCGCTTCAGACTCAATCTGGAGCGCCCTGAGGTGACGCACTTTTTGAAGGATTTCTGGAAGCGTTCCATGCTGTCCGGCAACCCGAACATGGTTTCCCGGAAATTCGAGGGAGCTCTGGACGAGCTGAAGAAAGCGGCGGCGGAGTATCAGCGCGGACAGAAGAAAAAATAAGGCCTGCGGCATAACGTATAGTATAACAGTTCGGCCAGCCGGGAGTAAGGGGCCAAAATCGTGCTCGCACGAATTTTTGCCCCTTACTCCCGGCTGAGGGAGCGCCCGATTATGAGCAGGAAACGGCGTTCCGCCTTATTCCACAGAGAGCCGCGAAGCGGCGGAAAGCGCGTTATGCGCGCAAGACGAACCAGTTCGTCTGTGCGAATGG
>JAUNGT010000084.1 GCA_030524455.1 Eubacteriales bacterium | reverse complement strand
GCCGCGAAGCGGCGGAAAGCGCGTTAGCGCGGCTTTGCGAATGGCGCGGGCTGAATTGTTACAAAAGGACAGGACGGAGGAGTTTAGCATGGCGATTTATTGCGATGAGGCGCAGCGGGTTTTTACGCTGCAGACAAAGAACACGACCTATCAGATGAAGGCGGATGAAAACGGGGTGCTGTTACACACCTATTACGGGGAGAAAACCGACAATACGGACAAGTCTTATCTGATCCGCTGCGCGGACCGGGGCTTTTCCGGCAATCCCCACGAGGTGGGGGAGACAAACCGACGCTACTCGCTGGACGTGCTGCCCCAGGAGTATGCCTGCTTCGGCACGGGGGACTATCGGATCAGCGCCCTGCGGGTGAAGCAGGCCGACGGCAGCCGGGCGGCAGCTCTGCGCTATGCGGGCTTTGAGCGTTCCGCCGGAAAGTACGGCTTGCCCGGCCTGCCTGCAGCTTACGGCGCAGAGGGGGAGGCGGAAACGCTGACTGTCATCCTGCAGGATCCCGCCACCGGACTGAAGGTGCGCCTGCTCTACGGGGTGTTTGAGGAGGCGGACGTGATCACGCGGGCGACGGAGATCTGCAATGAATCCGGCGCAGAGGTGGTACTGGAAAAGGCGGCCAGTCTGTGCGTTGACTGGCAGACGGGGGATTTTGAATGGCTGACCTTCTACGGCCGCCATGCCATGGAGCGGAACCTGCAGCGAAATCCGATTGGTCACGGCGTGCAGTCGGTGGGCAGCGTGCGGGGTGCTTCCAGCCATCACTACAATCCCTTTTCCATCCTCTGCGAGAAAGGGGCGGACGAGACGAGGGGGCTTTGCTACGGCTTTTCCTTTGTGTACAGCGGCGAGTTTTTGATGGAGGCGGAGAAGGATCAGGTCAATCAGACCCGTCTGATCTGCGGGATCCATCCGGACAATTTTGAATGGAGACTAAAGCCTGGCGAGAGCTTTTTTGCGCCGGAGGTGCTGATGAGCTGCAGCGCGGACGGCATGGGTGCATTAAGCCGCAGCTTCCACCGGATCATCCGGGAGAATATCTGCCGGGGCGAGTGGAAGAACAAACGCCGCCCGGTGCTGATCAACAACTGGGAGGGCACCTATTTTGACTTCACAGGGGATAAGCTGGTGTCCATCGCCAGGGATGCGGCCGGGCTGGGCGTAGAGCTTTTTGTCATGGACGACGGATGGTTCGGTAAGCGCGACAATGACGATTCCGGGCTGGGCGACTGGTACCCCAACGAGAAAAAGCTGGGCTGCAGCCTGCGGGAGTTGGGCGAGCGGGTTGAGGCTTTGGGCATGAGGTTCGGTATCTGGTTTGAGCCGGAGTGCATCTCGGAGGACAGCGATCTGTACCGGGAGCATCCGGACTGGGCGGTGCAGGCGCCCGGGCGCGTGCCGGAGCTGAGCCGTCATCAGCTGATCCTGGATTTTGCAAATCCCAGGGTACAGGACTATATTCTGGAGCGTCTGACCGCGGTGCTGGACAGCGCCCCCATTTCCTATGTAAAGTGGGACTTCAACCGAAGCATCTGCGATAAATACAGCACGGCGCTTCCCATGGAACAGCAGGGGGAGATGGCTCATCGCTTTGTGCTGGGGCTCTACCGGGTGCTGGATACGTTGCTGGCGCGTTATCCTCATTTGCTGCTGGAGGGCTGCAGCGGAGGCGGCGGACGCTTTGATGCCGGAATGCTTTACTATTCGCCCCAGATCTGGTGCAGCGACGATACGGACGCTATCGAGCGGCTTTCGATTCAGTACGGCACCTCCTTCGGTTATCCGGTGTGCACGATGGGGGCCCATGTGTCGGCGGTGCCCAACCATCAGACCGGGCGGGTGACGCCCCTTTCCACCAGAGGCTGCGTGGCCATGGCAGGCACCTTCGGTTACGAGCTGGACGTCAACCGGATGACGGAGCAGGAGAAGGAGGAGGTAAAACGTCAGATCAGCGTATTCAAGGAAAACTGCGATCTGATTTCCGGCGGCGACTATTACCGGCTGACCAGTCCGCTGGAGGACGACTGTACGGTGTGGGAGATTGCGGAAAAAGACGGCTCTGTGGCGCTGGTGAGCGCCGTATACCGGCATGTGGAGGCAAATCCCGCTCCGGTTGTGGTAAAGCTTGCGGGGCTTTGCGAGGAGGCGCTCTACAGGGTTAGCCTGACCGGTTTAAAGGACGTGGATGAGCAGACGGCGGCGGAGCGCTACAA
>JAUNGT010000083.1 GCA_030524455.1 Eubacteriales bacterium | reverse complement strand
CTGCTGGACAGCGGGGCGTATTACATGAGCAATATCGAACTGCTGATCGGCCAGTCCTCTACCGAGGCCGAAAGAAAGCGGGCTGCAAGGCTTCAAAATAAGGCGATTTGTGCGCCCCGGAAAGATGGCGGACATTTGTCCGACATTCGTCCACCAGAGATAGAGATAGAGTTAGAGAAAGAGATAGAGATAAAGAGAGAGATAGAGAAGGGACAGACCGCCCGCGCCCATGGCCGCTACCAGAATGTTTTTCTTTCTGACAGGGAACTGGCAGACTTACAGGCTGACTTCCCCACGATATGGAGCCAGTACATCGAAAGGCTGTCCGAGTACATGGCTTCCACCGGCAAGCGGTATCAGAGCCATGCCGCTACCAGCCGGCGCTGGGCCAGTGAGGATGTGAAGAAAGCAGCCCCGCCCTCTCGCAACCGGGATTACAGCGTAAAGGAGGATGAAACCGTATGATTGAAATTACCGCAGAAATTCGGGCTATTATCGACAAAGCAGCCGTTGGCGAGGAATTGGCCGGGGACGAGTACATAGACCCGGCAGACGGACTCATTCACTGTAAGAACTGCGGAGGCCAGCGTCAGACCGTTGTGCCGAGTTTTGGAAAGTCCGGCTTATGCCCCGCTGTATCTGCCAGTGCCAGAAGGAAGCACAGGAGCAGCGCAGGGCCGCCGAGAAACGGCAGCTCCGTATGGAGCGTATCAAGCGCCGGAAAGCCCAGGGCTTACATGACCGCTATCTGTATGACTATACCTTTGCCAACGACAACGGCCAAAACCCGCTGATGGCAAAGGCCCGCGCCTATGTGGAGAACTGGACGGAGGCATACAAGAATAATACCGGCTTGCTGTTGTTCGGGGATGTGGGAACCGGCAAATCCTTTTTCGTCGGGTGTATCGCCAATGCCCTGCTTGACCGGGACGTGCCGGTGCTGATGACGAACTTTCCCTCTATCCTGAACCGGCTGACCGGTATGTTTTCTGAGGACAGGGCGGAGCTTATCGCCAGCTTTAACGAGTATGAGCTGCTTATCATCGACGATCTGGGTGTGGAGCGCAGCACCGACTACGCAATGGAGCAGATGTTCTTTGTCATTGACAGCCGCTACCGCAGCCGCAGGCCCATGATAATCACGACCAATCTGAAGCTGGCTGAACTCAAGAACCCGCCCGACCTGGCCCACGCCCGTATCTATGACCGTATTCTGGAACGGTGCGCGCCGATTCTCTTTGCCGGAAAGAACTTCCGGGAAGAAAACGCCGGTGACACCAAAGCGGCGGCCAAAGACCTTGTGAACCGTAAAAGTGAATAACCATGTTTGACCGGGCGGCGCAGCTCCGCCCGGAGAAAGGAGCGCCATGAGCGAAGAAACCCGCACTATGCAGACCGCAGACCCCACCCTGTCCAGAGCGCCGGAGGACGCCCCGGCGCTGGTAAAGAAAATCGGCAAGACCACCTACAAGGTGCGTGTCCATTTCAGCCAGACCAGCACCGAAACCATGAGCGATAAAATCAAACGGATGCTCAAAAACGAGATACAGCAGATGTGAACACAGCGGGCCGGAAACCTACAAACAGGCTTCCGGCCCTTTCCGTGCCAGAAGAAAAGGCGCAGAGGTCAATCCTCCACGCCTTCACTTTCGAGAAACTGTGCGACGGTCATGCACTTTGGATGTTCCATATCCAGACTTAAAAAATCTTTATCGCCGGTGAGGATAATATCCACATCCGACACGATGGCCGCATTTAAGATCGGCTGGTCTTTTGCGTCGCGTATCAGCTTTTCCGCATGATCCACCGCTGGGATCAACTCATAGGACATCTCTGCCAGCAGCACTTCGGCATCTGGGAGATACTTTGGTGCTTTCCGTCCGAGAATATCCCGCAGTTCCGCAATGTTGCGGTCACACAGGACAATTTCGTGATTGTCTGCGATGTAGAGCAAAGCCCGCGCCGGTTTGGAACGGGGAAATACCAATGCGGAAAACAGAATGTTTGTATCTACCAATATCCGCATTTTACCGTCCCTTTCCATAACGCGCTTCGTCTACAAGCGCCTGAATATCATCTTCGCTGGATACGCCCAGTGCTTCAGCAGCTCCGGCAAAGGCGGCCTGTGCTTTTCGGATAGCCGCAGCAGAGGCATTGCTGACAACGATCTCCCCACTCTGCTTTTGGAGGAACAGGATTTTATCGCCGGATTTTAGACCAAGCTGCCGCCTGATTTCTACCGGCACAGT
>JAUNGT010000008.1:49022-84948 GCA_030524455.1 Eubacteriales bacterium | reverse complement strand
TCATACCAGAAAAAGAGGTGTTGTTCATAATTTATTTACTCATGCGTTTGTCGTGTGAAAGGGCAGGCATTTCATATTTCCTTCATATTTCCGCAAAAAAATCCCGCCTGTCCGGCGGGATTTTCTCAATCTGTTTTTTTATTTCACCGATAAAACCAGGGGCTGAAATACTCTTCCGGGATCGGATCCGGCATGAGGCTGGATTTGTATTCGTTCGGCCGGGAGGTAAGCGCCTGTACCGTAAACCGGTAGGCCCCGTTCAGGTCCGACAAAAATTCGCCCCGGATGCTGATTCCGCTTTGTCCCCGCTCCACAACGAGCTCCTTGTCCCAGATATTGTTCATCACATAGTTGCCATCCTTATCGTATAAGGTCACGTTGAAACTGTCCGTGTCCGCATAGTCATCCAGATTGCTCCAGGTGGCGTAATATCTTCTCTCCGTATCCGTCTCAAACATCTTCCATGCAAGTCCCTCCGGCGCAGGAAGATACGGGGCATCCTCCCCTGTGTATTCAAAAGCGTCTGACATCGCATAGGAACTGTTTTTGTAGCGAACACCGTCTCCCAACGCACACACCTCAAAATAGTAATAGCCATTTTGGGTCAGGTTGCTGCCCATATTTACCTCATAGTTCTCTTCACCCTCCCGGATCAGGCCGCTTCCCCTCATATCTCCCTCCACTACCCAGGTATCCTTCTCCGGATCAGGCGTTTCCGGCGTTTCCTTCCAATATATTCTGTAGTGATAGCTGGGCTCTCCGTCTGCTCCGGATTCCGGTACATTTTTCCATACGCCGATTCCGCTCTCCCCGTCCCAGTGGGGATTTGCTGGCGTATCCAAAACGGTAAGGCCTGTCGCAGCCGCTTCCGTCTCCCCAGCCGGGGGCGTCAGAAAACGGACGGCCGCCATGCACAGGCACGCTGCCAGCAGCACCGCGCAGCCGCCTGCCACCACATAGTTTCTCCCGGATAACGCGTTTTTTACCGAAGACGCGCGGCGATATCTTTTATCCGGATTTAAGTTTGTGCATTTCTCGATCACGCGGCGATATCTCAGCTTTTCTGATTTTTCCTCCAAAAGCTGCTTCATCGTCATACCCAGCGCATAAATATCCGTCCGCTCGTCCGTCTGTGCAAAGCCATACTGCTCCGGCGGCGCATAGCCGCGCGTTCCCAGAAAGACCGTGTCGCGGTCCGCGTCCTCCTTCATCAGTCTGGCCGCATCATAATCGATCAGCCGGATATGTCCGTCCTTCGCCCAAATGATATTGGAGGGCTTGATATCCCGGTGAATGATTCCATGCCGGTGCAGATATTCCAGAACGGAGCAAAGCTCCTGCAGCGCTGCAACAATCTGTTTTTCCGTTAAACCGGCATTGCCCAGCGTCTGGCCCTCCACATATTCCTCAACAACGGTCGTAAAACCCTCCGCCGCGTCCACTTCATATATCCTGATCAGGCCCGGATGCTGCATGCTCTGCAGCTCCTGATAGACGCCGATACGTCCCTTCAGTTTTTTCCGGACAAAAAGCTGGCTTCCGCCTTTTTCGCGCACCAGCTCCACGGTACTTTTTTCACTTTCTTTCAATAAACGGATTTTTTCATACTCCATACGCACCTTTTCCCCTTGTCTCATTCTTTATTTGATGTTATAACATTACCAGAACATTATATCTTTTTTCGCGAGGAAACGCAATATGATGACAAAATCGACCGAAGAACTCAATAATGAGATAAAAGATATTCGTGATATTCAGGATTTTTTCGTATCAAATCAGAATCAGATGCTGACTGTCAGCCTTTCGGAGCACCTGAATATGCTGCTTTCCGAAAAAAATCTCCATAAAACGAATATTATTCATGACTCCCTGTTGGATCGCGTCTATGTCTATCAGATATTTTCCGGCAGGAAATTTCCGTCCCGCAACAAGCTGATCGCCCTCGCCTTCGGCATGCATCTCTCTGTGGACGAGACGCAGAGGCTGCTCAAAATTTCCGGAAACCGCGAGCTGTATGCCCGGGAGCAGCGCGATGCCATTATCCTGTTTGCACTGCACCGCGACATGACAATTTCCGATACCAATGAGCTTCTATTTGAACGCGGCCTGCGCGTTCTCGGGATTTCCCAAAAATAACACACCGCAGGACAGCAGAGAAACAGGGCACATACCGACATGCGATATGTTCCCTGTTCCTCTGTTATATCATCAAATATTTTTTACTTTTCCACCTGTGCCGGGAAGAATCCATCCAGGTAGCGGAATCCGTAATAGCCCTCCGAAGCCTGCAGTGCGCTCAGATCTGCGCCTGCCGGAATCGTCATGACATAGCGTGTTCCCTTATAGAAGTAGTTCACAACCACGGTCACGTCAGGCCGCTTTTTCATCATATCAATCACGGAATCATAAAAGCTTACCCACATGTTTGTCTTCAGCGTAACCGTTGCGTTTGCAGCCGCCTTGTCGATCGCGGAAATCGCATCCTTGTTGAACTGCGCGTATGCGGTGTTGGGCGCCTTCATGTACTCGGACACCCGGCCGCAGTGCTTGCAAGTGTAAGCCTCCAGCGCATCCTCCGTCGCGGTTGCGGGGTTTACCTGCACCCACTCGTAATCGTGGTTGCAGTTGTTGGAGGAGGAGGTGTTGTTGGTTCCGGAAGATACGCTGTTAACAGGGATATACTCTGTTGTATCACTGTCATTCATATCTACTTTGAGACTCTTTACCTTTACCTTTACAAAATGCGGATAATCACGATTAAATATACCAAAATTATAAGTGTCCTTATCACTAGTAACGCGCCCTGCTTCCATATAGCCGCCGTAAACATTTGCATACAATACATACTCAAGTTTATAATCCGTTCCTAATGCATACTGATCATCCACAGAAACTTTTATTGTACCGTCCGCCTCTACGGTGACTGTAGGAGTAGGGAATTTCGTTTTTGAGTCATCATACTGATAAGGCTGTCCCTCTCCGGACCAATCTGATAGGGTAATGTAGTCACTGCCTATGAACCTCACTTCAAAAGTATATTCCCCGCTTTCGGTAATAAAATCCGATACATCCTCGTATACCTTTCCCTGGCCTACCGTATGACCAGCATGGCCCGTTTGCTCTCCTACCGTAGCTCCATCCCTATAAATCTTATAGGAAAAAAACACCTCATCAGAATTAGGATTGTTAAAGGAAATTGTTTTCCCATCCCACTCCAGATCCGTCGCCGTTTTCAACGTCGCCTTCACCTCCGCCTGCGTTGCCACCGTTTCCTCCGCGTGCACCGTCACCGGAACCTGTCCCAGCACAAGCAGGGAGCAGCCCACAGCCAATGCCAGCTTTTTCCACTGATTCTTCATTTTCCTTCTCCTTTACACATTTTTTCTACAAATTGTTTGATTTCTTAGCTGTTATTTACAGCTTTATTCAACTTCTAAATCATCATACACTGCACTTTTCCTTTTTTGGTATGCCCGCAGCATACTTTTTGTACTTTTTTATGATGCCAAAAAAGGCACCTCCGCAAAGAGGTGCCTGATATAAATCTTACCTATATGATTGTCGTGTTTCCGGACAGCCGCTCTAATCAAAAGCTGACCGCACCATCTTTTCCCTAGTTTACCTGTGCCGGGAAGAATCCATCCAGGTAGCGGAATCCGTAATAGCCCTCCGAAGCCTGCAGTGCGCTCAGATCTGCGCCTGCCGGAATCGTCATGACATAGCGTGTTCCCTTATAGAAGTAGTTCACAACCACGGTCACGTCAGGCCGCTTTTTCATCATATCAATCACGGAATCATAAAAGCTTACCCACATGTTTGTCTTCAGCGTAACCGTTGCGTTTGCAGCCGCCTTGTCGATCGCGGAAATCGCATCCTTGTTGAACTGCGCGTATGCGGTGTTGGGCGCCTTCATGTACTCGGACACCCGGCCGCAGTGCTTGCAAGTGTAAGCCTCCAGCGCATCCTCCGTCGCGGTTGCGGGGTTTACCTGCACCCACTCGTAGTCGTGGTTGCAGCCGTTGGTGGAGGTGTTGGAATGTGTTTCCGGAGCTTTAGTGCCTTCCGGTAAAATAACCGCTGCGCTGTTTTTATAAAGATCTTTTTTAAGGCTCTTTGCTGTTATTTTCACCGTATGATATTCATCTGATAATTTCAAATCGTCGCAGGTATCTCCTTTCGATTTGGAAACCTCTAATGATATATCCTTCCAAAACAGCTCATACTCAAATTCATAATCCACACCCAAAACGTAATTTCCAGGCAATGTAACTTTAATATGCGCCACCTTATTTTCATCTACGCTAAAGGATTCCACATTAACATCGGGAAGCTGTTCGCGTTTTGTATAACTCTTTGTTGGCGAAGGATCTGAAAGATCTGCACCGCCCAATTGAACCCTGAAATAATAATCTCCTGAGTCATTCAACCCATCTTGTAAATCATCCGCATCTATCGTATTCTCTCCCGATGCAAAACCCCTCTTCTCATCATCAATCGCAATTCTCGTGGAATCACCCGTAGTCACATTTTTAATGTATACAATTACGCTTAACGGATCACTGTTTGGATTTGTAAATTTTATCCCAAAATCGTCCGTCCATTCCAAATTTGTTGCCGCTAAATATTTCGCCTTCGCATCCCCCTGCACTGTTGCCACCGTTTCCTCCGCGTGCACCGTCACCGGAACCTGTCCCAGCACAAGCAGGGAGCAGCCCACAGCCAATGCCAGCTTTTTCCACTGATTCTTCATTTTCCTTCTCCTTTACACATTTTTTCTACAAATTGTTTGATTTCTTAGCTGTTATTTACAGCTTTATTCAACTTCTAAATCATCATACACTGCACTTTTCCTTTTTTGGTATGCCCGTGGCATACTTTTTGTACTTTTTATAAGTCTTTCCGATATGATTGCCGTGTTCCCTTATACAAGCACAAACCACCGCCGGCTTCTTTCATTGACAGAATATTTTTTACAAAAAAATTTGCAAAATACTGCTGGCAGCAGAACTTTTCCGCAATGTCAGAGGCTATACTGATCTCAGTTCATAAGAAAAAGGCACCAAAACGGCAAGGAGGAAAATTCAAATGATTTATGTTGTATCAGATATTCATGGTTGTTATGATCGCTATAAAAAGCTGCTGAACCGGCTGAAGCTTGGAGAAGGCGATACGCTGTATGTTTTAGGCGACGTCATTGACCGCGGCGCCGACGGCTTCAAAATCCTTTTGGATATGGCATCCCGTCCGAATATTGTTCCTCTGTTAGGCAACCACGAGGCCATGGCGATCGACACGATTTCGCATTTTTTTGAATCCATCCAATCAGACCGGGACATCGTTTTTTCCCGGGATGCCCTTGAAAGCATGGAGCTTTGGTTTGCCAATGGCGGAGCGCCGTCCCTGACAGATTTCCTTTCTCTGGATGAAAAGCAGATGCAGACCGTCTGGGACTATCTTTTGTCGATGCCCCTCTACAAAGAGCTCTCTGTCGGGGGCCGCCAATTTGTCCTGGTGCATGGAGGGTTGGAGAATTTCTCGCCCTCGCGCCCGCTGGACGATTATCTGCCCGATGAAATTTTATGGTATCGTCCCGAATCCGACACCGCATATTATCCGGATAAATATGTGGTGTTCGGACACACTCCCACCCGGCTGCTCTGCTCGGAATTTGGTTTTAAGGGCACTCCGAACAAAATTGTGCAGCACGGCAGGCTGATCGACATCGACTGCGGCTGCGCATATTCGGGCGGAAGGCTGGGCTGCCTTTGTCTGGACACGCTGAAAAGAATATATGTCTGAGGAACGCAGCCCATTGTAAAACTCCTGCTTGTCTTCATCAAAAATTTATGTGGTTGTCAAATAACATTCCTTGTCATTCCCCGGGAAATATGATAAGGTTTGCTTAAGCATATTTCTATGAGTTCCGGCCGCAAGGCTATCTGATTTCTTCTATTCAGAAACTCTATGCTTACGATTCATAAGGATGACTGGCAGGAGTGACTGATTGAGAAGAAGCGCATTTGCTCCTGTCCCACAACACACAGGAGGGAATGACGTATGACAGAGCAGAGAAGTACGATTCGTAACTACAAGGATACCGTTTTTCACATGCTGTTTCAGGATCCGGCCGCATTGCTGAGCCTGTATAATGCCATCAACGGTACGGCTCACACGGATGTGAAAGAGCTCCGGGTTTATACCCTGGAAAACGCCATCTACATGTCCTACAAAAACGATGTGTCCTTCATTCTGGACGCGGAGCTGAGTCTGTACGAACAGCAGGCCAGCTTCAATCCGAATATGCCGCTGCGGAATCTGATTTATGTAACGAAACAGTTTGAAAAATACATCCGGAAACAGAGCCTGTATAGCAGCAGCCAAATCAAGCTCCCGGTCCCCCGATTCATCGTCTTTTACAACGGTACGGGACAACAGCCGGAACGCCAGCTTCTGAAGCTGTCAGATGCTTACGAAAAACAAGTAGAGGATCCTGAGCTGGAGCTAAAGGTATTGATGCTCAACATCAATGTAGGCCATAACCGGGCTCTGCTGGAAAAATGCCGTATCCTTGGAGAATACAGCCAATATGTGGACTGCGTGCGCCGCTACGCCCGCAATCTGCCGATAGAACAGGCTGTGGAAGAAGCAATTCGTGATTGTATCAGAAATAATATACTGGCAGACTTTTTGAAAAGCCAGAGAGCGGAGGTCGTCTCTATGTCGATTTTTGAATACAACGAAGAAGAGGAAATGCGTAAAATCCGACAGGCAGAGTTTGACATAGGACATGCCGCTGGGCATGCCGCCGGCATGAAGGCTGGTCATGCTGCCGGTGTAAAAGTCGGCCATGCCGCCGGTGTACAGGACGGACAGGTCAATGCTATTCTCGATCTGTTAAGCGATCTCGGACCGGTTCCGGAGGATATCGCCCTCCAAATCCGCAATGAAAAAAACAGTGAGGCGCTGCGGCGCTTGTTGAAGGCTGCCGCCAGGGCACATACTCTGGAAGAGTTTCGACAGCAGCTGTAACATAAGTTCCATGGCAGTGAAAAGTATATTATTTTTCCTTCCATGGAACTTATTTTATTGACAGCATCTTCTATGTTAAATATATAAGTAGAAAACTCAGGATTGAGAAGCTGAAAAGACTATGATACACTAACAATACGGAAAGTCAGAGCACATAAAGGCGGCCTACCCTCCCGTTTCCGGAGGGGCAACCCTCCAGACGAAAGAAAGGAGGGCGATGCCAATGATTACATATCCTGATTTGATTCAGTTTTGTACGTTCATTGTCGCTCTTGTGGGAAAATCAAAACTTTTGGATTTTCCCACAAATCCAAACTTAGGAGAAATCCAAACTTTTTACGGCGAAGATTATAAATCCAGCTTTTTGCCGTAAAAAAGTTTGGATTTTGTTTTAGCGATTTCAGCGTTTCAAGCCACAGAAGTCAGCAAGCGAGCCACTGCTGTCCTTCCACTTTTTGGTGATATTCTTTTCATTTTCTCCTTCCAGCGTAGCCAGCGCTTTTCGCTTATCATTCGTTGCTATGTCCAGATACCGCATGGTTGTATCCAGGCTTGCATGACCAAGGAGAAAGCTGATCTGTATGATATTCATGCCATCTTCCAGCCAGTGGGTAGCTTTAGCATGGCGGAACTGGTGGGCGTGGGTATCAAGCGGAACCTCCGGGCATCTTTTGTGGGCATCTGCCGCATATATTTTTATCCGCTTATCAAGTGCAGGCTCCGTCAGTTTTACATATTTTCCACCTACACGAGAATAGAATAAATACGCTTCCGGGTTCGGTGCCGGTTCATGGAATGCTTTCAGATAGATCCGGATATGTTCAACAGCCCTTGGAAGAAGGTAAGCCGTCCGTATCTTGTTCCCCTTCCCATACAGGTTCACGTAAGGCTTGGCCGCATCAAGGTACAGGTGCGAGAGCCTGATGGACAGGATCTCATCAAGCCTTGCGGCAGTTGCATATAAAAGTGTCAGGAATACCAGATCCCTCTTCCCTGTCCGGGTGGAAGGGTCTGGTGCTGTCAGAATCGCGGCAACCGCTTCACGGGTAAGCCCTTCCACTTTCTTTTTCTGGTATTTCTGGCGTTTGATAAGCTTTGCTTCCTGATATAAGTATAGAAGCCCGATTTCTTTATTCCCCAAAAATTCCAGAAATGCCCGGAGGGAACCGAGCCGTATATTGCATGTTTCCGGGGAACAGCGCCTTACATCCTTCAGCCAGATAATCCATTTTTCTATGGAATCCCGCTCAAAACAGCCCCTTCCAAGGCTGTCATGTGTAATCCCTCTTTCTTCGAGGAATACGATATAGAGCATCAGCGCATCCCGATAAGATTTCAATGTATGTTCACTGGACGTCAGAAACTGCGGCGCATAATCATGGAGGAATTCAGAGATATACCCTGCCATGCGGGTAGCCTCCCTGTTATTCTTCTTCATAATCCACCTCCGGTACGATGCTGTTGAAACTTTCCTCTGTTTTTTCTTGTATCATATCTGCCAGCCTTGGCACGACAGAATAATAATACAGAGTGGATTCTGTGTCACGGTGCCCCATTGACCTCGCCAGATAATGGAGGCGGTCATTAAATTCAAATGTGTCATCTTTCCAGCTGTTGATGTTTGTAGTAGCATAATGATGCCGGAGATCATAGGCGACAGTATTCCTCCTTTTCCCGTTTGCTTTTTCCCACAGCACGGAAAAGTTATAGGACACCCAGGCACGTGAATAAGGCTGTCCGGCCGGTGATTCAAAAAAGTATGTCCTGTCAGGGCATAGCCTGTCCGCCGCCCGGTCGTAGCGCTCCATCAGATCTGCCATGCTTTGGTGGAGCGCTACATAATGCTGGTCATAGCCTTTCGATTTCTGTATATTAAGTACGCCATACCCAAAGTCAACACCGCTGCGCATTAGGAACCGTGCCTCTGTTGTACGGATTCCACTGCTGTAAAGGAGACGGAAGAATACGGGGCACGTTATCTTTTTTAATTCGGAAGCATAAGCCATCCTCTCCCTGCAGGGTATGATGCTGTCACATTCATGGAAGAACCGTTCCAGTTCTTCCTGGCTGAACGCATGGGGGATACGCCGCTTTTTATTCTGTTTCAATACTGGCGGAGGGAGGATGTCCGTCTGGCCGCGTTTGTGGAGGTACTCGATAAAAAGGCGGATGACCAGTGTCCGTGTGTAGCAGGAATTCACATTTTCTGTTTCGCGTTTGGCGCACCATATATCCACCATTTCCTGCCGGAGTGCTTCTGCGGGGTAATGTTTGGCGCAGTAATGGTCGAAAATCCTTATGTTCAGCCCGAAAACAGTTTCATTCCATGCGCCCGATATCTTACGGCTGTTTACAAAAGCTTCTATACTGTCCGAAAATCCTGAATGATAAATACTCATAATGGGAACACCTCCCCGCTGACGGGAAACAGCTCAATGCTGAGCGCGCATTCCCGGAGATGCTGTATGTCAGCCGAGAGGTAGCAGTCAAGGGATTTCGGGGCAGTATGGCCGAGTGTTTCGCTGATTACAGGACGCGCAATACCGTTCCCCGCAAGGGCTGATGCCACATGATGACGGAATAAGTGTGTTCCCTGCCGGCTACCTTCGTCCTGCCGGATACCCGCAGCCCCATAAACTTTTGAAACGGCTTTCCAGACCGAGCCCCGTGACAGAGGACTATAAGGTTTTGTTCTGCACAGAAAAATATATGGCTCCTCCGAGGAAGGGCGTTCCACTGTAACATAGTCATATATGGCATTGCCGATTGCCGCAGACATTGGAAGAATCAGTCCGTTTGCAGTTTTCTGCTGGGTAATACGTATCTCTTCCTTTTCCCAGTCAATGTCTGAAAATTTCATGCAGGAAATGTCACAGCCCCGGATCCCGGTAAAGAAGAGCAGCATGCCGATAGCCTTGTCCCTCATGCAGAGTTCGGAGCCGGGGCAGCTAAGTGTATTGCGGATTGCCTCGGCTTCTTCCGGATTCAGGTATGGGATATTTTTCCTGCGCTGGCGGATGACAGGGATATATGAAAGGATTCGCCTGGCCAGTTCCGTATGAATTCCAAGATCTGATTTGAATACCGAAGCAACCGTATCCCGGTGTCCGCCGCTTAAAGGGCTGAGTCCGTCATCGCGGATAAAATAAGAAATGACATCATCCTCGGTTATGTCATTTAAAGATTCCCTGCCACGGTTCTGCATAGCCAAAAGAAAACTGGATGCACTGAAAGCGGTTTTATAGAGGGTGGATTCTTTTAATCCCCGCTTCGCTCCGGAGTCTTTATAAGCGTCTATCACTTCACGGAAGACAGGATTGAGCTGCCAGTAAGAACCACGTTCTGCTGGTGTCCCTGCACATACGCCAGCAGGATACCTGCCGTAAAGGTCGAATTCTTCAAGAGTTCTGTATACCCGCCGATAGGTTGTCTGCATCTCCCGGGATTTCGTCTGGCCTATCCGTATGCGGCAGGCATCCCCGTAAGACTGGATGTCTTCCCTGCCCTGATTACAGATCAGCCAGTTAATCTCCGTTTTCAGCCTTGTGATATAGGATTTTGAATATCCATGTTTTTTTAGTTTCTGAATCAAGCCAGCATAAGTATCGTTTGTTTTTTTGAATTTCATTTGCTGATCACCTCCTGTATCCTATGGTAATGGATTCAGGAAGAGCACAAAATAAAATCCAAACTTTTTTACGGCAAAAAGCTGGATTTATAATCTTCGCCGTAAAAAGTTTGGATTTCTCCTAAGTTTGGATTTGTGGGATTGTGTTATACGATCTTCAAGGGAAAAAGATAGCCGCCACTACTCGCAATAGTGACGGCTGTGTAAAACAATTGTCATAATCTCAGGGTAGGCCGTGTATCTCTGGCTTTCCCTTTTCTGTTGTCAATATAACATATCCGGCGTCTGGGTGCAAGAAGAAAACCGTTATTTTAAAATTTTAAAATGCCGACTAACATTTCTTGTCATTCCCGGGGAAATATGGTAAGGTTTGCTTAAGCATATTTCTATGAGTTCCGGCCGCAAGGCTATCTGATTTCTTCTATTCAGAAACTCTATGCTTACGATTCATAAGGATGACTGGCAGGAGTGACTGATTGAGAAGAAGCGCATTTGCTCCTGTCCCACAACACACAGGAGGGAATGACGTATGACAGAGCAGAGAAGTACGATTCGTAACTACAAGGATACCGTTTTTCACATGCTGTTTCAGGATCCGGCCGCATTGCTGAGCCTGTATAATGCCATCAACGGTACGGCTCACACGGATGTGAAAGAGCTCCGGGTTTATACCCTGGAAAACGCCATCTACATGTCCTACAAAAACGATGTGTCCTTCATTCTGGACGCGGAGCTGAGTCTGTACGAACAGCAGGCCAGCTTCAATCCGAATATGCCGCTGCGGAATCTGATTTATGTAACGAAACAGTTTGAAAAATACATCCGGAAACAGAGCCTGTATAGCAGCAGCCAAATCAAGCTCCCGGTCCCCCGATTCATCGTCTTTTACAACGGTACGGGACAACAGCCGGAACGCCAGCTTCTGAAGCTGTCAGATGCTTACGAAAAACAAGTAGAGGATCCTGAGCTGGAGCTAAAGGTATTGATGCTCAACATCAATGTAGGCCATAACCGGGCTCTGCTGGAAAAATGCCGTATCCTTGGAGAATACAGCCAATATGTGGACTGCGTGCGCCGCTACGCCCGCAATCTGCCGATAGAACAGGCTGTGGAAGAAGCAATTCGTGATTGTATCAGAAATAATATACTGGCAGACTTTTTGAAAAGCCAGAGAGCGGAGGTCGTCTCTATGTCGATTTTTGAATACAACGAAGAAGAAGAAATGCGCAAAATCCGTCAGGCAGAGTTTGACATAGGACATGCCGCTGGCATGAAGGCGGGTCATGCTGCCGGTGTAAAAGTCGGACATGCCGCCGGTGTACAGGACGGACAGGTCAATGATATTCTTGATCTGTTAAGCGATCTCGAACCCGTTCCGGAGGATATCGCCCTCCAAATCCGCAATGAAAAAAACAGTGAGGTGCTGCGGCGGTTGCTGAAGGCTGCCGCCAGGGCACACACTCTGGAAGAGTTTCGACAGCAGCTGTAACATTATTCTTTTTCCGTTACATCAAAAAGAACCATCCCAACACCAACACGGAAATCATTGCTCCGATATATAAGGTGCCGATGATTTGAAAGCGCAAGAGCAAAATGGCAGGAGGCAGAATTGTAAGGAGTAATGCCCTGGTCGGAAACCCGGTCATCTCCATAGCCATGCCCCAGACCGCCATCCGTAATCTGTGCCAACACGCCATCTTTGCGGAGCTCTCCTGCCGTTCTTAATGGATTTTTCCATTCGGAAAACACTCATGAGCGCCTGATAACAAAAAACCTCAGCAGATCTCTCCACTGAGGTTACCTGACAGGGCTACAAGGATTCGAACCTTGAAATGACGGAGTCAGAGTCCGTTGCCTTACCGTTTGGCGATAGCCCTAAGCTCTATAGCTGCCGGCGAAACTGTTCTGTCCTCACCGCGCTTAATTACTATATCAAAAACCTTTCCAAAATGCAAGCACTTTTTTCGGTTTTTATCATCTTTTTTCAACCGCTGAGGTTCCTGTTCACAGACGCCCTGTAAACAGGAACCTTAACGGGCTCAAATCACCTTCTCACACCTCGAACAAAAGATCCGCGTATCCCGGCATGGGCCAGGCCCTGCTGTCCACCCGCGTCTCCAGCTCGTCCACCGGAGCGCGCAGCGCCGTCATGGCGGGCACCACCGTATCGCGATAGAAAAATGCCTGCTCCCGCATGCTTCTGCCGGGAGCCTCGCCCTCTCGCTCCCTCTGTATGAGCTGCTCCAGCGCGGCCGCCGCCCGGCTTAAAAGCCCGCTGATCTCCTGCAGGGAGGCGGCAGGTACGCTGCCGTCGGCCCCGGCGTCCTTTAAAAGGCTTACCGTCTCCGCCAGCTCCCGGCTGTAGCGGGTCACGGCAGGCAGTATATCCTTCGATGCCATGTCGATCATTGTCCTGGCCTCGATGCGGATGGTTTTGACATAGGTTTCGTAGAGAATTTCCTTGCGGGATTCCAGCTCCGCCCGGTTGTAAATGCCGAAGCGCTCGTACAGGCGAATGGCTTTGTCCGCGGTCAGTGACTCCACAGAATCGATCATGCCGGGATAAACGGGCAGTCCGCGGCGCTTTGCCTCCTTCGCCCAGGCCTCGGAATAGCCGTCCCCGTTGAAAATAATGCGCTGGTGCTTCGTCATGTACTCCTTGATCAGGTCGTGCACCGCCATCTCAAAATCATCCCTTCCGGCGGCTTCCAGCCGGTCCGCCGCCTCGCAGAAGGCCTCCGCCACGATGGCGTTGATGGTGGTGGTGGGGCTTCCGATGGAATCCGAGGAGCCCACCATGCGGAACTCGAATTTATTTCCCGTAAAAGCAAAGGGCGACGTGCGGTTGCGGTCGGTGGCGTCCATGTGCAGCTCCGGCACGGTGGATACGCCGGTGTGCAGCGTGGAGCCCTCCAGGCAGGAGCGGGCCTCCCCCGTCTCCACCAGCTGGCGCACCACATCCTCCAGCTGCGTTCCCAAAAACACGGATACAATCGCCGGCGGAGCCTCGCTGGCGCCCAGGCGCAGGTCGTTTCCGACGTTGGAGGCGCTGCGGCGCAGCAGATCCGCGTGAGTGTCCACCGCCTTTAAAACGCAGGCCAGCACCAGCAAAAACTGAATGTTCTCGTTGGGCGTCTCCCCGGGATCCAGCAGGTTCATGCCGGTGTCCGTGGTGATGGACCAGTTGTCATGCTTGCCCGAGCCGTTCACCCCGGCAAAAGGCTTCTCATGCAGCAGACAGCGCAGCTGATGGCGCTCCGCCACCTTTTTCATCGTCTCCATCACCAGCTGATTGTGATCCATGGCGATGTTGGCCGTCTCGTAGACCGGGGCAAGCTCATGCTGCGCCGGAGCCACCTCGTTGTGCTGGGTCTTGGCAGTCACGCCCAGCTTCCACAGCTCCACGTTCAGATCCTTCATGAAAGCGCCCACGCGCTCGCGGATGACGCCGAAGTAGTGATCCTCCAGCTCCTGGCCCTTGGGCGCAGGCGCGCCAAACAGCGTCCTTCCGGAAAAAATCAGGTCCTTGCGCTGCAGATATTTTGCCCGGTCGATCAGGAAGTATTCCTGCTCCGCGCCCACCGAGGGCGTCACCTTGGTGGCGGTTGTGTCAGGATTGAACAGACGCACAATGCGCATGGCCTGCTCAGAGAGAGCCTCCATGGAACGCAAAAGAGGCGTTTTTTTGTCCAGCGCCTCTCCCTTAAAGGAGCAGAAGGCCGTGGGAATGCAGAGGATCACGCCGGTGGCATCCTCCTTCAAAAAGGCGGGGGAGGTAATGTCCCACACCGTATAGCCTCGCGCCTCAAAGGTAGAGCGCAGACCGCCGGAGGGGAAGGAGGACGCGTCCGCCTCGCCCTTGATCAGCTCCTTGCCCGAAAATTCCATCAGCATCTTTCCGTTTGCATCCGGGTGCGTCACAAAGGAATCGTGCTTCTCCGCCGTGATGCCGGTCAGCGGCTGGAACCAGTGGGTGTAATGGGTCGCCCCGTGCTCCACCGCCCAGTCCTTCATCGCCTTCGCCACCACGTCCGCCGTGGCGCTTCCCAATTCGCCGCCGTGCTCCATCACCCGGCGAACCTCCTCATAAGCCTTCCGGGGCAGCCGCTCCTGCATTTTTCCAAGCGTAAAGGCGTTTTCCCCAAACAGGCTTTCCACATTCAAAATCTCACGCATCTTCCTTCTCCTTCTTCCCCGCTGTCCGCAGCAGATCTCCGGCGCAGGCCTCCTCCGAAAGCGTCAGCCACAGCCGCTGCTTCGGATGAGGCGCGCTCTCGGCCTCGTTGCCGTCTTCGTCCTGAATCCGCAGCACAGCCGCCTGCAGATCCCGCCCGTCGGGCTTCATGATCTCGATCACATCCCCGCGGCAGAATTTGTTGCGCTGCTCGATCCGCACTCTGCCCGCATCGTCTTGCTCCTGTACCGTTCCCAGATATACCGCGTCGCTCTGGTAGGTGTTGGAATCGTAAATCTGCCCGTCCTCCTCCGGTCTTCCGTAATAGAAGCCGGTGGTAAACTGCCGGTAGGTGCATTTGGAGATCTCCCTGCGATACCAGTCCATGTTCGCCCGGTATTTCTCCTCCGACTCCAGACAGTCGTCGATGGCCTTTCGGTAGGTGCGCGCCACCGTCGCCACATACAGCGCTGTTTTCATGCGTCCCTCGACCTTGAAGCTGTCGATGCCGGCCGCAAGAAGCTCCGGGATATGCTCCACCATGCAAAGATCCTTTGAATTAAAAATAAAGGTGCCCCGCTCGTTCTCGTACACCGGCAGATATTCGCCGGGCCGGCTCTCCTCCATCACCGCATATTTCCAGCGGCAGGGATGGGTGCAGGAGCCCTGGTTGGCATCCCGTCCGGTAAAATAGTTGCTCAGAAGGCAGCGTCCGGAGTAGGAGATGCACATGGCCCCGTGCACAAAGCTCTCGATCTCCATATCGGAGGGGATATGCTCCCGGATCTCCCCGATCTCCCGCAGGGAAAGCTCTCTGGCGGACACCACGCGCTTGGCCCCCAGGTTCCACCAGAACAGCCAGGTTTCATAGTTGGTATTGTTTGCCTGGGTGGAAATGTGGATTTCCATGTCGGGACAGACCCGCCGGGCGATGGTGAACAGTCCCGGATCGGAGATGATCAGCGCGTCCGGCGCAGCCTCCTCCCCGTTTGCGGCGCGCAAATGCTTCAGCTGCAGAAAGTAATCGGAGGCGTCCTCCAGATCCCGGTCATGGGCCAGGATGTTGGCGGTGACATACACTCTCACGCCCCTTTTGTGGGCGTAGGCGATCCCCTCCGCCATCTCCTCCGGGCTGAAATTTTTTGCCTTCGCGCGCAGGCCAAAGGCCTCCCCGCCTATGTAAACGGCGTCCGCTCCGAAATGGACCGCCGTCTTTAACACCTCCAGGCTTCCCGCCGGGATCAGCAGTTCCGGTTTTTTCATTGTGTTCTCTCCTTCTTCGTGCTCACCGTCACCCCGTCTCCCACCGGCAAAACGGCCGTCTCCAGCAGAGGGTGATGCGTCAGCTCATACAGGTAATCCCGCATCCGGGCGTGGATCGTGCGGTCCCGCCGCGTCACCGCGTACCGGGATTCCAGGATGTCCCCCTCCTGCAGCACATTGTCCGATACCAAAAGTCCCCCGGGCGTCAAAAGCCGCAGCACCTCCGGCAAAAAATGGGGATACTGCCCCTTGGCCGCATCCATGAAGATAAAATCGAAGGGCCCCTCCAGCTCTCTCAAAAGCTCTGCCGCATCCCCCTCCAGCAGGGTGATTTTTTCCTCCCGCCCGGCCCGCCGGAAATTCTCCCGGGCGATGGGGATGCGCTTTTCGTACTTCTCGATGGTAGTGATATGACAGCTCTCCGGCATATATTCGCTCATCAAAAGAGCGGAAAAGCCAACGGCCGTCCCCACCTCCAGGATGGATGACGGCCGGCAAAGCGTAAGAAGAAAACGCAGCAAGCTACCCGTTTCCGTGCGGATCACCGGCACCCTGTCCCTGACAGCCTGCCGGTAAAGCTCCTCCAGCCAGGCCGGCTCGCCCCTGTCCAGTGAGTTGATAAACACGCGCATTCTCTCGTCCACAATCATCTCGTTATTCCTCGCCTGCAGCGCCCATGACGTCCATCATCTCGTCCGGCGTCATGGCCGTGGTGAGGGTGTAGGTGCCCTCCGTGAACCCGTCCTCCGAATAGTTGGACAAAAGCTCCTGGATGTAGAACAGGGTCTTGTCCCGGATCAGCCCCTTCTCATAGAGCTGCTCCGCAAGGCCCTTAAAATCCTTCCCATCCTCCACGGTCACCGTCACCTCCGTGCCCGGCGCCTCCGACATGGCGGGCTCCCCGTAAATCCTCACTCCGTACTGGTAGGCCGATACGGAAAAACGGTAAATCAACATGACCGCCACGGCGATCAGGACGATGTTGAACACCGTCCCAACCGCGCTGCCGGCCAGGCTTTTTGCCGCCGATTTTTTTCTCTGCGAATTCCTTCCCGCATATTGTTTACTCAAAATTGACTGCCTCCACAATTTCCTGGTTGATCCCCTGGATCATCCTGCAGAATTCAACCTCCGCGTTCAGAAAGGGATCCACCAGCGGATTTCTGCGAAAGTCCTCGTATTTCCTGGAAAATTCATCGATCCTGTCAAAAAGCTCGTCGGACTGTACCGAATGCTGCAGGCGGAAATTTTCCTCACGGAACCGGTCAATCTGGCGCTTCAATTCCGGATGCTCCTTCATGATCTGTTTCTGTCTGTCAAATTCCCTGTATTCCGGCGAAGCGATCACTGCCGCGATCAATTCCTCCATCGCCGTCCGTACTCTGCTCATGATGTCTTCACTCCAATGTCTTTTCTGTCTCTTATTATACTTCCATAATGACCGGTAAAATCATGGGACGACGCTTTGTCTTTTTCCAGATAAAGTCGCTTAAGCTGTCCTTGATCGACGTCTTGATCCGTCCCCAGTCTGTACAGCCGCGTCCCACGCAGTTGTCCATCACCTTGTTCATCAGTTCGCGCGCCTCGTCCATCAGCGCGTCGGACTCCTTCACATAAACGAAGCCGCGGGATACCAGATCCGGTCCGCTGGCCACCTGCCCGGTCGCGCTGTCCAGGGCGACGACCACGATCATGATGCCGTCCTCTGCCAGGTGCTGTCTGTCGCGCAGCACCACGTTGCCCACGTCGCCGACGCCGAGGCCGTCCACCAGGACCGCCCCCGTGGGCGCCTGTCCCACCACGCCGGCCTTCTCGTCATTCAGCTCCAGAATGTTGCCGGAGCGCAGAATGAAAATATTCTCCTTCGGGATGCCAAGCTCCAGGGCAATGCCCGCCTGCGCCTTCAGGTGCTTATACTCGCCGTGCACCGGAATCGCGTACTTGGGCTGCACCAGCGTGTAGATCAGCTTGATCTCCTCCTGGCAGGCGTGGCCCGACACATGCACATCCTGGAAAATAACCTCCGCGCCCTTCATCTCCAGCTCGTTGATGACCTTCGTCACCGCCTTCTCATTGCCGGGAATCGGATTGGAGGAAAAAATAATCGTATCATTGGGCCCGATGGAAACCTTGCGGTGCACGCTGGATGCCATCCGGCTCAGCGCAGCCATATTCTCGCCCTGGCTGCCGGTGGTGATAATCACGGTCCTGTCGTCCGGATAATCCTTGAGCCGGTCGATATCCACCAGCGTGTTGTCCGGAATGTGGATGCAGCCCAGATTCATGGCCGTATCGATGATATTCACCATGCTGCGGCCCTCCACCACGACCTTTCTCCCGTACCGGTGCGCCGTGTTGATGATCTGCTGCACCCGGTCCACATTGGACGCAAAGGTTGCGATGATCAGGCGGGAGCCCTGGTGCTCATGGAAAATCGTGTCGAAGGTATGTCCCACCGTCCGCTCCGACTGGGTAAAGCCCTTGCGCTCCGCATTGGTGGAATCGCACATCAGCGCCAGCACGCCCTTCTTGCCCAGCTCCGCGAACCGCTGCAGGTCGATGGCCTCGCCGAACACCGGCGTATAGTCCACCTTGAAGTCTCCGGTGTGAACCACCGTCCCGGCCGGGGAATGGATCGCCAGCGCCGCCGCATCCACGATACTGTGGTTCGTCTTGATAAACTCGACGCGGAACTGCCCCAGGTTCACCGACTGTCCGAACTTGATCACCTTGCGCTTCGTGTGGCCCAGCAGGTTGTGCTCCCGCAGCTTGTTCTCGATCAGCCCCATCGTCAGCCGGGTCGCATAAATCGGGATATTCACGTCCCGCAGCACATAGGGCAGGGCCCCGATATGGTCCTCATGGCCATGGGTGATCACAAAGCCCTTCACCCGGCTGATGTTCTCCTTCAAATAAGTAACATCCGGAATCACCAGGTCAATGCCCAGCATATCGTCGTCCGGGAAGGAAATGCCGCAGTCCACCACAACAATACTGTCCTCGTATTCAATGGCAGTAATGTTCATGCCGATCTGCTCCAGACCTCCCAGCGGGATGATCTTTAAGCTCGGGCCTCCATTATTCACTTTTTTTGTCTTTCTCAAGAAAATTACCTCCGTTTATTTTATCATTCTTTTTCTATGTCCACGTCCTCCAGCAGGTCCTCAAAGACCGCCGCTACCGCGTCCAATTCCACATCATCATCCACGATCTCATAGACCGCTTCCTCATCGCCAAGCGCCGAGACATCCTTTAAAATCAGCGCCTCGCCTTCCTCGTCCCCGTTATCCGTCACCAAAATATAATCTATGCCGCCAAGCCTGGTCTGCTCCAGCACATAAAAGTCCACCGCTTCCCCGTCGTCCGGGCGAAATGTAATCTTTTCCAAAGCCTTATTCTCCCTGCATCTGCCGCCGGTCCAGATAGGACTGCAAAATCAGGACGGCCGCAATCTTGTCCACATATTCCTTCCGGTTCTCCCGGCGCACGCCTGCCTCCATCATCGTGCGGTCCGCCGCCACCGTCGTCAGCCGCTCATCCTCAAAAATCACCGGCAGCCCGGTCCTGCGGGAAAGCCTGTCTGCAAAATCCCGCGTCTTTTCCACGCGCTCGCCCTCCGTGGCGTTCATATTCTTCGGCAGCCCTATCACCAGCCGGTCCACCCCGTACTCCGCGATAAGCTCCTCCAGCCGCTGAAAGGTATGGCGCAGCTTGTTTTCTTCCTTTCTCCTGACAATCTCGATTCCCTGAGCCGTCACCAAGAGCGGGTCGCTCACCGCCACGCCCACCGTCTTTGAACCGAAATCCAGTCCCATTACCCTCATACGGTCACTCCTGCTTCTTCCAGTGATTCTTCTCGATGTAGGCCTTCAGCATCTCCTCCACCAGCTCATCCCGCTCCACGCGCCCGATCAGGCCGCGGGCGTTTTTGTGGCTGGTAATATAGGTCGGATCACCGGACATGATATAGCCCACGATCTGGCTGACCGGATCGTAGCCTTTTTCTGAAAGCGCCTCGTACACCTCTGACAGGATCACCTTGACGCCGTTCTCCGGCTCCTTCTCCACTTTAAAATATTGTGTATTTTCCAAATCCCGCATTCCGTCACATCCTTTCTATATGTAATATCAGCCGCCGGATCGCCATTATTATTTATCTTACCTTACTTTCCCGGAAAATTCAACAACAGGATTTCATCCGTCAGAAAGCCTGTCGCCGTGCCGGTGACCAGGCAGTTCTGCCAGTCCTTATCCCCTTCCGCCAAAAAAGCCGCCTTCACATAGGTTTTCGTGTGGCCGATCCAGTAATCCCGACCGCCGATCCGTTTTTTCTCCTCGGCCAAAATCTCCGTCTCCTCCCCCAGGCAGGCCTCCCGGAAGGCTCTGGACTGCCTGCGCTCCAGCGCAAAAAGCCGCGCGCTGCGGGCCGTTTTTTCGGCGTCCGTCAGCTGACCCGGCAGCTTATCGGCCACCGTCCCCTTCCGGCGGGAATATTTGAAAATATGCATCTCGAAGAAGTCTGTCTTTTCAAGGAAGCGCTCCGTCTCCTCAAACTCCTCCTCCGTCTCCCCGGGAAAGCCCACGATCACATCCGTGGTGATCGCCGGTCTTTCAAAGACGCGCCGCAGCAGTCGGGCCTTCTCATAGTATTCCTCCGCGGTGTAATGCCTATTCATCCGTTTTAGCGTGGCGTCGCAGCCGCTCTGCAGGGACAGATGGAAATGCGGGCACAGCTGCGGAATCGCGGCCAGCCGCCGCGCAAACTCCTCCGTGATGATGCGCGGCTCCAGGGAGCCCAGCCGCACCCGGCGAATCCCCTCCACAGCCGCCACCTTCTCCAGCAGGGAAATCAGATAAGCCCGCTCAAAGGCCGTCCCCCGCAGATCCTTGCCGTTCTGCAGATAATCTCCATCCGTCTCCCCGATAAAATCCATGCCGTAGGAGCTTAAATGGATGCCCGTGACGACCACCTCCCGGAAGCCCTTTTTTGCCAGACCCTCCACCTCCGCCAGCACATCCTCCTCCCGGCGGCTCCGCACCCTTCCCCGCACAAAGGGGATAATGCAGTAGGAGCAAAACTGATTGCAGCCGTCCTGAACCTTGATATAGGCCCGCGTGTGCCCGTCGCTCTCCTCCATGCGCATCTCCTCATAAACGCGCTCGCAGGAAATATCCGGCACATTTTCCCGCGCCCCATCCTCCCGCTCCTGCAGATACGCCTCCAAAATCTCTGCGATATCTTTTTTCCGGTTGTTCCCAATCGCCAGATCGATGCAGGGATCCTTCCGGTTCTCCTCCCCGGCCTGCACATAACACCCCACCGCCACAACCACAGCGTCCGGATTGACATGCTTTGCCCGATGCAGCATCTGCCTGCTCTTGCGATCCGCAATATTGGTAACTGTACATGTATTTATGATATAAATGTCCGCATTTGATTCAAAAGGTACAATTTCATACCCCTTTGCTTGTAACTTTTGCCGCATAACCTCCAGCTCATATGCGTTCACTTTGCAGCCCAAATTGTGTAATGCAACACTTTTCATATTATTCTCCGCCATTTTTGTTATGTTTGGTAATTGACTTTTGCCACCATAGTTTGTTAATATAGGGGCAGAAGGTATTGAACCCAAAGGAGGTAAACTAAATGAAAACCGTTCAGATTTCCTTAAACTCTATTGATAAGGTGAAATCTTTCGTGAACGACATCACCAAGTTCGATTACGACTTCGACCTGGTATCCGGCAGATATGTGATCGACGCCAAGTCCATCATGGGCATCTTCAGCCTGGATCTGTCCAAGCCGATCGACTTAAACATTCACGCAGAGGACAATGTAGACGCAGTTCTCGAAGTCCTCAAGCCTTATCTGATCTGACCCAACACCTAAAGGGGGATTATGCGGCAAGCCGCATAGTCCTTTTTTTGATTCCAATGAGCCGTGCAGCTTCCGCCTGTTGCAACCGGCGTGGGAACACGCTCGCCAGAGCGTGCTCACAAAGCTGGTTGTGACAGGCGGAAGCTATGGGGCGAATGCCCTCAGCTTAGCCCCGGCAGTTCCTGTTTACAGGTGCCCTGTAAACAGGAACATTCGCGGGCTCAATTTAAAGTTTTGCTTCGCAAAAGGAGCCCGCTCACACCCAAATCATGTTCTCACGCCTCAAACAGCAAGTGTTTGAGGCTACTTCAAAAAGTAACGCCGCGCCTCTTTTTCCGGAGCTAAGCTGACACGGCGGACTCCCGCGCGCCACTCCCGCCGCGCAATCAGCGTGGGGGCCTGCTCACGCCTCCACAATAATCAGTTCGTCCGTCTCCAGCGCCCTCTCCAGCATCTCCCCGATGCAGTCCGCCAGATTCCCCTCATGCCGCTTGATGACCTCCAGGTTCGGCTTGGTCACCGGATGCTTCGCGACAAAAATCGTGCAGCAGTCCTCGAAGGGCAGAATCGACGTCTCGTAGGTGCCGATTTTTTCGGAAATCTCCACAATCTCCTGCTTGTCCAGTCCGATGCAGGGCCGGAACACCGGCAGCGTGCAGACCTCGTTGGTCACCGCCAGAGACTGCATCGTCTGGCTCGCCACCTGACCGATGCTCTCGCCGGTCACAAGTCCCAGGCACTCGGTCTTTTTTGCGATCTCCTCCGCGATCCGCATCATATAGCGGCGCATAATGATGGTCAGCTCATCGTGCGGGCATTTTTCGTAGATCGCCAGCTGGATCTCCGTAAAATTGATCACATGCAGGTAAATCGGCCCGCTGTAGCGCGCCACAAGCCGCGCCAGGTCCACGACCTTCTGCTTGGCCCGCTCGCTGGTGTAGGGGGGCGCATGGAAATAGACCGCGTCGATCTTCACGCCGCGCTTGGCCACCATAAAGCCCGCCACCGGGGAATCGATGCCGCCGGACAGAAGGAGCATCGCTTTGCCGTTGGTGCCGACAGGCATTCCGCCGGGGCCGGGGATCTCGATGGAATACATATAAATTTTTTCCCGCACCTCGATATAAAGCATCACATCGGGATGGTGCACGTCCACCCGGATCTCCGGAAAGGCCTCCAGCACCTTCTCTCCCACCAGGGCGTTGATCTCCATGGATTCCACCGGATAATTTTTCCGGGCCCGGCGGGCGTTGACCTTGAAGGTGATATGCTTGTCCGGATACTGCGCGTCCAGATAGTCCACCGCGTCCCGGCAGAGCTTCTCAAAGCCCTCGTCCTCCAGCTCCACCATAGGGCAGATGGAGGAAATCCCGCAGACGGTTTTCAGATTCTCCACCGTCTCCTCATAGTCATAATCGGAAAGAACGTCGATATAGACGCGCCCTCTCGTGCGGCGCACGGCAAACTCGCCCTCACAGCGCTTTAAGGCGTACTTGATCTGACGGGCAAGCGCTTCCTCAAACAGATCCCGGTTCTTGCCCTTCACCCCGATCTCCGCGTACTTTATCAAAAAAGCTTTAAACATATACAAATCCTCAGCTTGCTGTCTGCCGCCCCCTGCGGACGGCAGGCCAATTTTATCGTCTTGTAAAGCGCCGCAGCATGGGAACCAGCTCGCGCAGCGTCCGCACCGTATAGTCGATCTCCTCCTGCGTGGTGAACACCGAAAGACTGAAACGCACGGTGGAGCCAAGCAGCTCCTTCGGAAGGCCGATGGCACGCAGCGTGGCGGAGCCGGACGTCTCCGGATGATTGGAGGCGCAGGCGCTCCCCGCGGACACATAGATCTGTTTTTCCTCCAGCGCATGCAGCAGCACCTCGCTGCGCACGCCGGCAAAGGAGGCGCTCAGCACATGCGGCGCGCTCTCCCGTCCGGGCAGTCCGTTGATCCGCACGTTTTCCAGTCCGAGAATCCCCTGCGCCAGCCGTTCCCGCAGCCCGTACATCCGGTCCACATCGGCGTCCAGATTCCGGTAAATCTCCTCCGCCGCCTTCGCCATGCCCGCAATGCCGGCCACATTCTCCGTGCCGGAGCGCAGTCCCCGCTCCTGTCCGCCGCCGAAAAGAATCGGCCGGATCTTCACCCGGTCGCCCACATAAAGAAAGCCGATCCCCTTCGGGCCGTGAATTTTGTGGGCGGAGACCGAAAGCATATCAATCCCCAGCCTTTTTGCCAAAATCCGGCTCTTGCCGTAGCCCTGCACCGCGTCCACATGGAATAATGTGTTGGGATTGACCCGCTTGATCAGCGCCCCCGCCTCCGCGATGGGCTGCAGCGCTCCGATCTCGTTGTTGGTGTGCATGACAGACACCAGGATCGTGTCGGGACGGATCGCCGCCTCCAGATCGGAAAGACGGATCCGCCCGTCCTCTCCCACCGGAAGATAGGTCACCTCATAGCCCTGCTGCTCCAGATACTGCATGGTGTTGAGCACCGCCGGATGCTCCACCGACGTGGTGATCAGATGACGGCCGCTGCGCCCGTTGGCATAGGCCGCGCCCCGCAGCGCCAGATTATCCGATTCCGTCCCTCCGGAGGTAAAAAAGATCTCCTTGGGCGCCACCTTAAGGCTCCTGGCGATCACCTCCCTGGCGTGACGCAGATGCTCCTCCGCCTGCACCCCCTTGTGGTGCAGGCTGGAAGGATTCCCGTACTCCGTGCACATAATCCCGGCCATCAGCTCTGCCGCGCTCTCCAGGCACCTTGTGGTGGCCGAATTATCCAGATAACATTCCATAACCTTTCACCTGCTTTTTCTGATTGGTAACTCCTATCCTTATCATATGACGGCGCTCCGCCACTGTTCAGCCCGGTCTCAGACACACGCTAAGCCTCCAGGCAATACATCAGCCAGGCCATCACCGTAAGCCCCGCCGTCTCCGTGCGCAGAATCCGCCTTCCCAGCGTCACCGCCTCAAAGCCCGCCTGTTGGGCAAGCTCCACCTCCTCCGGGTCAAAGCCGCCCTCCGGCCCGATCAGGACGGCGATCTCCTGTCCTGCTTCGGCGCTCTCAATCAGCCTTCTCGTCCGCTCCATCCCCTCCGAGAGCTCGTAGGGAATCAGCTTCAGATCCATCTCTGCCGCCTGGGCAAGCGCCTCCTTCAGGCTGCACACCTCTCCTACCTGTGGTACGATTCGCCGTTTGCTCTGCTTGGCCGCCGCCTCCGCGATGGACTGCCAGCGCTCCCTGCGGGCTCTCGCCTTTTTCTCATCCAGCTTCACCACACTGCGCTTTAAGGCCACCGGCACAATCCGGCAGGCTCCGAGCTCCACCAGCTTCTGCACGATCAGCTCCATCTTTTCCGCCTTGGGAAGCCCCTGAAAAAAGGTCACCCGCGCGGGAAGCTCCGCTGCGTCCTCCCGCACAGAAAGCAGGCGGCAGACCACCTGCTCTTCCGAAAGCTCCTCGATGCTGCAAAGATATTCCCGGCCGTCCTGCCCATTGGAAACCGCCAGCTCCTCGCCGGGCCGCATGCGCAGCACATTTTTGATGTGGTTTACGTCGCCTCCCTCAATCACGATCCGGCTGCCCTGAATCCGGGAGGGCTCCACAAAAAACTGATACATCCTCTGTCCTCTTTAAGCCTTCCGGGCGGTCACGCTGACCCACTCGCCCTGATAGGTAACCTCCAAAAGCTCCAGTCCGGCCGCCTTCACCGCCTCCGTCACCACGCTCTCCTTGTCGTCGATGATACCGGAGGTGATGTAGACGCCGCCCTTTTTCAGCTGATGGACAATCACCGGCGTCAGGGGCACCAGCACATCCGCCAGAATATTGGCCACAACGATATCATATTTTTCATAACCGACTCTGTCCTGCACCGCCTTGTCCGTGATGATATTGCCGATCAGCATGGAAAACTGCTCCGGCGAAATGCCGTTGTTTTTCATGTTGTCCGCCACCGCGTCCACCGCACAGGGATCCAGATCCGTCCCGACCGCATGCTTTGCGCCGTACATCAGAGCCAGAATCGCCAAAATCCCGCTGCCGGTTCCCACATCCAGAAGCTCCGTCTGCGGCGTGATAAACTTTTTGAGCTGACGAATGCACAGCTGGGTCGTCTCGTGCATCCCCGTGCCGAACGCCGTCCCGGGATCGATATGCAGGATCTTCTTTCCCTGATCCTCCGGCTTTACCTCCTCCCAGGAAGGGATCACCAGAAGATCATCGATGTAAAACTGATGGAAATACTGTTTCCAGTTGTTAATCCAGTCAATATCCTCCGTCTCGTCCACCGCGATGCTTCCCTCGCCGATCTCGCAGAAGGGCCGCAGTCCGTCCAGCTCCTGCCGCACCAGGGCACAGATCTGCTCCTGGGTCACCTCCCTGCCCGCAAGCTCCAGGGCGCCGTCCTCCTTTTCCTCCACGAAAAAGCTCAGATAGGCGATTCCGTCATCCTCCGGCCCGTCCGGCAGGATGTCCACAAACATCTGCTCCTTCTCCAGGGCAGTCAACGGCACCTTATCCTCGATCTGCGCGCCCTCCAGCCCGATATCATAGAGCGTGCTGATAATGATATCCTCCGCCTCCGTCACGGTTTTTACCCTGAATTTCTTCCATTTCATATGCCTGACCTCCGAACCTTCCTTTTGACCATGGTATCATAACATAAAAACTTTAAAATGCAAACAAATTCAGGCCGATCTGTCCGTCAAACCGGCGGCCCACCTCGCCGTCGATGCAGCGAACCAGGATTTCCGCCGTGGCGCTGACCACCGCCCGCTTTAAATGTCCGCCCACCACACGACCGGAGGCGTCGCCCGCCGCAAAGTGCACATGCAGATAGGGTTCACCGTCCAGGCGCGTCAGCGTCCCGGTCAGGGACACGACCTCATAGGCTCCCTGATAGGTATTGGCATGAAATTCCTTCGTCTCCGTGTCAAAAACGCCCGTCGTAAAATCGTTTACCGCCCCCAGTCCGCTGATCCCGGCGAAAGAAATATTCTCCCTGCCCGCCAGCAGCAAAAGCTGTTCGCAGATCTCCTCCCCGGGATCCAGCCGCACCGCCAGGGTATCTCCAAATCTTTTGTAATCCATGTTGACTCCTTTCAGATCCTGGATTTATCATACGACGCAGCCGCCAAAAAGGCAATAAAAGAAACCGCTTAACAGACAATTCTTCCATCCTTCACCTGTATCATCCTGTCCGCCTGTCTTGCTATATCGATATCATGCGTCACAAGCACAATTGTTTTCCCGTCTTTATGCGCTTTCTTCAGTAATTCCATCACACGGGCGGATTTTTCGGAATCCAACGCTCCCGTCGGTTCGTCCGCCAGAAGAATATCCGGATGATTCACCAGCGCCCGGGCGATCGCCGTCCGCTGCTTCTCTCCTCCGGATAATGTTCCCGCCTTCTGATCGGCCTGTTCCTCCAGCCCCACATATTTTAAAAAGCTCCTTCCCAGCTTATCTGTTTTCTTTTTGGAATATTTTCCGGAAAACTCAAGCGGCAGGGTAACGTTCTCGAGCACCCGAAATTCCTCGATCAGGGAAAAATCCTGCAGGACAATACCAATCCTTTTATTTCTGAATTTCGCCATTTCACGATCCGACCGGTTCTTGATCAGCTGCTTTCCGCAAAAATATTCCCCCTCGTCATAATCCGTTATTCCGGCCAGAATCTGAAGCAGCGTAGATTTCCCCGCCCCGGATTTTCCCATCACCGCCACCATTTCTCCCCGTCCGATTTCCAGATTTACATGATCCAGAATAATATGCTCATTTGCTTTTCCCTTATGATATATTTTTACGAGCTCTGTCACCTTAATCATCTGCCTCGATCCTCCACTTCTTTATATCATCGATCCGCCTTCTCTGGATCAGAAAAGACAGAAGCAGCCAAAGCATTCCGCACAGCAAGGAAATCAATAGCTGCGCGCCGCCAGGCTCCGCCTGCCAGACTTTATGATCCGTTTCCCGCAAAAGCCTTCCGCCAGCGAGAACCAGCATCGCAGCCAAAAAGCTTTTTCCCAAAATCAGCAAATTTAAATACAGCTGTATCTTCCTGCAGCCTTTTACGGACAGCCCTGTCAGATAAAAAACCTTATAATCCGCAAGCGCATATTTTACTCCAAGCGCGCTGATGCTCACCGTTGTGATGAACGCAAACAGCATTACGGCGGCCAGGACAGGAAGGGTCTCCATCACCTGCCCCCACAGATACCGCGCGCTCTTGTCCCTCACATCCGGCAAATCCTCCGCAATCTGCGCGTTCATATATTGCCCGATAAAATCATCCATCTCCCTTTTTTCTTCCGCCGAAGCCTCCTCCCGATAGGAAAGAAACATCATCCCCGACGGCCACAGCGTACCGCTGTCTCCATAAAATTCCAAAAAATCGCTTTTCACAAACAGCATGGCCGGCATCCCGTTTTCAAAATCATATGTATTGAAAAAATTATGGTAGGAAACCATGTCGTCCGTCGCTTGAAACCGCACGATCTGTGCGTCCGTCCCCAAAAGCCCGATCACCCTTATATTCGCCTTTTCCGCGCTGTCGTCATAGGGCTTCATCTGAATCAAATCCCCCACCTCAATCCCATAATCGTTCGGCGATATGACCGCCCTCAATTCCCCTTCCTGTCTGTTGTCTTCCCGATACCATTCGCCCTCCTCCAGAAAAGGCCTGAAGGCTTCCGAAATCCGGTCGTCATATACGATCGTGTTCCAGGGAAGCTCCGAGCTGTCCTGCTCAAAATCCGCTAAAATATGATAGCAGCTTATCGCTTCCATTGGCTGCAAATATTTTAAAAGAATCTCCTCCCCGGAGATTCCCGACCCCACCTCCGCCTCCGGCGTTTTGATCCCTGCCGGCGCATTGACAAATTTTCCTTCCCTGCCCAGCAATCCGGAAAAGCCCTTATACCGGTCCGTCTGCTGAAGCAAAATTGTGCTGCACCATATTACAATCAGGAACATCATCGAAAGCTGCAGCATCATAAAAAAATACATCAGACGGTGCTGCTTTTCTTCTCTCCCCGCAAGCTTCCAAAGAATTTTCATTCAGACTTTCCCCTTCTTCAAAATATCTCCGATTTCTTTTTTTCTCATCATCGCCTTTTCCGCACTTCCGAAAATAAGTTCAAACACAGCGATAAAGGCTATCAGCATGAAAGCGTAGGTTTCCGCCCGATAGCTTCCCTGCAAATAGGGCATCCACCGGTACAGAAGCGGCCGGCACAGAAAATGGAACAGGCCAAATCCAAGCAGGATTCCCGGCGACAGCAGCACGGCGCACTCGGCCATCAAGAAAAGCACTGCCCGGCCCGACGTCATCCCGCATATTAAAAAAACCGCCAATTCCTTTCTTCTGATGTGAATGATGTATTGATACATAATGATATAATTCAAAGAAAGCGAGATTCCCACCAGACCGGCCAGAAGGATCATCGCCTTATAAAAGGATAGCTGATACTGGTCCAACCGGGGCATATCCGGTATCACAGCCCGGTTTCCCAAAACCGCCCTGGCCGTATCTGCAACCGTTTTGAACTGCTCCGTTGTGATTCTTTTCCCGAAGGCCAACGTCACTCCGTAATCGTCAAATTTCGCCGCTTCGTCCAAAGACAAAAACGGGACCAAATCCAGATTGTCTCCCCAATTGTGTGTCCCTGTCACCCGGTATTTTTTTCCCAGGATTTCAATCTCCTCTCCCACCTCCGCCCGGTCTTGGAATACAATTGCCACAGGTTCTCCGCTTTCTTCCTCCTCCGCCGAGAAATAACCGTTTAAGATTCCCGACTGAAGCAAATTATCCCGGAATTTCAGACACGGCTCATACTTTTGATCCTTTAAGGAAAATCGGCATTCCACATATCCGTCTCTCTCATTCGCGCATCTCACAAAAAACATATCCACCTGATCCGTCACTTCCTCCGGCAAAGAGAGAAAAAACTCATTCAGCAATTCCTTGCTTACCTCCCCCTCCCGCTTATCTCCCGAAAATCCGATCTGCAATAAAACCAATTCATACAGCTGCGCGTTTATCTTCTCCCTGTAATTGCAGTATACCCCGTAAATGAGCGGCATCATGATTCCCGTACAAACCGAACACAGCAGTATCAGGGAAAGAATGAATCTTTCCCTGACACGGAGTATGTGTAAATTATTTTTTAAAATTTTGGCAAATACTCTCATGGGGTTCTCCTTACACTTCTATCCGAACGGCTTTCCGTTTTGCCAGGCAAAAAAACAGCAACGTAAACAAAATCAGCATCAGCGCGGCATACCCCGTCGTAGGCCAAAGCGGATGTGCAAGCTGATAATGACGGTTTAACCGGATCCAGGAAAGCGGCGAAAAACGATAGATCCGGTCCCCGAAAATTTCCATGGAAATACTCCAGAAAATCAGCAGACTTGCGGCAATCGCTCCATAAACATAGCCATAGAACCGCATCCATAAAAGCAATGATGCCAGAAAACCAAAGGTCAGTCCCAGCAGAAGCAACGTTTCAACCAATGCGGCGACAGGCCTGTAGTTGGAAATTATATAATAGGGGATTTCCAGAAGAATACCGCACTCGTTTCCAACCATTCCATCCGTCAAAATTCCCCAGCCCCGCCCCCAGCCCTTTTCCATCCGCATCACCGGACTCAGCAGAAGCAGATGCAAAAGGCAAAGGAAAAACGCATACAGCCATCCATAGGTGAGCTGATACAGCAGCTGTCCCGTAATCCACCCTTCCCGTCCGATCCGTCCGATAATACACTGCTCTTTTTTATAATCGTCCGTCAGCGCGGAGGCTCCATAGGCAAAGAGGAGCATAAAAGTCAGACCCACATACTTGTTTCCCCAAAACAGGGAAAAGCCCCATTGGGAAACGTCCAGCCCCGCCATGCCGCAAAATTCCCGTACCGGCCGCAAAAAAGCGTCCATCACCAGCGCCGTGACGAGCAGTACAGCCAACATCCGCAAGGACATCATATTGCGCCGCAGCAAAATCCTGTAATACAAAAATATTTTACCCATGATAAATCCTCCTGCGCATCAGCCCGCACATCCCCCGGCTCAAAACCGCAAATAAGACTGCCGCCGTCAGAACCGCATAGAGGATCCCCATTTTCTCCGATGCAAATATTCTCGTATTTCCATCAAAAACAACCATAAAATCCAGAAACAAAGTATCTGCAAACAGCTTTCTCAGGTAAAAATTGACGACATAGAAAACGGCAATCGGAATACTGTAAAGCATAAACGCTCCGGAAATTACGAGGGAAGCAAGCATCACACACAGGCACAGGATTCCGCAATACAAGGCCTTCAGCGAAGCACTTGCCAGAAAATAGCACCAATACTGCTCATTGTCCAAAAAGCCGTAAAAAAGCTGATAGGACGCTCCCATATTGATCAGCGTTTCTTCTCCTGACAAAAAAGGATATTTCAGGGTAAATAAAAAAACAAACAAAAGCTTTCCTCCAAGAAACGCCAAAAATGCCGCACAAAAAGCTGACATCGCTTTGGACACTACATACACATTCACGCTGGTACGGAAAAGCATATTTTTATAATTTCCCCGCCGAAAATCCCAGTAAAAGCACAGCGCATAGGGCATCGTCCCAACCAGATAGGACAGCATGGAAATGCTTTTATCGTGCAAAAGCAGCCAGGCATACACCGCATCCTTATCCCCGTAGCGGTCGTATCCGGCCGCCTTCAGCGTCAGGAAGCATACCGCTGTCCCTGCTGCCAGGGCCACAAAAAATCGCCAGGAACAAAAGGCCCGGATCAGATCAACCAGAAGAATTTTCCCTCTTTGTCTCATAGCTCCTCCCCCGTCACCGCATGGATCCCCACGGAAAACGGATATTCCTCAAAGGCTTCCTCCCCCTCCGCCCACATATATCCCGCAAAAAACCAAACCGGCTCGACACTGTAGCGCCCGCCCGGCCCCTGCACGGCTAAGGCGCGCAGCTCAATCCCGGTAATTCTCGAGAAAGAAATCTGCGGCATCAGCTCCGTTTTTTCACGATACAGCTCCACAATCCTTGTAAATGGCAAAGGCTCCGCATAGCCGCTTTCATAGGAGAGTTCAAACACCGCATCCGCATGTGCGTAATCGATCTGATTCTTTGTCACATAGCATTCCACTCCGCTGTAGCAGAGAATATCGCTGGAAACCAGAGAAGCGATATTGGACTGTATCAGCGGCACACCATTGCAAAGCTGGGAAATACTGCAGAAATATCCGCTGTCTTCCTCACTCCATCTATAGTCCGGTTTTTGATCTGTCCCATCGATATTGTATTGAACCGCTTCCTCCTCCATCACCCGGTAATCCATTTTCCGACAAACTGCCTCATATTCCTCTCCGACTCCCAGCCCCCGGCACAGCCGCTTCACAAGCTCGCGGCAATCCGCCCGGGAAAAGTCCTCCAGCTCCTCCGTCTCCGAATAGATATCCCGGTTATAATCCTCTGTCCTTTCGTCTGCATGATACGCCATCCGAATATAATCATATCTGTCACCGGACGCCGTAACATTTCCGCCCTCCGGCGTTACCAGCAATTCAAAACCATTTGTTCCTTCATACCAGGCATAACCCTCATACTCCTCCCCTGTCACCTCCCTGGGCGCATAGCCCGCAAACAGCGGCAGGATTTCCTCCGGATTATTTTTTCTCAGGACAGCGCTGGCATTTCGGAAGCCTTCCTGCCGGATCTGATCCGGCAGCCCCACCCCGGCCTCTATTCTATGATGTCCGTTGAACTCTTCCTGAAAGAAATCCGGAGCATCCCATGTCCCCGAAACTACTTCCAATTCATGGTTTTGATCTATCTCCTCCGTTTCTCTTTGCGTCTTCTTCTCCGAAGCTACCTCCGCTGGATTCTCGAATAAATCCCAAAGATATGTCCCTCCAAACACCCCTGCAATCAAAACCGCCAGCAACACAATCACAGCGTCATTTTTTCTCATGAATCATTCTCCCGTTTTCCAGCTCATATACCCGATCACACAGATAGTCAATGTCCTGTTTGTTGTGACTCGCCAGCAAAACAATCTTTCCTTTTTTCTTTTCCTCCAGCAAAAGCTCCCGAATCTCCGCACTTCCCTGTCTGTCCAAACCGTTCATCGGCTCATCCATCACCAAAATCGGTTGTTCCTCCATTAGTACCTGCGCAATCGCCAAGCGTTGCTTCATTCCCAGCGAATACTTTCCTACTTTTTTTCTGCTGTCAGGATCCAAATGAACCAGCTCCATCATCCGACGCATTTTAGCCGTATCTTTCCTATGGCGCAAACGGTATAAAAAATCCAGATTCTGTATCCCGCTGTATTCCTCCAAAAAGGCCGGCTCCTCAATTGTACCGGCCACACAGCAGGGCATATTTTTTTCAATTCCCACCGGTCTTTTATCGATCAATATCTGTCCTTCAGAAACCTCCATAAATCCGCAGATGCATTTGAAAAGCACTGTTTTCCCCGAACCGTTATGTCCGGTAAATCCCAGAATCGTCCCACTTTGAGCGGACAGAGAAATTTCCTGCAAAACCCGGTTTCTGCCAAATTTTTTGCCGACGTCGATCAATTCAAGTGTATGTGTCATATGAGCGCCTTTCTCAAACCATAATTTCCACCGCAAACTTTCCGTCCGCGTACTCGATTTTCTCCTGCCCTCCGTATTTTTTGACAAGCTCTTTCACGTTTTCCAGGCCCCATCCATGGTTTCCTGTCCCCTCTCCCTTAGACGATAAAAATCTTCCGTTTTTTTCCCGGATACTTCCGGTATAGCCGTTTTCCATACAAATCATCGTCAGATCGTTTACCATTTTTATTTTTACAAATACATACCTGTCGGTCTCACACTGCTCCGCTGCCTCAAACGCATTTTCCAGAAGGTTGCTCAACAATAAAAACAGATCGCATTCTGACATTTTCATTTTGGAAAGTCCGACGTCCACCTGAAAATCCACCTTTTGCCGCTTTGCTCTCAGCTTCATGCTGCCAAGCAGATAATCCACGGTCCTGCAGCCCGTCCATATCTCCGTTGTCCGGCTGTCATACAAGCCGTCCACCCGTTGAGCGATATAGCGGATTCCTGCCTCGCAGTCCCCATTTCGCAGGCATTCCTCCAGATAGCGCAGATCGTGCCGGTGATCATGATTCGTCCTTCTGGCCTCCGCATATTCTGCACTGAGCCGTTCGTAATCCTTCTGGATAATCCGATCCTTCGACTGCAGCAGCTCCACCTGTCTCCGGATATACCGGTATTGCTGAAAAAACAGCACGGAAGCCAAAATCGACAGGACACATCCTATACTGACCATGCTCCACAGCGACAGTCTCACCGTAAACGCCTCATTCAGCACAAGATTCAGGAAATAGAGTACAATGCCGTATTCCATCAACATCACAACCGCCAGAAGCCACCTCGCATGCTCCAAAATCGTGCGAAAGCAGTCAAGCAGCGACTTTCTCCACAGCGCTGCCGCCCCCGCAACAAGCAGGGTAAGCAGCAATGACAGAAGCTTCAGCCCGATGTCCGCTTCGGTGTTTAACGCATACAAAGATTTCCCATAATATGTGCCGCCGATCAGCAGGATCGGTACATATACTGCATTCATCGTCCATCGATAGAACCCGCCCCACAAAAAGGCATTGAGCCAGCCGCCGCTCCTCCACAGCCCCAGAAGCAGTCCCGTCAGAAGCACAAGCGTATCCACCGTCATTGTGCCCACCACATTGATATCCGTGGCGTCCAACAGACAGACAACCGCCATGAGCAGCAAAACCCCCAGCTTCCTCCCGCCCTTCAGGCCAGGGCGTTCTCCGTATATTCCATTATATAAGCCGATTCCCGTCCACAGCTCCAGCACGGCCTGCACTGCATTTATCCCCCATCCCAGCATTACAGATTCTCCCTCCAATACTGCATGATTTTATCCCTTACCGCCTGCCGTCTCTGCCTGCTGACACGCAGCTCCATCCCGTCTCTCAGGATCACCCTGTCCTTTTCAAAAGAGCAGATGTGATAAATATTGACGATACAGCTCTTATCCAGATATAAAAAATTGTCTCCCTTCAATTGTCCGTAAATATCCTGCAGCGTTTTCCGTTCCCGGTAAACACCGCCTCTATACACAATTTTGCTGTACTTTCCGTCCTTTTCCACATAATAGAAATCGCGATACAAAATCCGGATTCCCTTTCCTCCGTACTCCGACACATAAGAAGCCTGATCCAGGCGCTCGATCTGCGGAACAATCGCCCCCAGCGCCTCCGGCAGCTTCCGCTCCATCAGCTCTTTGGGAATATAGCGATACGCGTTCACCTCATACGCCTCCGGCGCATAGGAGATGTGATCCGTCACATACACGATCACGGGATTCGGATAATACCTCTGGATCTCCCGGGCCACCTCCAACCCGTTTTTCCCCGGCATCTCCACGTCGAGAAAAAACAGATCGTAATATTTCCCCTCCGCAAGCTCCAGCAAAAGTATATCGCTGTCCGAAAAAAGCCTTACCTCCCACGCGCCGTCCCTCTCCGAAAAATAGGACTCCGCTATTTTTCCAATCCTCTGCCGGTCCTCTTCCCCATCATCCAGAATCGCCGTCCGGATCACACGCTGCTCCACTTTTCCGTCCCCCTCTGTTTTCTTTCCAGTATAACATAAATTCCCCTGCCCGAAAGCAAAACGGCTTATTCTGTCGTTTTTTGTCCTCAAACGGTACATAAAATAATTGCATCCGCGCTTGTTTATGATATACTTAGAGTTATCCAGAAGAATCATCCGAATCTTTCATGATCTCAGCAGCTCGATCCGGAGGGCAGATTCGCCCTTACTTTATCCGTGCCACCACATGACAGGAGGGAATGAATGGGGAAATTAGACGATGTTTTCTACCATGGCGGCGAAAAGCAATGGACCGGCCCCGATTCCCTGCAGCAA
>JAUNGT010000008.1:0-48922 GCA_030524455.1 Eubacteriales bacterium | reverse complement strand
TGTTTTCTACCATGGCGGCGAAAAGCAATGGACCGGCCCCGATTCCCTGCAGCAAATGCTGGATCTGCGCGCCCTGGACCGTAAGCTGCAAACGCTGTGTGCAAGCCATCATATCCATGTGATCTGCCTGGACGATTTACAGGAAGATCACTTCCATACCGGTCTCCGGGAGCTGATCGGAATCCTGAAGTGCAGGGGCGACAAAAAAGCCGTACAGGCCTACTGCCAAAAGCACCAGGACCGATTCCGGCATATGGACAGCGTTACCTATGACGCGCTCTGTACCATACTCGGTGCCGACGAACTGTTAAAAGAAAAAGAGCATTATAAAAACGAGAAGGAGGAAAGTTGGGATATGTATAATACATTTCGGGAAATCAGAAAAGACTATGAGCTCCGCGGAGAAAAGAGAGGAGAAAAACGTGGTGAAAAGCGCGGTGAAAAAAGAGGCGAAAAGCGCGGAGAAAAACTCGGCGAGGAAAAGCTGAGCCGCCTGATCCTCTGCCTGTCGGAGGACGGCCGGATCAATGATCTGACCCGGGCCGCCAAGAGCGCCAGCGTCCGCAAAAAGCTCTATCTGGAATATAACATCCAATAGCCCGCCTTCCACGCCAGATATCCGACAAGCCCCACGGTCGGAATTGCGTAGATTCCCGCAATTCCGGCCGCCAGGATTGCCCGGTACAGTCCGCCCGCAAGAGACTCCAACCGCCCCGGGCAATCGCCTTTTCCGGCGGCGCTGCAAACCGTCAGAACGACCCACAGGAGAAGCCCCAGCAGGCTCAGTGCCATCCCCGCATACAGCCCCGGCGGCACAAAGGAAAGGGTCAGCTCGTTTTGCCCCTCGGACAGGCTTATCCCCATCAAACCGCCCAAAAGCGGGACGATATCCACAATCCAGCCGTTTTGTACACAGCTCCAGCCCTCCAGCGCAAGAAAGGGCAGGCACAGCACGGTTTCCCTGCCGGCCTCCACAGTCAGGCAAAGCTTCCCCTTCCTCTCGGAAATCTCATACTGCTCCGCAGGCAAAATGCGGGCGCTGTCCGTCTGTCCCCGGGCGCCGGCCCGCTTCAGCTCCTCCAGCTGCTTTTCCCATTCTTTCTCATCCAGCAGGCCGATCTCCATTCCCTCCACCGCAAGCGGATTCCCGGCCGTATCGGACACCCGGATTTCCACCTGTCCGGCCGCAAAGCTTCCCAGCTCGATCAGCCTGTGCTCCCCGCCGGTCTGGCCCTGCTCCGCAATCTGTACCGGCTGGCCGTTTACCTGCAGGACAAGACCGCCGGCAGGCTGCCCGGCATCCAGATAGATCGTCCGCTCTCCCTCCAGCGTCAGCACGGCTGTTCCCGGCTCCCCTGCGCCCTCACGGTTCAGAGAAAGGCGCTCCAGCACTCCCTCCGCGCCGACCCACCGCGCCCAGCTCTCCTGTCGGGCAAGAGGACTGTCCGGCTCCTGTCCTGTCTCCTCCGCGCCCCGTTCAAGCACCGTCAGCTCCCGCAGCAGACTGTCCGACACCTGTGTGCCGCCCACCGAGCGCACGGAAACCCAGGGCGTCAGATATCCCAGCCCCTCAAAGGTCTCCTTCGTCAGCCGTTCTTCCGTGGGGAAATAGCCGCTGACAGAGCCCTTCCGGTTCACCAGCGCGGCGTTTATGGGCAGGTCCGGATCCTCCTTTTCCCGCTCCAAAAGACGGAGCTTCTCTGTCTCCTCTCCCTCCGGCAGGTCATGGCTTTCCCGTGTCATCCGGGCATAAGCCGCCTCGTTCTCCTGCCGCACCGCATAATCCGGCGGTAAAAAAATCATTGCGTAAAAGCAGAAGCCGCAGGCCAGGCTGCACAGCACAGCGGCTCCGGTTCCCCAACGGCCTCCGCCTGTCCTGATTCCTGCCCTGCAGGCCAGGGCAGCGCACAGCGCCCCCGCAAACAGCAGCGCACAGATTCCGGCCGCAGCCGCAGTCTCCGCCGGGCATACGCTGCTGATGGCGAGGGAAGAAAAGGCCTGCACCAGCCGGGTCCGCCAGGCAAGCGTCCAGGCCAGGGCAGCGGCGGCAGCTGCGACGGCAGCAACGGCAGCGACAGCCGCCAGACAGGGCAGCGACAGCACAGTCCGAAAGGCCCGAAATCCTCCTGCGCTCCCACCGGGCGCCGGTTTTTTGGCACTCCCGCTCCACAGGCGCTGCACCAGCACCGCCAGGCAAAGCACCGCCATGTAGCCGTATCGCACCGGAAAACACACATAGGAGCCCAGGTGCCAGAGCAGATTGGCGGGCTCCAAAAGCACCGTCAGCCACAAAAATGCGTTCAGGCAAAGCCAGAAACGCGTCCCGCAGGAAAGCCTGCGCCAGGCTGCCAGCCGCTTTCCTTTTCCGAGCCGCCCAGGCTGTCCGGGCTGCCTAAGCCGCCCGAATCGCCCAAGCTGCCCAAGCCGCCCAAGTCCCTCCGCCGCCAAAAGCCCCAGCAGCACCGGCTGACCGACCTGAAACAGGCGCTCAAACAGATCGTCCAGCCCGTGACGCTTCATCACCTCCGGATAGGAAAGATTTTCCCCTGACCTGGCCGAAAAAAACAGCCCCCGGAGAGCGGGCACAAGCACGACGGCGGACAGGCACAGCCCGGCCAGCGTGCAAAGCCCCAGCCGGCACATCCGGGCCGTCCGCTCTTGTTTGGGTACGCAGGTATAGAAATAGATGGCGCTGGCAAACAGGGTAAACAGCAGCGTCATAAAGCCCAGCTGCACGCTCAGCGCAAGCTGGTAGCCAAGCAGCAGAATATAGGCTCTCCCCCGACGCAGAGAGCACGGCCCGAAGGCCCCCAAAAGCTGTCCCAGTGCCAGACAAAACAAAGGAAAGAGCACGGGAAAATACATCCACTTGATGATCTGGTAATTGTAAGCCATGTAGCCGGAAAAGGCGTAGCACAGACTCAGGACAACCTCCAGCCCGGCTCTGTTTTCCCGATGCCCGAAGACCTTCCTCAAAAACAGGCAGCAGGAGGCCGCCGCCGCGCTGCCGTAGGCCGCCAACAGGACATTGATCGCCTGATACAGGCGATCCCTGCCAAACGGGAGAAGCAGATAGTTGAAGGGATTGATCACCTCGTTGATCGTGTCGGCGTAAAGGTTTGCTCCGCCGGACACGGAAAGATCCAAAAACAGATTTTTTTCCCCTGTCACCACGTCGTAAAACCGGTACAGCAAAGGAGCATACTGGGAGTAAAGATCCGTTATCAAAATGGAGCCCTTCCCGAAGGGATACATCCCCTCGAAGGCATACAGCAGGCAAAAAAGCGCGGCGCTGCACCCCGCCGCCCAAAGTGGCGACCATGCAGCGCCCTTTTTTCTCCTCATCCCGTTTTCTTTCACCAAATCCCGCTCCTTTCTTTTTGGCGGCTACAGAAAAAAGCACCACACAGCCGTCATCGCGGCGCTCAAAGCGGCAAATGCGGCCAGCGCAGCGTTTAACAGTCCCTTGATCCACCTTCTCCGGACCCGCTGCCACACCATCCCAAGCGCCGCCGCCGGAAACAGCAGCTCGATCTCGATATAACGGAAGTGCATACTGCACTCCTGCGGATAGTCGTAGGCAAATTTCAGGTAAAAGCACAGCTGCACCAGATAGCTTCCCGCAAACAAAATCCACACCGGCGCGCCGATACCGTATGCCTTTGGCCGCAGGAAAAACACATATACGAAGGCCGCCAGGGCCGCCAGGGCCAGAAGAGCGTTGATCCCCATCAAAAGCAGGGCGAGCGCCTTGACGCTGCGGCTCACCCCCGCCATATCCCACTCTCCCAGCACGGAGGTGCGCATCAGCTGCATCCACACGTTGTAGCCGCAGCCCAGCTTAAAATGCCGCAAATTGTCGAAAAGCTCCGAGGGAACCGGCCAGAGAAAGCGGTTTACCGCCGGAATATTCCCGGTATACTGCCAGGAATCCTCCGGCAGCGTGTAGATCCACACCAGCGGCATCCGGTATAGAAGCATGTTCCGCACATAAAAGCTCATTCCCAGAGGAACGGCGAGCAGGCCAAAGATCCCATACTGAATCAGCAATCCCCTTCCCGTCAATCCGCTCCCCGTCAGTCCCCTTTCCCGGAAGCCTTTCCCCTGCAGGAAAAGGGAATACAGCTTCCAGAGAAACAGGGCTCCGATGGGAAAGGCCATCTCCGCTGCGCTCTGCTTGGTCAACAGCCCCAGCGCCAGACAAAGAGCCAGCTTTACGATATTGCGGAGCGTGGGCTGCTCACTCCAGAGCAGTCCGAAATAAACGCACAAAACGGTAAACAAAAGGCTCATGCAATCGTTGTTCACACTGCCGGACAGAAGCACCAGCGCCGGGTGGAAGCAAAACAGCAGCATCAAAAACCGCTTCGTTTGCTCCTTCAGTCCGAGCCGGCCCAGGATTTTCAGTAGAAAGATCAGGATGAGCAGAGAACACACAAAGGGCACGGCCTGGAGCGTTTCCTCCAGAAGAGCCGTGTCCCGCACAAAAAAAGAGCATAGCTTCAGCCACAGCGCGCTGACATAATGATGCAGCGGCGGATGGTTGAACTGATAAACCGTGGTCGGATCAAAATCCGGCAGCCTCCAGTTCTCATAAAGATACTGGATATAGGCCAGATGACCTCCGGTAACCGTATGCCCGGCCTCCAGATCGATCCTGCCGGTATCATACTGCCTGTCGTAAATTGTGGAAAACAGCACATACACAAGGCGCAGGAAAAAGCCCGCCCCCAGGATGGCCGTCATTTTGAATCGCTCCGATTTCTCCCGTCCCATACCTCATACTCAGCCTTTCCGTTCCCCCATTTTTTTCAGCGCTTTCCGGAACTGTACCGTAAACAGGGCCACCGTAAAGAGCACCGCCGTAAAATCCGCCGCCGGCTCCGCCGTGTAGACCGCCATGGTCTGATCCGCCATCAGCCGGGGCAGAAGGTAGATCAGAGGGATCAGCAGCACGAACTTCCGCACGACCGCCACCACGATGGATTCCGCCGCCTTTCCCAGAGAGATAAAGGTCATCTGGCAGGCGATCTGCGCGCCCATGATAAGCAGCCCCGCCGCATAGACCGGCAGTACCTTCCCGGTGAAGGCGATCAGCTCCGCGTCCGGCGTAAAGATCCGGGCAAACAGCTCCGGCGCCAGCTGGATAGCAAGCCAGAGCAGGACAGAATAGGTCAGGCTGCAGCCAAGCAGCAGGAAAAAGGTCCTTTTGACCCGGGCCGGGTTGCCCGCCCCGTAATTGTAGCTGGAAATCGGCTGCGCCCCCTGGGCCAGCCCCTGCAGCGGCAGCATGGAAAACTGCATTACCGAGGAGAGGATCGTCATGGCCCCCACCGCGATATCCCCGCCGTACTTTAACAGAGACGAGTTAAAGCAAACCGTGATCACACTCTCGCTGGCCTGCATCACAAAAGGCGAAAGGCCCAGCGCCACACAGGGCATCAGGATTTTGCCGTTCAGGCGCAGATTCCTCCTGCGGATCCGCAGGAAGCTCTTTTTCCCCAGAAGAAACGCGATCACCCACACCGCGGAAACCGCCTGGGAAATTACCGTCGCCAGCGCCGCGCCTCTCACGCCCATGCCGAAGCCGAAGATAAAAACGGGATCCAGGACGATATTGCAGACCGCGCCGATGAGCACTGAGAGCATCCCGGTTTTGGCAAAGCCCTGGGCCGTAATGAAGGCGTTCATCCCCAGCGTGAGCTGCACGAAGATCGTTCCCACCGCGTAAATGCCCAGATAGCTCACCGCATAGCCGATGGTGTTCTCGCTGGCGCCAAAGGCCAGCAGCAGAGGCCGCTTAAACGCAAGCAGCACAACCGACAGCGCCAGAGACAGGAGCACCTGCAGCAAAAAGCAGTTTCCCAGAATGCGCTCCGCCGTATCGTTGTCTTTTTTCCCCATAAAAATGGACGCCCGGGGCGCGCCGCCCATGCTGACCAGCGCCGCAAAGGCGGACACGATCATGATCACCGGCAGGCAGACGCCCACGCCCGTCAGCGCCAGCGCTCCGTCCCCCGGCATATGCCCGATATAAACCCGGTCCACCAGGTTGTACAGCAGGTTGATAATCTGCGCCGCGATGGCGGGCAGGGCAAGCCGGAACAAAAGTCCGCCCACCGGCTCCGTCCCAAGGAAACCTTTTTTATCGTCCATCGTATTTTCTCCTACAGCAATATCAGTGAAAACAGTACCGTCAAAACGCCGCACACGCCGATCGCCAGGCCGCTCATGGCCCCTTCCGTCTCGCCCAGCTCCAGCGCCCTGGAGGTGCCCACCGCATGGGAGCAGGCCCCGATCGCCACGCCCGCCGTCATCGGATCCTTTACCCGGAACAGGCGGATCATGAGCGGCGCGAAAATGCTGCCCAGAATCCCGGTGAAAATCACCGCCACCATGGTGATCGGCACCATGCCTCCCTGCCCCTCCGCAATACTCACCGCAATCGGGGTCGTCACAGACTTGGGGATCAGGGACACCGTCATGGCCTCGTCCATCCGAAACAGCCTGCACAGCAGATAAACGCTTCCCATGGAGGCCAAAGAGCCGCAGGTGGCGCCCACCGTCACCGGCAGCCAGTTTTTCTTCAGAAGCTCCGCCTTTGTGTAGATCGAGACGGCAAGGCAGGCCGTGGCCGGGGCCAGAAACATATTGATGATCTCCCCGCCCTCGCTGTAGGCCTCGTAGGGGATCTTAAAGATCAGCAGCACGCCGCAGACCAGCACCAACGCCACCACCAGCGGGTTGCAGATCACAAGCCCGGTCTTTTTGCGGATCAGATTGCCGATCCAAAAGGCCGCGATGCTTAAGCCGATCCCGAAAAACGGAGATGAAAATACTTCCTGCATCTTACGCCTCCTCCTCTTTGGACTCTACGGCCGCCCTCACCGGCCCGCTCTGCGCGGCTGCCCTTACAGGCCTGCGCTGTGCGGCCCGCTCCATCAGCCACACCGTCAGCCGCATGCTGTAGGCTGTGACCGCGAAGGTGATCACCGTGCTCACCGCGCAGATAAACAGAAGCTGCACGACCCACGCTCTGAGGATGTCAAAATAATTGATCACGCTCACCCCCGCGGGGATGAAGAAAAAGGCCATGTTCGCCAGGAGGAAATCCGATTTTTCCCGGATATGATCCACCTTGAGCACCCCAAAGGCCAGCAGGATAAACAGCAAAACCATGCCGATCACACTGGCCGGAAAAGCAAAGGGCAGCAAATGCTCGATGATCTGAGCTGCCCAGCAGATGGAGAAAATGATACCGATCTGCGTCACAATTTTCATTTTTTTGTTCGCTTCCTTCCTTTGCAGACGCGCGGCCAAAAGCCCCAAACGCTTCCGCGGACAGCGCCGGTCACAGCAGGATACGCTGCATGTCGCCGATCAGCCGCTCCGCCAGCTCCAAAAGCTTCGCCGCGTTTTTCTCCCCTACCTTACTCCCTTTATCCCGATAAGTAAAGACCGGATTTCCCTGCGGCAGAAATTTCAGCTTTTCCCCGTAGAGGGCAAACAGCTGCGGAATGTTTTCCCCGTGCACCTTTGCGTCGGGCCGGTAGACAAAGCGCAGCTCGCCGGGCCGCCCCTTTACCTCCATAATGTAAAGCCTGTGAGCCTGGGTGCGCAGCAGGGCGATCCGCAGAAGATTGTCCACGGACTCCGGCACCTCGCCGAAGCGGTCCAAAAGCTCCTCCTTCATCTCCTCGCTCTCCTGGGCCGTCTCCACTCCCGCGATCCGCTTGTAAATATCCAGCTTCTGCTGCTCGTTGACAATGTAGCTGGCCGGAATATAGGCGTCCACCTCCAGCTCCACGGTGGTGGCAAAATCCGGCTCGCTCTCCTGCCCCTTCAGGGTCTTTACGGCCTCGTTGAGCATCTTGCAGTACAGGTCGTAGCCCACCGCCTCCATGTGTCCGTGCTGGCGCTCTCCCAGCAGGTTGCCCGCGCCCCGGATCTCCAGATCCTTCATGGCGATTTTGAAGCCGCTCCCCAGATCCGTAAATTCCCGGATGGCCGCCAGCCGCTTTTCCGCCACCTCCCGCAGCACCTTGTCCCTTTTATACATCAGAAAGGCGTAGGCGGTGCGGTTGGAGCGGCCCACCCGGCCCCGGAGCTGATAGAGCTGGGACAGGCCCATCCGGTCGGAATCATGAATCACGATGGTGTTCACGTTGGAAATATCCAGCCCTGTCTCGATGATGGTGGTCGCCACCAGCACGTCGATCTCCCCGTTGATAAAATCCATCATGATGCGCTCCAGCTCCCGCTCCGACATTTTTCCGTGGGCGAAAGCCACGGAGGCCTCCGGCACCAGCTCGCTCAGCCGCGCCGCCATGTCCGCAATGGTGTTGATCCGGTTGTATACATAATAAACCTGACCGCCCCGGGACAGCTCCCGCAGGATGGCCTCCCGCACCAGCTCCTCGTTGTACTCCATCACATAGGTCTGAATGGGCTGACGCTCCCCGGGCGCCTCCTCCAGCACGCTCATGTCACGGATCCCCACCAGGGACATGTGCAGCGTGCGGGGAATCGGGGTTGCCGTCAGCGTCAGCACGTCCACGTTCTCCTTCAGCTTCTTGATCTTCTCCTTGTGGGTCACGCCGAAGCGCTGCTCCTCGTCGATAATCAGAAGCCCCAGATCCTTATACTGCATATCCGACGAGAGTACCCGGTGAGTGCCGATCACAATGTCGATCTGCCCTTTTTTCAGGCCCTCGATGGTCTTTTTCTGCTGCGCCGGGGTGCGGAAGCGGCTCATCAGGCCGATCTGCACGGGATAATCCTTCATCCTCTGGACAAAGGTATTGTAATGCTGCTGGGCAAGGATCGTGGTGGGCACCAAAAATACCACCTGCTTGCCGTCCTGCACCGCCTTGAAGGCCGCCCGGATCGCGATCTCGGTCTTGCCGTAGCCCACGTCGCCGCAGACCAGACGGTCCATGATCCGCCTGCTCTCCATGTCCCGCTTGGTGGCCGCGATGGCTGTCAGCTGATCCTCCGTCTCCTCGAAGGGAAACATTTCCTCAAATTCCCGCTGCCACACCGTGTCCTCGGAGAAGGCATAGCCCTGCCCCTGCTGCCTTGCCGCATACAGCTCCACCAGATCCCTTGCCACCTCGCTGACCGCCGCCCGCACCCGGGTCTTTGTCTTGCTCCACTCCTGGGTTCCCAGCTTATTGAGCTTCGGCTTTTTGGCCGCGTCCGCCGAAGCGTACTTCTGGATCACGTCCAGCCCGGTGGCCAGCACATACAGATTGCCCCCGTCCCGGTAGGAAATCTTCATATAATCCCGGACGGTGCCCTCCATCTCCACCTTCTCGATGCCCTGGTAGACGCCCAGGCCGTGCACCTCGTGCACCACATAGTCGCCCACCTTCAGCTCCGCGAAATCGCGGATTTTGGAACCCTCGTAGCGCTTGAATTTCCGTTTTTTCTTTTTGGGCGCGCCAAAAATATCCCCCTCCGAAATCACCGCAAACTTCAGAAGCGGATATTCAAAGCCTTTTTCCACATGCCCGTAAAAAAGCTCCACCTCGCCGGGCTGCACCTCCCGGTCCGGATCCTCGCTGTAAAAGGCCGTCAGCTCCTGCTCCCGCAGATCGGCGGCCAGCCGTCTGGCCCGGGTGCGCGAGGCGCACAGAAGAAGCACCCGGCTGCCGCTTTTTTTATAGCGCTTTAAATCCTTCAGCAGGGCCTCGAAGCTGTTGTTGTAGGAGGACATGCCCCGCACCGCGATCTCATAGCGATAATCCGGCTTCAGCAGGACGCTCTTTGTCTCCAGCGCCGCCAGGGCCACCGTCCGGCGCTGCAAAAGCTGCGCTCCGATCTGCTTTGCGGTATAAAGAAGCTCCGCCTGGCCCGGCAGAATGTAGCCCTTCTCCAGCCGGGAGGTCATGCTCTCCCGAAATTCCGTCTCCAGCGCCCCGGCCGTCTCCGCAAGCCGCTGGGGCTCATCCAGAAAAACGACGGCGCAGGCCGGGTCAAAAAATTCCAGAAAGGCCTCCGTCCGCGGGTAAAAATAGTGGACAAAGCTTTCCAGGTTTGCCATGCCGCCCAGCTCCCGGGCGGATTCCAGCGTCTCCCGGATCTGCCGGTCCAGGCGGGCGGCCTCCTCCGTCCGCCCTACCTCCCGCAGCCTTTTTACGCTGTCCTTTGTCTCCCTTTCGATGCGGGCAAAGCCGTCCCTTTTGCGCCCCTCGGACAGAATCAGCTCCGTGGCTGGATAGACGCGCACCTCCTCCAGATTTTCCACGGAACGCTGAGAGAGCACATCGAAGCTGCGGATGGAATCCACGCTGTCCCCCCAAAGCTCAATCCGGTAGGGATTTTCCTCCGTCATGTCAAAAATATCGATGATACCGCCCCGCACGGAAAACTGTCCGGGCCGCTCCACCTGGTAGGTGCGCTCGTAGCCCATCTCCGTCAGCCTGCCGGAAAGCTTCTCCTCGTCCACAGACGTCTCCCGGTCAAAGGACAGCACATGGGCCGCCACCTCCCCGACCGGCATCTGGGGCATCATCAGCGCCGCCATGGTCGTCACGACCGTCACCGGACGCTTTTCCAGGATCGCCCGCAGCACAAGCATCCGCTCCCGGGTCAGATCTCCCCCGGACACGTCCGCCTGATAAAACAGCAGGTCCTTCCCCGGATAAACCAGCGTGTTCGCGTCATAAAACCGATATTCCGCCCCCGTCTCGCGGGCTTTTTTGTCACTGGAAACAACGATGATTTTCTGTAAAAAACCATCGCTCAATCCGTAAATCATATGCAGCTTCTGGGAATCGTACAGGCCGGAAAAGGCCACGCTGCCCTTCCCGCCATCCAGAAGCCTCTTTGCCTCCCCGTATTCTGCCAGCTCCTCCAGCGGAGCCGTTAAAACCTTCCTGCCCATTTTCCTACAGCTTCTTTCCGTTAAAGCAGTTCATGGCGCTGTCCGGCCCCTTCTCCAGGATCATGCGCACCGCGCTGCAGGCCTCCTCCGAAACCTGGCGCATCAGCGTCCTCTCTTCCCCGGAAAAGTGCCCCAGCACATAGTCCGCCAGATCATAGCCCGCCGGCTTTTCTCCGACGCCCACCTTGATGCGGATAAACGTGTCGTTCCCCAGGTGCTGAATAATATTTTTCAGGCCATTGTGCCCGCCGGCGCTGCCCTTTTTCCGGATCCGGATCACCCCGGGCTCCAGGCTGATGTCGTCGTGGATCACGATCAGATGGTCCGAGCCGTCCACCTTATAGTAATCCAGCACCTCCCGGATGCACTCGCCGCTCAGGTTCATGTACGTCATGGGCTTGACCAGCAGCACCTTCTGCCCGTCGATGTAGCCTGCGCCCAAAAGCCCCTTGTGCTTTGCCGTCCCCAGGCGGATATTGTTCTGCTCCGCCAGCATATCGATCACGGAAAACCCGATATTATGCCTGGTGTTTTCGTACTCCTTTTTCGGGTTTCCCAAGCCTGCAATCACAAACATCTTCTGCGCTCCTTAATAAGTCGTCTCACCGTCATGGGACAAAAGGGACACGCTTTCCATTCCCTTTAAAGCGCCGACCTCCTTCACCAGGGCCGCCGCCTCGTCCACACGCACCTCAATCACCAGATCAAGCTGCCCCGCCGCCACCGTCCGGGACTTCACCCGGCAGAAGCGGCTGTATTTTTCCACCACGGAAAGGATCCCGGCCTCGCCGTCTATGTCCGTGCCGTTTGTCACAAGCAGCATGGGCGCCTTTGTCACCGGCACCAGATCCAGCAGGAAAATCGCCACCGTCACCACCAGACAGGATACCACGGCCAGGGAATACAGGTTTGCGCCGCAGATGATCCCCACGCTGATGGCCCAGAACAAAAAGACCAGATCCATGGGCTCCTTCACCGCCGTCCGGAAACGCACGATGGACAGCGCGCCCACCATACCGAGGGAAATCACGATATTGGACTGGATCGTTAAAATCACCGCCGCCGTGATGATCGCCAGCGCCGCCAGAGACACGCCGAAGCTCTTGTTGTAGAAGGTTTTGCGGGTCAAAAGCCGGTAGGCCAGAAAAATATAACAGGCCAGAAGGCAGGTCACCATAAGGCTCAAAAGGATCGAGGGAAGCTGCAGATCCGTGCTGTAGAAGCCCTCCAGAAAGGATTTTTTAAAGATGTCTCCGAAATTCATATGCGTTTGTTCTCCTTACATAACATTAAATTTCCTGCACAGATAATACTTGGAAAAGGACGTCCGCTGCAGCGTCTCCAGGGCCAGAAGCTGGCGCACCGGATCCGGCAGAAAGGCGTCGTACTTGACCTCAAGCACATGCTGTCCCGCCGGCAGGATGGGCCGCCGCACAAAGCCGCCCTCCAAAAAGCGCTCCGTCTGCGTCCCCGCGGTGATATTCTGATCCAGCGTCACCCGGACATTTCCCAGCCGGAAAATATAGGGCGTACGCTCGTACTCCACAATCGCCTTCGGCCGCAGCAGGCGGTTTTTGTGCTGGAGCTGCCACTTGCGCAGAAGGGGCGCAAGCTCCTCCGGGGCCTCCTGCAGCCCGCCGCCAAGCATCTGCCTGCACTGTCTGTCTGTCAGCGGGCAGGACAGCTTGCGGTTTAAGCCCCGGCACTTCTGCTTTAGCTCCAGCGTGATGCGTTCGCTGCTGCCATTATAGATCCGGATCCGGAATTTCTCCCGGGGATCCGTGCCGTCCTCGTTCTCATAAAAGCAGCTGTCGCGCACATCGTCAAAATAGACGCTTCGGATCCGGTAGGTGCCGGACGGCCCCGTGTGCGGGTCCGCCGCCAAAAGCGGTCTCACCCGGTTCTTTATAATTTCCAGCTGGGGCTGCGTACAGACAAATTTCAGCTCGTGCCGCCAGCTTTGCTGTTCCTCTTCCCGCTTCATCTCTCCTCCGTCCCGGCGCTGCCCTCCGACGCTTCGCCGTAGGCCCCGTCCAGAAAGGCCCTGCGCCTGTTCACAAAGTCCTTCAGATAATCCACATAGCCGTCATAGTCCTCGCAGACCCGGTAGCGGAAATCCTTTCCCACATCCTTCCAGCGCAGCTCGTCCAGATACGCGGAGTCCCGCAAAAGCTCCCGCCAGCTCTCGATTTTTTCCTCGCAGGCCTCCTTTAAAAGCCCGGAAAATATCTCCCGGTACAGGCTGCCTGCCCGCTCCCGGAAGGCGTCCTGTCCGTTCAGCGCACCGTACCAGAGATTGCTGCCGGAATCGCTGTCCGCGTGATCCAGAAGGAAGCCCTCCGGATCCATGGCCTCCTCGCTGGTGTGCCCCAGCGCGTTGTCATAATCCCACACCGGCCCGGCGTACAGGGTATCGCTCTCCGGTTTTTTATAAAAATACTGGCTGTTGGTCACCGCGTCCGAATTCTTGGCGATCTCCTCCACCAGATATTTTTTGGCAAAGGAATCCAGATCGATCAGCTCTTCAAAGCTTTTTCCGGATTCCGGGTTTCTCCCGTCCGGCGCCGTCACCGCGTCCTCAAAAGCCCCCACCAATCCCTTCAGATAGGAAACCTCCTCCTCCGAGGCATCCTCCGGGCTCTTGATCACCAGATACTGCTCCCCCGCCGTGGAAAATTTGCCCTCCTGCGCGGCCTCAAAGCGGCTGCCGTCCTCCATCACGAACAGGTAGCCCTGATCCGCCGGATCTGCGGCCGCGCCCGCCCCGATATCCACGCGGGCTGCCCCTGCCTCCACCTTCTCCGAGATCTGGTACAGTCCCTGATATTTCCCGTTCAGGTACAGATCCACCCAGGTCATCTGAGGCGTATACTCCATCCCCGCCTCCCGGGCCAGCTCCGTCACAAGCTGGTTGCGCATATGGCTGCCGTCGTAAAAGTTTGCCAGAAGCTCCCACCGCCGGGCCGCCCCCATGCCGAGGATATCCTGGCTGCTGCTCAGCTTGATGCTGTAGGGCTTTTTCTCCCGCTCCCAGGTCGTGTTGCCCCGTCCCTTGATGTAGGTCAGCCGGTCGGAGCAGACAAGCTCTCCCGTCTCGTCCGTCAGGTAGAAGCTGCCCTCCTCCCGGTTTTTCTTATCTGCGTCCACATATTCCATGGAGCCGGAATCCGTGTTCACAAAGGCGGAGGGCAGGCCGCTGCCTTCCAGAAACACCACGGCAAACTCCTCCACCGTCTCTGCATCCTTCACGAAAGAAAACACATACTGCTGTCCTGCCGTATAGGACCATCGTCCCCGCTGCTGCGGCTGCCCGTCAATCAGCAGGCCATCCGCGTATTCCCAGTCAAGCACAAGCTCCTGCCCCGACGCGTAGGCGGGAAGGGCAACGCAGAACAGGCCATCCAGCCAGTTGTGCCAGCCCCGTATCTGCTCCTCCAGCTCAGAGCCTGCCACATCCACCGTCATCGTATCAATATAAAAGCTGTTTTCCAGCCACTCGGCCGCCTCTGCCTCCTCCTTTTCCTCCCGCTCTGCGCGCCAGCTGCCATACACTGCCGCCAGCAAAAGCAACGCGCAGAGCGCCAGGATAAGCTCCGCTGTCCGGCTTTTCCCCATGCCCTGTATCTCCTGATTATATTTAGAACTTATCCTATCACAGGCTCGTAAAAAAGGCAAGGGACTGCTTTTGCAGTCCCTCCATCCTCACACCGGCTCCATCAGCGCCGTATTGTATGCGTCCAGGATGATTCCCTGGATCTTCTCCCGCGTGTTCTGGCTGATGGGGTGGGCGATATCCCGGTATTCCCCGTCCGCGCTCCGCTTGCTGGGCATCGCGATGAACAAACCCTTGTCCCCCTCGATCACCTTGATATCGTGGATCACAAATTCGTCGTCCATGGTGATGGACACGATCGCCTTCATCTTGCCGTCCTTCGCAATTTTCCGTACTCTTACGTCAGTAATGTTCATAAATCATTCCCCCTCGTGTCTCAGATGATATATCTGTCGTTCTTCTCTATTACAATCCTGATCTCATCATCCCCACGATAGAAGGAGTTGGCACGGATCGTATCCCTGCTCTCCACGATGCAGTTTTCGATATGGGTGTTGTCACCGATATAGACGTCGTTTAAAATGATCGAGTTCTTAATGTAACAGTTGTTGCCGATAAAGGATTTCTTAAAGATCACGGAATCCTCCACCGTACCGTTTACGATACAGCCGCTGGAAATCAGGCTGTTGGACACCTTGGCGCCGACATTGTACTTGGCGGGCGGCAGGTCGTCCACCTTGGAGTAGATGTCGGGGTACTGCTTGAAGAAATAGTCCCGGATCTCCGGCTTCAGGAAGTCCATATTCGTCGAAAAATAATCCTCCACCGTCGCGATGTTCTTCCAGTATTCCCGGATCTTATAGCCGAAAATCCGCTTCTGGTTCTTGTAGCGGATCAGAATATCCTTCACAAAATCGTAGCGGTCCTCCATGGCACAGCGCTCGATCATCTCGATCAGAAGCCTGCGGCGGATCACATAAATGCCGCAGGAGATCGTGTTGGAGCGGGCCACGATGGGCTTCTCCTCAAACTCCTCGATCCGGCTCTCCTCGTTCATCCGTATGGTGCCGAAGCGCTCCACATTCACATCCTTGCCCATCTCCTTGCAGACCACGGTCACGTCCGCCTTCTTGGCAATATGGTATTCCAGCACCTTATTGTAATCCATCTTGTACACGCAGTCGCCGGAGGTGATGACCACATAGGGCTCATGGCTGTTTTTCAAAAAGGACAGATTCTGATAAATGGCGTCCGCCGTGCCCCGGTACCAGAAGCTGTTCTCCGCAGTCACGGTGGGAGTGAACAAAAACAGGCCGCCCTGCTTGCGTCCGAAATCCCACCACTTGGAGGAGCTCAAATGGGCGTTTAAGCTTCTCGCATTGTACTGGGTCAGCACACCCACCTTCTGGATGTGGGAATTGCTCATGTTGCTCAGGGCAAAATCGATGCTCCTGTAGCTTCCCGCTATCGGCATCGCGCCGATGGCGCGCTTCTGGGATAGCTCCTTCATCCGGCGGTTGTTGCCGCCTGCCAAAATAATACCGATCGCTCTCACTGTTCCTCACCTGCCTTAATCAATGTTTTGCCGCTCGCAAGCTGTCCGTCCGGGTAATCCTCCCCCGTCGTGACGCCGAACACCACCGAGTTTTTCCCAACGGAAACATCCGAAGGGATCTCGCTCTTTTCCCCGACTGTGACGATGCCGCTGTTGTAAATATGAGGAGCCGTGTCGTTCTCCGCCTCCTCGCCGGCTCCCAGCACAACCCGGTCGCCAACCTTCGTATTCTCCGCCACAATGGCCTTGTTCAGCTCGCAGCCCTCGCCGATCACGGTATTGTTCATGATGATGGAATCCCGGATCACCGTATCCTTCCCGACCGTCACGCCGCAGCCGATCACGGAATTGTAAATCTGTCCGTAGATCTCCGAGCCCTCGCCCACGATGCTTCGCTCGATCACGCCGTCCTTCGCCACATACTGGGGCGGCAGGATATCGCTCTTGGTGTAAATCTTCCAGTATTCCTCGTACAGGTTGAACTCCGGAACGATGTCAATCAGCTCCATGTTCGCTTCCCAGTAGGAGGACAGGGTTCCGACGTCCTTCCAGTAGCCGTTGAACTCATAGGCGTACATCGGCGCTCCCTTCGCATGGCAGTGAGGAATCACATGCTTGCCGAAGTCCAGGTTCGGCTGGTTTGCGTTGTCGATCAGCGCCTGCTTGAGCGTCTCCCAGTTAAATATGTATATTCCCATGGACGCCAGGTTACTCCGGGGATTCTCGGGCTTTTCCTCGAAGTCCACGATCCTCTTGTTCTCATCTGTAATCATGATGCCGAACCGCTTTGCCTCCTCCATCGGCACGGGCATCACCGCGATCGTGCATTCCGAGCCGTTCTGCTTATGGAAGTCCAGCATCACCTCGTAGTCCATCTTGTAAATGTGATCCCCGGAAAGGATCAGCACATACTCCGGATGGAACTGCTCCATGTAGTCAATGTTCTGATAAATCGCATTGGCTGTTCCGGTATACCATTCGCTGTTCTCACTTTTCTCATAGGGCGGCAGCACCGTCACGCCGCCGATATTCCTGTCCAGATCCCACGGAATACCGATCCCGATATGCGTGTTCAGCCGTAACGGCTGGTACTGCGTCAGGACGCCCACGGTATCAACCCCGGAATTGATGCAGTTGCTCAGCGGAAAATCGATAATCCGGTATTTCCCGCCAAAGGAAACCGCCGGCTTGGCCACCTTGGAAGTCAGTACACCCAGCCGGCTTCCCTGTCCGCCCGCAAGCAACATGGCAATCATTTCTTTCTTAATCATGTCCTCACCTCATCTGCTCAATCTAAACTGCATAGCCATACGCTCCTGCGTAACCAGATTATACCACAACACAAAGTAAAAGTGAATAATTTATTTCAGTAAGTCTTATCTAATCTTCCTGTTCTCTTGTATAAAATACATATAAAAAAATTTTGTCAGAAAATGTTTTTATCTATTTTACTCAAATAACTCTTCCGCTTCACAGCATTAAATTGACTTATTTTTCACAAAAAGCGCGATTTTCGGCAATTTATGCCATATATGACGATTCTGCGAATTGTTGTGCACGACCAGTTTAGCATACTCTGAAATATCGAAAACGCAGCCGGGAGGCGATCAGCCAAAATCGTGCTCGCACGAATTTTGACCGATCGCCTCCCGGCTGGACAAACTGTTACATTCTATTCACTCAGGCATTCCCGGCAGCGCACGCCCTCCGGCGTAGCCGCCAGGCCGCCCTCCCCGGTCTCCCGCACGCAGGCCGGCATGGACATGCCCACCTCGCGCATGGCGTCGATCACCTGATCCGGAGGGATCCGGCTCCGGATCCCCGCCAGCGCCATATCCGCGGCGGTCAGGGCAACCACCGCACCGGCCGCGTTCCGCTTGACGCAGGGCACCTCCACCAGCCCGGCCACCGGATCGCACACCAGGCCCAGAAGATTTTTCAGGGCCATGGCCGCCGCATGGGCGATCGTTCGCGCATCCGCTCCCCGCAGATAGGCCGCGCCGCCCGCCGCCATGGCCGACGCGCTGCCGACCTCCGCCTGGCAGCCGCCCTGGGCCCCCGCCAGAAACGCCCGGTCCGCGATGACGCCGCCGATGCCCGCCGCCACATAGAGAGCCTCCGTCATTTTTTCATCGGAAAAGCCGTACTTTTCCTGCATCGCCAAAAATACGGCGGGCACCACGCCGCAGGCCCCCGCCGTGGGAGCCGCCACGATCCGCTTCATACAGGCATTGGACTCGCCCATCTTCACGGCCTTTTCCATCACCCGTCCCATAAAATCGCCGCAGATCGCCTGCCCGCTGTCCACATAGGCCTGCAGCCGCCCGCCGTCCGTCCCCACCAGTCCGCTGCGGGAACGCAGCTCCGGGTCATAATCCTCATCCGCCTCCCGCATGGCCTGATACATCCTCTCCATCTGGGAAAAGGAGTCTTGCCGGGAAATCTGGCGTTCCCGGCAGTCGTCCCGGGCCACCGCCTCCCAAAAGCTTATTTTATTTTCCTCCGCGCTGCGGCAGAGCTCCTCCAAAGAACGATACATGCCTTCCTCCTGCGTCAAACCGTCCGTTACAGATATATGACCTTTTCAATTCCGTCCTCCCGCTCCAGCTGCGCAATGCAGCCGGCGGGCACCGCCTGATCCACCTCGATCACCATCACCGCATGGCCTCCCCGCTCGTCGCGGTAAACCTGCATCGTGGCCACATTGATTTTCGACTGCTCCAGCTGCCTTGTCACCTTCACAATACAGCCCGGCTTGTCCTGGTTGTACACCACCAGAGTGGGCGCCTCGCCGGAAAAGTTGGCGGTCAGCCCGTCGATCTCATTGATGCAGATCCGGCCGCCGCCGATGGAGGAGCCGATTACCTCCAGCGTCCGGCCGCTCTGTCCGGTCAGCTGCAGTCTCACCGAGTTCGGATGAGCGTTTAACAGCGTGATGCTCCCGATGACAAACCGCATCCCTGCCCGCTGCGCCTCCTGAAAGCTGTTCGGGATCCTGGGATCATCCACCGCAAAGCCCAGAAGTCCCGCCACGATCGCCCGGTCCGTGCCATGGCCCTTCCCGGTCGCCCAAAAGGAGCCGTGCAGCCGGATATCCGCCGCTGCCACCTTTTCCCCCAGAAGCCTTCCCGCCGTCTGGCCGATGCGCACCGCCCCCGCCGTATGGGAGCTGGAGGGCCCTACCATCACGGGCCCCACAATATCCAGTATATTCATGCAAAACCTCCGCCACAGTCCTGCGGACTATGGCCTTTCCGAAATATTTTCCATATAATATTTCATAACGGTTCAGGACGGCGGGAAAATAAGGCCCAAGATGGACGTCAGGCTTGCTTGTAAGACCATTTTGGGCCTTATTTTCACATCGGAGTAACCTCCGATGCTTCTTGTCCGGCTTTGCCGGGCAAGAAGATGCCGTCCTGAACAGTTACAATATTTCATATCATACAGGAAAACAGGCAGAAAGGCAATCAGAATGAGTATAACCATCGGAATCGCAAGTCCGTCCGCCGCCCTTCAGAATTATACCGCGGCGCTGGCGGAGGCCGGAAAAAGAACCGGCATCCATGTCCTGACAAAAATCTCCACACAGCCCGATGAGGCGGCCGGCTGGGACGCTCTGCTGCTGCCCGGCGGCGGGGATCTGGACCCGGCCCTTTTGCCGGACGATCCCTCCCTCTCCTCTTACACCCAAAGGGCGCATCCGTCCTGTACAGACATCGATCCCGGGCTCGACCGAAAGCAGCTCGCCCTGCTGGCGCTTTTTGCCCGGGAAAAAAAGCCCGTGCTCGGTATCTGCAAGGGAATGCAGCTCATCAATATCCATTTCGGCGGCGGGCTCTGCCAGGATCTGCCCCAGGCGGCGCGTCACCGCCGGCTGAAGTCCGACCAGCTTCATTCTTCCTGCGCTCTCCCCGGCTCCGTACTGGCGCGGCTTTACGGCGAGCGCTTTTTTGTAAACAGCGCCCACCATCAGGGCATCACCTTCACCGGCCCGGATATCTCCGTTCTCCAGCATAGCGACGACGGTGTGCCGGAGGCCATCCTGCACAAAAGCCTGCCTGTCCTGGGCCTGCAATGGCACCCGGAACGGCTCTGCCGCTCCTTTTCAAGGCCGGACGCCGCGGACGGCAGCGCCGTACTGTCCTGGTTTGTCCGGCTCACAGCCTCCCGCACAGGTAAGCGCAGGCATTGAGCAGCGTATCCGGCCGCCTGCCCGCGATGAAATAAAAGTCCAGCACCTTTTGTCCCTCCAGGCACAGCTGGGAACCGTAGGCCGGAATATCGCAGAAAAATACCGGTTTTTCGGAGGCAATCAGCAGCCCGTAGCCGCGGTCCGAAATCAGAAAGGGCAGCTCTCCCGCCGTCCCGTGGGAAATGTAGCGCGCCTCCCGCCCCGGCGAAAAGCCCGCTTTTCCTCCTGCCCCCGCCGCATAAAGCTTTTCCCCCTTTTGCCAGTCCAAAAACAGGCGGCACCGGCTGCCGGTGAGCGTACTTTCCACCAGGCGGCACTCCCTGGTGTTTTCCGCCAGCAAAAGCTTCCTGCCCTGATCCAGATAGCGGATCGCGCCCGTGGCCTTTTCAATCTGCAGGCACAGCTCCGGCAGACCAAGCTCCGCATATTTGGCGCCGTCCCTGTACTGCCAGCTCTTTTCCACGCGGTTTGCGGCGATCAGCGGATGGCATTCCTCCGGGAGAGCTTCCTTCGCGAAGGTTACCCGGACAATGCCGCTGCCCACCGGCGCAAGACGCAGCTGGCCGTAACGGCTCTGCAGATAAAGTCCTCCGGGCCGCCGCTCGGCCCAACGGACGGCCTGATCTGCCCGGCCATGCCCCGCCGGTCTCAAAAGTCCTGTGTCCGGCCGGTCGCCGAAGCCCGGAAGGGCGCGGGGTATAGGCGCCGGAGCAGGCCGCTCCAAACCGGATGCCGGACGGAGCCGCTCCGATACCGGCCGGACAGCCGCGGGCTTCCCGGCTGTAGACCGCCCGGCTGCGGGCTTCCCGGCTGCCGGCCGCTCCCGGCCCTGCGCCCCGGACAGGCTCTGTCCGGGGACAGCCGGATGGCCGTCGGGCGAAGACTGCGCCGTTTGCGGATTGCGGACGATGGAAATCCTCCCCCGGAGGGCCGGAGCGTCCGGCGACTTCCTTTTCCGCCTGTTTTTTTCCGGAACGGGATCCGCGATCAGCCCCGTAAGCTGCCCCGTGTGAAGAATACACAGCTCGTGAAGGGCCCGCGTGGCCGCCACATACAGAAGCTTGGCGTGACCGTCATCTGACGGATAATCCTCCCGGTCCGGGTCAAGCAGCAGCACCGCGTCAAACTCCAGGCCCTTGGTGTACTCCACCGGAAGCACCAGGATCCCCCGGTCAAACACCGCCTTTTCCGGATCGCTCTCGGCCACCGGAAGAAGCTTTCCCAGCGCCTCTGCGGTGTCGGCCGCCTGCCGTTTGGTCCGGCAAATCACCGCAATCGTATCAAAGCCCTTTGCCTGCCAACCCCGGCAGATTGCCGCCGCGCGCTCCGTCAGCGCCCGCCGGTCCGCTGCGCGTTCTGTGCGCACCGGATCCCCGTGACGCAGCACCGGCTCCGCATGATAACCGGGAAAGCTGCCGTGCGCCAGAATATTCGCCGCAAAATCCGAGATTTCCACGGTATTCCGGTAGCTTTTCCGAAGCACGCAAAAGCTGTCCCGCTCGCCGGACAAAAGAAGCCTTTTGGCCTCCTCCCAGTCATTTAGCCCGTAGCCCATGCGGATATTCTGGGATACATCGCCCATGATCGTGTAGGTACAGTCCCGGATGCAGTATTTTAACACCGCGTAGGCCATCATTCCGAAGTCCTGTGCCTCGTCGATCACCACATGATGGGCCTCGCTGATCGCCTCCGTCTCCTTCACCCTTTTATAGAGATAGGCCAGCGCCGCCAGATCATACACGTCGAAGCAATTTTCCGGCAGCCCGCCCTCATAGCCCTTTTCCTTTTGGGAGAGCAGAAATTCCCGGTAAAGTTCAAAAATAGGCCGCTTCCACTCGTTTTTTCCGAAGCTTCCCCGATAGGCCCGACGGATCGCCTTTTTCTCCGCCTCCGTATACTTCACGCCCTTCCCCAGAAATTCGTCCTGCACCTTCCCCATCAGACGCTCGTTGAGCATCCGGATCTTGCTCTGCACGGAAACCGTGGGATTCTGCCGGATATACCGCTCGATGGCTTCCCGGTCCAAAAGCGTGACCAGTCCCGCCGGAACGCTCCGGCTGTCCCCGGTCCTATCATAAACGCCTCCCTTACCGTCCCGTATCCCCTCCACAAACTGCCTCGGATTCAGGGTCACGCTGTTGCGGGGAATGACGCGCCACTCCAGCTCGCGGCAGAAATTTTCCAGCTCCTCAAACCATGACATTCTCCCCCGCACACAGCCGCCGGGCCCCTCCTTGCGCACCGGACAGATCCGGTATTTTTCTTCCTCCCATTCCTCGTACAAAAGCCGCACAAAAAGCTGCTCCATCGTCATCTGGCGCACACCGTAGACATCCAGATCCGGCAGCACCCCGGTGATATAATCCAGCAAAATCCGGTTGCTCCCCACGATGTAGAAGTCCTCCGGCCGGAAACGCTCCGCATAGTTATACAAAATATAGGAAATCCGGTGCATGGCCACAGTGGTCTTGCCGGAGCCCGCCACGCCCTGCACAATCATACTGTGATAGGGGGATTTCCGGATGATCTCGTTTTGCTCCTTCTGGATCGTGGCGATAATCTCGCCCAGCACGGCCTGCTTGTTTTTGGCCAGATATCGGGTCAGAAGCTCGTCGTTGGCAATCACCTCCGTGTCAAAGTAATCCAGCAGCTTCGCGTTCCCGATCTCGTAGGTTCGCTTGAGCCGCAGCTCAATCGGCATCCGCCCGCCTCCCGGCACCGGATAGCTGCACCGGCCCAGCCCGTTTTCATAATAGGCGTTCGCCACCGGCGCGCGCCAGTCCACCACCATCCAGTAGGTCGTATCCAGCGCAATCCCTCCCCTTCCTATGTAGAGGGATTCCTCCTTGTCAAGCGTCTCGTCGTGAAAAACAATCCGTCCAAAATACGGCTTTTTCAAAGCCTTCTCGTTGCGCTCCAGCGCCCGCTTCATGTGCGCGTGCATCGTCACCGTGTTGTTCAGGATCGTCAGCACCTCCGCGTCATTGTCGTGGTAATGCTCCAGCATCTCGTCGATGTCCTCCTGCATCCGGGCCACCTCCCGCCCGTAATTCTCCACGTTGTCACGCACTACCTCCAGAGTCCTCGCCAGATAAGCTTCCTCGTCCTGCCTGCTGACTGCGGCGACAGGCCTTTTTTTCTCCTGCTTCATACAGCGCTCCTTCCTTGCTTTTGTTATTCTGTTAGGATCCAGTATAGCCGTTTTTCTCCTATGGCGCAATCGGAGGTTCTTTCTTTCGTCTGACGTATTCTCTCGGTGTTATTCCCTCATACTTTACAAATGCCCTTTTCATTGTTATCTCATTTTCATAACCGCACCTTTTTATTGTTGTCTCTACACGATCGCCTTGATCAAGCAGAAGCTTTGCCTGTTTCACTCTTAACCGATGGAGATATTCCACAAAATTCATATTCGTGGTCGCCTTAAACACCTTGGAAACCGTCGGTCTGGAAATTTTAAACAGGTCTGCAATTCCCTGCTGCGACAGAGCGGAATCTGTAAAATTTTGTTTTACATATTCCACAATCTCTACCCCCAGAGATTTTATATTATGATCCGAAAAATAGCGGTTTTCAAAGCTGCTTAACAACTCCTCCAAAAGTCCCCACAGCGTGTCCAGTCTGTCCATATTTCCAATCATCATTTCATTTACCTTTTGTTTTCGCAAATCCATTCTCTGCCCCATCGGTGTACGCATAAAATCCGACAGCAATATATTTCCCCATTTTCTAATCTCCGCTGCCGAGAGCTGTCTTGAACAATTTTCCCGTTTTAATTGTGCCAATATTTCTCTGGCCCCGTTAAAGCTTTCCATAGTAATCAGATTTACCAGCTTGATTTCCAGCTCCAGCGGGCAATAAAAGCTTTCGCTTCCCTTTTCTTCCTGAATATCCTTCCAGGACAAATGAATTCCTCCAAAGCCCGCATAAGGATAGCCAATCTTTATCTCAACGCCTCCTCCTTCTTCCATATTATCCAAAAACATTCCCAGCTTTTTTCTCTGATCCATGAGTTGAGCTTCATCCATATTTCCGTAAATAATAAGATAATACATCTCATTTTCCTGATACAAGGCCACCTGACATCCGTTTCTGCAGCAATGCAATTCCAGCCGGATCACAATGTCCATGGCCTGTTTTTTATCCTCAGATGCGGGATCCTTTGTGATCAGCGCCACCATATAGCCCTTTTCATTGTTCATCCCCAGGAAATATTTTCTGCTGTTTTCTTCCACCTTGTGCGTATCAAAAGATCCATATAACAAGCTTGCCAAAAAGTTATTTTGTCCAACCATATAATACTGATTTGCCAGCTCCTCCATATTTTCTTTTTCATCGGACAGTTTTTTAAACGAGGAACTGATTTCCTCCAGTTCATCTCTGGGTGTTCCCTGATGCATTCCCAGATTTTTCATCAATTGTATTACCGGCCTGTATAAAAGAACCGCAAATCCATATGCTCCCCCAAAAGCCACTACAGCCCCTCCGATTACTGACAAAACTATGATTGGCATCCACGGTAAGGTAACCGTCGGCTCTGAAAGGGAAATTTCATATTCCCACAGATAACGCGAAGCGATTGTCTGCACAATATTCTCCCGCGCCTTCTTTTTTTCATTGGATAAATGATATATGACCTGCCCGTCCTGCACAATTTTGAGTTCCAGCAACTCCGGTTCATACTCCATCAGATATTTTTTTACTGCATTTCCATCCATATAAACAAAAAGCTGGCGTCTAAGGGTATCCTCATATTCCAAACGTCTTGCAATAATAAAATTATCCCTCTCTTTGCGGATCTTATCATTGCTATACATGTATAAGGTTGTATATTTTCCCTGCATCTCATGTTCCAGATCAGTATATATCCCGCTATAAAGTCCAATAGAATTAAAATATCGATCCATTTCCCAAAAAGAATATCTGTCAATACACAAATCCTGTCCGGGAACCAGCACAGCAGCGGACTCACAAAGCCGGAAAATATCTTCCATATCTCCCAACTGTCCACAGATTTCTTCTCTTTTTATCATATCAATTTTATCCCGCAGCACGAGAGAATTGGAGGAAGCGTAACGAATCCATTTATCCGATTTGAGCTGCGTCGCAAACAGATCTATCTGATTGATTTTCTCATCCATCACCTGTGCAAGCTGCTCCATCGTATTTTCTGCGCTTTTCTTTGCCAACAGCAGGTTCTGCTTCCAGTATTGATACATTATCACGCCAAGCAGCATCAAAACCGCCAGCAGTGTTACCATAAAAAAATACAAAAAAATCATTCTAAAATATCGTTTTTCCCTGAAATTCACCATATTCCCTCCTTTCCAGCACAAAAACACTGTTACGCCGAATGGTAACATTCGGCGCAGCAGCATCTTCCGTCGTGTCTGTTTTTTATTTTGCAATTCTGTCGTAGCGGTTCTGCGTAATCTCCAGCAATTCGTCCAACCCCAGATCCTTCAGCTCCGCAATATAGGTATCCCAATCTTCCAGGGGCAGCTGTCCCAAAATCAGCTTTGTCAGGAGCTCCTGATAATAAGTTTCAAAATCTGCCTGCAATTCCGCAATCTGTTCTGTCTCCTCATCCGTCGGGGCCGCCAGCTCTGCTTCCGTGTTCAGGTAGGCGTAATGATACTTATCTTCATTTTCATATACGTCGCGTATTGTTTGTGCCTTATCTGCAAAGCCTGTTTCCGGATAACCCATTGTCAGCCCGGCTTCCGCGCATTTTTCCAGTTCCTGAGCCCTGTCTGTGATCTCCATTCTTGGGAAAATTCCATTTTCGGTCCAAAGCGCACATGTCTGTGTGATTAGCTGCACCTCGCTGTTATCTCCCGGATCCAATGCCACCTTCTTCCCGTCTTCGTCCAGTTCATAGCTATAACCCTCAATTCCATACTCTGTCAATACGCTGTATTCTTCACTGGCAAGATAATCCAAAAGGCGTCCGATCGCCTCCGGATCCGCATTTGAGGTTACTGCAAAATCATTTCCGCCCTTCTGTATTGCGCTCTGCCTGCTGATCAGCGGATTTACTCCCTCCAGCCCTTTGCATAAAATCCCGTCAAAATATGGCTTTGCCTCTCCTTCCGGCGTATTTACCGCGGGTTCTACCCAAGTCTCCACCCACCATTCCGTCAGGAAGGAAACCTTGTTTTCCGCCCTCTTTTCTGTTCCCTGTCCGGAAGTATCCAGCAGTCCTTCCTGGTGAAGTCTGTTCATATACCGGATATAGTCCTTAATGCCTTCCTGATACCAGGGACTGTTTGCTTTCCCCGTCTCATAATCAATAAAATACGGCTGAACGCCTAATCCGAAGCATTGTGCAATCCCGGTCCCAAAGCTGCCAAGATCTACTGTAACCACCTCATCCGGGCTCCCGCTGCCATTCATATCCTGATCCGCAAACGCCTTCAGCGCTTCAAATAATTCCTCCGTTGTTTCCGGCTTTTTTAAACCGAGCTTATCAAGCCAGTCCTTCCGAATCAGGCCTCCCGTAAAGCTTCCCCACTGCGTCCCGTTATAGTCTCCTACTGTAATACCGGACAATTTATATACGTTTCCGTTCTCCATCCGATTCAGCTTGGCAATCTCGGAGCCGATTCCTTCATCGTAAAATTTCTTCGTATCTTCCTGCGAGTATTGGCTCCATATTTCATTGATTGCCAACAGCTTCCCCTGATTTACAAGATTGGAAATCGTCTTATTATCCACGCCTGTTATATTGACAAAATCGCAGGAAAGACCGGATGCAATCTGTGTCTGTATTACCGTCTCATACTGATCCTCCGGGATTAAATCCACCTCCAGCCGAATCCCCCGCTCAGCCAAATCACTTTCCAGCCGATCCCAAAGCTTGCTGTCCCCGTTGACCCATTCCGACAGATAAACCTGTTTTCCATTATTATCCGTTCTGGACCAGTCCATACCCATCACTTTGATCACATCCAGCTGTTCTTCATTTTGATCCGTTGCGGATGCAGGCGAATTTTCTCCCGCCTTATTTTCGGTTCCTGCGGTATTGCCGCATCCGCTGATCGCTCCCGCCATCAACAGCGCTGCCATTGAAACCGATATTGCCGCCCCTTTGTTTCTGTTTTTCATCTCTTATCCTCCTGTTTTTTATATCGTTTTACTTCCCTACTCCTTCAGTGATCCCAACACCATCCCCTTCACAAAATATTTCTGGAAAAAAGGATACGTGCACAGCACGGGAAGTGTCGTAAAAATAATCATTGCATATTTTAATTGCGCGTTGGATAACTGCCGCCGGGCAAACTCCATTGCAGCTGCTGCATCCATTACCTGTGAGGCATTTTGATTTGTCTCCACCAAAATTCTTCTCAAATACATTTGAAGCGGCTGCCACTGTGTGTGCGGTAAATACAACATCGCATTAAACCAGCTGTTCCAGGTTCCCACAATCGTATATACGGCCAGCACCGCAAAAATCGGCTTTCCCAAAGGCACAAATATTTTGGTCAGAATTTGATACATGCCCGCTCCGTCCATTTTTGCCGCTTCTGTCAGAGAATCCGGAATCGTTCTGAAATACGCCTTAACCAGAATGATGTTCCATATGGAGAAGCTTGCGGGGAGGATCTGCGATAACGGATTATCATACAGCCCCAGCTTCACGATCAGCAAAAAGGAAGGAATAATACCTCCTGTAAAATACATCGGAATCAAAAGAAACATCGTCAGGAACTTTCTCCCCACCAATTTTCTGTAATTCAGTCCATACGCAACCAGCGTGCTTGTCACAATCATTAAGATCGTAGTCGGTATCACATATAAAATTGTATTCGCATAGGCTCTCCACATTTTTATGTCGGAAACCAGAACCTGATAAGCCGATAAATTAAACCCCTTCGGCCATATATATACCTTCATTGTCGCCGCGTGAATCGGCTCGCTCAACGACAAAATCAATACATAATACATTGGATATACCGTAATAAAAATTACGACCGCCGCCAACAAATAGTGCAGCATGGTAAAATACCGATTTCCTTCCCGCATCTTTCTCTTCATATTTTCCCCCTTACCAGAGTCCGTATCCTGTCATCCGGTCACTGATTCTATTCGCTGCAAACGTAAAGCAAAATCCAATCACCGCTGTGAACAGGCCTGCCGCTGTCGTATAGCTGTACTGCCCTTCCAAAATGCCCAGACGATATGTATAAGTCCCGACAACATCCGCGACATCATAGGTTGCCGGCGTATACAACAACAGGATTAATTCTGTATTTGCCGCAAGAAGCGCCCCTACCGTCAGGATCAGCTGTATCGCAATCACCGCCTGCAATCCCGGCAATGTAATATGCAGCACCTGCTGCAATCGGTTCGCTCCATCCAGACGGGCCGCTTCATATAGCCCGGGATCAATAGAAGAAATAATAGAACAATATAAAATGCTCCCAAAGCCAAAATTTTTCCACACATTTGTTATCGTATAAATCGCCGGAAAAGCAGTCGGATTCACATGATAGTTCTGCCGTTCCATCCCCAATACCGTCAGCAGATTTGTAACCAGGCCGTCCGTATCGACAAACGAAATTACCATTCCCGCCACCACTACCGTAGAAATAAAATAGGGCATATAGCTTGCCGTCTGAACGATCTTCTTAAACTTTAACGCTCTGATTTGATCCAGTAAAAGCGCAAACAGGATAGGCATTGTAAAGCCAAAAACAAGATTTAACCCGCTTAGCACTAAAGTATTACGAATCAGCCTCTCAAAGTAATGTCCGGAAATAAATTTTTCAAACCAACGCAGCCCTACCCATTTTACTCCCTCTCCCAAAAAGGGATTTCCCGGTACATAATCCTGAAACGCGATAACCAAACCATACATAGGCGCATAGCAGAATACTGCGATCAAAGCCAGTGCGGGAAGCATCATCATATAAATCTGAATATTTTCCTTTACTGTTCCTTTAAAGCGCGGCAACCTCCTTCTTCTCTGTCTCCTGATTTTTCCCATTGTCTTACGTCTCCTCCTCTTTTTACATCTGCCTGTGAGCAGGCTTTCTGAGTCAGATCATAAAACTCCGGCGCCTTGCTTTACAAGAGCCAATAAATTCCGGCCTGTACAAATTGTTCCGGCTGCCGGATTCCCTGTTATTTAAGGTCTGTTCTGCCTTTGCCGGAACAATTTGCACGGACAGCTCAAAAAGTCCCGCCCGGATAAAGCTTTCGCTTCATCCGGGCGGGACCTTCTGAATATTTTCTATTCCTGTTCTATATATGAAAAATAATCAAAATCGGCATATATTCCATTTCCTTCCAGATCCTGACAGCTCATCCCAATAAACGCGCCCGTAAATCCACCCGGATAATCATCCGAAAGTTTCGACGCATCCAAAACCGTTCCGATCGGTTCAAAAATATTTCCATCGGCCGACCAGAAAAACTGTGCCTGATCGTCCTTCACGCACAGGCGAAGCCACACCGTTTTCTGTATTTGAACCGGCATCCCTGCTCCCATCGGGAAGAAGGTTTCTCCATTATCACATGCCAGCACCGAAAGCACTGTCCCCAGGCTATCGTCCTGCGTCAGATATAAATAATAGTAGCCCTTTGTATTGTAATAGTAAATCAAACCGGCCATGTGCTGAAAATTTTTGGGGGCAAATTCCATCTTTACCTCAGCCTGTATTTTAAAGCTCTGCTGTCTTCTGGCCAACATGGATTGCCGGAAGGTTGATTCCGGCGATTCCCCGCCGTACAGCCTCAGCCATCCGGGACGCGCTTTTAAGGAAGCCCTTTCTCCCAGCGGGATTCGCAGCGTTTGCAATTCGTCCGCCCAGCTGTCCCCGTCAAAATCTTCCCGCCATTCGCCCCTCTTTTGTTCCGGCAGCATCCCGTTATGCGTATCCGGCACCTCCACGGACAACGCCGGGACATTGGTTTTGTCCAAAAGCCTGAGCCATCCGTCTTCCCATACCACCTTCTGCAGCGCGGTTTCTCTCCCTAGGATACATCTTTTCTTCTCTCCTACCGGTCTGCTGCACAGATGAACCAGATACCATTCTTCCTCCGGGCCGGATACCAGACTTGCATGACCCGCCTTCTGAAGCGGCCAGGCCGGCAAGTGTCTGGCTGTCAGCATGGGGCCTTCCGGATCCGGTTCATACGGGCCGTTAATTTCCCGGCTTCTCGCCATGGTAACCGCATGTCCCCAGCCGGTCCCTCCCTCCGCAGTCATCAAATAATAATATCCGTCATGCCAATACAGATGAGGGCCTTCCGTTACGCCCAGCGGCGTTCCCCTGAAAATATTTTTGCGTTCGCCTACAAGCCTCTTCTGCTCCGGATCATACTCCTGCAGCACAATACCGCCAAACGCGGTCTGATAGTTCCGATAATCCATCAGCATATTCACCAGGTATTTTTTTCCGTCCGGCGCATGGAACAGCGATGGATCGAAGCCGCTGGCATTTAAAAATATCGGCTCTGACCAGGGCCCTTTGATATCCGAAGCCGTCACCAGAAAATTCGGCGTATCCTTAAATGCTCCCCGATAAGATCTCACATTCGTATAAATCAGATAAAATATCCCGTCGCAAAAAGACAGACAGGGAGCCCAAACGCCGCCCGAATCCTCTACGCCTTCCATATTCAGCTGGCTAAGACGATTTAACGGGCGGGCGACCAGCTCCCAATCTGATAAATTATTTGAATGATAAATCATTACCCCGGGAAACCACTCAAATGTAGATGTCGCCAAATAATAATCTTTCCCTGCCTTCACAATAGAGGGATCCGGATGAAACCCTCTCAGAATCGGATTATGAACCACTGTCATAAATACAATACCTCCCTGCTTGCCGTGTTTTCAGTAGCATCTACAGTTTACTGCCGAAAACACGGCACAACAAGAGACATTTCGTTCCCACAGGGATCATTTCGTTCCGTACTGCATCACCTTCCCCCAATCATACCCCCGGTCCGGCGTTCCCTTTATTTCCCGCAGTTCAAAATACACCACTCCCTGCTCCGCCACCAAAAGCTCCACCCCGGCCCCGCTCTTTACGGCCTCGACCCGGCGGCTTCTCACCAGCGGCTTTGCCGCTTCCCGAAGAAGGGCTGTCTGCTCCCGGGAGGGATTTGCGGGCTCGCCCAGGTCATGCCAAAGCTTCAGCGGATTGCAGCATTCCTCATCCACCGTTTTGGTCACCAGGCTGTATTCCTTCCCCTCCTTTGCCGGAAGGGAAACCGAAAAATCCAGCTCCCGTCCGCAGCGTTCCAGGGACAGGTTCCATACAATCCCCCTGTAGGAGCCGTCCCCGGCCCGCACGATCACCGCCTCGTCGCTGCGATGGACGCACTCGCCCTGCAGCCTTTTGAAAAAGGCAAAGGTCCAGAAGGTGGGCTTCTCGATCAGACCGTTTGCCACCAGGCCGAAGCCTCCGTGAAAGGGCGTAAAGGGCACACCGCTCTCCTCAAAGACATCGCCGAAGGTCCAATAGGAATAGGATTCGTTCATGTCGCCCAGCTCCGATAAAAGACGGGCGATGTAGGCGGCGTTCCGGTTCGTGTCATGCAGGGGACAGTTGGGAATGTAGGAGGTATTGAACTCCGTAATGTGAATGGGAAGCCCCCGGTACTCCGGAAAAGAATCCACAATCTCCCGGGTCTGCCGCAGCGCCCCCAGAGATTCCCCCGGATCCACCAGACGGGCGTAGCCGTAATGCCCCTGATGCACCGGCACCTCCGTCGTGTAATGGTGGCGGGTAATAAAATCGGGCCTTAAGCCCCTTTCCCGGCAAAAGTCCAAAAAGCTTTTCATCCACCGCGCATCATCCACCCCGCAGATCGCCGGGCCGCCTACCCGGAAACGGCCGTCCAGCCCCTTTACCTCCGCAAACGTCTCCTCGAAAAGCCGGAAATACTCCGGCATATCCGCATCCTTCCAGAAAACCGAAAGGTTGGGTTCATTCCACACCTCCACCGGCCAGGAGGTCACCTCGTTTGCACCGTAGCGCTCCATCAGGTGCGACAGCGTGGCCCTCACCAGCGCCCTCCAGCCCTCATAGCTTTTGGGCGGAGTCACATTGCCCTTCCAGTAAAATACCGTCTGCTCCCCGCTGGCAAGCCCTTCGGGCATAAAACCCAGCTCCAGAAAGGGCTTAAGCCCCAGTTCACGGTAGCTGTCCATAACAATGTCCAGATAGGTAAAATTATATTCCGCCCGGATATGCCCCGCCTCATCGGCATATTCCCGGTAAATCGCCATATCGTCACAAAACAGCCCATGGCCCCGGATATGGGAAAACCCGATTTTTTCCTGCACCAGAGAAAGCTGCTCCTGATAGTCCTTCCGGAGCGCCAGCCCCATCCGTCCGGTCCCCACGCAGTAATCCGTCCGATTGTAAAATACCGCCCGGTCCCCGGCTCCGATCTCATACCGCCTCTTTACTCTCTCCATCCCGTCACTTTCGCTCCTTTCGTGGCATGTATATCCGGTAGCTCCCGCTCAGCGCCAAAAACGCGAAGAAATACAGGCAATTATCATAATATCTCCTGCTGCCTCTGCGCAGCGGCGTCTCCCAGAACCGGCGCACGCAGTGGACGGCATTTTTTTCTGCCTCCCCAAAACTGCCGGCAGCATCCGGCGAAAGCGCCGCCAGCGCGGCCTGCGCGTTTACCGCCACGATTGCGGTCGGATGCATGGCCTTTTCCTCCAGCATCGTGCCGTCCGTCAAAAACACGCCGTCCCAGTCCTCCGGTTTAATCGCCTCACAGTAAAAACGCTGCAGCCTTTCAGCCTCCTTCTGCTCCCAGGGCTCCTTCCCAAACCAGGCCCAGTCCAGCGCCACGTTCGCCACCGTGCGGTAGGCATCGCTGTAATACCAGTCCCGGCGGCTGCCCGGATATTCCCGGACAAAGGGACTTCCGTCGTACTCCGCGTATTCCGGGCTAAGACCCGTGACCGGATGACAGGCCTTTTTCAGATAATCACGGCCGGCCTGCGCCGCCTGTCTCCAGAAATCCCGGTCCTGCCCGTCCGCCCAGAGGGCGAACAGCTCGTAATAGTGAGGCAGATGATAGGAGGGGTCGGAGAAATCGCAGTCCGGCACAAACCGGATCAGATGATTTGACGGATCCCACATGGGTTCCCCGGTGCCCGGCCGCTCTCCCTTGTGAACGCAATCGTGCAAAAGCTTTCTGGCCTGATCGCTGTAACAGAAAATTCCCTCTCCGTCGCCCCAGCGGTTGGAGGCGAAAAACAGTGCCATGGCAAAATATTCCTCCCCGTCCGGCGCAGGCCCCAGAGAATTTTTCGTGCCGTCCGTCTGACAGGACCAGGCGAAATACCCGGCGTTTTCCCCTGTCTCCATGTACATATGGGTTTTCGCCCATTTCCAGATCCGGTCAAATTCTTCCTTTCTGTCCATCTGTACGCACATCATCATACCGTAGGACATTCCCTCCGTGCGGGCGTCGTGATTGCCGGTATCCTCCATATATCCCATATCATCGCCTACAGGATGATAGATCCGCTCCTCCTCACTTCCGTAAAAAAGCGTCTGGAATATCTCGTTTTTCCTCGCCTCGATCTCCTCCGGCCGATATCCCAGCTCCGCAAACACATTCCGATAGGCTCCGGTCCAAAAGGCTCCGCTTCCGTTTGCGCTCATTCCTTCACGCCTCCAATCGTCAATCCGGTGATAAAGTATCTCTGTAAGAACGGGTACAGGCACACAATCGGCAGCATGGTCAGGATCGTAGCCGCGGCCCGCACGGAGGTGGGCGTCACCGCTCCGGCCGCCGCCGCGTTTTTCATGCTTTCCGCCGAGGCGCCCTGGTTGGTCACGGAGGACAGAAGCTTCATCAGCTCGTACTGCAAAGTGGTGTACTCTCCGCTCATCCGGTTATACAGCATGGCGTCGAACCAGGAATTCCACTGACCCACCGCAACAAACAGGGCGACCGTCGCATATACGGGCTTACAGAGAGGCGAGATGATCTTCGTAAAAATCGTCATATATCCCGCTCCGTCCAGCTGGGCCGACTCCTCCAGGCTGTCCGGGATTCCCACCATATAGGTGCGCAGCACCAGCATGTTAAAGGCGCTCACCATGCCGGGGATCACATACACCCAGAAGCTGTTTGTCAGTCCCAGTCCCTTGTACAGCAAAAATACCGGGATCAGTCCGCCGTTGACATACATTGTCACCACCCAAAACAGGGAAAGCTGACTCTTAAACAAAAACCGCTTGCGGCTGACGATGAAAGCCAGCAGGGCGTTGGCCGCCAGGGCCGTGACTGTCCCCAGGACGGTGCGGGCCACGGACACTGCCGCGCCGGTTATCAGGTTGTTTTTCTGAATCACGGTGGCATAGTTCTGCAGCGTCCATTTGCGGGGCAGCAGATAGATACCTCCGCGCAGCGCGTCCGTGCCGTCGTTTAGGGAGATGGCCAGCGTGTTCAGCACCGGATAAAGGGTGATGATCACAAAAAATGCCATGAACAGCGTATTGAGGACCGTGAAGACCTTGCTTCCCACTGAGGTTTTATATTTTTTCTGCACAAATGCTTCTTCCGATTTCTTCATCTTCCCATCCTCCTAGAACAACCTTTCTTCCCCTGCCCTCTTGGCCAGTTGGTTTGCCACAAGGATCAGGACAATGCTGACCACGCTCTTAAAAATACCCGCTGCCGTTCCCAGCGCATAATCGCCCTGGCTGATTCCCCACTTGAGCACATAGATGTCGATTGTCTCCGACACGCTCTTTACCAGGCCGTTTCCCAGCAAATACTGTACCTCGAAGCCGGCGTTTAACACATTTCCCACGTTCATCAAAAGCAGAATCATGATCGTCGGTTTGATGCCGGGCAGCGTGATGTTCCTGATTTTTGCCCAGCGCCCCGCCCCGTCGATGGATGCCGCCTCGTACAGGGACGGATCGATGGCGGTGATCGCCGCCAGATAAATGATGGCGTTCCAGCCGGTCTCCTTCCACACGTTCGCGAAGGCCACAATCCACCAGAAGTATCGGGGATGCGCAAAGAAATTCAGCGGCTGGTCCAGGATACCGAACTTCAGCAACAGCTCGTTGATAATGCCGGAGCTGGAGAGGGCATCATGCAGGATGCCCGTCACGATAATCCAGGAGAGGAAGTGCGGCAGATAGGAAATGGTCTGCACGCTCTTTTTCCCGATTCTGGAACGCACCTCGTTTAACAGGATCGCAAACACGATCGCCATCACAAAGGTGGATACCAGGTTGATCACTCCCATCGCCAGCGTGTTGCGGATGACCCTGAGAAAGGTCATGTCCGAGAACAGCTGCTCAAATTTGTCCAGTCCCACAAAGGCTGAATGAAAAATCCCGTCCTTTGGCTTATAGTTCTGAAACGCCATCAGCCAGCCGCCCAGCGGCAGATAGCAGAAAATAAATCCATACAATACGAACACCGCGGACCAGAACAGCAGCACCTTCTGCCGTTTGATTTCCTTCCATGTGATTTTTCTGTCCTGTCCGGACGGCTTTGCTTTCGGCGCTTTCATATCCTACCTCCTGATTTTGTCCGTTTTATTCAGACGCTTCCGTCTTGGCGGATTCCTCCGCCACCTGCATTCTGCGATCCAGCTCCGCCTGCATCTCGCTCAGGAAATCCTCAGGCTTACACTCGGAATATACCTGCATGTACTCCTCCCACGCCGCGTCAAAATCGGGCGCCATCACGATTTTGGGAAGATACTCGTGCTTGATTTCACCCATCTTCGTCCAGGCCGTGCCGCCGGGCGTAGCGGTTGTCATGTTATTGCTGTGGGAGTACATCGGATACCAGGGGCCGGGCACTTCGTTGTTTCCGAGCATGTCCACATAGGTGGAGCAGCCGTAAGCCTCCAGACACTCCCTCACGTCAGCCTTTAAGCTGTCCAAAAATTCCTTGGGCTGCTCTGCGGGCGATGCCGCGTTAATGCCGTCCGCGCTCATCCCGGTGTAGGTGGGGAAATAGGAATAGGTGCAAAGATGAGAAGCCTTATAGGCCGTATCCACCACCTTGTCCCGCATCTCCTGCGTCCGGTAAAACAGGCCGTCGTCCCCGACCTCATAATCCACGCCTTCCACTCCCCAGGAACGGAGCACCCGGATTTCAGGATCCAGCAGATCGTTTAAAAACTGCAGAGCACCCTCCACATCCTGACAGCTCACGGAAATCCCGATCCCGTTGGAGATATTCAGCGTTCCGCTGCCTCCGCCGGTGTGCCACTGATTCTTTACGTCCTCCGAGATCGTGATCGGCAGCGGCACATAGCTGCAGCCCTGCGTGTCCAGCCCCTGCGCAATAATGGAATCTCTGGCGCTGGTGAAATCCCAATACTGATCGACCATGCCCAGTACCCGGCCGGTGGACAGCTTTGCGATATACTCGTCATAGGTCTGCGTAAAGGATTCCGGATCCACGATTCCCTTCTGGAATTCCTCGTTGAGCTTGCCAAAATAGAGCTTCGCCGTGGGCGTCGTGTTATAGTCGATCACCGTGAGCGTATCCGGATCCACGATCACGGAGCCGTCGTTGGGATAGCCGTCCAGAAACTGGGGCGCATTCTCCAGGCAGAAGTACCGCCAGTCCTCGCAGAGGATCGTATAAGGAATATTCGCCGTACCGTCCTCCATGGTGGGATTCGCCTCGTTGTAGCTCTCAATGAGATCAAAATACTGATCCAGCGTCTTAATCTCCGGATATCCGGCCCACTTCAGCACCCTCGTCTGAATCCAGAATGCCTCATCATTGTGCTCCGCGCTCATATCCTTCTCCCAGATATTTCCAAACTGCGGGATCCAGTAAATATGGCCGTCGTCCTGACGCAGCGAATCCCATTCCGCATCCGTGTAAAACTCTTTGATATTCGGGTAATCGTCCAGATAGTCATCCAGGGCAATCAGTGCTCCCGCCTCGTACAGCTGCGCCGTCCCGTCGCTGCCGTCGATAAAATCCGGGTATTCGCCGCCCGCGATCATTGTTCCGATCGCCTCTGCGGCCGTCTGACCGGTCAGCCAGGTCTCCTTCACCTTTGCACCGGTCTTCTCCGCAATGATCTGCTGGACCTCATTATCGTCGTTTATCTCCGAGCCGGGCACCGCAAAAAACGCCGTATATTCCCGAATGCCGCCCTCCGCAGAACCGCCCTTTCCCGGATCCGCCGCGGCCGTCGTCCCGTCCGATCCGCCTCCGCAGCCCGCCAGCGCAGATGCCCCGAGCACAGCCGCCGTCATCAGCGCCATTATTCTTCTCCTCTTCATCCCGTTTCCTCCTTATTCCGGTCAACCCGTTTGTTTTGATGAACCTATCTTAACGCATCTTTCTCCACTTTTCACCGGGATAAGCGTAGAAAAAAACCGGGGAAAGTATAGTTGCACAATGCTTCTATACTTTCCCCGGTTTTTCAGGTCATGTTGCATACCCTTCAGTTTTCTTCCCTGGACTGTCTGCGGAAGCGCGCCGGCGTACAGCCCTTCTCCTCGATAAAGCGGTTGATAAAATAATCCAGATCCCGGTAGCCGCAGCGCTCCGCCACCTCGTAGATCTTCATATCCGAGTGAACAAGAAGCTCCGCCGCCCGGCCGATCCGGTACTGATTCAGATAATCCTTGAAGGGCTGGCCGTATTTTTTGCGGAACAGCTGCCCCAGATAGGCGCTGTTGACAAAATATTTGCGGCTCAGCTCCTTCAGCGTCAGGTTCTGGGAAAAATTCTCCCGCACCTCCCGCTCGATCTCCCCCAGCACGCCCCTGGCGCTCTTTCCCCGAAGCTGGACCAGGTAATCGGCGTATTCTCCGGCAAAGCGGGACAGCTGGGCCCTGCTGCCGCCCGCCGCTCCCTCGCCGAAGGCGCCGGAGCCGATGAAGCGCAGGATTTCCTCCTGATTGACCGTCTCGTCCTGCTGGGTTGCCAGATGCACCAGCCGGAAAAGAAGATAATGAATATTGATGTCCACCAGCCGCGCATCCATCCCCTTGCGGTTGAGCTCCTCGTAGACCTGGGCCACGCTGCCGCTGATCGCCGCCCGGTCATTGTGTTCGATCGCCTCCGCCAGCTCGTCAAGCGCCCTTTTGCAGAGCACCTCCGTCCCGGCCTCGCCGCTCTCTGCGCCGCCCATCCCAAATTCCCGGAAGCTGCGGGCCATCGCCGCCGTCCGATACGATTCGCTGATCTCCTCCAGGCGCTCCACCCTGCAGCCAACCAGCATGTTCACCGGCAAACCGACCGTGCGCTGCAGCTTCTCCAGCAGGCCGTCCAGCCACTCCTGCTCCTTCATCCCGGCCGCCTGCGCCATTTCATCGCAGTAAACCAGCCCCAGGTCATAGCGGCTTTCGCTGCGGGACACGTCAAAAATGCAGTGATAGCCATACCCGCCAAGAAGCCCCAGACAGACCTCGTACAGCTCCCGCTGCCGGCTTCTCATCTGCTCCTCCGTCTCTGTCCCCCGGTAAAGCTCGATCCCCACATACCGCAGTCCTCCGGAGAGCGAAAGGTGCTTTCGCACCTCCTCCAGGTTGGTCCCGTCATATTTGCCGCACAGCAGCGCAATCAGATTTCGGGTAAAATAAGCCTTTTCCTGCCGGGAGGTCTCATACGCGCGCCGGTTATCGTCCTCCCGCATTTCCCGCACCCGCTGCAAAAGCGCATAAAGCTCCTCCTTCTGCACCGGCTTTAACAGGTAATCCACGCAGGCGTTGTACATGGCCCTTCGGGCATACTCGAAGTCATTGTAGCCGCTCAGGATGGCGAAATAGGCCTTCGATTTTTTTTCATCCCTCACCTTCTCCAAAAGCTCCAGCCCGCTCATGCCGGGCATCCGGATATCCGAAAGCACCAGATCCACCGCGTTGTGCTCCAGAAAATCCAGCGCCTCCAGACCGTTCTGCGCCGTGCCCGCCACCAAAAAGCCCTGCTCTCTCCAGTCAATCAGCTCCCTGAGCCCCCGCAGAATAAAGGGCTCATCATCCACCAGCAATACCTGCAGCATTCTCTCTCACCTTCCCTCCTGTACGGTACGTTCCTTTTCCAGGGCCCCCAACGGGATCCGCACGGTCACAATCGTCCCGGCCCCCTCCTCGCTCTCCAAAGAAAAGCTGACCCGATCCTTTGTGGCCATCCGAAGCCGCAGGCAGGCATTTAAAATCCCCACGCGCCCCTTTTCCCGAAGCTGCCCGATCCCGGCCCGGTTCATCTTATCCTGGAGCTCATACACCTGCGCCGCACTCATGCCGCTGCCCGTGTCCTCCACCTCCAGCTCCAGGCTTTTTCCCCGGATCCGGCTTTGCACAAACACCCAGCCCCTGGAGGCTTTATTTTCCATGCCGTGCACGCAGGCGTTTTCCGCAAAGGTCACCAGCGTCAGCCGGGGGATCAGGTAATCCCGGCATTCCCGGTCCGTCTCAATGCGGTAGGAGAGCCGGTCCCCGAAGCGATAGCGCTGCAGCTCCAGATAGGCCTCCACAAATCCGGCCTCCTCCTCCACGCGGACCATATCCCGGCTCCACTCCGCATTCTGCCGCTGCATCAGCGCCAGCTTCTCCACCATATCCGCCGTCTCGTATTCCTTCTTTAAGACGCTGTGCATCCGGATGCTCTCCAGCGCATTGAAAAGAAAGTGCGGATTAATCTGGCTGTGAAGCGCCAGAAGCTCGGCCTTCTGACGGGCGATATCCATCTCCTGCTCCTTTAAGCGTTCCTTGTACACCGTCCGGATCAGCCCGTTCATCCGGTCCGCCATCGCGTTATAGCTGTGCATCAGGCGGCCGATCTCATCCCTGCCCTCCGTCTGCGGCAGAAAGGGCAGGCTGTCATCCGCCTGCTTTTCAAACGCCTCGTCCAACAGCTGCAGGCGGCGCGTGAAGGAGCGGTTAATCCCTACCATCAAAAGAAAGGGCAGCCCCACATTGACCAGCACCAAAAAAGCGATCAACGGCAGGTTTCTGGCAAGCACCTCCGCCGTGCCGGCCGAAGGCTTCATCACATAAATATCCCATGTATCCCCGTAGACCGTCATCCGGCCGTGCACTCCGGCCGCCTCCTTCGTCTGTGCCGCGATTGACTCAAAGGCCGTGCTGACCCCTCCTCTTCCGTCATTGGAAAACAGGATCCTGTCGTTCTCGCACACATAGACGGTGGAGCTGTAGCCCGCATTTGTCAGACTCCGGGACACCGCGCCGTAATCCAGATCCAAAAACAGCACGTCGCTGCTTCTCCCCTTCTCATAATAATCCATCCGGCGCACAATCGAAAGCCTTTTCTGCCTTGTGTTGCCCGCGCCGCCGCTTCGCGCATCATACCAGGCAAGCGCGGCGATCTCCTGTCCTCTCCCCAAAAAGCTTTGATACCAGTCGGAATCCGTCACGCTCTCCAGGCGCGCAAAATAGCCCCCGTTGACGATATCCGGATTATCCGCATAGATGACCAGTCTCCCGTTTTGTCCGATCACCGTCTCCAGCAGCGAATCCTCCATCACCGCCAGGTACGCGTTATAATATTCCAGAGGCGTTTCATAGCTGCCGCCGATAAATTCGTTGATATAGCGGTTGCTGTAAATATTCGTCGCCAGATCCGCCGCGCTGTCCAGCGTATTCTTCAGGCTATAGCGGATCGCCTCCGCCGCATTCTGCATTTCCTTCCGGTCAGCCTTCCGGTCGGCGCTCACAATCACACCCAGAATAATGCTGTCCGTCAGCACCAGCGGCAGGAGCACGCACACAATGTAAAGAAGCGCCAGCTTCTTTTTTAAACCGATATTGTTCAGCCATGCTTCCAGCCGGTCCGCCCAGGCTGACGCCAGACGTCTTCCCGCTCCTCTAATCCCTGCTTCCCTCATATACAAAATCCTCAAAGGCCGCGACGCCGCCCTCTCTCTGCGTGGAAAAGACAAACAGCCCAACCCGGCAGCCGCAGAAATGATCCAGCTTAAAATACAGCTTATGGGAAGGGCCCAGCCGCCTTTCCCCCGTCCCGTCGTCGTAGGAAAAGCTTACCTCGTCCTTCATCTGCCAAAAATCCGCCTGCAGGGACAAACGCACGCTCCTCCCCGTCAGCTCTGCCTGCGCGTAACGCTTCGGCACGGCATCCGTCTCCAGGCAATTCATATCCGGATTTTGCGTCTCGATGCCCTCCATCACCAGCAGAGGCCTTCCCTGCTCGATCACAACGCCAATCATCCCCCAGCAGCTCTGCAGCGCGCACAGTCCGGCGCAGTCTCCCTCCGAAAGCCCGGAGAAATCCAGCGTCACCGATACCTTGCAGGAGGGGAACAAAAGCCTCTGGGTCAGCGTATTCTGCGCCTCTGTCAGGCTGCGGCTCAGCTTCCCCGTGCGGATCCAGAAACGCCCGTTTCCCACACCCCAAAAGCCCTCTCTGGGCTGATGGTTAAACTGCCACACCTTTTTGAGGCGGGAGAGCTCTCCCGATTCCTCCCCCAAAAAGCGGTCGGAGGCATACAGGGGCCCGCAGACCGCCCCCGGGCGGGTACTTGCCGCCAAAAAGTACTCCGGCACCTTTCCCTTTTCCCCAAACACCGGGAATCCTTCCTCAAAATGCACCGGCAAAAGCACCGGAATACGCCCCACCGCGCCGCTGTCCTGGAACAGCACCGCATACCAGTCTCCCGAAGGCGTATCCACAATACCTCCCTGGGCCACTCCCTGTCCGCAGTAGCCCCGGGTGTCCTCCAGCACATCGCCCCCGGTAAATTCCCCCGTCAGGCTGTCCGCCGCAAAGCAGCTCTCCACACGCATCCACCGATCCGGCAGAGAATGGATGAAAAACACATAGTAACGTCCCCCAATCCTGTACATGTGAGAGCCTTCATAGCCCAGCATTTTATTGCCCTGTTCCCGCACGATCACCCGATCCAGTCCCCCGGGCAGAGGGCCTGACAAATCCGGCTTCAGTTGAGTCAGCCTGATATCCGTATTTCCGTACACGATGTATACGCTTCCGTCCTCCTCAAAAAACAGCGAGCAGTCATGATAGAAGCCCTCCATGGGTCTTCTTGTCCAGGGTCCCGCCGGATCCTCCGCCGTATACAGATACGCCCTGTGGGTATCATTTGCCACAAAACAGACATAGAACCTGCCCTTGTGATACCGCAGGCTGGCCGCCCACATCCCCTGTCCGTAAATATTCTGTTCTCCCTCCAGGCGCTGCGCCGGCGTATCGTCCAAGCGGTCAAACACATAGGAATACATCTCCCAGTGCACCAGATCGAAGGAGCGCAGCAGCGCCCCTCCCGGAAAAAAGTGCATGGTCGTGCTGATCATATAGTAGGTATCCCCGACCCGGATCACGTCCGGGTCGGGATAATCCATCTTCAAAATCGGATTGAGCTCCATATGCTTTCCCTCTCTTACTTAAGCTCTGCCGTCTCTGCGCAGCTTACCTCCAGCCGCACACAGGATTTTCCGGTCAGGGCGCGGCTGCGCGCATCCGGCTGCTGCATTCCGGCATATACCGCATAGGAGCCGGCCTGAAGCATATGCCTGCCCTCCCCGTCGTACAGCGCAAAGGCCGTATCCGGCAGGGTCAGCTGCACCGTCCGCTCCTCGCCGGGCGCAAGATACACCTTTTTCAGGCCCTTCAGCTGCGCGTTGGGCGTATCCTGGCGCAGCGCCTTCACATAGACCTGCAGCGTCTGGCCGCCTGCCATGGAGCCCGTGTTTTTCAGGGTGGCGGTCAGCGTGATCCGGCCGCCCGCACGGATCTGTCCGGCGTCCAGACGCGCGCTGCTCAGCTCAAAGTCCGTGTAGGAGAGCCCGAAGCCGAAGGGATAGAGGGCCTCGTTTTCCATGTAACGGTAGGTTCTGCCCTTCATCGCGTAATCCGTGAAATCCGGCAGCTCCTCCGTCGTCCGGTAAAAGGTCACCGGCAGCTTGCCCTCCGGGCTGTACGCGCCGAAAATTGCCTCGGCCACAGCCCGTCCGCCCTGCGCGCCGGGATACCAGGCCTGGATAATCGCCGGGAAATGGGCGTCCTCCCAGGTCAGCGCCATGGCAGAGCCCGTCATGGAGACGAGGATCACCGGCTTTTTGCTCTCATAGGCGATGCGCAGCACCTCCGGCTGCAGGCCGGGGAAATTCAAATCTCTCTTGTCGCCGCTGGCAAACTCGTTGCCCGCGTCGCCCTGCTCGCCCTCGATGCCGGAATCCAGTCCCATCACCGCCACGATCACGTCGCTCTCCCGGCAAACCGCCTTCACCTCGGAAATCCGGTCGTCGGCCTGCGCCAGGCCGCTGGTGCGATCCTGCCAGAGATGGCAGGCCTCGGAATAGTAGACCCGCGCCCGGTCGCCCACATAATCCTCGATTCCCTCCAGCACCGTGATATAGCGTGAGGCTGTTCCCTCATAGTTGCCCACCAGCGCTCTGCGGGAATCCGCGTTGGGGCCGATCACGCCGATCGCCTTGATTTTCCGGAGATCCAGCGGCAGGAAATTGTCCTCGTTTTTCAAAAGCACCAGGCTCTTGCGGGCAATCTCCAGATTCAGCTCCCGGTTTTCCTTCGTATCGACCTGATCGTAGCCGATCCGGTCCTGGCTGTCCTGGCGTTCGTCTCCCAGGATCCCCAGCTTCATCCGGCACTCCATCAGATTCGTCACCGCCTCGTCCAGACGCTTTTCGTCCACATAGCCGCCGCGCACCGCGTCCCGCAGATAGGGGAAGGTACAGCCGCAGTTGACGTCGCAGCCGTTGTTCATGGCCATGGCCGCGGACTCCAGGGGCGTCTTCGTAATCTTATGATGCTCGTGAAAATCGACCAGCGCCCAGCAGTCGCTGACCACATGCCCCTGAAACCCCCATTCCTTCCGCAAAATATCCTGCAGAAGCGTTTTGCTGCCGCAGCAGGGCTCGCCGTTTGTCCGGTTGTAGGCGCCCATCACCGCCTCCACCTTTCCCTCCTGCACGCAGGCCTTAAAGGCGGGCAGATAAGTCTCGTACATATCCTGCAGAGAGGCCTCCGCATTGAATTCATGGCGCAGGCCCTCCGGCCCGGAGTGCACCGCGAAATGCTTTGCGCAGGCCGCGGCCTTCAGATGATCCGGATCCGTCCCCTGCACGCCCTCCACAAAGCGCACGCCCATCCGGGAGGTCAGATAAGGGTCCTCCCCGAAGGTTTCCTGCCCGCGTCCCCAGCGGGGATCCCGGAAAATGTTCACGTTGGGCGCCCAGAAGGTCAGCCCCTTGTAAATGTCATGATCGCCGGCGGCCTGCTGCGCGTTGTACTTGGCGCGGCCCTCAACCGCCACCGTCTCCCCCATTTTACCGGCCAGCTCCTCGTCAAAGGTAGCCGCCACGCCGATGGCCTGCGGGAACACCGTCGCCGTGCCCGCCCGCGCCACGCCGTGCAGCGCCTCGTTCCACCAGTTGTAGGAGGGAATCCCCAGCCGCTCCACCGCCGGGGCGTTGTAGAGCGTCTGCCCCACCTTCTCCTCCAGATTCATCTGCGCCACCAAGGCGGCGGCCTTTTCCCTGAACTTGCTCATACGAAACCTCCCTGTTGTCCGTAGAAGAACAGGGCTTCCAGCCCCAAATCGCCGGAAGCCCTGCTTCTTTCATCATTGTCTTTTCTGTTTCCCTTATGCGAAGGGATTCTCGGTAGGATACATCATGCCCTTGGGCTGATTGAAGTTGATATCCTCCACCGGTACGCCGATGTACTTAAATACCTCGTACAGCGCCTTGCCGTAATGGCCGAAGGCCACCGCGCCGTGGTGCGGGTAATTTTTCTCGATCAGCACATGGCGGTAGAAGCGTCCCATCTCCGGGATCGCAAACACGCCGATGGAGCCGAAGGATCTGGTCGCCACAGGCAGCACCTCGCCGTGGGCGATGTAAGCGCGCAGAAGGTTGTCCGCGGTGGACTGCAGGCGGTAGAAGGTAATCTCGCCGGGAGCGATATCCCCCTCCAGCGTGCCGTTGGTCACTTCGACAGGCAGGGTGCGGGCCATGATCATCTGGTTCTTCATGCTGCAGAAGGAAAGCTTTCTGGAGCAGGTGTTGCCGCAGTGGAAGCCCATGAAGGTATCCTTGTGGGTGTAAGGGAACTTGCCTGCGATGGACTCCTCGTACATATCGTCCGGAACACTGTTGTTGATATCCAGCAAAGTTACCGCGTCGTCGCTGACCGCGGTTCCGATAAACTCGCTTAAGCAGCCGTAAATGTCCACCTCGCAGGAAACCGGGATTCCCATACCGGTCAGGCGGCTGTTCACATAGCAGGGCACGAAGCCAAACTGCGTCTGGAAGGCAGGCCAGCACTTGCCGGCGATGGCAACATACTCCCGATAGCCCCTGTGCTGCTCCACCCAGTCGAGCAGGGTCAGCTCATACTGTGCAAGCTTTGCCAGCACCTCCGGCTTTTTGTTGCCTGCGCCCAGCTCCTCCTCCATCTCCTTTACCTTGGCGGGAATACGCTCGTCCCCCGCATGCTTGTTGAAGGCCTCAAACAGGTCCAGCTCGGAGTTCTCCTCGATCTCCACGCCCAGGTTATACAGCTGCTTGATGGGCGCGTTGCAGGCCAGGAAATTTAACGGCCTGGGGCCGAAGCTGATGATCTTTAAGCTGCGCAGTCCCACGATGGCACGCGCGATGGGAACGAACTCGCGGATCATGTCCGCGCACTCTGCGGCGGTCCCCACCGGGTACTCCGGAATATAAGCCTTTACATTGCGCAGCTTTAAGTTATAGCTGGCGTTGAGCATACCGCAGTAGGCGTCGCCTCTGCCGCCCACCAGATCGTTCTGGCTCTCCTCCGCAGCGGCGATAAACATGGACGGCCCGTCAAAATGCTTTGCCAGCAGCGTCTCGGAAATCTCCGGGCCGAAGTTGCCCAGGTATACGCAAAGCGCGTTGCAGCCGGCTTTTTTGATATCCTCCAGCGCCTGCACCATGTGAATCTCGCTCTCCACGATGCAGACAGGACATTCGTAGATGTCCTCCTCACCGTATTTTGCCCGGTAAGCCTCCACCAGCGCCTTTCTTCTGTTCACGGAAAGGGACTCCGGGAAGCAGTCGCGGCTGACCGCCACGATGCCGATTTTGATTTTCGGTAAATTTTTCATTGTCATTTTCCTCCGTTTATATTTCTATATTTTCACCGGTCAGACCCATGGGGCTGCCCTCCGGCAGTCCGCCCTCGGGATGGCCGAGAAGCCACTTGTTTCTGGCGGTCAGATGACCGTCCTCGCCTGCTGCGTCATGCTTAAACTCCAACGGCAGGTTCGTATCCCTGGGCAGGATGATGGCGCACCGAAAGCCCGTCTCCTGCGCCTGGCAGGGCGCGTAATGCAGCGTGGTGGCGTACAGCTCCACCGCCGTCCCCGCGGGTACGCGAAACGCCTCCACCAGGGAGGTATCATAGGTGAAATCCTCCGCAATATCCCACTCGTGTCCCAGCAGCAGGATCAGGTCCGTAGCCGCCACATCCACCTCGGAGCTTCTGTGATACTCCAGGGCGTTCAGCTTCCGGTTATGCCCGTTGCAGTAGCCCACCTGGATGGGAAGCTCGCCGTAGGTGATATCCGTCAGCTCCTCAAACACCGGAAGCTCCTCCAGGATCGGCTCCGCCGCCACATACACCACGTCCTCCGGCACCGGCGTCTGCTCCATGCGCTCCAAAAGCTCCGAAAAATCCACATCCGTGACTACCTTGCCGTAGCTTTGGAACGCCTTATCCGTCACATCCCAAATCTTCATTTGCTTTCCGCTCCTTTCTGTTCCTCTATTTCAGCTTCGGGAAAAGCTCCTTCAAAGCCGGATAAATCTGTCGGAACTGCCGGTAGCGCGCCTCATAGGCTGCCGCCAGCTCCGGCTCCGGCTCCACTGTCCCCGTCACCTTCACAATTTTCGCCGCTGCCTCCTCCACGGAAGCATACTCGCCGCAGGCCACAGCCGCCAGCATCGCCGCGCCGAGTCCCGGCCCCTCCTCGCTCTCGATCATATCCACCCGGATATTCATCACATTGGCGATGATCCTGCGCCAGAGCGGACTCTTTGCGCCTCCGCCGCAGATCTTTGTGCTCTCGATCGAAATACCGAGAGATCTTGCCACCTCGAAGGAGTCCCGCAGGGCAAAGGCCACGCCCTCCAGTACCGCCTGCGTCATATCCGCCCGCGTGGTGTCCATGGTCATACCGATAAACGTGCCTCTCGCGTCCGGATCGTTGTGCGGGGAGCGCTCCCCCATCAGATAGGGCAGGAAATAGACATGGTTTGCTCCCAGCCTCTGAATGCCGTCCTGCTCCGCCGCATAATCCTTCGTCCCGATAATATCGTCCATCCACCACTTGTTGCAGGAGGCCGCGCTGAGCATGCAGCCCATCAGGTGATAATGACCGTCCGCGTGGGCAAAGGAGTGCAGCGCGTTGTTCTTGTCCACGCCGAACTTCTCCGAGGAGATGAAAATCGTGCCGCTGGTGCCCAGGGAGATATTGCAGCGTCCGTCTCCCACGGTCCCTGTCCCCACGGCCGCCGCCGCGTTGTCCCCGGCGCCCGCCGCCACCTTCACCTGCCCGGGCAGCCCCAGCAGCTTTGCCTGTCCGGGCAAAAGGCTGCCGACCACCTCATAGCTCTCGAACACCTTCGCCAGCCACTGAGGCTTCACGCCGCAGATTTCGCACATTTCCTCCGACCAGCGGCGGTTCTTCACGTCAAACAGGAGCATTCCGGAGGCGTCCGACACGTCCGTGCAGTGCACCCCGGTGAGGCGGTAAGCCAGATAATCCTTGGGGAGCATGATTTTCGCGATCCGCGCAAAATTCTCCGGCTCGTGCTTTTTGACCCACAAAAGCTTGGAGGCCGTAAAGCCCGTGAAGGAAATGTTGGCCGTGTATTCCGACAGCCGCTCCTTGCCGATCACCTGATTGAGATAATCGTTCTCCTCCGCCGTGCGCCCGTCATTCCACAAAATCGCGGGCCGTATCACCTGATCCCGGCTGTCCAGCATCACCAGACCGTGCATCTGGCCCCCAAAGCTGATTCCCGCCACTTTTGAGGCGTCAAAGCCGTCCACCAGCTCGCGGATTCCCTCGGCTGTCTGCGCATACCAGTCCTCCGGCCGCTGCTCCGACCAGCCCGGCTGCGGGAAAAACAGCGGGTATTCCTTTGACACCACGTTGGCGATTCTCCCGTCCGCCTCCATCAGCAGAAGCTTCACCGCCGATGTTCCCAGATCGATTCCTATATAATACATGAGCGTCCCTTCCCGCCCGCGCTCTGTCGCAGCCTGCGTTACGGTTTACTCCGTGAACCGTAACCAGCCCGGCTGCAGCGACCCGCAGGCGTTTTCCGTGCCCGTGCACATATATGTGCACAGCATCCGTTTTCTCTGCCTGCCCTTATCATAAGCGCGCCCCCCTGAAAAATCAAGCTACATTTCTATTTCACAGCATTTTTCATTATTTTCCACAAATTTACCCCTCCGTTTTCGTCATTTTACACCTTCTCTTTGTGCACAATAACGTTTTTCGTGCCCGTGCACGGAAATTACTTCCGCTTCGTTGACTTTCCCCCGATCCCCATGCTAAAGTAACGGTAAGAAAAATGTTCCTGTACGTAACAGTTCAGCCAGCCAGGAGTGAACGGCCAAAATCGTGCTCGCACGAATTTTGGCCGGTTGCTCCTGACTGAGGGAGCGCCCGATGATGAGCAGGAAACGGCGTTCCGCCTTATTCCACAGATAGCCGCGAAGCGGCGGAAAGCGCGTTATGCGCGCAAG
>JAUNGT010000082.1 GCA_030524455.1 Eubacteriales bacterium | reverse complement strand
TTTAATATAGACCATCCCCCAAAAAGGCGCAAGGAAAAAACCCGGAAAAAATCCGAAAAACTTTTTAAAAAAGGGGATTGACTTATGGTTCCGTTTCATGTATTATATCATTTGTCCGGTTGAGAGACACGGCAAATCGGGGTGTGGCTCAGGTGGTAGAGCGCTTCGTTAGGGACGAAGAGGCCGCAAGTTCAAGTCTTGTCACTCCGACTTTAGAAAGACCGTCGAGATGAAACGTCTCGGCGGTTTTTTATTGTAATTATGCATTTCTGCGGGTTTCTCCGGTTTCACATTTTTTTCACTGTCTGTACAGAATTCCACCATATTTTTCCGTTATGCTTGTTTTCAACAAAGGAACATTCCTTTTTTACATAGATCCTTCTTCTTTTCATAGCAGCCGGCGGGGCGTATGCCTCAGCCGGCCCTCCTTTTGTCCTCTGAAAAACGCGGCGGTTCAGCCACGCTCCTCATAAAACCGGAAAATTTCCTCCAGATACGGCTGCAAAACCCCGTTTTGCGCGCGGTACAGCTCGTGGCGCGCCCCCGGCACAAGCACCAGACGCCCGCAGGCAATGCGGGAGAGAAAGCGCCGCTGCGCGTCCGGACGCACCAGATGGTCCTTCCCTGCCTGAAACAAAAGCACGGGCGTTTTCACCTTCTGGGCCTGCGCTCTGGAGGTCACAAAATTCCCCGCATTGATCGCTTCCTTCCCCCAGTCATAGCTGGCCGACGAGGTCTGAAAGCTTTCGTCCTCCCGGCGGCATTTCAGATACCAGGCATGACGCGCCTCCGAATCGGCGGAGCTGTCCGCAAAATCCTCCTCCGGGTCAAAGGGAGACTGCGTAAAAAGCCGCTCCTGCCCCTTTCCTCTCCACACATGCAGATCGCAAAGCACCCGGGCCGCCCAGGCCGGGCAGGCTCCAAGCTTCAACCCAAGCATCGGCGCGCTCAGAACAGCCCTCGCAAAATCCTCCGGATACTGCTCCAGATAAAAGGCCCCGATACAGCCGCCCATGGAGTGGGCGTACAGATAAAGCGGCCCCTCTCCCACCGCCGGACGAACCACCTTTTTCACAAAACGGTGCAAATCCCTCACATATCTGGAAAACAAATCGATATGCACGATGGTCCGGTCATCCACCTCCCGCAGGGAATGTCCGTGCCCCCGGTGATCCATCACGGCCACCTGGTAGCCCTGCCAGAAAAAATAATAAATCAGCTCGTGATATTTTAGGCAGGACTCCGTAAAGCCGTAGCTGATCACAATCGTTCCCTTCGCCTCCGGGCGCAGATACAGCTCATAATAGAGCATGCCGGGCGCCCCGTCCACGGGCTCTGTCTGCCCGCTGACGCGATTTTCCCGCAAAAAGGGCTCCACAACCGTCTCCATCAGCTCCTCAAGCCTCTCCTCCGGCAGACAGCTGATCCGGCACTCCTGCGATACATTCAGTATTTCCCTTTTCATACGTCCCAATCCCGTTCCTGCTTCATTTCCGCCGCCGCGCGGATCAGCTCCGCCGTGCCGCGGATGCCGAACTCGCTGCTGTCCAGCAAAAGATCCTTCCCTTCCTTCTGGTCCCAGTTGCGGTCCGTAAAATACTCATAATAATTCCGTCTCGTCTTATCCATATGGCGGATCACCTTCTCCGCCTCTTCCTCATTAAAATCATAACGCTTCATCACCGTCCGGATCCGGCTCTCGAGTGGCGCGTAAATATATACCTTGAGCACCTCCGGGCGGTTGCGCAGCACATAATCGGCCCCTCGTCCCACGATCACGCAGGACTCCCCGCTCCTGACAATCGAGCGGATCACCTCCGCCTGCGCCCGGTAAATTTTCTCGCTCCTGCTTTCCTGAAGCATGTCCAGTCCGGGCCGAAGCTCCAGGAAACGGCCGATCAGGCGCTCGTCCGCACTGCCCACCAGCTCCCTCTCCAGCCCGCTTTTCTTGGCGGCCAGATCGATCAGGTTCCTGTCATAAAATTTGATTCCCATCGACTCTGCCACCCGCTCGCCGATTCGCCTTCCGTTGCTTCCAAAGCATCTTCCGATCGTGATAATCATCTGTCTCTCCATACAAAGTCCCTCCTTTGTTTTTCAGTGTTTTTCCGGCAGGAAATGAAATTTCCCATAGTACAAAAAAACCTGCCGTCCGGCAGGTGTCTTCAAGGTGGGGGGGATGGCAGGATATTCTCCTTGCGGAAAATATCCTGCCTGATTTTGTGGGTTGATAGTGAATCAACTTATCTTTACTCTAAAACAATTTTTTACATTTGTCAATCATTTTTTCCGTTTCAGCCAAGATA
>JAUNGT010000049.1 GCA_030524455.1 Eubacteriales bacterium | reverse complement strand
AACAGTTCAGCCAGCCGGGAAGCGCTTGCGTGATATCGGTCCGGATGTTATGATAATACTTAAGAATACGAAAGCTGTTCGGTTTTCCATTGTACCCAAATTTTACGAACAGATGCGAAGGGAGGACGGTATGGTACGCCAGAAAGTGACGATCAAGAACCCCACAGGGCTTCATCTGCGGCCTGCGGGTATTCTGTGCAAGGAGGCGATGCAATACAAGTCGCTGATTACCTTTACGTTTCGGGACAATACGGCGAACGCCAAGAGCGTGCTCAGCGTTCTGGGCGCCTGCGTCAAGTGCGGGGACGAGATTGAGGTTGCCTGCGAGGGGCCGGATGAGAAGGAAGCGCTGGCTTCCCTGGTCAAGGCGATCGAGAGCGGGTTAGGGGAGTAGGAATAACGCCGCTTGGAAATGAGAAAGCAGAAACAGGAAGGGGAAGCAGGCCGGGGCAGATCTCCGGCGGCTTTCCCTTTTCCGACAGGAGGATAGAAAGATGATGAATGTTCAGAAATACCGCCGCAATCCGGTGGTGCATTACCCGGAGCGGCAGTGGCCGGATAAGGAGATTCAGGGCGCGCCCATCTGGTGCAGCGTGGATCTTAGGGACGGCAACCAGGCGCTGATCGACCCCATGGTGGTGGAGGAGAAGGTGGAGATGTTCCAGTATCTGGTAAAGCTGGGCTTTAAGGAGATCGAGGTGGGATTTCCGGCAGCCAGCCAGATCGAATTTGACTTTCTGCGCCAGCTCATCGAGCGGAAGTTGATTCCGGACGACGTGTATGTTCAGGTGCTGACCCAGTGCCGCGAGGAGCTGATCGCCCGCACCTTTGAGTCTATCCGGGGCTGTAAGCAGGCCATCGTGCATATTTACAATTCCACCTCCACCCTGCAGCGGGACGTGGTTTTCCACATGGAGAAACCCCAGATCGTGGACATCGCGGTGAAGGGCACGGAGCTGGTCAAAAAATACGCGGCCGAGTTCCCCGGAAAGATCGTCCTGGAGTATTCCCCGGAGAGCTTCACCGGCACGGAGCTGGATTTTGCGCTGGAGATCTGCACGGCAGTGCAGAAAACCTGGGGCGCGACGAAGGAAAATCCGATCATCTTAAACCTTCCTTCCACGGTGGAGATGAATACGCCCAACGTCTACGCGGATCAGATCGAGTGGATGGACCGGCATTTTGAGGACAGGGACAGCATCATCCTGAGCGTGCATCCCCACAATGACCGGGGAACCGGCGTGGCGAGCGCGGAGCTGGCGCTTTTGGCCGGGGCCCAGAGAGTGGAGGGGACGCTGTTTGGCAACGGGGAGCGCACCGGCAACGTGGATGTGCTCAATATCGCCTACAATATGTTTTCCCAGGGCATTGATCCTAAGCTGGAGATTGGCCATGTAAACGAGATTATTGACATTTACGAGCGGTGCTGCAAGATCCCGATCCATCCCCGCCACCCTTACGCGGGCAAGCTGGTGTTCACGGCTTTTTCCGGTTCTCATCAGGATGCCATCAACAAGGGCGTGCAGGCGATGAAGGAGCGGGGCAGCAAGATCTGGCAGGTTCCCTATCTGCCCATCGATCCGGCGGATATCGGCAGGGAATACGAGCCCATCGTGCGGATCAATTCCCAGTCCGGCAAGGGCGGCGTGGCCTTCGTGATGGATACCTATTTCGGCTTCAAGCTGCCGAAGGCAATGCACCGGGAGTTTGCAAACGTCATTCAGAAAATCTCCGAGAAGCAGGGAGAGGTATCCCCGCAGCAGATCATGGAGAATTTCAGACGGGAATATCTGGATCAGAAGGAGCCCCTGCACTTTAAGCGGCTCCGGGTGGAGGACCTGACCGGAACGGTGCAGGCGGGCGAGTTCGACACCAAGGTCATCGTGGACTACACGATGGCGGGGCATCCCGGCGAGTTTGTGGCAGTGGGCAACGGCCCGATCGACGCGGTAAAACGCGGACTGCAGGAAACCTTCCATGTGAACATCCGCGTGCTGGATTACGAGGAGCACGCGCTGCAGAACGGCTCCAACGCGCAGGCGGCGGCCTACATCCACATGCTGGACGCAGAGAGCGGGCGCGTCACCTACGGCGTGGGCGTCAGCTCCAATATCACCAGGGCCTCCGTGCGGGCAATGTTCTCGGCAGTCAACCGGCTGGAGCTGGTGAAGGGCGCCTGAAAGGAGAAGCGGATGGAAAAACCGGCGATCGCGGGCGGCACGCCCGTGCGGGATAAAAAATTTTTTTACGGGCACCAGTACCTGGATGAGGCGGATTATCAGGCAGTGCTGGGAGTGCTCAAGAGCGACGCCTTAACCTGCGGCCCCAAAATCACGGAGCTGGAGGAAAAAATCTGCCGGATTACGGGCGCAAAGTACGCGGTGGCGGTCAGCAACGGGACGGCGGCGCTCCATGTGGCCTGCCTGGCGGCGGGGATCGGCGAGGGGGACGAGGTGATCACCACACCCATCACCTTTGCGGCCTCGGCCAACTGCGCCCTTTATTGCGGGGCGCGGCCGGTGTTTGCGGACATCGATGAGAAAACCTGGAACATCGACCCGGAGAGCGTGCGCGCCCATGTGACGGGGCGCACGAAAGCGGTGGTGGCCGTGGATTACACCGGCCAGTCCACCCGGCTCGACGAGCTGCAAAAGATTTGCCGGGAGCATAAGCTGGTGCTGATCACCGATGGGGCGCATTCCATGGGGACAAAATACAAGGGGAGGCCCACCGGCTCCATCGCGGATATGACGACCTTCAGCTTTCATCCGGTCAAAACCGTGACCTCCGGGGAGGGCGGCGCAATCACCACCAACGACCCTGCTTTGTATCAAAGGCTGACGCTCTATAAGGCCCACGGCATCACCCGGGATCCCTCCCTGATGAGCCGCAGTCCGGAGGGGCCCTGGTACTACGAGCAGGTGGAGCTGGGCTACAACTACCGGATGACGGATATCCAGGCGGCGCTGCTGATCAGCCAGCTGGATAAGCTGGATCGGTTTTCCCGGCGGAGAAAGGAGATCGTGGCGCGCTATAACGAGGCGTTTTCCCGGATTCCGCAGGTGACGGTGCAGGAGGAAATCCCCGAATCCGACACCACCCGGCACCTGTATGTGCTGCGGATTAAGCCGGAGGCGCTGACCATCGACCGGAAGGGCTTTTTTGACGCGCTGGGGGCGGAAAATATTGTCTGTAACGTGCATTACATCCCCACCTACTACTTCCCCTATTACCAAAAGCTTGGCTATCGGAAGGGATTGTGCCCGAAGGCAGAGAAGCTCTACGACGAGATCCTGACGCTGCCGCTGTACTATGCGATGACCGATCAGGACGTGGAGGACGTAATCCGGGCCGTGGAGAGAATTGCGGCCTACTATGCGAGGTGAGAGGAAGGACATGGACGAACGGGCATATCAGACCCCTTATTTTGTGATAGACGAGGAACAGCTTTCCCGTGATTACCGGATGCTCACGGATTCCCTGAAAAATTCCTGGGGCAATTTTCTGGTCGGCTATTCCTTCAAGACCAATTCCCTGCCCTGGCTTGTCACCTTTCTGAAAAAAAAGGGCGCCATGGCGGAGGTGGTCTCCGACGACGAATATGCGCTGGCCCGCCGTCTGGGCTTTGCGGACCGGGAGATTGTATACAATGGCCCGGTCAAAAAAAGGGATTCCTTTGAGCGGGTGCTGCTGGCCGGCGGCATCCTGAACATGGACGGCAGACGGGAGACAGACTGGCTGGAAGCGCTTGCCAAGGCCCATCCGGAACAGCATTTTCGGGTGGGGATCCGGGTAAACTTTGATCTGGAAAAGCTCTGTCCCGGTCAGACCACCATGGGGGAGGCCGGGGGAAGATTCGGCTTTTCCTATGAAAACGGCGTCCTGGCCCGGGTGCTGGAGCGGGTGCGGCGCATTCCCAACGTGTCGGTGGCAGGGCTGCATCTGCATTCCAGCAGTAAGTCCCGGAGCGTGGCTGTCTTTGAGGCGATTGCCGGGATGGCCTGCCGCTTAAAGCGGGAGTTTGCCCTGGAGCTGTCCTATGTGGACTTAGGCGGCGGCTACTGCGGCGGCCTCAAGGGCAGGCCGGAATATCCCGATTATTTTCCGGCGGTGGCGAAGATTCTGCGGAAGGAATTTTCACCGGAGAGCACCTGTCTGGTGGTGGAGCCGGGGATTTCCCTGCTTTCCAAGGCGAGCACCTTTGTCACCGGCGTGGTGGATGTGAGGGATATCGGGAAGGAGCGCTATCTGATCACCGACGGCAGCCGCTTCAACATCGATCCCACCATGATCAAGCCGACGCACCTGTTCCACCTGGAGCTTCAGGGAAAGCAGGCGGAGGAAAGGCCGGTCCTGCCGCACCAGTGCGTGTCCGGCTATTCCTGCATGGAGGTGGACCGGATTTTTGAGTTTTATGACGGGCCCGAGCTTTGCGAGGGGGACCGGATCGTATACGAGAACGTGGGCGGCTACACGATGAGCTTAAACCCGCTGTTTATCCAGTATTTTCCGGATGTGTATGTCCGGCGGCAGGGAAAGCTGCAGCTGGTCCGCAGGCGCTGGACGGCGGAGCAGTATGTGCAGAACAGCCTGACGGACGGAGAGGAGCTTGCATGAATATCCTGATTTTAAGCTGCGGCACCCGTAACAAGCTGATCCGTTTTTTTAAGGAAAGCTTCCACAGCCTCCCCGGAGGCGGACGGGTGATCGCCGCGGACTGCAGCGACTGGGCGCCTGCTTTGTATGAAGCGGACGCCTTTTATCTGGTCCCTCCCATGAAGGACGGGGGATACCTTTCCCGGATCCTTGAGATCTGCGAAAAGGAAAAGGCGGACGCTCTTTTGCCGCTGTTTGAGGACGAGCTGGATCTGATGGCGCAGAACCGGGATTTCTTTGAGTCGAGAGGGATCCGCGTGATCGTGTCAGAGGCCGATACGGTGGCGCTGTGCCGGGACAAATACCGTTTCTTTACGCACCTGAAAGAAAACGGCCTGCCGGTGCTTCCCACCTTTTTGACGCCGGAGCAGTTTGACCGGGCGAGGGCTGCAGGAGAGGCGGACTTCCCCGTGTTTGTCAAGCCCGTGCGGGGCTGCGGCAGCGTGGGTATCAGCCGGGTGGACTGCCGGGAGCTTCTGGAAGCTCTGTTCCGGTACGGAAAGGAGGAGCTTTTGATCCAGAAGCTGGCGGACGGAGAGGAATTCGGGGCGGACATCTATGTGGATATGATCTCCGGTCAGCCGGTGTCCGTTTTTGTGAAAAAAAAGGTGCGCATGCGCGCCGGGGAAACCGAGAAGTCCGTCTCCTTCTGCGATCCGGAGCTTTTTGAGCTGATTGTCCGCACCGTCTCCACCCTCCGTCTGCGCGGACCGGTGGATATGGACATTTTCCGCATGGACGGCAAATATTATATTTCGGAAATCAATCCCCGCTTCGGCGGCGGCTATCCCCACGCCTGGCACGCCGGCCTGCGGTTCCCCGATATGATCGCGCAAAACCTTGCAGGACGCGAAAATCCGGTCCGCATCGGGAATTACGAGGAGGGCCTGCGCATGATGAAATATACCGATGAACTGTTACGGTGAGGGCGGAGGGAGAGTAATCCCGGAAACCTTAAGAATTTTTTCGCGTGACAAATACTTTCCCCTCATGTATAATGGGAAAAGTGGCATAATATGCGGAAATACGACTGGCATTTTTTTACAGATCGGAAAGAGAGGAGATACCATGAAGAAACTGGCTGTACTTTTGCTGACGGGACTGACCTGCGCGGCAACGCTTTTCGGCTGCGGCAGCAAGAACGATACTGTGGAAACCGTCCCGGTGGCCGATGTGCAGGAGAGCGTTCCGGCTTCTACGCAGGCAGAGACGGAGACGGAAACCGAGACAGCGGCAGATGAAGACGTTCCGCCCGAGGAGGGAATGGTGAGAAGCGACCTGACCAACGAGTGGATCAGCGGCGATATCGCGCAGCAGCGTCCCATCGCGGTGATGATTCCCGACGAGAACGCGGCTCTGCCCCACTATAATATTTCCAACGCGGACATTTTGTACGAGTGCAGCGTGGAGGGAAATATGACCCGTCTGATGGCGGTGTTCAAGGACTGGAAAAACCTGGACCGGATCGGCAACATCAGAAGCTGCCGTGATTATTATGTATACTGGGCGAAGGAGTGGGATGCCATTTACTGCCATATCGGCGGCCCCTTCTACATTTTGGATATCATCAATGAGCCGTCGACCGACAATATCACCGGAGCGGTGCTGGCCAGCGATCCCTCCCAGAAGAAGGGACTGTATGACGGAGCGTTCTTCCGCACAGATGACCGGAAGGCGCCCCACAACGCGTATACCAGCGGCGACCGGATCGAGAAGGCCATCAATGCGTTAGGCTATTCCGAGACCTACACGGATAACTATGAGAGCGATCATTTCAAGTTCGCCTCCGAGAGCAATCCCAACACGTTGGAGCAGTACGGCAACGGCGCGTATTCGGCGACCAAGATTGACCTGTCCGGCGCTTACCCGATCACCAAGACCTACTTCGAGTACAATCCGGACGACGGGCTGTACTATCGCTTCCAGGGGATGCAGAAGGGCGACCAGAAGCATATGGACGGCGCGACCAATACCCAGCTTGCGTTCAAGAACGTGCTGGTACAGTTCGCTTACTACGAGACGAGAGACGCCAAGGGCTATCTGTCCTTCCAGGATCACGATACGACCAAGGACGGCTATTACTTCACCAACGGGAAGGGGATCCATGTGACCTGGAAAAAGACCAGCGACTACGGCCCGACCAAGTTTTACGACGACAACGGCAACGAGATCGAGCTAAATACCGGAAAAACCAATATCTGTGTGGTGGAGGAAGGCAAGTCCATCGACGCGGAGTGATGCAGAGCCGACCGAAATGTTAACAGTATAAGAAAGCCCCCGTTTTTGCAAAAGAACGGGGGCTTTTTTTCCGCCCGGAGATCGGGTATGATAACAGAGCTGAAAGAAATCAAAAAGAAAGGGGCGCGCTGCGCCCGGACGGAGGAAAAAATGGCTTATTGGTTGTGGTATCCGGGAGATTTTGAAATTTACCATGCTCTTTTGCAGAATTTTTCCAGGGAGGAGAGAGGCTTTGACTGGCCTGCCTTCTGGTATCAGGCGGACTGTCGCAGGAACGTCCGCTTTTCGCGGGAGTATGAGCTGGAGAAGGAGACGGAATTTACCGTGTACTCCCATTCCCAGGGCTATGTGACGATCAACGGGAGAAAGCGGCTTTTCGGGGAAAAGCTGACCTGCGGGCCCGGACGGGTGCGCGTGGAAATTTTTGCCGGGCGTCTGGACGCGTTGCCCGCCGTTTTCGTGGAGGGGGAGCGGATTTGCTCCGGCGCCGGCTGGGAGGCCTGGGATTTTACCGGGGAGACGCAGGAGGCCGGCTGGTCGGCGCGTTACTGTAAAAAAGAGCAGGATCCCGCGGTGTGGGAGTATGAATCCGTCCGGGTAAAGCCTGTCTCGGAGACGGAAAAAAACGGCGGCATTCTTTACGATTTCGGGCGGGAGCTGACGGCTGTGGTGCACCTTGGCGCGCGGGAGGCTTCGGTCTTTCCCCTGACGCTGTGCTACGGGGAATCGGAGGCAGAGGCGCTGGATACGGAGTACTGCTATTATAGCCAGACCTTGCACGCTCCGGAGGAGCCGGTGCGTAAGCGCGCCTTCCGCTATGTGTTTGTGCCCGGAAAAAGGGCGGGAGAGCTGGAGGCGGAGGCCGAGCATTTTTATGTGGATATCCCCGTGAAAGCTGATTTTAAGAGCAAGGACCGTCAGCTGGAGCAGATTTGGCAGGTGTGCGAGGAGACCTTCCGGCTGTGCAGCGGCGTGTTTTTCATCGACGGGATCAAGCGCGACCGGTGGATCTGGTCGGGAGATGCGCTGCAGAGCTATCTGGTCAATTTTTACCTGATGTTTGACGAGGAGATCAACAAGCGCACCATTCTGGGGCTTCGGGGAGACGATCCGGTGCGGCAGCACATTAATACCATTGTGGACTATTCCATGTACTGGATCATCAGCCTGGACTGGCACTATCAGCGCACCGGCGACCTGGATTTTGTGCGCATGACTTATCCGAAGGCGGTCTCAATGATGGAGTTTCTGGAAAAGCAGCTGGACGAAAACGGTTTTCTTGTGGGACGGCCGGGCGACTGGATTTTCATCGACTGGGCGGAGATGGATAAGGGCGGCCCGCTGTGCGCGGAGCAGATGCTGCTGGCGGTATGCTACCGCACCATGGAGAAGCTGGAACGGCTGGCAACGGGCGAAGCGGCGGGCGGATATGCCGGAAAGGCGGAGGCCCTGCTCGAAAAAATCGAGCGCTTCTACTGGTTGGAGGAAAGACAGGCCTATATCGACTGCTTCTCCACCGGGAAAAACAGCGTGACCCGGCATGCCAATATTTTCGCGGTCTTTTTCGGGCTGGTCGGCCGGGAGCGGGCGGAGGCCATCTATACCCATGTGCTTGCAAACGACCGGGTGCCCCAGATCACGACGCCCTACTTTAAATTTTACGAGCTGGAGGTGCTCTGCCGCCTGGGACGGCTTGCGGAGGTGCTGGAGCGGATGAAGGCCTACTGGGGCGCAATCCTTCAGGAAGACACCGGCGCGGTCTGGGAGGAGTATGACCCGGCGCAGACCGGCCCGGAGCGCTACGCCATGTACGGCGACCGCTACGGCAAAAGCCTCTGCCATGCCTGGGGAGCAAGCCCGATTTATCTGCTTGGACGATACTTTATGGGGGTGGCCGGTACGGCAGTGGCGGACGAGACCTTTGAGGTTTGCCCGCACCCGGAGCTTCTGGAGCCTTTTTGCGCCGCTGTTCCCGTTAAAAACGGACTGGTGCGCTTAAACAGCGACGGCAAAACCCTGACCGTCTGCGCAGACCGCGACGGAGGCGTTCTCCGGTACGGCGGAGTGGAATACGTCCTGCAGGCGGGCAGAGAGGTGAGGGTGGAAATGCAGCGCCCTGAATCAGTATGAAAGCGGCAGCAGCAGTATCGTATGAAAAAGCCGTTCCTCAGCATCATAGTACAGGTTCATATTACCATGGTAACGATTGACGATACGCTGAACGCTTTTTATCCCGAAACCATGCTGTGAGGAGTCCTTTTTCGTGGAAAGCAATTCCCCGGTTTGCGCCGAAAAGGGGTTGGAGCAGCAGGAATTGATCATGCTTATGATAACGTAAGGCGTATTCTCTTTTGGCCGGACGTTTAACTCGATAAAAGAGTCGGGTACTTTTTCTGCTGCTTCCACCGCGTTATCCAAAAGGTTGCAGAATATGGCGGTGATGTCTGCGTCTGGAAGCCCCTGCAAGCTGTTGCTGCGAATATCGGGATACAGGGAGATCTGCTTTTCTCTGCACTGATTCTGGTAACGGGAAAGGATCATGTTCAGTATGTGATGGTCGCAGATGCGTACGCTATCACGCAACTCAGAGGACTGTAAGAGCGAACGGATATAACCGGAAATTTTTTCATGATCTCCGGAATCGTTCAAAATGTCGATTGACTGCAGATGCTTTTTAATGTCATGAATAAGAATTTGCTGGTTTTTGTGTTGCGATAAAAGCATTTCATAATATGCTGCGCTGTCGGATTCCTTTTGAAGCTGTAATTGCAGCGCAATATATTCTGCTCCCTTTTTCTGGATATATTGATTGACTGCGAATGTGAAGATGTTGCCGAGCAGGAGAAAAACGGCGCTCGCAGAGATCAGGGAGTACATGGCAGGGGAGAAGGAAACAGATTCTCCAATATGGAATTGTGCCATCAGAGTAAATATCGTCGCTGCCGGCATGAAAAGAAGGGGGAGGGTACGCCAGTCCTTTTGCGGAGCATGGGACTCTTTTTTCAGGAAAAATACAAGAAGATATGTGGCAATTAAAAAAAATCCCTTGCTAAAAAGTGAGAACAGAAGCGAGTAAGGGAACTGTTTATAATGCTGCAAAAATGTTGGCGCGGCAATGCTGAGCAGCCCGCTGAAAAGGAGCTCTGCAGTTGCCATAAGGGCGGAGAGCATGATGGTATGGAAGAGAACGGCGTGCCATTTTAGTTTGTACAGAGTGTGCAGGAGGATGAAATTAACGAGAGAATATGCGATGAGATTCCATTCCCTCAGGTCAACGGATGAAAGCAAAAAAAGTCCGGCATAAGTACCGCCGACAAAGGCAATCCGTTTTGCAGACGAATATCCGGAGTGAAAGAAGCCGTTCGCATAGATCAGAAAGGCAGCTGCTTCTATAAAATAAGCGATAAAAAAGGAAAAAGAGTTGTTCATAGTTTATTCCCTGCTTTCTAAGTATAAAAAATAAGCGTTCTTGAATTCCGTATATTTTCTCTTCGTCAGGTAGGCGGATAAATTTCCGTCTGCAAGACGGATGGTATCATGATTAAAAGAGCAAACGTGCTGAAAGTTTACGATGAAGCTGCGGTGAGACTGAGCAAAACAGCTTTGCGGCAATGTTTCTATCCAGTGTTGCATGTTGCGGATAGAAACATAATCTCCACGTGTAGTGTGTACAGTCACATTTCTGCCGACAGCTTCAATCGCTATGATTTCACTGGAAGGAAACATTACAACCTCATGCCGGGTTTCGACTGCAATTGTCGCAGAGGCAGAATGATAGAGGGAAATGGCATCTTTGAGATTGCGAAAAAGGCGCCGCTTCTCCAGGGGCTTGGAGAGGTAGCGGAACACATGAAAACGCATGGCTTCATCGAGATATTCGGAATAGGAAGTTACAACGAAAATGATTGTTTTTTCATTGCGTTGTTTTAAAACGTTTCCAATATAGATGCCATTCATTCCGGGCATTTCAATATCCAGAAAGAGAATGTCAATTTTCCCAGGATAGGACAATAATTTTTCTCCGCTTGTAAAGGAGAGGATGTTTGGACAGGATAAATGACGCTGTTTAAAAAAGAGGGCAATATAACGTTGTAATTGCTGTATGAATAATTCGTCATCGTCACAAATCAAAATCTGCATTTTCCTGATTTTTCCTCATATGAATAAATTTGTTTACATTATATAATAGAAAAATGAAAAAAGACAAGTGTTCAAAATGCCCGGAACATAATACTTTATGTCGTTTGGTGCAAATGGTATTGCATTGTATGTGAATTTATGAAAGTATGTTGCTATGAACGTCACTTTTTGTCAGTAGCCGGAAGCCTGGTCAAGTGAAAGTCCATTCCCTGAGAGGTTCGCATGAATCGTGAATTTGTTTGCTTTACAATAATATCCGGAGTAATTTCCTTTTGCTATAACGTGGTGATGATTATTGTTCCATTAAGAATGACGGATCATGGGATGAATTATGCTATGGTGGGGACAGCAATGTCTGCCGTAGCGGTAGGACTAATGATTATAAAATTACTTATTGGTCATCTCTCAGACAGACTGGGAACGAGAAGGTTTATTCTGACATCTTTGGCCGGGCTGTGTGTGGTGTCGCTTTTTTTGGCAAGGGCAAATAATATATTTCAGTTCAGTGCATTATTAGCAGCTATTGGTATTTTCAGAGGTATTTTTTTATCTGTAAATGGATCGTATGTATTAAGTCTTTCGGAAAATGCCGAATATGGAAAGATATATGGAACGATTCAGGGGATATCTTCCTTTTTAGCCAGCATAGGAGGGATGGTTTCCGGAGTTTTATATGTATTTCACGAAGGGGAGTATGCCCTTTATATATGCAGTTTCCTGCTTTTTGCCGGAATAATTTGGGCGATAAAAGGCCTGGGGAAAAAGGAATATCTGTATAAAGAGAGATTGCCAATAAAAAAGGTTTTTTCCTCGATGAACAAACAAATATTCATTTTTTGTATCATTGTTTTTATTCAATCCTTTGCAGCGGGGCCTATGTGGAACTTTATCATACCAGTCTATTGCTATGATATATTATTGCTGTCTCCTGCGGTAGTTGGGATATTGATGTCCCTGGACGAATTGATCAGTTCGCCTACTTATATTGCGGCGGGGAGTATTGTCGATAAAGTTAATGTGGTTAAATTTAATGTAGCATTTTTGCTGGTAACCGCCCTGGGCGGTTTCTTGTTAATGAAAACGACATCCATTCCTTTCTTTGTGGGATTCTTTTTGTTATGCAGTGTTTCCGTTTCGTGTACATTTGTAGGGATTCCAAAAGAAAGAATAAAATATATCAACAAAAAACAAAAAGGATTTGAACTTGCCTTTATATCTATGTGCGGCAGTCTGGGAGATTCGCTTGGCAGCAGTATAATGGGAAATGTCGCTGAAAAAACAAGTATGCAATATTGCATGCTTATATTTATAATAACCTATATCTGTATAGCGATCCTTGTTATACTTCCTGTTATAAAAGAAAGATGTTAATGGTAAGTCGGTGAGGAAATGATGAACACAAATAGAATGACATCCGGCAGCCCGGCAAAACATATTTTTAAATTTGCGATCCCATTGATGCTGGGGAATGTATTCCAGCAAATGTATACATTTGCAGATACGGCGGTGGTTGGGAAGGCGCTGGGAGTGAACGCGCTCGCAGCGCTTGGGGCAACCGAATGGATGATTTTTTTGGTCATGGGGGCAATTCAGGGAATTACCCATGGGTTTTCCGTTTTTATTTCGCAAAGCTTCGGAAGCAGGGAAGAGAAAAAACTGAAAAAATCCGTTATAAATTCTTACTTATTATCCGGCGGGATTGCCGTATTATTTACAGTAGCAGGGCAAATTATCATTATTCCTGCCTTACACATCCTCAATGCACCTCCGGAGGTATTTCCGATGGCGAAGAGCTATCTCCGGATTATTTATGCCGGTATTCCGGTCAGCGTTGCCTATAATATGCTGGCGGCGGTTCTCAGAGCGCTGGGCGACAGCAGGACGCCCCTGAAGGCGATTACAATATCGTCTGTCTGTAATGTCCTGTTGGATATCTGTTTTGTCCTTTTTTTTCATTGGGGGATCCTTGGCGCGGCACTTGCAACCGTCATAGCGGAAGTGATCTCTGCGGGATATTGTTTCCTTGCCGTCAGAAAGATTGACGTACTTAAATTCCGGGCAGATGAAATCGCATTTGACAGGCGGGTGATGTGCGAGGAGCTGAAGCTTGGGGTACCGATCGGGCTGCAAAATATCATTACGGCAGCGGGCGGTTTGGCAGTACAGTCGATTATCAACGGTTTTGGCGTATTGTTTATTGCGGGCTATACCGCAGCGAACAAATTATATGGGCTTCTCGAAATACCGGCCTCCTCCTATGGATATACAATGTCCACATTTTCAGGACAGAACGCAGGGGCGGGCAGAAATGACCGGATCAAAAAGGGACTGGCAGCCTGTCTTGTGATCAGCATCGGTACCGCCCTGTTGATGTCGTGTATTATGCTGTTTGCCGGAGAAAATATTGTTTCGTGTTTTCTTTCGGGAGAGCGCGAAAATGTATTGTATACAACATATATTGCCTGTGATTTTCTGACAATTTTGGCTGTTTTCTTTCCTCTGCTGTATATCTTATATACCCTGCGGGGATGTATACAGGGGCTGGGCAATTCGACATTACCGATGGTTTCAAGCTTTATCCAGCTGGTGATGAGGCTGTTATGCGCGCTTTTCCTGACAAAAATATTGGGGGAATATGGAGTGTTTTGGGGAGAGATCCTGGCCTGGGCCGGCGCCGACATACTCTTGCTTGGCGGCTTTATTGCCGGCCCGGATTTGGGGCTGGCAAAATCCTCCGAATGATGGTAGACTGAAATCAAACGGAACAGTTTAGCAGGAGGATGAGATGAAAAAAATCATTGTGACCGGCTGCAACGGACAGCTCGGCCGTGCGGTCAACGAATATTATAAGAATGCCCCGGATATCAGCTTTGTCAATACGGATGTGGGGGAGCTGGATATCACGGATATCGATGCGGTGATGAAGCTGGCAAGGGAGGTAAAGCCCTATGCCATCGTCAACTGCGCGGCCTTCACGGCGGTGGACGCCTGTGAGACACAGTACGAGAAGGCGTTTGCGATCAATGCCATCGGCCCCCGCAATCTGGCGATCGCGGCCCGGGAGACGGGAGCGAAGCTGATGCATATTTCCACGGACTATGTGTTTGACGGTCAGGGTACGCGGCCCTATGTGGAGACGGACCGGCCGGATCCCAGGAGTGCGTACGGCTCCACCAAGCTTGCCGGGGAGGAATTTGTCCGGCAGTTTGCCGACCGGTTTTTCATCCTTCGGACGGCCTGGCTCTACGGCGACGGCAAGAATTTCGCCAAGACCATGCTGAATCTGGCGCAGACTCACGACACTGTCCGGGTGGTGCGCGATCAGTTTGGTTCTCCTACCAGCACGGTGGAGCTGACCAAGGCCATCGCCGCGCTGCTGTTTACGGAAAATTATGGGATTTTCCATGCCACCTGTGAGGGAAGCTGCAGCTGGGCGGATTTTGCGGCGGAGATTTTCCGGCTGGCAGGCAAGACGACGAAGGTGGAGGGCATCACCACGGAGGAATACGGCTCCCCCACGCCGCGCCCGGCCTATTCCGTGCTGGACAACCGGATGTTCCGCCTGACCACGGATTTTACCTTCGCGGACTGGCACGATGCAATCGCCGTTTACCTGAAAAATCTGTGAGGACGGGATATGAACAGAACAGAAAAGGGAAGAGGCGCGTTTCTGGCGCTGATGGGAATTCTTTTCATGCTGCAAGTGATTGCAGCATTCTGTTTTTGTATGAAAAAAACGGGATTCCACTATGATGAATATTACTCCTATTATTCCTCCAACGTGACCCGGGGGCTTGTTCCTACGGACCGGGAGTGGAAGCCGGGCTCCGAGCTTGCGGACGAGTTTTGCTTTTTGCCGGGGGAGAGCCTGAATCTGGGGACCGTGGTGCGGATGCAGAGCTACGACGTGCACCCGCCGTTCTACTACATCCTTTTGCGGATGGCCTGCGCCCTGACGCCGGGCGTGTTTTCCAAATGGCCCGCCCTGGGGCTGAATCTGCTCTTTTTTGCGGGCAGCTGGTTTCTGCTGGCCGGGATTACCCGGAGACTGTCGGGGAGCAGGACAGCGGTCTTTGGCGTTTGCCTGCTCTACGGCCTGAATCCGGCTGTGTATTCCGGGATTGTGCTGGCGCGCATGTATATGCTTTTGGGGCTGCTGATCCTGTTTGTGACCTGGCTCCATGTGCGCAGTCTGGAGAGCGGGCGGCGGGGGCTTTCTTTCTGGCTGGGGCTGGCGGCGGCTGTGTATCTGGGCTTTCTGACCCATTATTATTTTGCGGTATATCTGTTTTTTCTGGCGGCTGCCATGGAGCTGTATCTGCTGCTTGAGCGGGCGGAAAAAAAGAGCTGGGGACGCAAAATCGGGGATTGTCTGCTCTATGGCGCGGTTGTGGTCGGGGCGCTGGGGCTGGCGGTGGTCAGCTATCCGGCCTGCCTGGGGCACATTTTCCGGGGCTATCGGGGGACGGAGGCGATGGGGGCATTTTTTGACCCGGGCAATACCCTGGGGCGGCTGCGGTTTTTTGTGGGCTTGCTCAACGAGTATGCCTTCGGCTCGCTTTTGTATGTGTTTGTGCTGCTGTTGGCATTGCTGGCGCTGACGGTTTTTACGCTTCGGAAAACCGGCCGCCTGCGGGGAAGTAGAGCGGTTCGGCAGGCGGGGCAGGGAGAAGCCTGCCGGGAGCCTTACCCCTCCCTCTGGATGGTATCCGCAGCGGTGCTGGGGTATTTTGCGGTGGTGACGAAAACCGCGCTGCTGACGGCGGAGGAGGCCAACCGGTATCAGCTTCCGGTTTACGGGCTGATTTTGATGCTGGCGGTGCTGGCGCTTGTTTTCCTGACGCAAAAGGCGGCGGGAAAAAGACAGAGAGCCGCATTCCTTTTTTCGGCCGCAGTGCTCCTGTTGATGGCCGGCGGGCAGCTTTGGGGGCTGACCCATGGAAAAGTGCTGTTCCTCTATGAGGGCGACCGAGAGAATGTCGCCTTTGCCCGGGAGAACGCAGAGACGCCGGTGGTCTATTTTTACAACCCTGCCCTGACCTGGATGATCTGGGACGATTCCCAGGAGCTGATGCAGTATCGGGAAATCTATTTTGTCAGCCTGGCGGATCCGGCCCCGGTGCAGGATAAGACAATCCTGCAGGCGGAGCGGGTGCTGGTGTACGCGGCGCGGACGGACGGAACCCGGGAGGCGCTGGAAAAGCTGGCAGAGGAAATGCATGGAAGGCTCGAAAAAAAGAGGGAACTGCTGTATTCGGATTTATATGAGATAATCCGTCCATAACCGTAAAAACCCCGGCGTCCAAGGGGGTAGAGGGCGCCGGGGTTTTGTAATAGGTGTGCGTAATCATACAGTGGGTTAAACTTTTTTCGGTGAGCATCGCCTCCTTTACGATTTCTATGAAACCCAGTATAGGGCGGAAATGTGACCGCTTTTTGTTCGGAATGTGAAGATAGTATGAGGATTTTCAAAAGATTTACAATTCTCTTTGATATTGTCCGGGCGTGCAGCCGACCTGGTTTCGGAAGGTGGTGATAAAATTGTTGTAGTTTCGGAAGCCGGTCCGGAAGCAGGCTTCCGTGACGGAATAGCCCTGGGAGAGGAGCTGCTTGGACAGGGAGAGCCTTTTTAGCAGAAGGAACCGGAAGGGGGTGACGCCGGTTTCCTTTTTGAAAAGGCGGCACAGGTAATGCTTTTCCAGGCAGCAGGCCTTCGCAATCTGCTCCAAGGAAATCTCTGACAGAAGATGGGCGTCCAAAAAGGCGATGGCGCTGGCGACGGCAGGAGAATACTGCCGCCCTGTACAGGCGTTTGCGGCCTGTCCGCTGTAAAAAAGGGAGTTGACTAGAACGAGTACCTGTACGAGGCAGCTTTCCGTCAGCAGGTCGCAGCCGAAGGGAGACGAATCGCGCAGCTCCATCATGCGGCGGATGCAGCGCTGGATAAAACCGGACTGCTCGGGAGTGAGCCGGAAAATATTTTCCCGGCCGGGGCGGCGGTTGTAAAAGCAGGCACTGACGTCCGTGAGCTCCGACGAAAAGCGCTGAAAATACCGCTTCGGGATATGGATATAGCAGCGCTGGTATTCCCCGGGGGAGACGAGGATCGCCTTGTGAAGCTCGTAATCGTTGATCGGGATCAGTGTGCCGGGAGAAATCCGGAAACGGCTGTCATCGATGAAAAAATCTACCTCCCCTTTCAGCAGAAGATAAATCTCGCAGAAATTGTGCATATGGAATTCAGCGTTCCAGGAGCTGGATGTCTCGAAAGTAAAATACAGCGTATCGGAGGAAATAATGTTCATGGCGCTCTCCTTTTATCAATAGGATAATACCGCAAAGAAGAAGGATAATCAACCGGAGGAAAAATGGAAATTCTTTTGGTATACCTATATAAGTAACAGTTCAGCCAGCCAGGAGTGAACGGCCAAAATCGTGCTCGCACGAATTTTGGCCGGTTGCTTCTGGCTGAGGGAGCGCCCGATTATGAGCAAAGATAGCCGCGAAGCGGCGGAAAGCGCGTTAGCGCGGCTTTGCGAATGGCGCGAGCTGAACTGTTACTTATGTAAAAAAGGAAAGGGGAATTGGGATGAGTCGGGAAAGCGGAATGAATTATGCTCCAAAGGGAAGGCCTGCGCCTGTTGTGGAGCCGGGAAGCTTTTGTATTGCGGCGATAGCGCTGGATCATGGCCATATTTACGGCATGTGCAACGGTCTTTTGGAGGCGGGGGCTACGCTGAAATGGATTTATGATCCGGACAGGGAGAAGGCGGAGGCCATGGCGAGAGCCTTCCCCGGCGCAAGGCTTGCGCGGGAGGAGAGGGAGATCCTGGAGGATCCCGAGGTGCGGCTGGTGTGCGGCGCAGCGGTCACCAGCAGGCGGTGCGAGCTGGGAATCCGTGTGATGGAGGCGGGGAAGGATTATTTTACGGACAAAGCCCCGTTAACCACGCTGGAGCAGCTCGCCGCAGCACGGGAGACTGTGCGGCGGACCGGCCGAAAATATATGGTATACTACAGCGAGCGGATCCATGTGGAGGCGGCGGTTTTTGCAGGGCAGCTGATCCGGGAGGGAGCGATCGGCACGCCCATCCATGTGGATGGCTTTGGCCCGCATCGGATCGGCAATCCGGCGGACCGGCCGGACTGGTTTTTTGAGAAGGAGAAATACGGCGGAATCCTGTGCGATATCGGAAGCCATCAGATCGAGCAGTTTTTGTATTACTGTAACGTAAAGGACGCTGAGGTGCGCTACAGCCAGGTGGGAAATTACGGACATCCGGCATATCCGGAGCTGGAGGATCTGGGGGAGGCGGTCCTGACCGGAGACAACGGCGCGACCCAGCATTTCCGGGTGGACTGGTTTACGCCGGACGGGCTTTCCACCTGGGGGGATGGCCGTACCTTTATTCTGGGAACCGAAGGGTACATTGAGCTGCGAAAATATGTGAACGTAGGCGCAGGGGATGGCAGCTCCAACCATGTCTATCTGGTCAACCGGGATGGGGAGCAGCACTTTGAGGTGACCGGGAAGGTGGGATATCCGTTTTTCGGAGAGCTGATCCTGGACTGTATAAACCGGACGGAGAATGCGATGACGCAGGAACATGCCTTCAAGGCCGCGGAGCTTTGTGTGAGAGCGGAGCTGCAGGCCGTGAAAGTCAGATAGGGGGAATCATAATATGCTTCAGATAGCGATTGTCGGGACAGGAAACATTGCTCACGCCCATGTGCAGGGGCTTTTGACCTTCCCGGAGCGGTGCCGCATCGTCGCTTTGTGCGATATTTATCCGGAAAAGGCGCGTCGGATGAAGGAGCAATACCAGCTGGACTGCGGGATTTTTGATGACCATGAAAAAATGCTGGCTTCCGGACTGCGGATTGATCTGCTGCATGTCTGCACGCCGCCCTATGTGCACGCACAGATCGCCATAAACGCGATGAACAGGGGCTGTAACGTGCTGGTGGAGAAGCCCATGGCCGCCAGCCTGGAAGAGTGCGACGCCATGCTGGCGGCAGAGCAAAAAAATCAGGTGACGATGGCCTGCGTGGCGCAGAACCGTTTCCGAAACCCGGTTTATAAGCTGAAAAAGGTGGTGGACAGCGGTCTGGCGGGAAAAATCTGCTGCGCTCACGTCAACTCCTTCTGGTGGCGTGCGCATTGCTATTATGATCTCTGGTGGCGGGGGCTCTGGGAAAAGGAGGGCGGCGGCCCGACCTTAAATCATGCGGTTCACCACATTGATATGCTCAACTGGATCGAGGGCAGACTGCCGGAGGAGGTGACGGCTATACTGTCCAACGTAATGCACGATAACTCGGAGGTTGAGGACATCTCCCTGGCGTGTCTGCGTTACACGGATGGGAGTGTGGCCCAGGTGACCAGCTCCGTGATTCATCATGGCGAGGAGCAGGGGATTTCGCTGCAGTGCGCCAACGCCCTGATCGGCGCGCCCTGGCACGTCCGTGCGGAAACCGGAAAAAGCAACGGCTTTCCGCAGGAGGAGGGAAACACAGAGCTGATCCGGCGGCTGAACGATTTTTACGAATCCATCCCCGATCTGAAATATGAGGGCCATACCGGTGAGATCGACGACGTGCTGACGGCTCTGGAAGGCATGACAAGACCGCTGATTACCGGACAGGACGGCCGTAGGACCGTGGAGCTGATCAGCGCAATTTACAAGGCGGGCTGTCTGAAGCAGACGGTTTTTCTCCCGATTGGACGGGAGGATCCCTTCTATACCTTTGAGGGATTGCTCGGACACGCAGTGCGGTTTTACCGGAAGGCTGCAGCGGTGGAGAACTTTGAGGATGTAGGGATCCGGTTATGAAAAAAACACATTGGCAACGCAAAGTTGCCAATGTGCTTTTCAAAAAATATAGCATATCACAATGTGGTTTGATACAATTTGATGTAACAGTTCAGCCAGGCAGGAGTGAACGGACAAAATCGTGCTCGCACGAATTTTGGCCGGTTGCTCCTGACTGAGGGAGCGCCCGATTATGAGCAGGAAACGGCGTTCCGCCTTATTCCACAGGTAGCCGCGTAGCGGCGGAAAGCGCGTTAGCGCGGCTTTGCGAATGGCGCAGGCTGAACTGATACAATTTGACCACAGGAGGTATCATCCAATGAGCTTCGGCGAAAAGCTTTTTAAGCTAAGAAAAGAGAAAGGACTATCGCAAGAGACCCTGGCAGAGCAGCTCGGAACGACAAGGCAGGCGATCAGTAAATGGGAAAATAATCAGGGATTTCCGGAAACAGAAAAACTGCTGTTATTATCCAATATCTTTGAAGTATCTACCGATTTTTTGTTAAAAGATGAAAAGACGATCCGGGACAGCGAAGAACGTGGGTATTATGTCAGTAAAGAAATGGCAACGGGCTTTATCGCAAATCAGAAAAAACTGTGTTGTTGTATTGGTGTCGGGGCGATGTTTATTGTTTTGGCCGGCATACCATATACGATGTTCCATGACAATACTGTTTGGCGTTATCTGGGAATGGCAGTTTGTTTTGTGCTCGGAATTATATCCTTTGTTATAGGAATGTTTTCTGAAAGGCAAGAATATAACATTCTGACACAGGAGCCGCTGTTGTTTGATTATGAATATATGAAAGAACTGACAAGCGAATATAATTCAAAAAGAAAAAATATGTAACCGTTGCGATTCCCTGTACGGTTTTATTTATTGTATGCTTGATAATTTTTGCCTTTACGAACAGGGGTCACCTTTTATTGTCGGAATATCATGCCCTTGTATTTCTTGCTCTTGCGGTTGGAATATTAGGCTTTCTGTATTCGCTCAGCGCCATCGAAGCATATGAATTGCTGGTGAAGAATGATGAATATTCCAAAAGATTTTTCTTTAAATTAAGAAGAAAAATCAGGAAGAAGGTCGAAAAGATGTAGCCCGCGACGCAGAAAAGGTGGTCGAATGTTTCGACCACCTAAAATGAAAAAGCATTATGCCTGCAGATGAAATTCCTGATACAGCCTGTTTCGCACTGCAGCGCTTTCAGCCGCTTCCTCCAACTCCGAATAGCGCTTCTGCCCAAGGAGGCAGGAGACTAACCTTCGAAACCGTGCCTCGCTCTTTTCACCCTCAATGCGTCCGGCCTTTTCGCCCTCAAGCCAGCCCTCTCGTCTGCTGTCCTTCATCAAATCGTTCAATGCCTTACACATATCGTTCCCTTCCTTTCCGTCTCCTTTATATTTTTCCTTTTGCTTTAATAATCGCTTGGCGTTAATCATTGTGCAGATTACGTCATAGGTTTCATCATCCAGCTGGTGAAAACGGTCCGCGTTCTCATTACAGTAGTGTAGCAGCGCCTCCTTGTCCTGGC
>JAUNGT010000048.1 GCA_030524455.1 Eubacteriales bacterium | reverse complement strand
TGGATGGAACCGGGCGTTTTTCCGGGCGGAACCGGGGGCTTTTTATTTCATTTATCTTCCTTTTTGTTTCACTAATCCACATGAATTCTTCTCATTACAATATCCATATTTTTTACACTTTGGCGCAAAGTAATTGTCTATAATATATTCCTGTATTCCCAATTTGCTCTATTACACCATCTCTGATGGCTCATATCCAATAAATTTCTCAAATTTCTTTTATCTACTACTTTTGTTTCCATCTATAATCATTTCAACATTTACATATTCCAGTACTCTTCCATGTCCCGACTCCAAACATGCTAATCCTCTTTTATAATTTTTCTCCTTGTCCTGTATATCTCCCCCCGCTCCATCGCCTCCCGCAGCTCAACCAGAGAGGGAAAACAGTAGTCGTACACCTTCCGGATCTCCCCGTCCGGCTGCACCATATCGGGGATCATCACCGCCGTCATCCCGGCGGCCGCCACCGCCCGGATGCCGTTTACGGAATCCTCGACGCCCATAGCGTTTTGCGGGCTCACTCCGAGGGCCCGGCAGGCAGCCAGATAGATGTCCGGCGCGGGCTTGCTCGCCTGTATCATGTCGCCGCCGATCACCGCGTCAAAATACGACTCCAGTCCGCTCCTTTTTAAGTGGGAGCGCACGCGCGACACAACGGTGGAGGAGGCCACCGCCGTTTTCAGCTTTCTCTCCTTCAAAAAAGCGAGAAGCTCCCGCACCCCCTTCATCACCGGCAGCTCCTCCTCCAGCCGGGCGCAAAACAGCGCCTCCAGCTGCTCCCGGTAAGCGTCGTAGGGAAAGCTGCCGCCGGGATACCAGGGCTCCAGCGACCGGATCACATGCTCGCGCACCGCCGCCTCGTTTCGCCCGCAGCTTCCGTATACCGCCTCCTCCGTCATCACAAGCCCCATCTTTCGTGCTGTCTCAAAACAGCATTCGCAGCTGATCCGTTCCGTGTCAAACAGCACGCCGTCCATATCAAAAACTACCGCTTCGATCATTCCGTTTTCCTCGTCATTGTCTGTAAAAAATCTCCTGCTGCGCGTTGCACCAAAAATACCCGTCCCCGATTCCGGCCACATACCAGGCAAGCGGGCCGCCCAAAGCCCCGTTCACATAAATTTTCAGCGCCGGGCACAGGCCGGAGGCGCTCCGGTCCTCCACCTCCCAGTCGTAGGGCTGGGTCCCGTCCAGCTCCAGCGCCGGAAAATATACATAGGCCTTATCCTCCGACAAAGAGAGAACCACCTCCGAGCCGGAGACAGGCGGCTCATACCAGACGCCGCAAAGACTTTCCCGGCTGATTTCATCCCAGTCGCCCCACCGGTCAAAACCGGCGACGGCGGAGGTGTCCGCATCCGCCCGCACAGCGCCCAGCACTTCATCCGTAACCGGCCCGGCGGCTCCGTCCCCAATCTCCTCTGACTCCTCCGACATTTCCAGGTCGCCGGGCAAAATTCCCTGCTCCCGGCGGTTGGACACAAACTGCCATACGTCCTGCTTCAGAGAAACGGTAGTGCTGCAGACGATCTGCTCCGGGCCGTCCGCGCTGCTTTCGGACACGCACCGCAGCGTCACCGTTCCGTCCGCAAAGGCCTCGCCGCTCTCGCAAACAAACGAGGTATAATTCGTATCGCCGTGCTGCGTCATGTACAGATCCGCCTCCGGCAGATACGGCCAATCGAGGGGCTCTGTAAATTCGTCCAGCCCCTTTCCCGTCTTTGTGAGCAAAAACGCATTGATCTGACTTTTCGTCAGGGCCACCGCGTCCGTCATAAGCTCCCCGTAAGTCCTCTCATAAAGCTGCACGGCCTGCTCCGCAGGCTGGCTGTCCAGCCCCGCCCCGTTATAAAAAATCTGTTCCAGGGAGGCGTCCTCAATCCGCTCATAATCGCTCAGCAGAAAGCCATTGTTGGCCTGCTCCGAAAAATATTCCGTGAAATAGTCCAGCCATTCCCCGGAAAGCGCTCCCAGCTCTGGCCGGTTGGCCCCCGCCAGCACGGAGAAGGCATCCGCCGTCCGGCGAAGCTGCTCGCTTCGGTCAATGGAAGGCTCTCCGTCCCCCTTCTGCATCCCGTAATCGCCGAAATAGGAATGACAGCCGCCCTCGAGGATCACCTCCGCCGCATCCTCCGGCAGGTTAGCCCGGTATTTCTCATAGCTTTCCCGGTTCAGCACCCGGTCCTGTGTGCCGTAGACGGACATCACCCGCAGCCCTGTGCCGTTTAAATCCTCCGTCGAGTAAGCCGCCAGCAGCAAAAGCCCCTCCAGACGGTCCGCATGCTTTGCCGCATAGGAGGCCGCCATCGCGCCGCCCAGGGAATGGCCGCCGATATACCAGCGCTCCACCCCGGGATAAGCCTCCATCGCCGACGTGGCCGCGTCCATATCCAGAATCGCCAGATTCCCCGGCATATGCACCAGCACGCAGAAGATCCCCCGCCCGGCAAGCTCCTCCATCAGCGGCAGATAGGCCTCGTACTCCACCTTCGCCCCCGGGTAAAAGACCAGTCCCGCCGCCGGGTTTTCAGGAGCGGCCACGAGCCGCCCCTGCCCGTCCTGCGTGACCGTGATCCGGTCCGTCCGCGTCCCGCCGATCTTTTCCATAAGCTCTGCAGCCAAAGCCTGCGCCCGGTAAACGCCCGTATTCAGATAGAAAAAAACGCCGCCCGCCGCCGCAAGCAGGATGGCCGCCAAAACAGCCAAAACGATCCAAAGACGGCGCTTTTTATATTTTTTTGCAGCCATTTTCGGCTCCTTTCCGCAAGGCTATGTTCTCCGCGCTATACCAGCCCGGCGTTCTCCGCTCTATACCAGTCCCAGCGTTCTCAGCAAAAACAGCCAGCCGGTCATCGTGAACGCCGAAAACAACGTGCTCAGCACCACCACGCTGGAAGTCAGCGTCCCCTCATGCCCCATGTTTTTCGCCATGATAAAGCAGCTCACCGTGCTGGCCGAGCCCAGCATCACCAAAAGGCCCACCATCTTTTCCCCGGTGTAGCCCAGCGCCGCGCCGACCGGCAGAAAGATCGCCGCCAGCCCTACCAGCTTGAGAAACGTGGCCGCCAGCGCCGGGCGAAGCTGCCCCACCGCCTGCTTTAAGTCAAAGGAGGCCCCCAACGCCATCAGCCCCAGGGGCGTCGCCAGCACACCCACGTTGGTGACAGTCTTGTCGAGCATCACCGGCAGCGGGAGCCGCAGTCCCGACCAGAGACACCCGGCCGCAATCCCCAGGATAATCGGATTGGTCACGATCCCCAGCAGCGTCCTTTTCACCAGCGCACCGTCGATTTTGCTGCGGCTTGGCTTTAACACGGACAGGATCACCACCGCCATCACATTGTAGAGCGGCACCGTGCCGATAATCATCAGCGGAGCCATACCGGCGTCCCCGTACACATTCTGAATCACCGCGATCCCCATCAGCGCCGCGCTGCTGCGGTAGGAGGCCTGCACGAACTCGCCCTGCACCGCCCTGTTTTTCAGAAAAAGGGAGAGAAGCCAGCAAAGCACAATCCCCAGAAGGGTAGCCGCAAAGCAGTATCCCACATAGCCCATATCCCAGACGCTTGCCAGATCCACCTTCGCCAGATCCTCAAACAGCAGGGCCGGCAGCGCCGCCTGGAACACAAATTTGTTCAGCTTCGCCACAAAGGCGTCATCCATCCAGCCGATCCGCCGGAAAAATACGCCCAGCAGCATCGTCAGAAAAATGGGAAAGGTTGCGTTTAAGCAAAAAATCAGGTTGTCCATCCGTCTAGCCCTCCTGGCTGCCGTTCCAGTGCAGCCGGTGCAGCTCCCCCTTTTCCTGCAGGCCCAAAAAGGTGTTCTGCCGCAGCGCCTCATAGAGCACCACTGCCACCGAATTCGACAGATTCAGGGATCGGATATCCTCCCGCATCGGGATGCGGATACAGTCCCTTTCCCTCTCCACAAGGATTTCCTCCGGGATCCCGGCGCTCTCCTTGCCGAACATAATATAGTCGTCCGGCCCGAAGGCTGCGTCGCTGTAAACCTGACGGGCCTTGGTGGTCGCCAGCCACAGCCGCGGCCCGCCATGCTGCGACAGGGCCGCGTTTTTTTCCAGAAAATCCGCAAAATTAATGTACCGGCGCACATCCAAAAGCCCCCAGTAATCCATCCCCGCCCGTTTGAGCTGCTTTTCGCTCAGGGAAAAGCCCAGAGGCTCGATCAGGTGAAGGACGGCGCCCGTGGCCACACAGGTGCGTCCGATGTTCCCGGTATTCGCCGGAATCTCCGGCTGGTGAAGCACAATATTCAGCATCGTTTATTCTTTCGTCTCCGATCTCAGTTTTCCCACAAAATCCGCCAGCCGGGCAATCGCCACCTTCAGATTTTCCAGAGAATACGCGTAGGAAATGCGGATAAAGCCCTCCCCGCAGTCCCCGAAGGCCGTCCCCGGCACCACCGCCACCTTTTCCTCCCGCAGAAAACGGGTGGCAAACTCGTCGCTGGTCATACCAAACTGCGCGATACAGGGGAAGACATAAAAGGCTCCGTAGGGTTCAAAACAGGGCAGCCCCATCTCCCGGAAGGCGTGCATCAGATAGCGGCGGCGCTGGTTGTACTGCTCCCGCATCTGCGCCACGTCGCCGTCCCCGTTTCGCATCGCCTCCACCGCCGCATACTGGCTGGTGGTGGGCGCGCACATAATGGCATACTGATGGATCTTGAGCATCTGCGTCAGGATCGGCTCCGGCCCGCAGGCATAGCCCAGCCGCCAGCCGGTCATCGCGTAGGACTTGGAAAAGCCGTTGATCAGGATCGTCCGCTCCTGCATCCCCGGGATCTGGGCGATGGACACATGATCCCCCTTGTAGGTCAGCTCCGCGTAAATCTCGTCGGAGATCACAAAAAGATCCTTTTCCTCAATCACCTTTGCAATCTCCTCCAGATCCCGGCGCTCCATAATCGCCCCTGTGGGATTGTTGGGGAAGGGCAGGATCAGTACCTTGGTCTTATCGGTGATGGCCTCCCGAAGCTCCCGGGCCGTCAGACGGAACTCGTTCTCCGCCTTCAGATTGATGATCACCGGCTTTGCGTCCGCCAGGATCGCGCAGGGCTCGTAGGACACATAGGAGGGCTGGGGAATCAGCACCTCGTCCCCCGGATTGATCATGGCGCGCAGAGCGATGTCGATGGCCTCGGAGCCGCCCACGGTGACGATCACCTCGTGCCGGTAGTCGTATTCCAGGCCAAAGCGCCGCCGCAGATAATGGCAGATCTCCTCCTTCAGCTCCTTTAATCCGGCATTGGAGGTATAAAAGGTACGCCCCTTTTCCAGGGAATAAATACCCTCGTCCCGGATGTGCCAGGGCGTGTCAAAATCCGGCTCGCCCACGCCCAGCGAGATCGCGTCGTCCATCTCGCTTACGATATCGAAAAATCTGCGGATCCCGGAGGGCTTGATGCTCACGATTTTATCGGACAGCGGGTTTCTCATGGCGTCACCTTCTCCCTCTGATCCTCGTAGCGCCGGGTCAGGATAGTGCCGTGATCCTTATATTTTTTCAGAATAAAGTGGGTTGCCGTGCTTAAAATACTGTCCAGCGTGGAAAGCTTGTCGGACACAAAGGCCGAAACCTCCTTCAGGGATTTGCCCTCCAGCGTCACCAGCAGATCAAAGCCGCCGGAAATCAGATAAACCGCGTGCACCTCCGGATACTTGTAAATCCGCTCCGCGATATTGTCAAAGCCCTGTCCCCGCTGGGGCGTCACACGCACCTCGATCAGGGCGGATACCTTCTCGATGCTCGTCTTTTCCCAGTCGATCAGCGTGTGGTAGCCGCAGATGATTCCCTCCGCTTCCATGGCCGCCATCTCGTTGACCACGTCGATCTCCTCCACGCCCAGGATGACCGCCAGCTCCTTTAAGTCGATCCGGCTGTTTTTCTCAATTATTTTGAGCAGTTCTTCTCTCATGTTCTGCCTCTCCTTCTCTTTTCTTAACGGACGGCGTACAGCGCGTCCTCCCTGGCAGGCTCTAAAAAGCGCCTCTCCTCCCCGTTGATGATCACCCGGTCATTATCTCCGGTCAGATGTCCGATCACCGCCGCCGGGATTCCTTCCCGGACAAGGCGCTCTGCCAGCTCCTCCCCCCGCTCTGCCGCGAGCAGGAGGCTGCCGTTGCCGGCCAGCTCATAGGGATTGACGTCCAGCAGGTTACAGATTTCCACCGTCTCCTGCCGGATCGGTATTTTTTTCAGGGAAACCTCCAGTCCGGTACCGGCCCGCTGCGCCAGCGTCCAGAGAGCGGCGAACACGCCTCCCTCCCCCGCCGCGCAGGCCAGGACAGCGCCGGACTTTCCGGCGGCCGCTGCCTCCGGCACAACGGACAAAAGCTGTGCAAAGCCTGCGGCCTCCTCCAGCATCCGGGCCGGATAGCGCTTCTCCAGCCGCTCCCGGTACCGCCCGGCAAGACAGACCGTCCCTTCCAGCGCCGCCCATTTGGTCATCACGATCTGCCAGCCGGGCCCCGGCGTCCCGCAGGCGGCTTCCGGACAGGGTCCACAGCCCGCCGCAGCCTGCGCGGCCGCCACCGGGACGTTCACCGCCGCCGTCACGGAGGCCTTCACGTCCCCGATCATCACACCCGCCTGCCCGGCCGCCTCCTTTGCCGCCTCCGTCAGGGCCCGGAGACGGCTCTCCTGTGCGTCCGCGGGAAGCAACAGCCGCAGCGACGCCACGCAGGAAAAGCGCCCGTCCTCTCCCGGCCTGCCCGGCCTCTCCGCCCGGGCCGCCGCCGCCCGGTTCACGGCGCTGTGCACGGCGAGCGCGGCCAAAAATGCCTCCTCTCCGTCATACTCCGCCCCCTGGGCCAGGATCACACCGCGCTCCGAAAGGCTGCCCGAGGGCGCAAAAAAGGCGCAGTCCTCCCCTGAGACCGCGCCCTGAACGAATTCACCGCCGTTTTCCTGAATCTGATTTCCTTTTTCCTCCAACCTCCGGCGAACGCTTCTGACATAAACGTTTCCCGACACATTTCCGCGTTTCATAATTTTCCTCAATTCCCCGCCGCAGCGTCCAGGGCAGCCTGAGCCGCAGCCGCCTGGGCCGCAGCGATCGCCTCCAGCTGTTCCTGGGTCAGCGCAGCCGCAGCCGCCTGAGCCGCCTGGATATTGGCGATGGTGCTCTTGACCTGGTCGATGCTGCTGCTGGCAATGGCCGCATCCATCATGCTGCTGACGTTGGGATCGGCCGTGGCCGTCCCCACCGTAGCCGTCCGCGGGCTCATCCGGTAGCTGCTGCTGTTGACCTGCTCCCGGCTGACCTCCACGCCGTCCTCTCTGACCACCTTCCACAGCCGCGCCTTGTAGCCGATGTGGGCGCTGCTGACGGAAATCACGCCCACCGGCTGGGACGGATCCGCCACGATGTTGTCCTGCTCGGGCACCTGCTTTTCCAGCACCTCGCTCTCGTAGGTGACGGTGCGGTTTTTGGGTCTTGTCTCCACCCCGTAGATCGTGAAGGTAATCTTCTTGTTCTGCGTATATCCTTCTATATAAATCGGATATTCCGTGTTGTTGACAAACACAAAATCCTTGCCCGAGGATTCCGCGATGGCCGCGTCCGCGGAAGGATCCACATAGGTGACGATCATGGAATGGTTGTGACGCTCCGTCACCTCCAGCTCCGCCCGAAGCACCGCGTTGTAAAGCGTGGTGGAAACCTGGCAGATCCCGCCGCCGATGCTGTCCACCACCTTGCCGTTTAAGTAAGAGCCGGCCATCTCATAACCGTTCTCCGCCGAAAAGGGCTTCACCGCGTCGTAGGTGGAAAAGGCCTCCCCGGGATAAATCGTGGCGCCGTTGATCAGGCTGCAGCCGTTTGCCACATTCTGGCTGCGGGATGCGCCCGAGGTGGTATAGCTGGTGGTAAATGTACCGAGCACGTCCTTCACCTTCTCCAGATCCTCCGCTTTGCCCTGGGGCTCATCCACCGCCATCACAAGCTCTACGCTGCCCTGCTCCCGGTTCCAGGCCTGGGTGAGATAATTGTAGACCGCGTCCGTCGAGGCCGCCTCGTCCACCACATAGCCGGTCTGCCCCGGTTCCACCACAAAACCGCCGTTCTCGCGCTTTAAATGGGCGTCCACCGCCTCCGCGTTGAACTGGCTGCAGCGCTCCGTCACCGCCTGCGCGATGGCCTCCCGGTCAAAATCCAGCTCGATGGGGAAATTGGCGCCCTTGTTTTTTAAATCCTTCATGGCCTTGTAACGGACCACCACATTGCCCTTGCGCCCAAGGGCTGCCGCCTCCTGCACAAGACCCGTGTTCTTCCATGTAATTCCCAGCTCCCCGGCCGTCACGGACACACTTGCGCCGTCACGGGACTGCAGGGAAACCGGGACCTGGCGCAGACTCTCCACATAAGCCGAAACCGCCTGCTGCGCCTGCTCCTGCGTCATACCGGACAGGTCGATCCCGTCCGCCGTAACCCCCTCCTGGATGACATCGTCCGGCGCGGCCTTTACCTGCCGCCCCGCCGCCAGGAAAAAGACGGCCGCAAGAAGCGTCATCATCAGTATGGTTTTACATCTGTTCATTTTCTGTCCTTTCCGCTTATAAAAAAGAAACCAGAGTGGGAATCACCATCGCCAGCACCAAAATGGCGATAATCACCGACGAAATGATCCGCTGCGATTTCTTGCTGTGAAAATTCATCCTATCAACTCCTCCGTGCAAACGGCCCCCGGCCGCAACTTTTACCCATTATAAAGCACTTCTCCTACTTTTGCAAGCTTCCATGTGACGCAAGAATCCTGTCGATCAGACGGCTGGCCTCATTTTTCGTCAGCATTTCCACATCATAATCCGCAGCGATTCCGAAGGCCCTGTTCAGCTCGCGCAGCCGCTGCTTCTGCCGGAGTGTGGCGGGCCCCTCCTTTTTTACCTTATAAAACAGCGGCGCCGGAGAGAAAGCCTTCTCCTCGTAAAAGCGCTTTGCCAGCTCCCGGTAAAGCAAATGCGCCGCTCTGGCGTCCTCCAGCGCCCGGTGGGGCCTGATCGGGATCCCGAAATGGGCGCACAGATCCGGCAGCCTGCGGCTTTCCAGCTCCGGCAAAAACTGTCTTGCCAGCCTGAGCGTATCGATCCCCTCCCGCTCAAAGGAAAGGCCGGCGTTCACCGCAGCCCGCTTCAGAAAGGAATAATCAAACAAAACCCGGTGCCCTAAAAGCGGCAGCTCCCCCGCAAAATCCAGAAAATCCGGCAGGGCCTGCCCAATCGGCCGCGCCCCGTCCACCTGCTCCTGGCCAATGCCCGTCAGCGCAGAAATTTCCTCCGTCAGCCGCCTTCCGGGATTGACAAAGCAGGAAAAGCTGTCCCGGATCTGTCCGTCCTGCACGCGCACCGCCCCGATCTCTATAATTTTGTCCCGCTTTGTACAAAGCCCCGTGGTTTCCAGATCCACGCTCACATAGCTGTCCGTCATACGCTCTCCCCCTTCATCCCAGCAGGATCCGCAGGGTGCGGGCGTTTCCGGTGAGCGGGTCGCGTCTTTCATAGTCGAACAGAATCGCCGTTTCCTCCCCCTCGGCTGCTTCCGTTCTCTCCCGCAGCTCCCAGGCCGGCCGGTCCACAGGCCAGCGAAAGATTTCCAGATGCGTCATCCGCTCCAGCTGCCGCGCCTGATACCGGTCGTAGCCCGCCAGATAGCTGCGCTGCTCCTCCTCTTCCCGGTAGAAAGCCGAAATCCGCTCCCGCCAGGGCCGCCGGTCCGCCGCAAAATCCGGGCGGCTCTTTAAATTTTCCCGCAAATATAAATCATAAACCGCCAGCTCCCGGTACAGCCCGATGCGCTCAGCGTCCACACTCTCCGCAAAATCCAGCAGCACCCGATAGCGCTGCGTCCGGGACGGGCTGTTCACAAAATATCCCTTTTCCTGATAAAACCGCGCCAGCCTGTCGTAAAGGTCAAAGGGCGCCTCAAAGCGCTGCTCCAGCACAGGAAGCAGATGGGTGAACTGACCGCTGTTATAGTACAGCTCCACCATTTCCTCCACCTTTTTCAGACGGACCACATCCCCGTAGGACAGCCATTTTGTGGAAAGCACCTCATAGGGAGGCTCCTGCCGGTAAACAAGCCCCCAGCTTTCCGCCATTTCCTCCATCCGGGAGCCCTTGAGCACCTTCAGAAAACCGAGCTGCAGCTGTTCGGGCCGCATGGAATATACGTCGTTAAAGGAGCGCTCAAAGCTTTTCAGATCCTCGAAGGGCAAGCCGGCGATCAGATCCAGATGCACATGGACATTGTGCTCCGCATGGATCCGCACCACCGCATGGCGAAGCCGGTCAAGCCGGGCGCTGCGGCGCACGGCCTGCAGCGTCTCCGGGTTGGTGGACTGTACGCCGATTTCCAGCTGAACCAGGCCCGGCCGCATTTTCCCGAGAAGCGCCAGCTCCTCCCCGTCCAGAAGCTCCGCCGAGATCTCGAAGTGGAAGTTTGTGACGCCGTTATCGTGCTCCAGAAGATAGCTCCAGATCTCCTTCGCGTGCTTATGGCTGCAGTTGAACGTCCTGTCGATAAATTTTACCTGGGGCACCCGCCGGTCCAGGAAAAACTGCAGCTCCTTTTTCACCAGCTCCATGTCCCGCAGCCGCACCGTCTTGTCGATGGAGGACAGGCAATAGCTGCACCGAAACGGACAGCCCCGGCTGGATTCATAATAGACGATCCTGTGCTCAAATTCCTTCATATCCCCATAGAAAAAGGGAATCCGGCTGATATCCGTCAGCTCCCGCGGAGCTGTCCGGACGGGCCTGCCGGACACCGGATCCCGGTACACCAGCCCGCGGATCGTATCCAGCCCCGCCTGCCGCACCGCGCCGGGCCAGAAGGCCACGATCTGAAGCTGGAACTGCCTGGGATAACGGCCGGAGCTGCTTTTTTCATAATAGCCCAAAAGCTCCGCAAAGGTTTCCTCCCCCTCCCCGACCATAATTCCGGTCAGAAAGGGCCTGCTCTCCAGGATTCTCTCCGCATCATAAGATACCTCCGGCCCTCCCAGCCAGATCGGCAGCTCCGGAAGCACCTGATGCAGACAGGCAGTCAGCTCACGGATCTGCCTCCAGTTCCAGATATAGCAGGAAAAAGCGATCACATCCGGCTTCCTCTCATACAGATCCGCCAGGATCTCCTCCAGCGGCTGATTGATCGTATATTCCGCAAGCTCCACCTCCCCGGCCGCCTCCGGACTGTGCAGGGCCGCGTAGGCCCGCAGACTGTGGATGGCGGGGTTGGAGTGGATATATTTCGCATTCAGGGCGACAAGTAAAAATTTCATATGTACCTTCTTTCAGGCGGATTTCAGATAAGATGCCTGCATTCGTTTCCTAATCATAGCACATATGAATAAATCGTGCATTACATTTGTAAAAACGGCCTAATCCCTCCTCTGCAGCCCCTCCCGCACATGCCACTCCCGGTAGCGCGAGGGAGTGAAGCCCGTGTATTTTTTGAAGGCTGTCGTGAAGTAGGCGCTGTTGCCGTAGCCCACCATCTCCGCGATCTGGGCGATATCCCGGTCCATCTCCGCAACAAGCAGCTCCTGGGCCTTCTCCATGCGCACCTTCAGCAGATAGTCCAGCATTTTGGAGCCGGTAAATTCGGTGAAAAGCTTCCCGAAGTAGGAAGCGCTGATTCCCAGCTTATCCGCCGGTTCACAATGCAGACCGATTGGATATAGCTGCTGCTCATCAAAAAATTATAGATCTCATTGACGAAGGAAAGACGCTGCACATAATCCGCATCCTCGGAAAGACGCAGATAAACGCTGTCGGAATCCGTGTACCACTGCATCGTGCGCTCGCGGGACTCCACAAGGATCTGGCGGAACATGGCGTCCGTATTTCCCATGGAAGCCCTGGTCAGCTCCCGATAGCCCTCCGTCATCTCCGCCCGAAAACGGAGCAGAAGAATGGAGGCAGTCAAAATCAGAACCGTCAGGGAAATCGCCAGCATTCCAAGCACCGTCTTGGAATAGAGCGATCTCCCCCGCAGCCACGCGATCCAGCCGTCAGGGGTTTTCATGGCAAAGCCTCACGGTCAGCTCGAAGGGCGCCTCCTGCTCTCCCGTCCTGACCGCAAACCGCACCGGCCGCAGCTTCTCCCGGATTTTTAACGAGAGCTCCAGCACCACACTTTTGTCGTGTCCCTCCGGCAGCGGAAGCTCCACCAACCGCATTTTGCCGCCAAACTCGCCGCCGCCAACCCACACCCGGCTGGTCTGTCCGCCGCTCTTTGCCGTAAAGCAGAGCTGTCCCGGCGGCGTGACCGTACCGTCGTTGACCATCCCCAGCACCAGGCTCTCCCGCCCGTCCGGCTTTGTCAGCTTCCAGACAATGGAGGGCCGCAGCCGGTAGCCCAACCGGTTTTTGAAGGCATCGAACAGCCCGGGCATCAGATGATCGGCGTAAAGCGTATCCGGAATATTGAAACCCACAATCCCGTAAGAGGCCCCGTAATCGCACATCCGATCCGGGATTTCCATGTAGCCGTAACGGAAATTGGGATCCTCATCGTCATGCATATAAATGCCGGGCATCACCGTCTCAAAAATCATGGCCGCCTCCGGATCTCTCTCCAGACCGTTCAGGGCATGATCCGCCTGAAACCATTTGTGATAGCTGTCCCGGCGCACCCAGCAGCCCCGCCGGATCGCATCCTTTGACGCCTCATAGCCGCTCATCACCAGATTCAGCACCATCGGCGTCTTTGTAAAAGCGTTCTCATGGCTCTCAATCAGCCGCGCCACCACCTCCTGAGTGCGCGCAGGCGGATCCAGCTCCAGATCCACGACCGGTCCTCCCGGTGTCGTATGGCAGCCGTGGTGCCCCTCGCCCCACAGGCCAAAGCCGGACAGATCCGCATACTCCAGCGCAGGGTCTGCGTCGTATTTCTCCGCCAGAAGCTGCAGCATCTCCCCCCAGTATTTTAAATACTCCTCCGTATAAAGCGGCAGCTTCCGGGGCTGCGGCCCGTAAAAGGCCCCGTCGTAATACGGATAGACGGGCAGCTTGTCCGCCAGAAAATCCGGAAGAAGGTGCTCCCTGGGATTGCTTGGGGAGGCCTGCATGATTCGGAAGCCCCAGCTGATCCCGGCCTCCCGGGCCGCCTCCACCGCCATCTCAAATTCCGGCAAAAGCGACAGCTTTCCCCTCTCTTGCTGCACGTCGTTCCAGCCCACCCGCAGATAAAGATTATCTATGTACGGCAGGGCGGTCACATCCTCCAGCATTTTCCGCGTCAGCACAAAGGGCTTTTTTCGATCCTGCTCCTCCCTTGCCTGCGGCGTATAGCCCGTCACCATATGATCGCTGATGGCCATGGAAATAATTCCCATGCCCGGATTATGGATATGTCCCTGACGGGGTGCAAAATAGGCAACCTGCTCCGAACGGCAGCGATCCAGCAGTCCAAGCTTTTCTTTCTGTTCCATTTTCTTCTGTCCTCCAACTCCAAAAGGGCGCCCGCCTGCGGACACCCATCTGGATCTATTATATCATTTACTGGTTCTTCTGTGCATAAAATTCTGAAAACTGCTTCTGATACTCCGCAATGTAGGTGTCCAGCCCGGCCGCCTTTAAGTCCGCAATCACGGAATCAATATTTTCCTCATAGTCCAGCAGGCCCCACGCCATGGGCTTTAGCTTCTCATCATAGATGGAGGTCAGCATGGCAAGCTCCGTGGTGACCGGCGTCGTGTCGAAGGAGAAGCCGGTCAGCTTGGAAAATACCGCGTCGTCATCCCAGTGCTCATACTTCTCGATTGTCTCCTGGCTGAAGGAGGGATCGTAGGTGTTGTAGGGGATTGCCTCCAAAAACCAGCTGTCGATAAAGGAATCGCTCACCAGCTTGGTGATGGAGCCGTCCTCATTTACCTCATAGTCCGTCCCCTCCACGCCGTATACGCAGAAATTAAAGTGCTCCTGATCCTTGTACATCCAGTTGAACAGATCCAGCCAGCGCGCCACATTTTCCTGATCCGCCGCGGAAACGGCGATGCCCCAGTCATAGTCCTTGTTTTTCAGCTTTGCCTGATCCCCGATGCTCACCATCGTCTCATAGGCGTTGGGATTGGAGGTCTTTAGGGAGGTCGAAATCAGAGAGCCTGGCATTCCGTTTCTCGCCAGGCAGTTTGCCGCGTTCCAGTCCGCATCGCTCTGGGAGGGATTGGTCAGCAGATCCTTGTTGATATAACCAAGCTCTGCCCAGCGGCTGGTAATCCCGCACAGATTTTTAAAGCCCTCGGACTCAAAGTAGCTGTACACCTGATCGCCCTCTTCCTCCTCATTCACATACACGAAATCGTTTGCCTCGTTGACGGAGCGGGTTCCCTCGCCGCAGTAGCTCCAGAGCGCATAGGGCAAAAAGTCAAGATTCATCACGGTGCGCATCTCCGGATGCGTCTCCTTGGTCTTTGCCATCACCTCCTCCAGCTTCTCCAGCGTGTTGACGTCCTCCGGCGCATAGCCCAGCTCATCCAGGATATCGCCTCTTACGTCAAAATACTGCATGGAACCGGAGTAGGGCTTGTTCCCGAAGGGCACCACATAAACCTTCCCGTTGTACTTGGCGCACTCAAAGCCATTGTTTTCTCCCCGGGTACGGATCAGATCAGGCAGGCGCTCCTCCAGCAGACTCTCGTCAATCTCCGCCAGATATCCCTTCGTATGCCAGTCATAGTTGCTCAGAATGTACCATACTGCAAACCGCTCTCCGCTGGCCAGCATAGTGGACACGCTGGTGTCGGAGCCCCAGGGCAGAAATTCCACCGTCAGGTCGATATTCAGATCCTCCAGCACCGCATCATGGAACTCGTTTTTGAAAAATTCGTCCCGCCGGGAGGAGGTATCCCCGTACATAATCAGACGAAGCTCTGCCACCTCCTGATCGGAGGTTTCTGCGGCCTGCTCCCCGGACGCCTCTGCGCCGTTTGCCGCGCTCTCTGCCGCTCCCTTGCCGGACGCCCCACAGCCTGCCAGCGCTGCAGCCGTCATCACAAGTCCCAGGAAACAAGCCAATACTCTTTTTCTCATATGCTCTCTCTTTCCGCGGCTTACCCGCCGCTTTTTTATTATCAGCCCTTCACTGCCCCCACGGTGATGCCCTTCACGAAGTACTTCTGGGCGAAGGGATAAAACACCAGCACCGGAAGCACTGTAAACATGGTCATCGCCATTCTCGCCGTGTTGGAGGGAAGCACGATATGCGTAGTCACCGACTGCAGACTGGAGTTGGTCAGCAGCGCCGATATGTTAGACATCATATTATAGAGAAGCTTCTGCAGCGTGTACAGATCCGTCTTCGTGATCAGGTACAGGGACAGATAAAAATCATTCCAATACTGCAGCGCCATAAACAAAATCACGCTCACCAGGCCTACCTTGGACAAAGGCAGCGCCACCGACACAAAAATCCTCGCGTCGGATGCCCCATCAATCTTTGCCGCCTCCACCAGCTCTGCCGGCACCGCCTTGAAATTGCTTTTGAGCACAAACATGTAAAACACATTCATGCCGTAGGGCAGAATCAGCGCCCAGAGATTATTCTGCAGGCCGTAATACTTGGTGCACAGGATGTACCAGGGCAGCAGTCCTCCGCTGAAAATCATGGTGAACCAGGCAAAGAAGGACAGCGCGTTCGCGAACCGGAAATCCTCCTTCTTCTGGGCCGTCGCCCAGGCAAACAGGGACATCACGGCCACCGAGTATACTGTTCCTGCAATCACGCTCAGAAAGGAAATCCCGTAAGCCCTCCAGAGCATGCTCCCCTTCTGTCCGATAATAAAGCGGTAGGTTTCCAGCGTGGCTTTCCTGGGGAGAAGGGAAAAGCCCTTGTTGACAATCTCCATCTCATCGGAGATGGATGCCGCAAACACGATCCAGAACGGAAGGAAGCAGGCCAGCGCCATGATGCCCGTGATCAGATAGCACAGGGGACTCTCCTTCGTCCTGCGGGACGGCATATCCTGCATTTTTTTCATACCTCACTCCTGTCCGCACGCCGCAGGCGCGCCTTTTTCTCTCGCCGCTGTTAAAACAGGGCGTACTCCGGATCAAACCTTTTGACCAAAAGATTACTTCCCAGCACCAGCACAAAGCCGAACATGGACTGGTAGAGCGTGATTGCCGAAGCCGACTCAAACTGCCCGTTCACGATGGCGGACCGGTACACGAAGGTCGCGATCGTATCCGTTTTTTCCAAAAGCAGCGGGTTTAGGCTGGTCATCCCCATGATCTGGTCTACGCCGCCTGCCAGAATGCCGCCGATATTAAGCAGGAACATGATAATAATCGTGGGCTTTAACAGCGGGATCGTGATCCGCCGGATCTTCTGCCACCGGCCCGCCCCGTCGATTTCTGCGGCCTCGTACAGACTCTGGTCAAAGCCCGTCAGCGCACAGAAGTAAATGATTGCCCCATAGCCCGCATTTTTCCAGATTGTTGTGACGATCATGATCGGCCACCAGTAGTCCGCATTGGAATACCAGTCCACCGGGGAAGCGCCCACCGAGGTCAGGGCCGCATTGATCAGCCCGCTGTTTTCATCCAGCAGGGCCAGCGCCACCATCCCGACCACAATCCAGGAAATAAAGTAGGGAAACAGCATCACCGTCTGCGTTACCTTCCGGTATCTTTTGGCGTTGATCTCATTGATCAGAATCGCCAGCCCCACAAATTCGCTCCCGAACAATCCGCCCTGATAGGTGTAGCGCTCAAACACCACATATAACCCCGCCATCGGCAGATAGGCAAACAGGATCAGGCAGAGGACGCCGGGCAGTGCGATCAGATAAAAGAACCATTTCTTTTTGATCTCCTGCAGCAGGCTCATCCGCTTTCGCTTACCCATATTGCACACCTCCTTTGTTTTTCTGGCGCAAGAATACCATCTTCTCCGCGCAATCTTCAACCATAAAAATCCGCAATCCCTTTGAAAATTATAAAAGTTGCACGAATTCCAAGAATTTGAAATAGAAAAAGCAGGGGCACCTGCGGTTTTGCCCGCAATATGCCCCTGCTTTTTTGTACTGACGCATCTATGTAAGGAGGTCATCCGATGGGAATCTGTCTTTTTTCCTGCGGCTGTCCTTGTCTTTTCGGAAGAAACAGCGTCAGAATGCCGTTCTCAAGGTCCGCCCGGATCTGATCCTCCCGGATCTCCGTTCCGAGATAAAAGGAACGCCCACAGGACCCCTCCTCCCGCTCCTTGCGCAGATACTTTCCCGTCTCTTTCTCCGTTTTCTTTTCTCCGGTCTCCTCTGAGGTCTCCCCGGAGGCCTCCACACAGAGGCAGCCGTTTTCCAGCGTAACCCCGATTCTGTCCCTCCGAAAGCCGGGCAGGGAAAGCTCGATCCGGTAATGATCCGGCGCTTCGAACACGTCCGCCTCGATCAGCCTTTTGGGACGGTCTCCGCAGAGCGTTTTCTCCGCCTTTTCCATATCCGCATTCTCAAACAGCATCTTACGTCATCCTCCTTTTGTCCTCATTTTCCCGGCAGGCGCCGGTGCTGCAGCGATACTGGCGCGGCGTCATGCCGCAGCGTTTTTTGAACTGCCGGTAAAAATAGCTGATATTTTCATAGCCCACATGGGCCGCAATCTCCTCCACCCGCAGGTCTGTCTCCAAAAGCAGCTGAGACGCCTTCTGAAACCGTTTTCCCAGAAGAAGCTCCCGGAAGGTTTGGCCCGTCTCCTCCTTGATGATCTTGCTCATCCGGGAGAGCGGCTGGCGGAAATGTTCCGCGATCTGTCCCAGCGTCACCGTGCTGTAATGGGAATCAATATACTCCAGCGTCCCGCGGATAATCAGATCCCTGTGTCCGTGGCAGCAGCTTCCGATTACGCTGTCACTGGCATCCAGCAGGTACAGAAAAATCAGGCCCGCCGTGTACTGGCTGATCATATTTCCGTCCCCGCTGCGGCAGCTGACCGTCTCGATCAGGTTTTCCAGCAGATTTTGAATCTGCTTCTTGCCGCCGCCCCGGAACAGAAGGTGCTGGGGCTTGGGGTCGTTCGTCCGAAAGGAGTTGACCAGAAAATCCCATATTTCGTTTTTTCCCTGGATCATCTGCATCGGAATATCAAAAAATTCGGGGCGAATCACGAAGATCACCCCGATGTCCTCTGCGCCTCCCCTTTTTTCACTGTGTGCAATATACTGGTTCATAAGCAGCAGGTCGCCCTTCCTCAGAACGACCTCCGTACCGTTGATGCGATGCGTAACGCTTCCCCTGTAAACATACATCATTTCCATATAATTGTGGCAGTGCCGAGGCGTTTCCACCGAGGAATCGTGCAGTCTGGCCGTAATCAGCTGTCTTTCCTCCAGAAACGCCTGAAACTCCACCGTAATCGCGGCCCGCTCCCCCGCCCGCGCAAATCTTCCGGCCAGGTATGCCCGCTCCTCCGCGCGCAGGCCAAGAAGGCTTATCATTTCTTTTTCTTCCATAATTTATCTATTCACTTCCTTCTTCTGCGCAAACAGCCTCCAGCTGCAGATAGGGAGCGATAGCCTCCATCGCCTTTTGACGGAAATCCTCTTTATCCTCACTGTCCGTGAAAGCCTTCACCAGAAGCTCGTGGATCTCCCGCTCCCGCATGTCTCTGCATTCCTTGCTTAACATAATCAGGAACGGAAGGACAATCGTATCATAAAACTTCCTTCCCCTGCTGAGCATATCCCACTCCAGATCGTACGTTTCATACAAACAGTCAAGAATCGTCGTAACCTTCATTCTGCCGACATCCATCTCGCAAAACTCCTCTCTTCCTCTGTAAATAACGTTACCCGCATCCTGCAGTTTTTCCTTTATCCTATCTCAATATATCAGAAGTGCTGTTTGCTTTTCAGATTCTGAATTTACTAAAATACTATCCTGTTTTTCTGACCCAAAGGGCAGGAAAACAGCAAAAATGTGCGTGACGCAGGTGCGCCTTGCCTGATAACGGATAAAGAGAGACGGCGGGCAAGCCCTTCTTCCGGGTCTGTCCGCCGTCCTTTGCGTTCCTCGTTATTTCAGTTTATTGAGAGAAGCTTCAAATCACTTACCTGGAAACCATCCTATGGCCGGTATAGAGCGCCATCACCATGCAGATCAATGCGGCGATCGCCCAATATCTGTGCGCCTTCATGCCTTCTTCTCCTCAGGCTTTGCCTCGCCCTTGGCGTCCTTATCCGCATCCTCTGCGGGGGCCTCCTCCGGCTCCTCCTGCATGTTGTGAGCTCTCGTCACCGTGACAACCACCGCGTCGCGATCCGTATGCAGCTCCAGGCCAGGATCAGACGCAATGGCCAGATCCTTCACGCAGATCTCGTCGCCCAGCTTCATATCCGCCACGTCGATCTCCACCTTGTCCACCAGGGCGGAGGGCAGCGCCGTGTAGGAAATCTCCTCCAGCCTCTGCTGCAGGATACCCGTCACAACCTTCTCGCTGTTGAGCAGCACAACCGCCGCCACCGAGCGAACCTTCTCGCCCTTCACCAGCGCCTGGAAATCCAGCTCCAGCACCTGGCCCTTGAGCGTATTATAAGAAATCTCCTTGATCAGGGCATCATAGCTCTGGCCGTCCACCTCCAGGCTGACCTGGCTGCCCTTGTTGCTTGTCTTTAAAAGACGCTCCACCTCGCGCTCCTGCATTTTCAGCGGGATGGAACCCTCAATCTCTCTGCCGAACAAATTGCCGGTCACATAACCTTCTCTTCTGAGCCTCTTGGCTTTTACACTCATGTCACGCTTTTCAGCTTTCAAAGTATTCATTTACCTTTTCCTCCAAAAAACTGATTTCTTTTTTGTTACAACCTTATTATAACACCCGTGTCAAGTATTATAGCTATGACAATTATAAACTTTTTATAAATTTTGTAACCGTTCCGCCCGCTCAGTTTGCTCTCCGTCCCCGCCTCGTCTCCCGATAACACTTGTCACAGACCATAAAGGGAACTCCCACCGGCAGCGGCGCGCCGCAGTAGCGGCATTTCTGGATATAATCCTTCTTGCTTTTTGCCAGGTAGCGCATGATCGTCTCCTCCGTCTTTTCCCGCTCATGCACCAGGCGGTCGGCGTCGATATTCTTGCCCAGACGGGTGGAAAACTGATAGTAGAGATCCAGCATTTTATAAAAGGTTTCGTAGCGCACAAGCCCCGCGTCGGTGCACATTAAAAGCGCCGGGAAGTGCAGGGCCACATCCGCCGTGTAGGTTTTGCAGTAGTACAGCCACAGCGCCACGATATCCCGGTTCTTGATATCGATGGAGCAGGTCAGCATCCGGTAGAGCAGGTGCTTGTCCTCGAAGCCGTCGATCTCCTTGCGGTCCTTGTAAGCCTTATCATAAAGGAAAAGCATTTCCTCAATACTGATCTTCTCAAAAGGCGCCGGCGTCTCCACGGATTTCCAGATTTTCAGCACCGTATCCAGCGGCTCGGCCATATCCAGAAGCACCTGCGGAAAGCCCAGCGTCACATGATCCACCCGCTTCTCCTGCTCGTCGAAGTGGGCCCGGATATAGGCAAGCCCTTCCTCCCCAACCGCGCTCACATAGCCGGTCTCATAAATTCCGAAACGGCCGGCCCGGCCCGCGATCTGCTTGATCTCCTCCGTCTTTAAGGGACGGGTGCTGCGTCCGTCAAATTTTTCCGTCTGCACGAAAACAATCCGGCGCACCGGCAGATTCAGCCCCATGCCGATGGCGTCCGTGGACACCACCACCTTCGTCTCCTTGGAGGCGAACATACGGATCTGCCTTCTGCGGATCTCCGGCGGCAGGCTTCCGTAAATCACGCTGGTGCGCACGCCCCGGCGCTCCAGCCGTCCCGCAATATCCAGCACGGAACGCTTGGTAAAGACGATCAGCGCGTCCCCCTCCTGCACGTCATCCGGGAACACGAAGGGCTTCTCCTCGCAGACAAGAGCCGTTTTGCGCTCATAGCGGCGCACCTCATAGGTGTCGCTGCACAGGCCGATCAGGTGCGTCACCACCTCCTCCGCCGCCGGGCTCATACAAATGTGAATCTCCGGGCACTGTGTTCCTAAAATCGCCCTCGTCCAGGAGCAGCCCCGGTCCGGATCCGCAATCATCTGGGCCTCGTCGATCACCGCCACATCATATACCTGGTCAATGTCCAGCATCTCCACCGTGGAGGAAACAATACGGCTGTTCTCCTCATAAATCCGCTCCTCCCCGGTCAGCATGGTGCAGGGGATCTTCGCCTCCCGCATTTTTTCGTAAACCTCCAGCGCCAGCAGCCGCAGCGGCCCCAGATAGATGCCTTTATACGCCTCCCTCAGCCGCTGCAGCGCCTGATAGGTCTTGCCGCAGTTGGTGGGCCCGATGTGCAGGATAAAATGCCGCTTCATCTCCAGCACCCGCGGGAACTCCATCTCCGGCCTCATCGGAACCATATCAATGATCTGGGATCTTATCCCGTTTTCCGCATAATTTCTGGAAAGACTGCGCATCGTCTGCTGACAGATCTCTCCCGGCCGCTCGGTCCGCAAATATTCCAGAAAACGGCCCGTGATCAGCTCCTGCTCATCGGCCCGCATCGTCTCTATATCCAGCCGTACCAGCTCTGTCATCAGAAAATCCCGGATCTGCATGATGGCCACCTGGTTATTTTGCTTAAATGCAAAATATGCCATGTTGCGGATCTGCCGGTGATACTCCTCCAAATGCGGCTGCGTCAGCCTGCCCGTCCTGACCCCTTTCATCTCCGTAATCAGGCGGGCAATTCTCTGCTCGTAGGTCTTCTTGCCGTCGTTGTTTTTCTTCTTCAGCTTCAGCGCGCATTCCCTGTACTGAGTAAAATAAAACTGGACCAGCTTTTCTTTCTGTATCATTCTCTAACCCTCTGTATCGTAAAAAGCACCATATCCCATTATAAATTCTACCGGTTTTTTCGTCAAGGTGCGGCTCACGGCAGAGATTTCCTCAGGTATATCCACAGTCCGTCCCCTTCCGGCGCCCGGTTATCCACCGCAAAGCCCAGTTTTTCACACAGCCTGAGGGATTTCCGATTG
>JAUNGT010000047.1 GCA_030524455.1 Eubacteriales bacterium | reverse complement strand
AGGTTGATAAAGCGGATGAAGATTTTCAATGTTCGGTTTTGAGGGTACAAGACAGGAAACTGACGAATACTTTCAGGCAAAAGATCCACCGGGTGGGTCTATTTTCCTCCTTAGCTCAGTCGGTAGAGCATGCGGCTGTTAACCGCAGTGTCGTTGGTTCGAGTCCAACAGGGGGAGTGAAACGGGAGAGAGCTCCTGTTTGCGGCGAGGCCTCACAGCTTACGGCTCCATGGTCAAGCGGTTAAGACATCGCCCTTTCACGGCGGTAACACGGGTTCGATTCCCGTTGGAGTCATTTTCAGACAGTTACAGCATATATTTGAGTATGGCGCGATAGCCAAGTGGTAAGGCACGGGTCTGCAACACCCTTATCACCGGTTCAAATCCGGTTCGCGCCTCTGAGAAAGCCCTTGAATTTCAAGGGCTTTTCTTTTTGTGTTGTATTTCGTGTTGCATCTCTGCGGAATGCGGGTTGTTTACGTCGGAGGGAAGGAAGAACTATCTGGTCCGGAACAAGCTTCTGCGCAGGCCGGACAGTCGGTCATGGTGCATTCGGGCGTTAGCCCTTCGCTGCGCATCAGGCTGCTGCCCCAGCGGTACATGGCCTCCAGGATCGGGAAAAGGCTCTGGCCAAGAGGGGTCAGGGCATAGTCCACACGGGGCGGAACGACCGGATAGACGGTGCGGGCGACCAGTCCGTCGGCTTCCAGCTCCCGAAGCTGCTGGGTGAGCATTTTCGGAGTGGCTTCCGGTACCAGGCGATGAAGCTGGCTGAAGCGCAGGGATTTACCGGTCAGGTGCCATAAAAGCAGCGCCTTATATTTTCCGCCGATCAGGCGGATAGTGGCTGAAACGGGACAGTTTTGATTGACAGATACAGACATATTTTTCTCCTTTACACTATCCTTTTGGGTAGTAGATTACAAAATAGTGCATTCTTCCTATTTCCATAATAGTTGCTATAATAATAGCGAAGGATATGAGAAAAGTCAAATTCAGGAGAATAGAGAATGAAAAAAGAAGTGTATGACATCACAGGAATGTCCTGTGCGGCCTGCTCCGCCCGGATCGAAAAGGGCGTCTCCAAAATGGAGGGGATGGAGCAGTGCAGCGTGAATCTGTTGAAAAACAGTATGACGGTTCAGTATGATGAAGCACGCCTAAATTCGGCGGAGATCGTGCGAAAGGTGGAGGATATCGGCTACGGAGCGTCCCCGCACGAGGAGAGCAGGAAGGCAGTGTCCGGACAGGCGCGGCAGACAGGCGGCGGTGTGGACGCTGCGGCAGCCGAGACAAAGCGCATGAAACAGCGGCTTATCGCGTCCTTGATTTTTACGGTGCCTTTGTTTTATATTTCAATGGGACATATGGCCGGCTGGCCCTTGCCGGATTTTTTGCTGGGCGCGCAGAATCATCTGATTTTTGCGTTCACACAGTTTTTGCTGGTGCTGCCGGTGCTGATTGCGGGCGGTCACTATTTTAAAAACGGTTTCAAAAATCTGCTGCGGCGCTCGCCCAATATGGATTCGCTGATTGCGCTGGGCTCCGGGGCGGCCTTTGTATATGGGATTTACGCGATTTACCGGATGGCCTGGGGGTTTGGACACGACGACATGGAACTGGTGGAGCATTTCGGGATGAACCTGTATTTCGAGTCCTCCGCCATGATCCTGACGCTGATTACTCTGGGGAAATTCATGGAGGCGCGGGCAAAATCAAAGACCTCCGCGGCCATCACCAAGCTGATGGATTTGGCGCCCAAGACGGCGAAAATCCTGCGGGACGGTATAGAACAGGAAATCCCCGTGGACGAGGTACAAAACGGCGACATCCTGGTCGTGCGGGACGGCGATACGGTGCCTGTGGACGGCAGGATTCAGGAGGGCTTCGCCTCTGTGGATGAGTCCGCGATCACCGGGGAGAGTCTCCCGGTGGAGAAGCAGGCGGGCGATAAGGTGACCGGCGGCACCGTGAACAAGACCGGGTATTTTAAAATGGAGGCCACGGCGGTTGGAGAAAACACGGCGCTGGCGCGGATTATCCAGCTGGTGGATGAGGCAACCTCCTCCAAGGCGCCGATCGCCAAGCTGGCGGATAAGGTCAGTGGTATTTTCGTGCCGGTGGTGATTGCCATCGCCCTGATTGCCGCTGTCGCCTGGCTGATTGCCGGTCAGAGCTTTGAGTTTGCGCTGTCCGTGGCGATCTCCGTCCTGGTGATCTCCTGCCCCTGTGCGCTGGGGCTTGCCACACCCACGGCGATCATGGTGGGGACGGGCCGGGGGGCAGCCAACGGCATCTTGATGAAATCCGCGGAGGCGCTGGAAATTACGCACAGCATCGATACGGTGGTGCTGGACAAGACCGGAACCGTGACGCAGGGAAAGCCTGTCGTGACGGACGTGATTGCCTTTGGCGGCGAAAAAGCGGAAGGGCAGCTTTTGACGGTGGCGGCTTCTCTGGAAAAGCTTTCCAGCCATCCGTTGGCGGAGGCTATTCTGCAGAAGGCAGAAGAAAATAATGTCGTGATTGAGACAGTGACGCAGTACAGGATGCTGCCCGGACAGGGCATTTCCGGGGAGCTGGACGGGGAGAGATGCCTGGCCGGAAACCGCAAGCTGATGGAAGCGGAAAAAATCGATATTTCCGGGGCGGACGGGCTGCAGGAGAAGCTGGCTGACGCAGGCAAAACGCCTTTGTATTTTGCGCGGAACGGAAAACTGCTGGGCGTGATCGCGGCGGCGGATGTAGTAAAACCGACCAGCCGGGAGGCGATTGCACGGATGCGCAGTATGGGAATGGATGTGATTATGCTGACCGGCGACAATGAGCGCACGGCCCAGGCCATCCGGCGTCAGGTGGGCGTGGAAACGGTGATTGCGGACGTTTTGCCCCAGGATAAGGAACGCAAGATCCGGGAGCTGCAGGAGCAGGGCCGCAGGGTTGCCATGGTGGGTGACGGCATTAACGACGCGCCGGCGCTGGCCAGAGCGGATGTGGGAATTGCCATCGGCGCGGGCACGGACGTGGCGATTGAGTCGGCGGACATCGTGCTGATGAGAAGCGATCTGATGGATGTGCCTTCCGCTGTGAGCCTGAGCCGGGCGGTGATGCGCAACATCCGGCAGAACCTGTTCTGGGCGTTTTTCTACAATGCGATCGGCATCCCGGTGGCGGCAGGCGTGCTCTACCCGGCGTTCCACATTTTGCTCAATCCGATGATCGGTGCGGCCGCCATGAGCTTTTCGTCCGTATCGGTGGTGTCCAATGCCCTGAGACTGCGGTTCTTTACGCCGAAGTGGAGGGTTGAGCCAAAGGACAGTGGGGAAAGCCCAAAGCAGCAGGAAAAAGCAGAGAAGAAAGCAGAGAAAGAAGGAGAACAGACCATGAAAAAGACAATCAAAATTGAGGGTATGATGTGCCAGCATTGTGTGAAGGCGGTGACGAAGGCTTTGGAGGCAGTCGAGGGTGTGAGCAGCGTTTCCGTCAGCCTGGAGGATAAGCAGGCCGTCGTGGAGGGAACCGCGGAGGATGAGGCGCTGCGCGCGGCAGTCACGGACGCAGGATATGAAGTGAAGGAAATCGGAGCTTGAGAAATGGCAGCAGTTCAGCTCGCGCCATTCGCAAAGCCGCGCTAACGCGCTTTCCGCCGCTACGCGGCTTCCTGTGGAATAAGGCGGAACGCCGTTTCTTGCTCATCATCGGGCGCTCCCTCAAGCGGGAGCAAACGTCCAAAATTCGTGCGAGCACGATTCTGGACGTTCGATCCCGCCTGGCTGAACTGTTTGAAACGAAAATACCATGCAAAAGGCGGGGGACTGCCGGATGCATGGTATTTTTTTTTACGCTCAGAGAAGCCGATTTGTGGTGAATTTGCGGCGAATCCTTGAAGATGAAGCCCAAACAGGCTACAATACCCATGGAAAGGGAGGACTTCCGATATGTTTTTGGACTGGTTTACCTTCGCAGATGAGGACAGCGAATTTCAGTTTTTTCTGAGCATAAAGCGAACCTGTTACGACAGCTATTATCCCTTCCGGGTGCTGTCCGGGGCAGGCTTTGAACGGATTGATTTTGAGCCGCTGACGATCCTGTACGGAGGGAACGGCTGCGGCAAGACCACGGCCCTGAATGTGATCGCGGAGAAGCTTGGGCTTTTGCGGGATGCGGTCTATAACCGTTCCAGCTTTTTTGAGGAGTATACGGCGCGGTGCGCCTTTGGGGGAAGCGGGTGCCCGCAGGAAAGCCGGATCATCACCAGCGACGATGTGTTTGATTTTATGCTGAATCTGCGGATGATCAATGCGGGAATCGATCGAAAGCGGGAGGAGCTGTTCGAGGACTATCTGGACGCCAAATATTCGGATTTTCATTTCCGGAGCATGGAGGATATCGAACGGCTGCGGAAGGTGAACCTGGCGCGGCGCAAAACACAGTCAAAATATGTGAGGGGCAGGCTGATGGATAATGTGCGGGAGCGCTCCAACGGGGAAAGCGCCTTTTCCTATTTTACGGAGAAAATCGGGGAGAATGCGCTGTATCTTTTGGACGAGCCGGAGAACAGCCTGTCGCCCGCCAGGCAGCTGGAGCTGGTCCGGTTTCTGGAGGATTCGGTCCGCTTTTTTGGCTGTCAGTTTGTGATCTCCACGCACTCGCCCTTTTTGCTGGCGATGCGGGGGGCAAAGATCTACGACATGGACGAGAGGCCGGTGGACGTAAAGCGCTGGACACAGCTGGAGAATGTGCGGCGGTATTATGATTTTTTCAAGGAGCATGAGAAGGAGTTTGGAAGATGAAAAGAGAGCTGAACTGGGCGGTGCTCGGCTGCGGAGTGATCGCCAACGAGATGGCGCAGGCGCTGCAAGGAATGGGAAAAGGACTGTATGCGGTGGGCAATCGCACCTATGAGAAGGCGGAGGCCTTCGCGGAAAAATACGGCGTGCGGAAGGTTTACCGCCGGCCGGAGGAGATGTTTGACGATCCGGAGGTGGATATCGTTTATCTGACGACGCCCCACAACACGCATATCGGGTTTTTACGGCAGGCTTTGGCGAAGGGCAAGCATGTGCTTTGTGAAAAATCCATCACGTTAAACAGCGCAGAGCTGGCGGAGGCGGAAGTCCTGGCCCGGGAGAGGGGGCTGGTGCTGGCGGAGGCGATGACGATCTGGCATATGCCTTTGTATAAGGAGCTGTGGAAGCTGGTCGCGCAGGGAAGCCTGGGACGGGTGCAGATGATCCAGGCCAACTTCGGCAGCTTTAAGGAATACGATATGAAAAATCGGTTTTTCAGCCGGTCGCTGGCGGGCGGAGCGCTTCTGGATATCGGCGTCTATGCGCTGAGCCTGACCCGCAGCTTTATGGAGAGCTGCCCGGATCAGGTAAAAAGCCAGGTGAAGGCAGCGCCCACCGGAGTGGATGAGCAGGCGGGCATCCTTTTGATGAATCCGGAGGGGCAGATGGCGGGAATTACGCTGAGCCTGCATTCCAAACAGCCCAAGCGGGCGGTGATCAGCTGCGAGAAGGCTTACATTGAAATCTCCGAGTATCCCAGGGCGGACCGGGCGCGGATTGTGGACGCGGCGACGGGGGAGGTCCGGGAGCTTGCGGCAGGCCGGACGCAGGATGCGCTTTTGTACGAGCTGGAGGATATGGAGCGGGCGGTGCGGGAGGGCTGCCCGGCGGCGATGAAGCTCTCTCTGACAAAGGATGTGATGCGATTGATGACAGAACTGCGCGGGGAATGGGGAATGTGTTACCCGGAGGAGGAAAATCTATAAATTTTTTGGGAAATTTGCGGAATTGGTGTAGATATCTTTGGAAAAGAGATGTAGAATTATATATACGCTACAGCGACCGGATCCATACCGCATGCGGGAGATGTATCTTTTTTGAAACATTTGCCGGGAGGCTGGTATTTTGTACTCTGCGTAGTATAATAGGATTCGGTAACAGTTCCTATTATTTTATTTAAAGAACTCAAGAACAGGAGGAACCCAAATTGAGAACCAAGAAAAAGACAATGGATGGGAACCAGGCTGCCGCATATGTATCCTATGCGTACAGCGATGTTGCCGCCATTTATCCCATTACGCCTTCTTCACCGATGGCGGAAGTGACGGATAAGTGGGCGACACAGAATCAGAAGAACATTTTCGGACAGACGGTAAAGGTAACGGAGATGCAGTCCGAGGCAGGCGCGGCAGGCGCTGTGCACGGCTCTCTGGCAGCGGGCGCGCTGACGACCACCTTTACGGCATCCCAGGGTCTTCTGCTGATGATCCCCAATCTGTACAAGGTTGCAGGCGAGCAGCTGCCCGGCGTATTCAACGTTGCGGCGAGAGCGCTGGCAAGCCATGCACTTTCCATCTTCGGAGATCACTCCGATATTTATGCCTGTCGTCAGACCGGCGTTGCGATGTTTGCGACATCCAGCGTGCAGGAGATCATGGATTTGACCCCCGTGGCGCATCTGGCTGCCATCAAGGGCAAGATGCCTTTCATGAACTTTTTTGACGGCTTCCGTACTTCCCACGAGATCCAGAAGGTGGATGTATGGGATTACGCGGACTTAAAGGATATGGCGGATATGGACGCCATCATGGAGTTCCGCAAGAATGCGCTGAATCCTCAGCACGCGAAGGAAATGGGCTCCGCTCAGAACCCGGATATTTTCTTCCAGGTAAGAGAGGCTTCCAACAAGCATTACGACGCAATCCCCGGCATTGTCGAGGAGTATATCAATAAAGTAAACGAGAAGCTGGGCACCCATTACGGCCTGTTTGATTACTACGGCGCACCCGATGCGGAGCATGTGATCATCGCCATGGGCTCTGTCTGCGACACCATCGAGGAGACGATCGACTACCTGAATGCCAACGGCCAGAAGGTCGGCATGGTGAAGGTACATCTGTACCGCCCGTTCTCCGCAAAGCACTTAATCGCAGCGATCCCGGATTCCGTAAAGCAGATTTCCGTTCTGGACCGAACCAAGGAGCCCGGCGCAATCGGCGAGCCTCTGTACCTGGATGTGGTTGCAGCGCTGCATGACAGCAAGTTTAAGGATGTTCCCGTGTTCTCCGGCAGATATGGCCTGGGATCCAAGGACACCACACCCGCACAGATCGAGGCGGTTTATAAGAACACGGAGAAGAAGCTGTTCACCATCGGCATCAATGATGATGTGACCTATCTGTCCCTGCCGGAAGAGGGAAGCCTGGATACCTGCCCGGAGGGCACTGTGAGATGTAAGTTCTGGGGCCTGGGCGGCGACGGAACCGTAGGTGCGAACAAGAACTCCATCAAGATCATCGGCGACCATACCGATATGTTCGTGCAGGCGTACTTCTCCTATGACTCCAAGAAGTCCAACGGTATCACCGTTTCCCACCTGCGTTTCGGTAAGAAGCCGATCCGGTCCTCTTATCTGATCAGCAAGGCGGATTTTGTGGCCTGTCATAACCCGAACTATATCCGCAGCTATGATATGGTACAGGATCTGCGCGACGGCGGCACCTTCCTGTTAAACTGCCCCTGGAATGCAGAGGAGCTGGAGAAGGAGCTTCCCGGACAGGTGAAGCGCTATATCGCACAGCACCACATTAACTTCTACACCATCGACGGCTTCGGCATCGGCAGAGAGATCGGCCTGAAGAACAAGATCAACACCGTTCTGCAGTCCGCATTCTTCAAGCTTGCGAACATCATCCCCGTGGACGAGGCGATCAAGCTGATGAAGGCCGCTGCACAGGCTGCCTACGGCATGAAGGGTGAGAAGATCGTTCAGATGAACTTTGCGGCAATCGACCGCGGCGCAGAGGGCGTTGTCAAGGTTGAGGTTCCTGCGGCATGGGCGAATGCAGAGGATGACAACCTGAAGGCGGCGATGATTCCGGACCGTCCGGAGGTTGTGAAGTTCGTTGAGAATATTCAGACTGAGGTAAACGCACAGAGAGGCGACAAGCTGCCTGTTTCCGCATTTATGGATTATGTGGACGGCTCCACTCCGTCCGGTACTGCGGCTCACGAGAAGCGCGGTGTGGCGGAGGATCTGCCGAACTGGAATTCCGATAACTGTATCCAGTGTAACCGCTGCTCGTTTGTATGTCCTCATGCGGTAATCCGCCCTGTGGCGCTTACGGAGGAGGAGAAGAAGAACGCTCCGGAAACCTTGAAGTCTATCCCGATGGTAGGCGCTCCCGGCCACGAGTTTGCGATCACCATCTCCGCGATGGATTGTACCGGATGCGGCTCCTGTGCAGCTGTCTGCCCCGGCAAGATGGGCAACAAGGCTCTGACCATGGCTGCTGTTGACAGCGAGGGCAAGACCGCCGCTGCGAAGCAGGAGGCATTTGACTACGGCAGAAAGCTGCCCGTCAAGACCGATCTGGTAGCGAAGTTCAAGGAGAATACCGTAAAGGGCAGCCAGTTCAAGCAGCCCCTGCTCGAGTTCTCCGGCGCATGCGCAGGCTGCGGCGAGACCCCTTACGCGAAGCTGGTAACACAGCTGTTCGGCGACAGAATGTATATTGCCAACGCGACAGGCTGTTCTTCCATCTGGGCGAACTCCTCCCCGTCCACCCCTTATACGGTGAACGCGAAGGGACAGGGCCCCGCATGGTCCAACTCCCTGTTTGAGGATGCGGCTGAGTTCGGCTACGGCATGCTGCTGGCGCAGAATGCGGTTCGCGGACGCTTAAAGGATGAGGTTGAGAAGCTGGCAGAGGCTTCCGGAAGCGAGGGCTTCAAGGCGGCGGCTCAGGAATGGCTGGATACCTACACCAAGGGCGCGTTAAACGGCACCGCTACGGACAAGCTGGTTGAGGCTCTTGAGAAGGAAGGCTCCGAAGGATCCAAGGCAGTTCTGGAGGAGAAGGATTTCCTGGCGAAGAAGTCTCAGTGGATCTTCGGCGGTGACGGATGGGCTTACGATATCGGCTTCGGCGGCGTGGACCATGTTCTGGCGAGCGGCAAGGATATCAACATCCTGGTATTCGATACTGAGGTATATTCCAACACCGGCGGCCAGTCCTCCAAGGCTACCCCTACCGGCGCGGTTGCACAGTTTGCTTCCGGCGGTAAGAAGACCAAGAAGAAGGATATGGCAAGCATCGCAATGAGCTATGGTTATGTATATGTTGCGCAGATCGCGATGGGCGCGGACTACAACCAGACCGTGAAGGCGATTGCAGAGGCGGAGGCGTACGAGGGACCTTCCCTGATCATCGCTTACGCTCCTTGTATCAACCACGGCATCAAGGCCGGCATGGGCAACTCCCAGTCCGAGGAGGAGAAGGCTGTGAAGTCCGGCTACTGGCATCTGTTCCGCTATAATCCGGAGCTGAAGGGTACCGAGAAGGGTGCGTTCACTCTGGACAGCAAGGCGCCTACCCTGCCTTATATGGACTTCCTGAACGGCGAGGTGCGTTACAACTCCCTGCGCAAGGTAAATCCGGAGATGGCGGATGCGCTGTTTGCGGAGAACGAGAAGGAAGCGGAGGAGCGCTACACTTACCTGAACAAGCTGATCAAGCTTTACGGCAAGGCAGACTGAGCCTGGCCGGCTGGCCGATGAGGGCAGCCTGAGAGAGGCTTCGTTCTGAAATATTGGAAGAGACAAAAAGGAGCTGCCGTACCTGACGGGAAACCGTGGGTGCGGCGGGCTCCTTTTTGTTTTATGCAGAAAAAGAAGATTGATTCGTCCGGACAGCGGCCAGGAATTTTTTCTTGACAGTCCCGGACCGGATCCTGTATAATCGAAATATCATACTACGCAAGGAAAGGGAAAGTTTTCATGGATAACGCGGACCCAGACGGGGAAACGATTTTTCAGTGCAACAGATATAACAGAAGACTTTTAAGGGACATAGCCTGTTGAGAATCAGCTTGACAGGCTGTGTCTTTTTGCATTTTTCAGGAAAAATGTAAAAGTTTTATCAGGAAACAATCAGGGAAAGAGAAGGAGAAAAATTTTGAGTGCCATACCGAGACAACTTTTATTGCAGGTAATTTTGATTCTGATAAACGCGTTTTTCGCGGCGACGGAGATTGCGGTGGTGTCCACCAACGCGACGAAGCTGCGCAAGATGGCGGAGGAGGGCGACCGCAAGGCGGGAAAGCTCTTAAAGCTGGTGGAGCAGCCGTCCTCTTTTTTGTCCACGATCCAGGTGGGGATTACGCTGGCCGGCTTTCTGGGCAGTGCGTTCGCGGCGGACAGCTTTGCGGGCTACCTTGTGGACTGGGTATATAAGGATCTGGGCTATACGAGGCTGAGTCCCGATGCGCTGCGCGTGGCGGCGGTGGTGGTGATCACCCTCATCCTTTCCTACTTCACGCTGATCTTCGGAGAGCTGGTGCCGAAGCGGATTGCCATGCAGAAATCCATGGAGGTGGCGAAGTTTTCCTGCGGCGTGATTTCGGTGCTGGCGGTGATTATGCGCCCGGTGGTCTGGTTTTTATCGAAATCCACGAATCTGATGCTGCGGGTCCTGCATCTGAAGACGGAGGCCGAGGAGCAATCGGTCACGGAGGAGGAGATCCGCATGATGGTGGATCTGGGCGGCGAGAAGGGAACCATCGATCAGGATGAGCAGGAGTGGATCCAGAATGTGTTCCGTTTCAACGATATTTCCGTGCGGGACGCCATGACCCGGGAGGCGGATGTGGTGGCCTTTTCGCTGGATGAGGAGGACGCGGACATTATCAATACGATCCGGGAGAGCGGACTTTCCAGATATCCCGTCTACGACGAGGACATCAACGATGTGGTGGGAATCCTGAGCGCCCGGGATTATCTGCTGGACCGGCGCAGAGAGCATCCGGAGGGCCTGCGGTCTTTGCTTCGTGAGCCCTATTTCGTGCCGGATACGATCCACGCGGACGATCTTTTCCGGGATATGCAGAAGGGAAAGGTGCACATCGCCATCGTGATCGACGAGTACGGGCAGACGGCGGGTGTGATTACCATGGAGGATCTGCTGGAGGAGATTGTGGGCAATATTTACGACGAGTTTGATCCGGCGGAGCAGCCGGAGATCGTTCCTCTGGGAGAAAACCTGTGGCGGATTTCCGGCGGGGCCTATATCGAGGACATTGCGGAGGCTCTGGACATCGAGCTGCCGGAGGACACCGATTACGACACGCTGGGCGGTATGATTTTCAGCTGCCTGCGCACGATTCCCGCGGACGGCAGCCAGTTTGACGTACAGGTCAACGGCCTGGATATCCATGTGGAGAAGCTGGAGGATCAGCGGGTGGAGACGGCGCTGGTGAAAAAGCTGCCCGCGCCGGAGCCGGAGAAGGATGAGGAGGAAGGCCAGGAGGGGCGGAATATGTTCGGTATCGACCGGGACCGGCTGCGCCACGGGAAAAAGGAGGAGCAGGGGAAGTAGATAAAGTGACAGATACGCTGGAAGAAAATCGCGGAAAAAGGGGCTGAGAAAATTTCTCAGCCCCTTTTTCCGATGCTTTGTTATTGTAAAAATCCCATATCCTTCTGGCTGCCGTCGTCGGAGGGAGCGGCCTGCTGGCCGTTTCCTCCGTTCTGGCCGTTCTGGCTGTTGCCGTTCTGGCCGTTGGTGGAGCTGTCGGTGCTCTGCGCCTGGCCCAGGGTGACGTTTACGGTTTTTTCCGTGTAATCGCCGCCCGCTGCGGGAGTCTTGACGGTCACGCTGACGGTTTCGCCGGCGGTGTAGTACTCGATCATGTCCTTGAGCTCCTGGATGTCGGTTACATTTTTGCCGTCAAACTGAGTGATTACATCGCCTCTCTGGATGCCGGCCGCCGCTGCGCCGCTGCCCTCGGTGACACTGGCCACATAGACGCCGGAGGGAATGCCGTAGGCCTGGTTAATGCTGGAATCGACGGAGATCCCGGAGATTCCGAGGCTCGCCCGTTGATCCTCCGCCACCTTGGAGCGGGTCGTTTCGTTCATCAGCTTCTCGATGATGTCGGAGACTCTGGTGATCGGGATCGCATAGCCCATGCCCTCCACTTCAGTGCTGGCAAGCTTTGCGGAGTTGATGCCGACGACCTCGCCGTTCATATTCACCAGGGCGCCGCCGCTGTTGCCGGGGTTGATGGCCGCATCGGTCTGGATATAGGTCTGCACGGCTGTCGTATCGCCGGAGAGAGCATCCTGGCTGCTTTCGTCCCGGGAAAGAGCCCGGTCGGTAGCGCTGACGATGCCGGTCGTCACGGACTGGCCGTAGCCCAGGGCATTACCGATGGCAACAACCTGCTCGCCCACCTTCAGGGCATCGGAATCACCGATCTTGGCGACGGCGATCTGGGACATGGTGCTGTCCGGAATGCTGCTTAACGGAACGGCGATCACCGCCAGGTCGTTGTCGGGATCGGTGCCCTTTAAGTTTGCCTCATAGACGGAGTTGTCGATGAAGCTGGCCGACAGGGTGTCGGCTCCCTCCACCACATGGTTGTTGGTGACGATCAGAAGCTCCGTATCATTCTTGCCGATGATAATGCCGGAGCCCACGCTCTCGCTTTCCACCTCCTGGGAGGGAACGCCGTAGCCGAACATGCTGAAATAGTTCTGCACCTCCTGCACGGACTTGTTGGTGATGGAGACGATAGAGGGCATCACCGCGCTGGCCACGTCCGATACGTCAAGGCTGCCGGTGGCCGTCCCGTCGGAGGACGGAGTGCTGACCGCCTTTAACAGGCTGCTTGCAGAGGACGCGGTCTGGCCGTTTGCGCTGTTTTGCGCAGCCTGGCTGCTCTGGGAAGCGCTGTAGCCTGCCAGATGGTTAATCCCCAAAAAGGTGCCGGAGGCCACGCCCCCGAACAGCACCGCGCTCAGTGCGATCACACCGGCCTTCTGGGCCATGCGGCCTGCCTTGCCGTGCTTTCTTCCGTTATTTTTTCTCGGGGAGGGCGCGCTGCTCTGAGGCGCGCTTGCGTAGTGATAAGCCTCATCCCGGTTTTCTGTTGCGTTCTGGTTTTCATTTTCAAATTCGTACATATCAGTCACTCCTTTTTGGAATTTAAAATCTGTTTCCTTTGTTCTTATGACTGCAGTATAAAAAGGAATTGTGACCGTTTTTTGTGAAAGCTGTGTTGATTTTGAGGAGAAATTGCGAAGAAAGTGTGAAATCCCTATTTTTCATTCAGGAGCAGTTCGGCGCAAAAAAGGCCGTCCCGGATCCGATAGCGGAAAAAGCCGTTGTATTTCTCGGCTTCGGCCTTCAGGATCTGCAGTCCCAGGCCGTGGGGAAGGCCGTCCTGCTTGACTGTTTTTCTGCGGACGGGATTCTGCTCGGAAATGTAAATGCAGCCGCCCTCCTTGTGGGCGCGCAAAAGGATCACGTCATCGGGGCCGCCGCAGCTTTCCTGGGCGTTCGTCAGGAGGTTGTGGAACACACTGCACAGATCCACATAGGAGATGCCCAGGCCGTCGGGCAGGGAGACGTCCAGCTGTACCCGGGCCTTTGTGGTTTTGCAGAAATCCTCCAGGATTGCGTTGACAATCACGTTGTCGCAGTGGAGGAAGGAGGCGTTTTCCTCCATGCGGGCCTGCAGCTCGTCCAGCATGGCGCGGGCGTGCTCTGTGCCCTCCGGCGTGTTCTGCGCGGTCAGGGCGCGGGCGGTCTGGATATAGCCGTTGATATCGTGGCGGATCCGGTGGATCTCCCGGATCCTGTCGCAGGTGAGCTGGTAGTAGGACTGCTCCAGCGCCTGTTGGTTTTTCAGAAGCCGGTTGGCAGCCTTTTCCTCGTAGAGGGCGCGGACGTTGCCGATGCTGCTGACGCAGAGCATCGCGCAGATCAGGAGGATACCCAGCATATAGCAGAGGGCGCTGCGGTATTCCGTCAGCTGCCAGAGGGACAAAAGGCCCCGGCCCAGCTGGACGAGACAGACCGGGAAAAGGATGGCCGCCAGGATGCGGAACGCCCATATGGAGCGGCGGGAGGCCTCGGAGCGCTGTACTCTGCGCGCGTGGATCACCAGACCGGTCCAGAAGGCGACGATGACGGAATTAAAAAAGTGCAGGGCGGTGCGGACCCCCAGCGGAACGCCGTACAGGTCAAGAAAGGGGTTCGACAGCTCATTGAAGGCAAAAAGGCAGTACAGCTCGGCGGCAAAATAGACAGTGAGGAAGGTTGTCAGCGCCGAGAATCTTTCCCGGAAGGGATTCTCGAAAATCAGGGTATCCGCCGCAAAGAGAAGGGCGGCGGCCAAAAGGATGGTGAGCGGGATATTGGCCGGGTGGAACAGAAGCGGCAGCAGGGGAAGATGGAACAAAAAATAAGCCAGGGGGGACAGGAACGAAGCGCGTTTTGCCCGCAGGACAGAAAAGCTCCACACGGTATGGACAAGAAATGTGGAGCAAAAAAGAAGGGAAAGTATGGTGATTAAAACCCAGCGGGGATAAGCTTCCTGCATAATATTCTGAAAAAATTGCATTGTCGTTTACTCTTTCCGGGCGGTTTGGCCCATGTAGGAGAGGAATTCCTCTCTCGTCCGGATACTGCGGCTCTGGCTGATCCGGATGATCCGGCCGTCCTTCAGGATAAACTGGCCGGGAAGATAGCTCATGATATACTGGGGGTTGACCAGAAAGCTCTTGTGGCAGCGGATGAACCAGGAGGGCATTTTTTCCTGCGCAGCGTCCATGCTGCCGTAAAATGACAGGGTGCGGTCCGGGGTGTGGACAAGGATCTTGCGCCGGCTGCTTTCCAAAAACAGGATCTGCTCCGGAGCGAGCAGGATTTTCCCCCGTCCGTTGGGGACGCTCACCATCCGGCTTTTGTTCTCCTCCTCCATCCGGGCAAGGAGCTCCAGCAAAAGATCCTCCTTCAGAGGCTTTTCCAGAAAGCCGTCGGGACGGAGGGTGAGGAAAACCGTCTCAAAATGGCTTTTGGCATAGCCGGAGATAAAGATGATCCGGATGTCGGGGAAATGGGCGCGGACACGCTTTGCCGTCTGGATGCCGTCGTCCTCCAGACAGATATCCATCAGCAGGACGTCGCAGTGAAGCAGGCCGGAGCCGGCCGCCTCCTCCAGGGCCTGCGCGCTTTCATAACAGACGCACTCCCGGTGTCCGTTGATATAAAGAAGCTGCTTTATATAGGATAGAAAAAGCTGGTCGTCATCACACACCGCGATCTTCATTGTTCAAATTCCTCCTGTTTCCGTATCGATTATAACACAAAAAATGCTGCCGTCCACTGTTTTTCACAGTAAAACGACAGCGTATAGAACAGTTCAGCCTCCTAAAAGATTTGCGTATCCTGGATCGTCCCCGTCTCCCGGAAAATTTCCCATTCGCAGATATTCACCGCGTGGTCGCCGATGCGCTCCAGATATTTGGCGATCATCAGGGCGTCGATGCACTCGAAGGCGTCGGAGTGCTGGGCCTTCAGCGTTTCCGCAATGTCGTGCTTTACCTTGTCGAACAGGGAATCCACGATGTCGTCGGACTTGATGACCTCTCCGGCCTTGACCTCGTCGCGGTCGATGAAGGCGCTGACCGCCTCATGCACCATTTCCCGGGCGGCGGTGATCATGGGCTTTAAATGGCTGGAGTAGGCGTCGAGCTGGGTGTGATCCATCTGTAAAATCAGCTCGGCAATGTCGGAGGCGTGGTCGCCGATGCGCTCCACATCGGTCACGACCTTCAAAACCGAGGAGACAAGGCGCAGATCCCCGGCGATGGGCTGCTGGGTTGTGATCAGCAGCAGGCACTGGGATTCGATGCTGCGCTCTAAGCTGTTGACGTTGTGATCGTCCCGGATGATCCGGGACGCCAGCTCCTTATCCTTTTTTTCGATGGAAAAAAACAGGTTTTCCAGGGAGGCCTCCACCAGGTTGCTCATTTCCTCCAGGCTCCCGGTCAGCTCCTCCATTTCCTTGCTGTAGAGTTTTCTTGTGGTCATTTTTCGCTCCTCATTTCCGCCCGGCGCAGGGCCGGGGCTTTTACACAGGTAGTCTCCCGGGGCGCGCCCGGGAGGGGTCGGGAGATCAGCCAAAGCGGCCGGTCAGGTAGTCCTCCGTGCGCTTGTCGGCGGGGTGGGCAAAGATTTCCTTCGTGTTGCCAAACTCCACCATCTCGCCCACCAGGAAGAAGGCAAGGTCGTCGGAAATACGGGCGGCCTGCTGCATGTTGTGGGTGACGATGACGACGGTGTATTTTTTGCGCAGATCCGCCATCAGATCCTCGATTTTCATGGTGGAGATCGGATCCAGGGCGGAGGTGGGCTCATCCATCAGCAGGATTTCCGGCTCCACGGCCAGGGCCCGGGCGATGCAGAGACGCTGCTGCTGGCCGCCGGAAAGGCCGAGGGCGGATTTTTTCAGGCGGTCCTTCACCTCGTCAAAAATCGCGGCATTTTTTAAGCTGGTCTCCACGATTTCGTCCAGCTTCGCCTTGCTCTTGATGCCGTGGATGCGGGGGCCGTAGGCGATGTTGTCGTAGATGCTCATGGGGAAGGGGTTGGGCTGCTGAAAAACCATGCCGGCTTTTTTGCGCAGCAGCGTCACGTCCACCCTGGGGCTGTAGATGTCCTCGCCGTCGATGGTGACCTTTCCGGTGATCTTTACGTTATCCACCAGATCGTTCATCCGGTTTAAGGTCTTTAAAAAAGTGGATTTGCCGCAGCCGGAGGGGCCGATAAACGCGGTGATTGCTCCGGCCTTGATGTCCATGTTGATGTCCTTTAACGCGTGATTTTCGCCATAGTAGAGATCCAGGTTTTTCGTGCTTATCTTGATATCACTCATTGTTATCGTTTCCTCCGATTAGTCTGCTCTGGAAACGTCGAATTTTTTCGACAGTACCTTGGTCAAAAAGTTAATGCACAGTACGATCACCAAAAGGACGGCCGCGATGCCGAAGGCCGCGTCGTACTGGGCTTTGGACATGCTCAGGTAGAGCTGGATGGTCAGCGTTCCGCCCGACTGCAGGATTTTTTCAAAAAATCCGGAGAAGGTTTTGGGCAGCAGGTAGCCGCTTCCGGCGGTGAACAAAAGCGCCGCGGACTCGCCCACGATGCGGCCGATGGCCAGGATGATGCCGGTGATGATGCCGGGCATGGCGGAGGGCAGCAGGATCGTGCGGATCATATACCATTTGGTGGCTCCGATGCCCAGAGCGCCGCTCCGGTAGGAGGCAGGCACGGTTTTTAAGGCCTCCTGGGTATTGCGGGTGATCAGCGGCAGCACCATCAGCGTCAGTGTCAGCGCGCCGGTCAGGATGGAGTAGCCAAGCCCCAGGGTGGTCCCGAAAAATACCATACCGAACAGGCCGAAGATGATGGACGGGATGCCGGAGAGGGTTTCCGTTGTAAACTCAATCAGGCGCACCAGCTTCCCGGGCTTTGCGTACTCGTTTAGGTAAATCGCGCTGCCCACGCCGATGGGAGTGGCGATCACCAGCGTAATGACGATGATGTAGAGCGTATTTAAAATGTTCCCGGCAATGCCGAAGGTGCCCTTTAAGGTGCTGGGCACGCTGGTCAGAAACTGCCAGGTGATCTGCGGGATGCCCCGCACGAACACATAGCCCATGATCCCGATCAGCAAAAGGATCGAGAACGCCGCGGCCAGATTGATCAGAAAGCTTAAAACGGCGTCAGAGAGGCGGAATTTTTTTTCATAAATGCTTCCGTTCATTCCTTCACTCCTCCTTTCAGGATGCGGGTCAGGCTCAGATTGATGATCATAATAAAGACGAACAGCACCAGGCCGATGGTGAACAGCACCTGACGGTGCAGGTCGGCCGCATAGCCCATCTCGGCCACGATGGCCGTGGTCAGAAAGCGCACCGAGTTGAAGGGCAGAGGAGCGTTGACGCTGCTGCCGGACACCAGGCTGATGGCCATTGCCTCGCCGATGGCGCGGCCTACGCCCAGCACGATGGCGGTCACGATGCCGGAGCGGGCGGCGGGCAGGATCACCTTGAAGATCGTCTGGATTTTGGAGGCGCCCATGGCCAGGGAGGCCGCCTTCAGGCTGGCAGGCACGCTGCGCAGAGCGGACTCGCTGATGCTGATCACTGTGGGCAGAATCATGATGGCTAAAACCAGCACCGCGGAGATCAGGTTCGCGCCGCCGGTAAACTGGTGGGTCTGGGAGCCCGCGAAAATTTTCTGCTCCAGCTTATACATCAGCGGGCACAGAAGCAGGATGCCCAGCAGGCCGTAGATGACGGAGGGGATGCCGGCCAGAAGCTCCACGGCGGGCTTGACGATTTTGGCCAGAGGGGCGGGAGCCGTCTCCGCCAGGAAAATCGCCGTCAGGACGCCGACGGGGACGCCCAGCAGGATCGCCAGCGTGGTGCCGACGATGGAGGTGAGTATGACGTAAAGGATGCCGTAGCTTGGATCTGTCGCCGTGGGCTTCCAGACTGTTCCAAACAAAATTTCGGTGATGCCGACCTGGGTCAGCGCGGGGGTACCGTTCAAAAACATATATACGGTGATGGACAGGACTGCCAGCACCGCGAAAAAGGCGCATACGATAAAAATAATCTGCGCCGTCCGCTCCACGACGGAGCGCGATTTGTTACTTCCGATAATCGAGTTCATAGTTGTTCTCCCTTTCTGTCAGCTTTGGGGATAACCGATCGGATAGGGGAAGATTTTCTTCCCCTATCCGCCGCGATACCGCGGCCAGCTCACAGCAAAGCTGTTCGCTGTCCGTTGCCCTGCAAATGGCTGCCTGTGCAAGCACGGCAGCCGCTTGCAGGGCGTATCGCGCGAAAATGCAGGCCCGGAAGAGCCGGGCCTGCCTGGGGCCGCTGTATTTGGGCGGCTGGGTGAATCGTTTTTAGTCTACGGTGATCAGGCCGACCGATTTGATCAGCTCCTTGCCCTCGTCGGAGGAAAGGTAGTCAAACAGTGCCTGTACTTCGGGCTTCTGCTCAGAGATTTCGCCTTTGGTTGCCATCACGAAGGGTCTGGAGAGCGTGTAGCTGCCGTTCTTGATATTTTCTTCGGTCGCCTCAACACCGTCCAGCTTCTCGGTAAGAACCGTGTCGTCCACAACATCCAGAGATACATAGCCGATTGCGCCGGGGGTGGAAGCAACCTTTGCCATCACGGCGCCGGTGGAATCCAGCTCGTTTGCGTATGCGGCCTGATCCTCGATCCCAAGGATCTCCTCAAAAGCGCCTCTGGTGCCGGAGCCGGCCTCTCTGCCGACGACGACGATCGCCTGATCTGCGCCGCCAAGCTCGCTCCAGTTTTTGGTTTCTCCCTTATAAATGGAGATCAGCTGATCCGTGGTCAGGTCGGTCACGGTGTTTGCGGGATCGGTCACAACGGCGATGCCGTCGATTGCCACGATATTTTCCACAGCGCCTGCGCTCTTTTCATCCTCCTTTAAATTACGGGAGGAATTGCCGATATCGACGCTTCCCGCCAGGACGCTCTCAATGCCCGCGGAGGAACCGGTGAACTCGGCCGTCACGGTAACGCCGGGATATTTTGCCATAAAGCTTTCTGCCAGGGCGTTTGCCAGCTTTTCCATGGAAGTGGAACCGGACATGGTGATGGAGCCGGACAGATCCGCATATTGATCAGCTGCCTCGGAGCCCGCTGCTTCGGAACTGTCCGCTGTGGAAGCTGCCTGACTGTCCGCTGCATCGGCCGCCGTGCTGCCTGCCTCGGAGGCTGCCGGCGCGCTGCTGGTCTGAGCGCCCGTATTTGCTGTGCTGCCGCAGCCTGCCAGTGTGCCCGCGGCCAGAATACCTGCTGCAAATAAGCTTATCATTTTCTTTCTCATAATATTCTCCTCGTCTTTCCGCAGCAACTTTCCTTGCTGCATAACGAATCATAATATGTTTATGCAAAGGGAGAAAGCAGGATTCCGTTATAAATGTGTAAAGCTTTTGTAAAATGGGAAAGGAAGTATAAATATGCAAAACCTGGGTAACAGTTCAGCCAGCCGGGAGAGAACGTTTGATGATGAGCAGGAAACGGCGTCCCGCCTTATTCCACAGATAGCCGCGAAGCGGCGGAAAGCGCGTTATGCGCGCAAGACGAACAAGTTCGTCTGTGCGAATGGCGCGGGCTGAACTGTTACAAGCACAGAAAATAACCGCATAATTCAGGAAAGATTGTACTTGATTTTTCAATAAGGTATGCTATTATGTATTCATAATTATGCAGAGCCCGGGAGGCTCGAGGAGGATATTATGAAAATGAAGAAGTTGTTTACGGCAGTATTGGCGGCAGCCATGGTCGTTTCCATGACGGGCTGCGGTTCCGCAGCTGCACCGGCGGAGAGCACGGCGGCAGCCGAGAGCACCGTTTCCGCAGAGAGTACGGCGGCAGAGGAGAGCACCGCTTCCGCGGACACGGCTGAAGCGACCACGGAGGCTGCTTCCACGGAGGCAGGAAGCGAGGCGGCGGACGCATCGGCGGATACCTATGATCTGGCAGGCAAGAAGATCGGCGTGCAGCTTGGCACCACCGGCGACCAGCTGGCGACCGAGTATGAGCAGAACGGCGCGACGGTGGAGCGCTACAACAAAGGCGCGGACGCAATCCAGGCGCTCAAGCAGGGCAAGATCGACTGTGTGGTCATCGACGGCAATCCGGCGAAGGCTTTTGTGGAAAAGAACGACGATTTAAAGATTCTGGACGGGGAGCTTTCCAGCGAAGAGTATGCGATGTGCGTCAAGAAGGGCAACACCGAGCTGGCAGACAAGATCAACGGCGCGCTGCAGCAGCTTGAGGAGGACGGAACGCTGGATGCGATCGTTTCCAATTATATTGGCGACGAGGTGGGACAGCATCCCTACACTTCCCCCGAGGGTGTGGATCGTTCCAACGGCACGCTGGTGATGGCGACCAACGCAGCGTTCGAGCCTTATGAGTACTATGAGAACCAGGAGATCGTCGGCATTGATCCCGATATTGCGCAGGCTGTCTGCGATGTTCTGGGATATGAGTTAAAGATTGAGGATATGGAGTTTGATTCCATCATCAATGCAGTTGTGTCCGGCAAGGCGGATTTCGGCGCGGCGGGCATGACGGTCACCGAGGATCGTAAGCTGAGCGTGGATTTCACCGATACCTACGCTACCGCGAGCCAGGTAATCATCGTAAAGAAATAAGGATACTTGCTGACAGGCCGCCGTTTCCCTGGCACAGACAGGGGACGGCGGCCCATCGTCTGAAATGAGGACGGGAAAGCACATTTTTATGGAAGATTTCAAGCTTAAATTTATCGCCAATTTTATAACGGACAGCAGATGGAAGTATTTTACAAACGGACTGGGAACCACCTACATTGTCTCCCTCTTTGCCGTGATCCTGGGCGTGGTGATCGGCGTTTTGATCGCGGTGGTGCGCTCCACGGCGGACAAGCTGGAGCGGCCGCCTCTGGTTGTGCGGATTCTGAATGCGGTCTGCAAGGTTTATCTGACGGTCATCCGGGGCACGCCGGCCATGATCCAGCTGCTGATTATGTATTATATTGTTTTCGGTTCCGTGGACGTGAGCAAACGCCTGGTGGCGATTCTCACCTTCGGAATTAACTCCGGCGCCTATGTGGCGGAGATCATCCGGTCCGGCATTATGTCCGTGGATCAGGGACAGTTTGAGGCGGGACGCAGCCTGGGCCTGACCTATATCCAGACCATGTGGCACATCATTATTCCGCAGGCCTTCAAAAATGTGCTTCCCGCCCTGGGAAATGAGTTCATCACGCTGTTGAAGGAAACCTCCATCTGCGGCTACATCGCCCTGACGGACGTGACCCACGGCGCGAACACCGTGCGGAGCCAGACCTACGAACCCTACATGCCGCTGTTTGCCGCGGCCCTGATTTACCTGATCAGCGTGAGTATCCTCTCTGCCCTGATCGGCCGTCTGGAAAGGAGGCTGCGTGTCAATGAGCGCTAACACAAGTACGACAAGGGGACAGACGCTGTTTGAGATTCGGGGGCTGTGCAAATCCTTTGGAAAAACACAGGTGCTGGATCACATTGACGCGACCATATCAAAGGGGGAGGTTGTGGTGATTATCGGGCCCTCCGGCTCCGGCAAATCCACCTTCCTGCGCTCCCTGAATCTGCTGGAAATGCCCACCGGCGGGGAAATCCTGTTTGAGGGCAAGGAGATCACGGATCCGAAGGCGGATATCAACCGGTACCGTCAAAAAATCGGTATGGTGTTCCAGCATTTCAACCTGTTTGCCAACAAGACGATCCTGGACAACATGACGCTGGCGCCCATCAAGGTGCTGAAAAAATCCAGATCGGAGGCTGAGGCCGAGGCGATGAAGCTTCTGGAGCGCGTGGGCCTTGCGGAAAAGGCGAAGGCCTATCCGGCCCAGCTTTCCGGCGGACAGAAGCAGCGGATCGCAATCGTGCGCTCCCTGTGTATGCACCCGGACGTGATGCTTTTTGACGAGCCGACCAGCGCCCTGGATCCGGAGATGGTAGGCGAGGTGCTGGCCGTGATGCGCGACCTGGCGCACGAGGGCATGACGATGGTGATCGTCACCCACGAGATGGGCTTTGCCCGGGAGGTGGGCAGCCGCGTGCTGTTCGTGGACGAGGGCAGGATCAAGGAGGAAAACACGCCGGCAGAGTTTTTCGATCATCCGAAAAACCCGCGGCTGAAGGAATTTTTGTCGAAGGTAATATAGGGAAAAATGGGGAAACACGGATCCTGTGTTTCCCTTTTCTCTATAAGCGGGGAAAGATTTTTAATATCCCCTTGACAAAAACAGGAATGTGTCCTATATTAGAATTAA
>JAUNGT010000046.1 GCA_030524455.1 Eubacteriales bacterium | reverse complement strand
TAAGGGTTAGACCCCCATTAAAGGAATCTAACCCGTTAGCTTAACTAAATGACATTGGATAAGATAGAGGTATTGTTCGATAAATATGAGAATGTTGATATAACAACAATGGGCTTTAAAAAGAATTGGAAAACACTTTTATCTTAGTTTCAGAGAGGGTAAAAGGGATGCTTCCGCGTATCTTGCAATGTCCCGCCCGCCTGTGGTAGAATATAACGATCCATGAAATCCGGTGTGATTGAGGCCCGGCGGTCGGGCGATATGAGGGACGATGAAGAGAGAGACAAAGGGGCGGATTTACGTCTGCCATACCTATTATCATGTATATGTGGCCTGTTTAAAGGAGCTGACCCTGCCGAAGGCCATGCGGGGCGGGGCTGAGCTGGTGCTGAGCACCATGTCCAACGATTTCGGGGATTTGAAGGGACGGGCGGAAAAGAGCGGCCTGTTCGATGCGGTTTATATGTTCGAGGAGAAGGAGGAACACGCCTTTCCGGTGCTGGCCCGCTACCATCAGGACCGGGGGAACCTGGCCGCCAATCTGTTTGCGCGGATGAAATTTACCAAGCTTTACGGGAAGCTGCAGGAGCCCTATGTGCCGGTGGATTTTAAGAGCTATCGGGATATCTATGTGTTCTGCGACTCCGATCCCATCGGGTACTATCTGAATTATAAGAAGATCCGCTATCACGCGCTGGAGGACGGGCTGGACTGCATCCGCTATTACGACACCGCCCGCTACGACAACAGGGGGCATTTTAAGCTGAAAGCCTTCCTGGCGTCGCTGAATCTGATTTTTATTCAGAACGGCTACAGCAAATATTGCGTCGATATGGAGGTGAACGATACCTCCGTGCTGCGCTATCCCTGCCCCAAATATATCGAGCAGCCCCGGGAGGTGCTGGTGCGCCGTCTCACTCAGGCGGACAAAAATGTGATTCTCCGGATTTTCATGGAGGATCTGGACGGCCTTCTGGAGCAGCTAAGGATCGGGGACCATCATGAAAAAAAGGTGCTGCTGCTGACGGAGCCACTTTGTGGTCTGGAGGTGCGCGGGCAGCTTTTCCGGGACGCGGCGGCCCGGTACGCCGGAGACGCCCAGCTGATCGTCAAGCCCCATCCGAGGGATGTCCTGGATTACCGTAAGGTGTTTCCGGGACAGATTGTGCTGGACGGGAAATTTCCCATGGAAATTTTAAATTTTGTGGAGGGGCTGGAATTTGACCGGGTGGTTTCCGTCTATACGGTGCCGGACTCCATCCATTTTGCCCGGGAAAAGATTTTCCTGGGGGACGATTTTATGGACCGGTACGAAGCGCCGGAGAAACACCGCTTCAACGAGCAAATCAAGTAGAGGGAAGCTTTCATGAAAAAAATTTACCGCAAAATGATGGTTCTGATGAACCGCAGGCAGAAGCTGAAAATGGTTCAGATCATTTTCCTGATGGTGATCGGCGCGATCCTGGAGACGGCCAGCATCGGTCTGGTGGTGCCGGCGATCCAGATGATCATGGATCCCGACTGCGTGGAGGGGGACGGGATCCTGGCCCAAATTTACCGCTGGACGGGGCTGGACAGCCCAGGCCATTTCACCACGCTGATTTTGGCGCTGATTATTGTGGGCTTCGTCCTGAAAAACGTCTTTTTGTTTTTCCAGAACGTGGTGCAGCTTCGGTTCGTGTATACCAATCAGTTTGAGACGTCTCAGCGCATGATGATCAATTTCATGAAGCGTCCCTACGAGTATTATCTCAATGCGGATACCTCCGTGATCCAGCGGATGATCACCTCCGATGTAAACAATATGTACGGTCTGGTGCTTGCCTGTCTGCAGCTGATGAGCGAGATTTTTATTTTTGTGCTGCTGACCGCGACGCTTCTGACCCAGGCGCCGGCCATGATCCTGACGGTGGGCGCCCTTTTGGTGGTGACGCTTTTGCTGATCAAAGCGGTGTTAAAGCCCATCATGTACCGGGCCGGCGTGGAGAATCAGGATTATTACAGCGGGCTTTATAAGTGGATCGAGGAGTCCGTGATGGGGATCAAGGAGATCAAGATCGCCAATAAGGAAAATTATTTTATCACGGAATACGGCAAGTGCGGGCGGGGCTATGTGAGCGCGGTCCAGCGCTACAACCTGTTCAACGCCACCCCGCGCCTGCTGATCGAGACGGTCTGTATGGCGGGGCTGATTTTGTATCTGATCGGCATGATCCTGTCGGGGGTGGATGTGGCGAGCATGGTGAGCCAGATCGGCGTGTTCGGCGTGGCCGCCATGCGGCTGCTGCCCTCGGCCAACCGGATCAACAACTACCTGACCCAGATTTCCTATTTCGAGCCCTTTTTCATGGGCGTGTCCGACAATCTGCAGCAGGAGATTCACGACAAAAACGTGGTCTACGACGAGGCGGCCTACCGCAAAAAAAAGCAGGTGGAGAAGCTGCCGCTGCACGACCGGATTGTGCTGGATGATATTGTATACAAATACCCCAACACGGACGTGCTGATTTTCGATCATGCCCACATGGAAATCCCGGCGGGGGCCTCCGTGGGGATCGTCGGGACCTCCGGGGCGGGAAAGACCACCATTGTGGACATTTTGCTGGGCCTTCTGCAGATTCAGGAGGGCCATATCCTGGCGGACGGCGTGGAGGTGCGGGAGCACTACGAGTCCTGGCTGAAAAATATCGGTTATATCCCGCAGACGATTTTTATGGTGGATTCCACCATCCGGAAAAATGTGGCCTTCGGCTATGCGGATGAGGACATCGATGACGATAAGGTCTGGGCGGCCCTGAAAAAAGCGCGCCTGGACGAGTTTGTGCGCGGCCTGCCGGAGGGGCTTGACACCGGCATCGGCGAGCGGGGCATCCGGATTTCCGGCGGCCAGCGCCAGCGCATCGGCATTGCCAGGGCGCTGTTTGAGGATCCGGAGGTGCTGGTTTTGGACGAGGCCACCAGCGCGCTGGACAACGATACCGAGGCGGCGATCATGGAGTCCATCAACAGCCTGCACGGCCATAAGACAATGATTATCATTGCCCACCGCCTGCAGACCATTGAGAAGTGCGACATCGTGTACCGGGTGGAAAACGGGGAGATTGCAAGGGAGAGATAATGGCGAAGCAAAAAAGACAGGCCAATTTTGAACTTCTGCGGATCTGCGCCATGTTTATGGTGGTGGTTCTGCACTGGATTTCCGCCAGCCGCGCCCTGCCGGAGGACAGCGGGGCCCTGGACGGTACGGGGGCGGCAGCGGTGGTGCTGGAATCCTTCTGTATCGTGGCGGTGAATGTCTATGTGCTGATTGGCGGCTATTTTTTGTCGGAGGCGGGCTTCTCCCTGCGCCGGGTGCTGCGGCTGATCGGTCAGACCCTGTTTTACACGCTGCTGATCCCGCCGGTTCTTACACTGCTTGGCGTTTTGCCCGCGGCCGCGCTGACGGATGTGTACCGTCTCTGGAGCAGCCTGTTTCCCGTGCAGTCCGGCCAGTACTGGTTTGTCAGCGCCTATGTGATTTTGTGCCTGTTTTCGCCCTTTTTAAACGAAGGGCTGCGCCGCCTGGACAAAAGGCGGCTGCAGCAGCTTCTGGCGGCGTTTTTGTTTTTCTTTTGCATCGGAAAAAGCCTCAGCCCGCTGCAGTTTGCCACCGATCGCTACGGTTATGATTTCGGCTGGTTTTGCGTGGTTTACCTGACGGGAGGCTATCTGCGCCGGTATGGCCTCCCCTTTTTCCAAAATGCCCGGCGGGGCTTTTTGGTCTATGCGGCCTCGGCCCTTTTGACCGCAGGGGCAGAGCTTTTGCTGACGGTGCTGGCGGCCCGGTTTCCCGGGCTTGCCTATTATGCCTCGGTTCCCTTCCATTACAATTACCTGCTCTGCCTGACCGGAGCGGTTGGACTGTTTTACGGATTTTCCGGTCTCTCTGTGGGGGAGGGGATGGCAGAGCGGCTGATCCTGGGGGCCAGCCCGGCGGTGCTTGGTGTCTATCTGATCCACCAGCAGGCGGATGTGGCCGGGCGCTGGTTTGGCTGGATCAACGGGCTGACCGGCAGGCTGGGGGCAGGCTGGAGCTGGGAGCCGGAGCGGGAGACTGCGCTTCTGGCGGGCCCTTTTGGCGGGCTTTTGGAGATCGGGAGATTTACAGGGCTTTTGCTTTTGCAGGCGCTGCTTGTCTTTTTGTTCTGTCTGAGCATTGACTGGCTGCGGGGACGGCTGTTTTTGGCGGCCCGCAGAAAGGAGAAGGGATGAAGGATCGGACGAAGCGGATTTTTATACAATATATCTTTCCGGCGGTGCTTCTTCTCTGGCCGCTGTGCAAGATCACGCAGGGCATCGAGCTGACGGATACCTGCTACGGGCTGGTCAATTACCGGTTTTTCCCTCACGCGGGACAGGACTGGACGGTGGCCACCTATCTGGCGAACGTTCTGGGGGCGCTGCTGATCCGGCTGCCTTTCGGGGATACGCTGGTCGGGATACGGTTTTATACCGGGCTTTTGGTGAGCTTTATGGCGCTTTTGTCCTACTTTTTCCTGAAGGGGAAGATGCCCGCCTGGATCGCCTTTGCAGGGGAGCTGCTGGCAGTAAGCCTGTGCTGGATTCCCACCACGAGCCTGTATAACTACCTCACCTTCGCCCTGTTTCTGAGCGGGACGGTGCTGCTGTACCGGGGGCTTGTGTGGCAGCGGCGGCTCTGGCTGGGGCTGGCCGGGGCCTGCCTGGGGGCGAGCGTGCTGACCCGCCTTCCGAACATCCTGGAATGCGGGCTGATCCTGGCGGTCTTTTATTACGGGTTTATGAAAAAAAAGGCGGCATACGAGATCTGGAAGGATGTGGGCGTCTGTGTGCTCGGTTTTCTGGCGGCCTTTGCGGCGGGCTTTGCGGCGATCTGCATCCAGTTCGGGCCCCAGGCCTACGGACAGATGCTGGCAAGCCTTGGCGGCTATTCCGGGACGGATGCCAGCTATTCGCCCCTGTCCATGCTGACCTCCGTTTTGGGAGCCTATGTGCGCTCCTTTAAGTGGGTGCTTTTGCTGTTGGTGGCGGCGGCCATGGGAAGCGCTCTGTTTCTGCTTTGGCCGGGCCGGTGGGAGGTGGCCAAAAAAGCGGTTTATCTGCTGATGCTGCCGGTGCTGCTGCGCTTTCTGTGGGGCCGGGGGATGTTCAATTTCCAGTACGCCTTTTACTGGAGCGTGTTCGAGTGGTGCATGGTGCTTTTGTACGCGGCGCTGGGCCTTGGCGTCTGGACGCTGGCCGACAAAAGAGTGTTTTTCAGGGACAGGCTGCTTGTTTTTCTGGTGCTTTTGGTCATCCTGATCACGCCCATCGGCAGCAATAACGAGACCTACCCGAACCTGAACAATCTCTTTTTGGCTGCGCCGGTGACGTTCTGGATGGGCTATCGCCTGTGGCTGCGGCTGCGGACAAGGCGCTGGGGCTTTCCCTGCCGGGCTATGCTGGTCTTTGCGGCCTGTGTGCTTTTGGTGCAGGGCGCGGGCTTTGGCGTGCGTGCGGTGTTTCGGGACAGCATCGAGGGCCAGGAGAGGGACAGTCAGGTGACGGGAAGCCGGAAGCTGGCGGGGGCTTATACCAACCGGGAAAACGCGCAGGCACTGCAGGACGTGGTGGATTATTACAATGAAAATGGCCTGGCGGCCCGGGCAGCGGCGGGAGAGCGGCTTTTGACCTTCGGGGATGTGCCGGGCTTTTGCTGGCTGTTTGACATGCCCTCGGCCCTGTCTCACGACTGGCCGGACATGGATACCTATCCGGCCGCGCAGATGGAGACGGATCTGGCGGCTCTGACCGCCGCCGGGGAAAAGCCTCCGGTGATCCTCTGCCCGGGGAAGGTGGAGGAGGACGAGCCCCAGGAGCTTTTAAAATGGTCGCTTTTGCAGGAATTCCTGGCGGCCGGCGGATATGAGCTGCGGATGGACAACGGGACGTATCGGATTTACGAATGAGCGCCCCTGGAAAGGAAGGAAAAATGAGCGAGAACAAAGTGCCCTACACCGGGAAGGAGAAAATCCGGTTCAACGTGCCGCCCTTTACCGGACGGGAATATGAGTATGTGCGCCAGGCAGTGGAAAATCAGAAGATCTGCGGGGACGGCGAATTTACAAAGACGGTAAGCCGCTGGTTTGAGGAGCGCACCGGGACGGCCAAGTGCCTGCTGACGCCCTCCTGCACCCACGCGACGGAGCTGGCGGCCCTTCTGGCAGACATCCGTCCGGGGGACGAGGTGATCATGCCCTCCTTCACCTTCGTGTCCACCGCCAACGCCTTCGTGCTGCGGGGCGGCGTGCCGGTGTTTGTGGATATCCGGCCCGACACCATGAATCTCGACGAAACGCTGATCGAGGCCGCTGTCACGGAGAAAACGAGGGCCATCGTGCCGGTGCATTACGCGGGGGTGGCCTGCGAGATGGACACGATTCTGGAGATCGCGCGGCGGCACGGGCTTTTGGTCATTGAGGACGCGGCCCAGGGCGTGATGGCCTCCTACCGGGGAAAGGCGCTGGGAAGCATCGGGGATTACGGCTGCTACAGCTTCCATGAGACGAAAAACTACAGCATGGGAGAGGGCGGCGCGCTGCTGATCCGGGATCCGGCAAAGGTGGAGCGGGCGGAGATCATCCGCGAAAAGGGCACCGACCGGAGCAAATATTTCCGGGGCCAGGTGGACAAGTACCGCTGGCAGGATTTTGGCTCCAGCTATCTTCCCAGCGAGCTCAACGTGGCCTATCTGTGGGCTCAGCTGGAGGTTGCGGAGCAGATCAACCGGGAGCGGCTGGACCGCTGGGATCAGTATTACCGCCTGCTTTCCCCGCTGGCCCGGGCCGGAAGGATTGAACTGCCCACGGTGCCGGAGGGCTGCGTGCACAATGCTCACATGTTTTACATCAAGACGGCGGACGAGCGGGAGAGGGCGGCGTTGATCGCGCACCTTCGGGCCAACGATATTCTGGCGGTGTATCACTATGTGCCGCTGCACTCCGCGCCCGCCGGCAAAAAATACGGCCGGTTCTGCGGGGAGGACCGTTACACGACAAGAGAGAGCGAGCGCCTGCTGCGCCTGCCCATGTATTACGGGCTGACGGCGGAGGAGACGGAGCTGGTGGCAGATAAGGTGAAGGAGTTTTATGGGGCGTGAGAGGCTGGCGGCCTTTGGCCGGAGACGGGAAAACTTCATTCTGGCGCTGGGGATGACGGCGGCCCTGTTCCTTTTTCTGACGCTCCGGTATGATTTCTATTACGATTTAAACGACGACGTGCTGATCAAGGATATCCTCTCCGGCGTGTACACGGGGACGCCGGAGGGGCGCACCATGCAGCTTCTGTACCCGCTGGGGGCGCTGCTTGCCCTTCTCTACCGGGGGCTGGCGGTTCCGGTGTTCGGCGGCTTTTTGCTGCTGTGTCAGTTTGGCTCGGTGCTGGCGGTGGGCTGGCGGAGCCTTTCTCTTTGCCGGAGGCGTTCGGCGAAGCTTTTTTTGCTGGCGGCGCAGGGGCTTTTGTGGCTGACGGTTTTTGGCAGCCACCTGGTTTACCTGCAGTATACGGTGACGGCGGGAATGCTGGCGTCGGCGGCCCTGTTTTGGGTGCTGACGGCCAAAAGCAGGCGCTGGGCGGCGCTTGTCCTGTATTGGCTGGCCTTTTCCCTGCGGCCGGAGATTGCCCTTCTTTTGCTGCCTCTGGCGGCGGTCGCAGGGCTGTGCGCCTGGGCGCGGGACGGACGGGAGGAGGGCAGCTTTTTTGCGCGCAGGCTGCTGCATCGTTACCTGGGGCTTTTCCTGGCGCTGGCGCTGGGGATGGGGCTTTTGTACGGGGCGGACGCGGTGGCCTACCAAAGCGGCGGCTGGCCCGCCTTCCGGCAGTTTTTCGATGCCCGCACCCGTCTTTACGACTATCATCTGGATTTTGCAGAGCAGTATGAGGAAAACCGGGCATCCTATGAAAAACTGGGCATTTCCGAGGCAGAGCAGCGGCTTTTGGCAAACTACAATTTCGGCGTGGACGACGGGATCGACGCAGAACGGATGACGGCCCTGGCCCGGGAAGCGGAGCGCCAAAGCCCTGCGCTTTTGTCCGGGGAGAGCGTCCGGACAGCGCTCTGGCGGCTGCTTCATGAAAACTGGCTGGGACGGGGAGATTTTCCCTTCAACCTGCTCTGGATCGGGACCGGGCTTGGGCTGGTGCTTTTGTGCCTGCGAAGGGGAAGACGCCGCTTTTTGTGGCAGCCTGTGCTGGCGGTGCTGACCGGGGCCGGACTGTGGCTGTATCTTTTGCTGGAGGGCCGGATGGTTGCCCGGGTCACGCACCCGCTCTATCTGGCCCAGCTGCTCCTGTTTTGGGGGCTGTGGCTTGGGGAGGCGCTGCCGGGCGGCGTTTCCCGGCAGCGCTGCGAGGCCCCGCAGCTTGCTGGTGCGGCCCTGCAGCGTATCGGTGCGGCCTCGCAGCGTGCCGGCGTGAAAAAAAGCGGCCTTTGGCTGTCCGGCGGCCTGCTGTTTGCCGTCTCCTGTATCGGTCTGACCGCCCTGCCCGGCGCGCTTGGGAGGATCGGGGCAGAGCGGAGCAGGCGGGAGCAGGTGAACCGGACGAACGAGGCGGTGATGGATTACTGCAGCGCCCATCCGGGCACCTTATTTTTGGAGGATGTGTATTCCACGGTGGATTTTTCGGAAAAAATTACGGTGGACAAAGAAAAGCCCTTCAACTATGATCTTCTGGGGGGCTGGCTGGTCAAAAGCCCTCTGACCAAAAAAAAGCTTGCGGCCTTCGGCTATGATTCCATGGGCGGGGCGGTGCGGGACGGGAAAAACGTGCAGCTGGTATGCGGAGCGGGGACCGATCTGAGCTGGCTGACGGAGTATCTGGCACAGGAGGGCACAGAGGCCTCTCTGGTCCGGGTGGCAATCCTGGAGGAGGGGGCGGAGATTTATCAGTTGTGGACGTACGGAGGCGAGGAGATTGGAACAGGAGAGGACGGCCCTGCAGCTTGAGGGCGAAAAAATATTTTTGAGGCCCATCGGACCGGAGGATACGGACCGGATTGTGGACTGGCGTAACCGGGAGCGGGTGCGGCGCAATTTTATTTATCAGAAGCCCTTCACCCGGCAGGGACATGAGGAGTGGATGAAAAATCAGGTCGGGACCGGGCGGGTGGAGCAGTTTATCATCTGTGAGAAGCCCTCCGGCAGGCCGGTGGGCAGCGTTTATTTCCGGGATATCGACCGGGAAAACAAAAAGGCGGAGTACGGGATTTTCATCGGCGAGGAGGAGGCGGCGGGGCATGGCCTTGGCTCCGAGACGGCAAGGCTGGCCGTCGCCTATGCCCGGGACGTGATGAAGCTTCACAAGCTGATGCTGCGGGTGTTTGCGGATAACGCAGGGGCGGTGAAAAGCTATCAAAACGCCGGCTTTGTGCAGGAAGCCTGTCTGCGGGACGAATTTTTCCAAAACGGCGCGTACCGGGACCTTCTGCTGATGGCAATTCTTTTTGAGGAGAACAGATAGGATGAAAAAACAGACGGTCAGCTTTGTGATTCCCTGCTACCGGTCGGCGGCGACGATCGGCAGTGTGGTGGAGGAGATCGGGCGCACGATGGAAGCGCTTACCCGCTATGAATATGAGATTATCCTGGTCAACGACTGCTCGCCGGATGACACCTTCGGCAAAATCCGGCAGCTTTGTGAGCAAAATCCCCGGATTACGGGTGTGAACCTCTCCCGCAACTTCGGGCAGCACGCGGCGCTGATGGCGGGCTTTCACCGGGTGACGGGCGATATTTTGGTGTGCCTGGACGACGACGGGCAGACCCCGGCCTGCGAGGTCGGCAAGCTGCTGGATGCCCTGGAGAAGGGGGCGGATGTGGTTTACGCCAAATACGAGCACAAGCAGCACAGCGCCTTCCGCAATTTCGGCAGCAGGGTCAACGACCGAATGCTCTGCTTTATGCTGAATAAGCCCAGGGAGCTGTTCGTGTCCAGCTATTTTGCGGCGCGCCGGTTCGTGCTGGACGAGATGCTGCGCTATGAAAACGCTTTCCCCTATGTGATCGGGCTGGTGCTGCGGGCCACCCGCAATATCGTGAACGTGACGGTGGAGCACCGCAACCGGCAGGCGGGCGTCTCCGGTTACACCTTCGGCAAGCTGCTGGCGCTGTGGTTTAACGGCTTTACCGCCTTTTCGGAAAAGCCGCTCCGGATCGCCACCATGCTGGGTGTAGGCTGCGCGGGACTGGGTTTTCTCTACGGCATTTACACGGTGATCAAGAAGCTGGTGCTGCCCGGCGTGCCCGTGGGCTTTTCCGCCCTGATGGCGGCAATCATGTTTATCGGCGGGATGCTGATGCTGATGCTCGGACTGGTGGGCGAGTATGTGGGCCGGATGTACATCTGCATCAACAACGCGCCGCAGTTTGTGGTGCGGGAGGTCGTGGGAAAAGGGCAGGCTGCGGACGGGCAGGATGAGTGAGATGGGGACAAAAAAGAGAGGGAACATAAAATTTCCGACGGCGCGTCCCGACCGCCGCACCTGGCTGTGCGGGGCGGCGGGGGCGCTGTTTCTGGGCTTTAGCGGCCAGTGGGGACGGCAGCTTGACCGCGTGGGAAATGTGAATCTGACGGCGCCTTCCACCTGGATCGTGCCGTTTTTGTGCTTCTGCGCGCTGACTCCCATCCTGGCCTGGGGCTTTGCCTGGGCCGCGGCCCGGCAGAGGACGTCCGGCGGGCAAAGCTTTGGCGGCCAATGCTTTGGAGAACAAAGCGCCGGGGGCAAAAGGAGGCTTCTGCTGCGGGCGCTTTTTCTGGCGGCCTGCTGGGGCGTCGTGCTGCTGGCGGTGTTCCCGGGCTTTTTTGCCTACGACGCCACGGACGAGCTAAACGAGGTGCTCACCGGCGAGTATGTGACCCGCCACCCGCTTGTCCATGTGCTTTTGCTGGGCAAAACGGTGGAAGGCGTGCATGAACTGACCGGAAGCTGGAACGCGGGGATCGCTGTATATGTGCTGGTTCAGATGGGGATCATGGCCGTTTTGTTCAGCCTGGCGGTGGAACAGCTGCGCTCCCTGGGCGCAGGCCGCCGGGTCCGGGCAGCGATGACGGTTTTTCTGGGTATTTTCCCGGTGATCCCCATGTATGTGCTGTGCACCAGCAAGGATCTGCCCTATACCGCCTGTCTGCTGGCGGTGATGCTTTTGTGTGTGCTTCTTTTGCGGGATAGGGAGGCCTTCTGGAAAAGCAGGGGGAAAACCGCCGGGCTGTGGGCAGCGCTGCTGGGAACGGCGGTGTGGCGCAGCAACGGCCTGCTCGTGCTTGTCTTTCTGCTCCCGGCGCTGCTTTGGCTGGCGGGGCGGGGACACCGGCGCAGGATGGCAGCGCTGGCGGCGACGGCGCTGGGCGCTTATCTGGGGCTGCAGGCCGGGCTGGGGGCGGTCTTAAAGCCGGTGAGCACCAACGCCATGGAGAGCCTGACGGTGCCGATCCAGCAGCTGGCCCGGGCCTGGAACTACAGCCCGGAGCTTTTTTCGGAGCAGGAGCAGGAGACGCTGCTGCAGATTTTGCCGCAGGAGGCGCTGGAGAGCTATCAGCCAAAACTTTCCGATCCGGTCAAGATCCTTTTTTCCACGGAGCAGTTTTCAAAGGATCCCGGGAAATACGCCGCCCTCTGGCTGAAAATCGGGTGCAGGGCGCCCTCCACCTACTTAAACGCCTGGCTGATGACCTCCTACGGCTTCTGGTATCCGGACGCCAAAATCGACGTTTACAACGGGCTTCGCAATTATACGGAAAGCTCGTATTTCAGCTGTGAGACGGAGCCGCCGGGGGAGCGGAAAAGCTTTTTCCCGGCGCTGGAAAAGGTGTATGAGGAAATCTCCTGGGAGCAGCGCATTCACGAAATCCCGGTGCTTTCCTGGCTGTTTTCGCCGGGCGCGCTGTGCTGGCTGTGGGTGCTTTCCGGCCTGTATCTGCTGTCCCTTGGGCGAAAACGGGAGCTGGCCGCGCTTTTGCCCGTGTATTTGAATTTGCTGACGGTACTGCCCGGTCCCACCTATCTGGTGCGGTATGTGCTGATCTTCTGGTTCGGCCTGCCGGTGTTACTGGCAGCCTGCCGGTATTGGCGGGAGTGATGAAAAGCCGTCCCGCCCTTGTCAATCCCGGTCCTGCTGTGCTATACTGCAAAAGATAACTATCCATAGTGGGAGCTTCTGCGCGGAATATGAATCGAAAAATAAGAGCTTATCAGGAAATCGTATATATCGTCCTGTTTTATCTGGCCCTCGCTCTCCTTCTTCTGGGGCCGGGAAGGCTCCTGGAGAAAGACCGGCTGGTGGCGGGAAACGAGGCCCCGGCGGGGACGGCCCAGGTGCGCCTCGACCAGCAGATCCAGCAGGTGTTTGTGGCGCAGGGGGAGTATCTGCGGTATCTGGAGCTGTACGTCTCCTCGGAGGACTCCGTGGGGAAATATTATCACCTGTTTGTTTACAATGAGAAGAACGAGATTTTGGTCAACCGGGAGTTTGAGCTGCGGAGTAAGCAGGCGCCCGGCTTTGTGCGCATCCCGGTGGGGATTGAGACAGAGCCGGATACCGCCTATGTGTGGCAGCTGAAGGGGACGGACACGCCTATGGAGCTGGCCTGGGAAAATACCGGGGAGACGGGGCTGACCTGCTTTGGCGATTACTATATCCTGTCGGACGGCGAAACCGCCCAACAGCCGGCCAAAAATATCGTGATGCGCCTGGTGTACACGGACCGGCCCTCCGCCATAAAACTGGGCGTTCTTGCGGGCGGCCTTTGCCTGCTGGCGGCGGCTTTGAGCGCGGCAGCGGTATATCTGACGAAAAAACGGCAGAAACTGATGGGGAGGGTGAGCCTGCGCGCTGTCCTGTGGGCGACGGCAGGGCCGCTTCTTGCAGGCGGGACGATTTATCTTTGCCGGTGCGTGTTCTGGAAAAACGAATTCGGCGGCAAGGCGGACGACAAGCTCGTCTATGGGCTGGGAATCGGACTGACCTTTCTGTTTTTTGCCTGGGTGCTCCTGGCCAAACGGACGAAAAAGCATTTTCTGCCGTTCCGGCAGCTGTATGGCCGGCACTGGGCGGACTGGCTGCAGGCGGCAGCCTTTGCGGGGGCGCTGTGGGGCTGTATCAATTATATGAACGCCCTGTATCAGAACCAGCAGGATCTCGCCGCCCTGCAGGTGTTTGGCTGGTGCGGCCTGCTGATTTTGACCATGGCCCGGACGGAGGAGCTGTTTGCGAGGCGCCATCTTGTCTGGCTTTTGCTGGGCGGGGGCGGCGGCCTTGGCTGGTATCTGTACCGGCGCTTTGCGCAGGGGGCGGAAGGGATTGAACTTTCGTCGTTTGCCTGGGAGCTTCTTTTGGTGTTCTGGGCGGTGCTTATTGTGTCCGTGCTGGCGCAAAGGGTTTGGGAGAAGCGGCTGATCTGGGGGCGGGTCAACCGGCCCTACGCAGCGGCCCTTTGCGCGCTGCTTTTGCTGTTGGTCCTGTTTCGCAACGGGCGGGGCTGGCCGGTGTGGACCGCGGTATCCTTCGGCCTGTTTTACCTGTTTTATCTGGGCTGGGAGCGACGGGAAAGGCTTTTGGCAAATTTCTGCGACGGAGTGGCCCTGAATTTCGCCCTGGCGCTTCTGTTTGCGCTGGCGCGGCGGCCTTTCCGGGCGTGGGTATATTCCCGCTATAATTTCGTGTTCCACACGGTGACGGTCACCGCCGTCTATCTGACGCTGGTTGTCTGCGTGCTGACGGTGCGGCTGCTCTCCGGCCTGCGGAAGAAAAAGCGGCTGGCGGATTTGTGGGGGACGCTGCTGCTGTACGGCATGTCGGCGGCGCTGCTGTTTCTGACCCTGTCCCGCACCGGATACCTCGCGGTGCTGGTGATGACCGTCATAATGGTTCCCTTCCTGACCTTTTTCGTATACCGAAAGGGAGGGCTTTGCTTTGTCAGAAACCTGGCCTGCATGGGGCTGTGCACACTTTTGTGCCTGCCGGCGCTCTATACGGGAATCCGGCTGTTGCCCGCCCTTTACAACGATCCCTATCTCTATGAGGTGGAGGATTCGGCGGCGGCCATTCACCGGGACGATCCGAAGGATTCCGACGCCTATATGTCGGTCTCCTATTTTAAATATGTGATGGATGAAAAGCTTTTGTCCGGGGCAGAGCGCCTGTCCGGGGCGGCGGAGCTTCTCTGCGGCCTGACGGAAGGGCCCCCCTATGTGACGGCCCAGACGCTGGTGGCCTCGGAGGAGGAGAGCGGGCTGTCGGATGTGGACGAGTTCTCCAACGGGCGTCTGGAAATTTTTAAGGCGTATATCGGCGCATGGAACCTGACCGGACATCCGGAGATGGGGGTAAAACTGCCCGACGGCTCCGTCAGCGTCCATGCGCACAATACCTACCTGCAGGTGATCCACGATCACGGGCTGATCGTGGGAATTGCCTTTTTGGCCTTTGGGGCCGCAACCGTCGTGCTGCTGTTTGCGTTTGCTCTGAGGAGATCGGAAAAGGAGCGCTATGCGGCGCTGCCCGCCGCGGTATTTCTGGGCTTCGGGGTGGCCGGGCTGGTGGAATGGCTGTTCCATCCCTGTAACCCGCTGGGCTTTGCGGCACTTGTCGTGATCGCGCCCCTGCTTGTCGCAGGCGGCGATCCTGCGCAGGCCTGTGTGCCCGAGAAAAAGAGGAAGAGATAAATGTTTGGTCATAAGAAGGACGGAAAGAAAAAACCTTTCAACTATCAGCTTTTTTACAGAAGGACGGCGCTGATCGCCTACGATATCGTCAGTGTGATCGCCGCCAGCTATCTGGCGCTTCTGGTGCGCTACGATCTGCAGCTCAATACGATTCCGCAGGAGTTTCTGCGCCCGATCCGCAATTTCATGCTGCTGGACCTGGTGCTGACGCTGGGGATCTTTTATCTGTTCCGGCTCTACCACAGCCTCTGGGCCTTTGCGGGGGAGACGGAGCTGCAGAATCTGGTGATGGCCTGTCTGTGCGCTGCTCTGGCGGACGGCGTGGGCCTGAACCTGTTTCGGGTGTCGGCCAAGGCGGTGCCGGACAGCTACTATTTTCTGTATTTTTTCTTCCTGCTGAGCTTTTTGTTCGGGAGCCGGTTTTCCTACCGCTTCCTGCGCAGCCGCAAGCATAAGCTGCAGAACCGCAAAAACAGCGTCTCCGTCATGATCATCGGCGCGGGGGAGGCGGGCAACACGATCATCAAGGAGATTGTGACCAGCAACTACTCCACCATGGTGATCCGCTGCATCATCGACGACGACAAAAACAAATGGGGCCAGTTTATCCAGGGGATCAAGGTGGTGGGCGGCCGGGATAAGATTATCGAGTCCGCCGATCTTTACGATATCGACGAGATTTTCCTGGCGATCCCCTCGGCCTCCCCGGCCCAGATCCGGGATATCCTGGAAATCTGCAAGGAGACCAGCTGCAAGCTGCGCAGCCTGCCGGGCCTGTATCAGCTTGTAAACGGCGAGGTCAATGTCAGCAAGCTGCGCGACGTGGAGGTGGAGGATCTGCTCGGCCGGGAGCCCATCCGCGTGGACATGGACTCGATTCTGGGCTATGTGCAGAACAAGGTGGTGCTGGTGACGGGCGGGGGCGGCTCCATCGGCAGCGAGCTGTGCCGCCAGATCGCCACCCATAAGCCGGCCCAGCTGATCGTGTTCGATATTTACGAGAACAATGCCTACGACCTGCAGCAGGAGCTGAAGGAAAAGTTTCCGGAGCTGAAGCTCACCGTGCTGATCGGCAGCGTGCGCAACACCAACCGGATCAATTCCGTGTTCGAGACCTATCATCCGGATATTGTGTATCACGCGGCAGCCCACAAGCATGTGCCCCTGATGGAGGACAGCCCCAATGAGGCCGTGAAAAACAACGTGTTCGGCACCTGGAAGACGGCCATGGCGGCGGCCCAGAACGGGGCGGAAAAGTTTGTCATGATCTCCACGGACAAGGCCGTCAATCCCACCAACATCATGGGGGCCAGCAAGCGGATCTGCGAGATGATCGTGCAGACCTTCAACCGCCATTACGATACGGAGTTTGTGGCGGTACGCTTTGGCAACGTGCTGGGCTCCAACGGCAGCGTGATCCCGCTGTTTAAAAAGCAGATCGCGGCGGGAGGGCCGGTGACGGTGACCCATCCCGATATCATCCGCTATTTCATGACGATTCCGGAGGCGGTGAGCCTTGTTCTGCAGGCGGGAGCCTACGCCAGGGGCGGCGAGATTTTCGTGCTGGATATGGGGGAGCCGGTGAAGATCCTGGATCTTGCAAAGAACCTGATCCGCCTGTCCGGCTACCGGGTGGACGAGGACATTAAAATTGTGTTCACCGGCCTGCGCCCGGGCGAGAAGCTCTATGAGGAGCTTTTGATGAAGGAGGAGGGGCTGCAGGATACGGCCAACCGGCTGATCCACATCGGCCGGCCCATCGAGCTGGACGAGCGGAAGTTTTTTGTGCAGTTAAAGCGGCTGGAGGACGCCTCCAAGGCGGAGGTACACGACATCCGTCCGCTGATCCGGGACATCGTGCCCACCTACCACTATAAGGAGAGGACGCAGGGATGAGAGTGCATCACATCGGGTATCTGGTGAAAAAGGGGGAGAAGGCGGCGGCCGCCTTTGAAGCCCTGGGCTATGTGCGGGAGGGGGACTGGACCCGCGACGAATACCGGAAGGTGGACATCCTGTTTGTCCAAAAGGACGGCTACCGGGTGGAGCTGGTCTGTCCCTTTGCGCCGGACTCGGTGGTGTCCGGCCTGATCAAAACCTATAAAAACGCGCCCTATCACATTTGCTATGAGTCGGAGCGCTTTGCGGCAGAGCTGGCAGAGCTGGAGGCGGGCGGCTATCTGCGCATCGACGAGCCGGCCCCGGCCCCGGCGATCGGCGGCCGGCGGGTCAGCTTTTTACTGCACCCGGCCCTGGGGATGATCGAGCTTTTGGAGGGCGCAGGCTGAACGGAGAAAGCAGAAAGCAAGAAGGAGGATCCAAGATGGACAGGAAACGGATTTTTTTATCCTCCCCCACCATGCATGGGGAGGAACAGGAATATGTGAAGAACGCGTTTGACACGAACTGGGTGGCGCCGCTGGGCCCCCATGTGAACGCCTTCGAGAAGGAGATGCAGGAGTATACGGGCATCGCCCACGGCGCGGCGCTGTCCGCGGGCACGGCGGCTTTGCATCTGGCCGTGATTCTCTCCGGCGTAAAGCAGGGGGATATCGTGTTTGCCTCCTCGCTGACCTTCTCCGCCAGCGTCAACCCGGCCTGCTATGAGAAGGCGGTGCCGGTGTTTATCGATTCCGAGTACGAGACCTGGAATATGGATCCCGAGGCGCTGGAGAGGGCCTTTGAGAAATATCCCCATCCGGCGGCGGTGATCGCGGTGCACCTCTACGGCACCCCGGCCAAAATCGACCGGATCCGGGAGATCTGCCGGGCGCATCAGGTTCCGCTGATCGAGGACGCGGCGGAGGCGCTGGGCAGTACCTTTCAGGGGAAAAAGGCCGGCTCCTTCGGGGATTTCGGCGTGTTCTCCTACAACGGCAACAAGATTATCACGACCTCCGGCGGCGGCATGCTGATGGGGGAGGATGAGGCGGCCATCGCCCGGGCGCGCTTTCTGGCCACGCAGGCCAGGGATCCCGCCCCGTGGTATCAGCATTCCTGCATCGGCTATAACTACCGGATGTCCAACGTGCTGGCGGGCATCGGCCGGGGGCAGCTTCTGCACCTGGAGGAGCACAAGGCGCGCAAAAATGCCATCTACCGGCAGTACCGGGAAGCTTTTTCGGACATTCCGGAGATTTGCATGAATCCGCTGAATCCGGAGGGCGACGCCAATAACTGGCTGTCCTGCATGACCGTGGAGCCGGGCAGCAGGGTGACTCCGGCGCAGATCATGGACGCCCTGGCGGAATATAACATCGAGACGCGGCCCATCTGGAAGCCGATGCATTTGCAGCCGGTGTTTGCGGACTGCGATTTTGTCCGGACAAAGGAGGGCAGGAGCGTGTCCGAGGACATTTTCAACCGGGGACTGTGCCTGCCCAGCGATATCAAGAATACGCCGGAGGATATGGAGCTGATTATCTCCATCGTGCGCAGGCAGTTTGGCAGGTGAACCTATGTATAAAAAATATATCAAGCGGCTGCTGGATATTCTGCTGTCGCTTGGCATTCTGGCGGTTCTCTCCCCTTTGTTTGTAATTCTGATCGTCCTGGTGCGGGAAAAGCTCGGAAGCCCGGTCTTTTTCCGGCAGGAGAGGCCGGGGCTTGGAGGGAGGATTTTTACCCTGTATAAGTTCCGGACGATGACGGATGAGCGGGACGAAAACGGGGAGCTTCTTCCGGACGGCGACAGGCTGACGCCCTTCGGGAAATTCCTGCGGAGCACGAGCCTGGACGAGCTGCCGGAGTTTCTCAACATTTTGAAGGGGGATATGAGCTTTATCGGCCCCAGGCCGCTTCTGGTGTCCTATCTGCCCTATTACACCCCGGAGGAGTCCCTGCGCCACACGGTGCGGCCCGGCCTGACGGGGCTTGCCCAGGTGTCCGGCCGCAATTTCCTGGACTGGGACAGACGGCTTCAAAAGGACGTGGAATATGTGAAAAACCTCTCCTTTAAAATGGATCTGAGGGTTCTTCTCCTGACGGTGAAGGTGGTGCTGGACCGCTCGGAGGTGGCGGAGGATACCGGACAGACGGAGGGAAATTTCGCCCGGATCCGGCAGGAGCGGCTGGAGAGAACCGGGCATCTGGAGCCGGAAAAGGAGTAAAAGATGACAAACATTCTGATTTTGAGTGCGGGCACCCGGGATAAGGTGGTGCAGTATTTTAAAAGGGCGCTGGAGGGAAAGGGCCGGGTGATCGCTACAGACTGCAGCCCCTACGCCCCGGCCCTCTACGAGGCGGACGAGTTTGTGCTGGTGCCCCGGATCACGGAGCCCGGCTATCTGGAGCGGATTTTGGAGATCTGCCGGGAAAAGCAGGTGTCCGGCGTGCTGTCCCTGATCGATCCGGAGCTGAGCCTTCTGGCCGCCAACGAGGAGCGCTTCCGCGCCCTGGGGACGGTCCCGGTCGTCCCTTCCTTTGAGGCGGTGGAAACCTGCTTTGACAAATACGCCATGTACCGGAGGCTGACGGAGCTGGGCTTTGCCACGGGAAGGTGCTTTCTTGATCCGAAGGAGTTTTACCGGGCCGTGGAAAGCGGGGAGCTGTCCTATCCGGTGTTTGTCAAGCCCGTCTGCGGCAGCGCCAGCTTAAACATCAGCCGGGCCCAGGACCGGGAGACGGTGGAGTTTCTCTGCAGCCGCCAGGAAGGTATGATGATTCAGGAATTTATGGACGGCACGGAGTATGGCGCGGACGTCTATATCGACCTGATCAGCGGTCAGGTGATCTCTGTTTTTGTCAAGGAGAAGCTGAAAATGCGGGCCGGGGAGACGGACAAGGCGGTTTCCGTAAAGGATGAGGAGCTGTTTGCCTGGCTGACGGATTTTGTACAAAAAATGGGCTTTCGCGGGATCATCGACATCGATCTGTTCCGGATCGGCGGCAAATGGTACATTTCCGAGGTCAATCCCCGGTTTGGAGGCGGGTATCCCCACGCCTACGCCTGCGGCGTGAACGTGCCGGAGATGATCGTCAACAACCTGGAGGGAAAGGCCAACGTCCCGGTGGTGGGCCGCTATCCCGCCGGCCGGGTGATGATGAAATACAGCGAGATCATGGTTCGCGATATCGAGGGGTGAGGCGATGGAAAAATCGGTCCTTGTGCTGGGAAACAGCGATTCCGGCCTGTGCGATTTCCGGACGGAGGTGCTGGAGGCTCTGATGCGGGAGGGCTTTACCGTCCATGTGTCGGTGCCGGACACCGGCTATGTGTCCCGGCTTTGTAAGCTGGGCTGTATCTGTCATGAGACAAAGATGGAGCGGCGCGGCATGAATCCGGCAAAGGACGCAAGGCTGCTTTTGTTCTACTGCCGCCTGATTCGCCGGATCCGGCCGGAGGCAGTGCTGACCTATACGATCAAGCCGAATGTCTACGGCGGCGTGGCCTGCCGCCTGACGGGGACGGCTTATCTGGCGAACGTGACCGGCCTGGGCACTGCGCTGGAGCACGGGGGGCTGCTGCGGCGGCTGATCGTGCTGCTGTACCGCGCAGGGCTTTCGGGCGCGGCCTGCGTCTTTTTTCAGAATGAGCAGAATCTGCGCTTTATGCGGGAGGCGGACTGCCTGAAAAAAAAGACGGATATCCGGGTGATTCCCGGCTCCGGCGTGAACCTGCAGGCCCATCCGCCCAGGCCCTATCCGGAAGGGGAGCAGGTGCGCTTTGTCTCCGTCATGCGGATCATGGAGGATAAGGGAATCGGGGAGCTTCTGGAGGCGGCGCGCCGGATCCACAAAAGGCATCCGGAGACGGTGTTTGAGCTTTTGGGTTCCTACGAGGAGGAGACAAGGGCGCGCTATGAGCCTTTGATTCAGGACTTGCAGGCGGAGGGGATTGTGCGGTATTATGGATACCGGGACGATATGCCGCGGTTTTACGAGGGCTGTCAGGCGGTGATCCATCCCTCCTACCACGAGGGAATGTCCAACGTGCTCCAGGAGGCGGCGGCCACGGCGCGTCCGGTGCTGGCCAGCGATATAAGCGGCTGCCGGGAGATTTTCGAGGACGGCGTGTCGGGCATCGCCTTTGCGCCGAAGGATGCAGACAGTCTGGAACGGGCCGTGGAAAAATTCCTTTCCCTGAGCTGGGAGCAGCGCAGGCAGATGGGACAGCGGGCCCGGGAATATGTGGAAAAGCACTTTGACAGGCGGCAGGTGGTACAGGCATATCTGGAAACGCTGCGCAGCCTGAAAGGATAAAGAACTCTCCGCAGCGCGCGGGGCAGAAAGCGAGGAGAACCAAATGGATTTGTATGAAAAGATTGTGGCGGGGCAGGAGAAGCTGTCCCTGGTGGGCCTGGGCTATGTGGGAATGCCCATCGCCGTGGCCTTTGCCCGGAAGATCCCGGTGATCGGCTATGATTTGAACGCGGAGAAGATCCGGCTTTACCAGTCCGGCGTGGATCCCACCCGGGAGGTGGGCGACGAGGTGATCCGTCAGACAAAGGTGGAGTTTACCTCCGACGAGACAAAGCTGCGGGAGGCCAAGTTCCACATCGTGGCGGTTCCCACTCCGGTCAACGACGATCATACCCCGGATCTGTCCCCGGTGGAGGGCGCGAGCCGCATCCTGGGCCGCAACCTGACAAAGGGCAGCGTCGTGGTGTTTGAGTCCACCGTTTATCCCGGCGTCACGGAGGAGATCTGCGTGCCGATCCTGGAAAAGGAGTCCGGCCTGGTCTGCGGCAGGGATTTTAAGATCGGCTACTCTCCGGAGCGCATCAATCCCGGCGATAAGGTGCACCGTCTGGAGACCATCACGAAGATCGTCTCCGGTATGGACGAGGAGACGCTGGACACGGTGGCGAAGATTTACGAGCTGGTGGTGGAGGCCGGCGTTTACCGGGCCGAGTCCATCCAGGTGGCGGAGGCGGCCAAGGTGATCGAGAACAGCCAGCGCGACATCAACATTGCTTTCATGAACGAGCTTTCCATCATCTTCAACAAGATGGGCATCGATACCCAGAGCGTGCTTAAGGCGGCCGGGACCAAGTGGAACTTCCTTCCCTTCTTCCCCGGCCTTGTGGGCGGACACTGCATCGGCGTGGATCCCTATTACCTGACCTACCGGGCCGAGCAGATGGGCTATCACTCCCAGGTGATTTTGGCGGGCCGGCGCATCAACGACGATATGGGCAAATACGTGGCGGAGAACGTGGTGAAAAACCTAATCCGCGCGGACGTGGCGGTCAAGCATGCCAGGGTGGCGATTTTGGGCTTTACCTTCAAGGAAAACTGCCCCGACACCAGAAACACCAAGGTGATCGATATCGTGAAGGAGCTGCGGGAGTACGGCATCGAGCCGCTGATCGTGGATGAGACGGCGGACCGGGACGAGGCAAAGCGTCTTTACGGCGTGGAGCTGGCGGACCGGAGCGCGGTGAAGGATGTGGACGCGCTGGTGATCGCCGTGGCGCACAAGGAATTTCTGGGGCTTGACCAGGCGGCCATCCGGGGCTTTTTCAATCCGGACAACACAAAGAAGGTGCTCGTGGATGTCAAGGGGATTCTGGACCGGAAGGAGTGGATCGGCCAGGACTGCCTGTACTGGAGACTGTAAACGGAGCGATTCGTGCAGGACGGGGAAATCATGACCGGGAAAAAATCGGAAATCAAAACGGGAGGACTGCGGCAGCTGCCCATTGCCTGGGCGCTGCCCGTCCTGTTTTTTGCGGGCCTGTGGCTGTTTGGCAGCACGGGCGTCTATAATGACAGCAATCAGTATATCGCCATGCATATCCACCGGGAACCGCTGTATCCCTTTTTCCTGTGGATATGCCGCAGCCTGTTCGGGGAGGGGGAGGCGGGGACGTCGATCACGCCCTATCTGGAGGCTGCGCGGTTTTTGCAGAACGTGCTGGCGGCCTTTTCCGTGCTCTGGCTGGCGCAGGCGCTGCGGAGCCGGTTTTGTCTGGGGCAGTGGATGAACCTGGCGGTGTGCCTGCTTTTGCTGGCGCCTCATGTGATCACCCCGGTGTTTGCCTCCAGCCGTCTGGTGCTCTCCAACGGCATCGTCAGCGAGGCATTGGGCCTGCCGCTGTTTTATCTGTTCACGGCCCAGTGCCTGAAAATGCTTGCCGACCGGACGCGGCGGGCGGCCTGGTCGTCGCTTTTGCTGGCGCTTTTTTTGTCCCTGGTGCGGGGGCAGATGATGTTTGCCATTCTTTTGTGGTTTGTGACGGCGTCCGCCCTTATCATCGGGAAAGTAGCGTCCGGCGAAGCGACGGACAGGCCGTCGGGCAGCCTGTCCGGCAGGCCTTGGCGCATCCTGCGGCAAACCGGCGCGCGCCTGCTTGCCTGCCTTTTGTGCGTGGCGCTGGCCTTCGGGGCGCGCGGCCTTTTGGTCAGAAGCTACAACCTGGCCTTCAACGGTTTTTTCATCAACAATACCTTCGGCGGCGTGGGGCTTCTGGCGAATGTGCTGTACGCGGCGGACCGGGAGGACGGGGAACGGATTCAGGATGAGACGGCCCGGGAATTTTTCTATCTGTCCTATGATATGGCCTGGGAGCAGGGGGCGAACTGGCGGTTTTCGCCGGAGGGCTTCCTAAACCGGGCCGCCCATCTGGAAAAATGGCACGACGCCCTGAAATTTGATTTCATCGAGGAGCCCTGGCGTCTGGTGCACGATGGGCAGGGCTTTACCGAGTACATCCCCGAAAACGTGGAATCCGACCGGATCGCGGGCCGGATCACGGGGGCGCTGCTCCCGGCGGTGTTTGGCCGCTGGCTCTACGACTATCTGGCGCTGTCCGCCTGCGGCCTGATCCGCTCCGTGGCGGTGGTCCATCCTGTGCTGAACTGGTACGCCCTGGCGGCCTACCTGGGCTACATCGCCCTGCTTTTTTATACCCGGCGGAAAAATCCGGCCTCCCTGGCGGTGCGCTTCGGCGCCTTCTCGCTGCTGGCGGTGGCCGCCAACGTGTACGCCACCTCCCTGCTGATCATGTGCCTGTCCCGGTATATGATCTACGGCCTGCCGCTGTTCTATGTGGGAGG
>JAUNGT010000045.1 GCA_030524455.1 Eubacteriales bacterium | reverse complement strand
GAAAGGCGGTGATCTTATGACTACAGCACCTACTCAAATCAGAATCGATGCCGACATTAAAAAGCAAGCCACGGATTTATTTAATGACCTTGGCTTGGATATGTCCGGTGCAGTTAACCTTTTCCTCCATCAGTGTGTTCTCAGAGGCGGCCTTCCTTTTAGTGTTGAAATGCCCCGTTACAGCCAGCGCACGCTTGATGCCATGGAGGAAGCCAAACGCATTTCCCGTGATCCTGACGTCAGGGGATATACCAGCATGGACGAATTGCGAAAGGCTCTGGAAGAATAAGTGTATTCCGTAAAATTCACTACCGCTTATAAAAAAAGCTATAAACTCATGAAAAAACGCGGTCTGGATCTTTCGCTTCTTGACACTGTTGTTGATACGCTTCGTCAGGGCAAACAACTCGATGCGAAATACCGGGATCACGAATTAAGCGGCAAATTTAAAGGTTTCCGTGAATGTCACATTAAACCGGATTGGCTTCTGGTCTATTTGATTGAAAACGATATTCTCACACTTACCCTTGTTGACACCGGAACACATTCAGACATTTTTAAGCTTTCACGATACGGCGGGATATCCAATGAAGGATATTCCGTCTTATTTGTATTCTACTGGACATTTTACCCGCTTTTTCCTATAATGAATGAAGTTCTGATTTTGCCGGAGGTACCAGTTTATCCATGAAACAAAACAAGCCTGTAGCCTTTTTATCCAAATACGGCGTTTACGCCCTGTATCTGATCCTCACTGCGCTGTGCGCCTACGTCTGTTTTGCCCGGCTGGATGTAGATCTGATCCAGCACTGGGACGAGGCGCGCCATGGGGTCAACGCCTACGAAATGCTCAAAAGCCACAACTACATCGTCAATACCTACAACTATCAAAACGACTATTTCAACCTGAAGCCGCCCCTAAGCTACTGGGGCATTCTCCTGGGCTTTAAGCTGTTCGGCGTGGGCGTATTCGGCATGCGTTTTTACTCCGCGCTGTCCATGCTGCTCACTTTTTTGGTTCTTGCGAGCTATCTGCTGCGCCGCTACGGCAAAACGGCGGCCTTAAGCTCCATGCTGCTGTTTTTGACCTTCCGCGATCTTTTTTACCGCCACGCCGCCCGCAACGCGGATGCGGATGCCGTTTACCTGCTCTTTTTCACAATCGGCTGCCTGTGCCTGCTGGAAAGCGTGCGCCATGTCCACCTGCTCTATCTGTGCGGACTGATGTTTGCCCTCTGCTTTCTTTCCAAAAGCTGGCACGCCTTCGTGCTGCTGCCCATCGGCGGCCTGTTCCTGATCGTCACCGGACTGATCCGCCGGCTGCGCCTCCGTGACTGGCTGCTCTTTCTGGCCTGCGCCCTGGGACCGGTCGCCCTGTGGGCCGCCGTCCGCTACCGCTATGACGGTATGGCCTTTCTGGGGCAGATGTTCGGCGTGGATGTGACCCAGCGGATCTCCTGGTCGGAAAGCTCCAACCCGGATTATCTTTTCTTTCTCAACTATCTGCTCCACAGCCGGGCGGTGCTCGTGATGACCGCAACGCTGGCTGCCGGCGTGCTGACGTTGCTGCTTCTGCGCCGCCGGACAGCGATCGGCGCCCGGACAGCGGACAGCGCCCTGACGCCGGCCTTCTGGGGACTGCTGCTCTGGATCCTCGTCCCCCTGGTGGTATTCAGTCTGTCGCACACCTACTATTACTGGTACGTTTATCCGGTTTTCCCGGGCCTGTGCGCCGCTGCCTCCATCACCGTGCAAAAATGCCGAAGCGCCTGTGCTCCATCCCTCCGCGGACGGCTTCTGTTTGCCGCTGTCTTTCTGCTGCCGGCCCTGGCTGCCCTGCACTATGACAAAACCACCGTTCAGAAAATCAACAGTCTGGAAACCTCCGGCTTCCAGCAGGATATCAAAATCGCCATGGAACAGAATCCTTCGCTTCACGGAAGGGAAATCTTTGTGGAGAAAAACGATAACGAATACAAGGCCGCCTATGACTGGGAGCAGGCCGGCCTGCTGATGGCCGAGCTCTCCGGCGACCTTCACTGCACGGACGGCGGCGTGGACGCGTTTCTGCAGGCTCCCGCAGGCACCCTGCTGATCGTCGATCCGGCCACCTATGAGAAATATGAAAAGGAGCTGTCCGGCTGCCGGATTGTCTACCGCAGGGAATATCTCCTGCTGGAAAAATCACCGGCATAGCCGTTCCATACAGCGCCAATAGTTTTGTTCATGCGTATTTTTCGCCTCCCTGCGCCTTGCCTGACAATAGGCGCGCGAGGTCAGCCAGTCCGGCCTCGCGATTCCTTCCAGAAAACAGAGTCGAGCCTCCCGAAGGATTTTTTCCCGCTGCTCCTCCGGAAAAGCTGCAGACCGAAGCCTCCTGCGGATCGCGTCAAGCTCTCTCATCGCCGCGTCCTCGTAGGCTGAGCAGGAAAAGGCAGCGTCCGACGTATCAAAGAAAAGGCTCGCCGTTTGGCCCGTCTCTCCCAGCTCCAGATAGGAGGGCTCCTCCGCCGATTCCTTCACATAAAAATAGTACAGCGCAGCTCTTTCCTTGCCCGGCGCGGTCCGCAGAATTCTCCCCAGCCGCTGGATTCGCTGCCGCTGCACGGAAGCCCCGGAAAGCACAATGCCAACCGTCGCGCCCGGGATATCGATTCCCTCATCCAGCGCCCTGCAGGAAATCAGGATTCGGGCCTCCCCGTCCCGAAAACTGCACAGCGCCTCCCTTCTCTGTCTTTTATCCATTCCGGAATGATAACGTCTCAGCCGTCCGCCGTATTCTCCCGCCAGCTTTTGATAAACCTGTTCCGCCTGTTCGATCCTCTCACAGAAAATCAGGATTCTTTCATCCGGATCCAGCTGCGTCAGAAGCCTGTTCAGACATTCTGCCCGCGCAGAGGCCATACACACCAGCGCCTTTCTCTGATAAGAAAGCTCCAAATATGTCTTCGCAGTTCCCCCGCCTTCCGAATCCTCCGCTTCCCCCGCCAGACTCTTCAGCGCTGCAAAAAAAGCGCCTCCGCTCAGCTTCTTTAAATATTGAAAGCTTTTCAGGAGCCGGGCCAACAGGCCGGACATCTGCTCCGTATATTCCGTATACCGCTCCAACTCTGCCGCGGAAAAGGACAGCCCCACCTGCAGCACTGCAAAGGGACATACCCTCTGCTGCTCCAGCGCCAGCTCAAAGCCGTAACGGTAAATCTCCGTTCCCAGCGCCCAAGACTCTCCGCCGTGCATATCTCCCTCCGGCGTAGCCGACAGTCCAAGCGCATGAAATCTTGCGCGATACAGCTCAGGCAACGGCCAAAATTCAAAAATACGCCTGTTTTCCCTGCTTCCGTAATGATGACACTCGTCCGCAATCAGGAGCACCTCGTAGCCCTGCTCCAGTTCCATGCGAATCTGTTGTGCCAGGGTATGCCGGGCAGAATTAATCACATAGACCGTATACCGGCGCCCTGTCTGCCGGAAGCCGCCATACTGACAGCCCACCTCCCCGGCGCCATCCTGTCCTCTCTGATTCAGAAAGGCCTGCAGCGCGCCGCTCCACTGCCTCATGATCGCGACTGTCGGCGTCACCACCTTCACCCGGAGCGGGCGGGAGCATCTCTTTTCCAGCTCCGCCGCCGCAAAAAGGGCAAGCACCGTTTTTCCCGCCCCCGTAACGGCTCCCACACATCCCCTTGAGCCATGGGCAAACCAGCTTTCCAGGCATTCCTCCTGCCAGAGATATAATTTATCTGCCATAATCTCTTCTTCCCGTCTTGAATGCGAACACGTTTTCCTGTATAGTAAAGGAAGAATTTTGAAAAGTCAACTACGGAGGATCATGCCATGAATTACGAGGAGCTCTATGCCCAATTAAAAGGCCTGGAAAAGGATTTCCGGGACCGGTTAAACGCCGCTCAGAAATCTTACCGGGCGATCGAAAAACAGACAGAAGCCGGAGACCTTAAAAATCTGGAAAAGGAGTTGTCCGCCCTCTCCGATATCTGCCGTGCACAGACACAGTTAACGGAGAGTCTTCGGGAGGCGGTCGGAAGCTTTGATTCCAAAGCTTACTTTGAAAGCGGCGATTTTGCCGCCCAGCTGCTGGAATGCTGCGCCCAGGATCAAATTGATGTAAAGGGCGAATTTCCTGTCTATGAGATGTTCCCCTACAGAATCCGTATTGACGCAGAAAATCAGGATGTTTACCAGAACCGCAAAAAACTCACAGGTATCCGTCCCCGGGCGTTGTCCGGCCTGATCAAAGCCGGGCAGGACAAGCTCAACAAGGCCTCCTTCAATGATTCCTCCTTTGCCGACGAGCTGTGCGCAGCCTATGACCTCGGCATTTTGAAAAACGGCAAAAAGCCCGGCAGCGACCTGTATCTGACCAGCCTCTACAAGCTTCTTGCTCCCATGAGCCGCTACCGCCGGGATTACGACGCCAACGCCTTCGCCTTTGATCTGGCCCGCCTCTATATTTCCGGCCGGGAGGAAACCAAATCGGGACGCCGCTTCCAGTTCGGCTCCAGCCGCGATATCGGCAAGGCGATCCGTATCCTCGATCAGTACGGCAAAGAGCAATACCTGGTGACCATCTGTTTTTATCCGGCGCAGTAAGCTTGCCGGAAAGGAGCTGTTCCTATGAATATCTGTGAAAAAAATACTGCCCCCGGGGAGGGTCGGGGCCTTGATTTTCTGACCGGTTTCTGGAAAGAAAAATATCTGCAGGAATATATCCCCGCCGGCGGCAGCAAGCTTAAGTTTGTCACCGGACGTCCCGGCAGCGGAAAAACCTTTTTTCTGAACAGCATCTGCCGGATTGCCCGACAGGAAAACTACCGCACCGTCTCCTTTTCCGCCAGGGACATCTGGCTTCATGATTTCAAGGAGCTTTATGCGGAAATCTTCCGGCAATGCGATATTCTTCCCTGCCTGGAGGGCTGCAGCAAGCGTGTCATCGAAAATATGGGCTACCGGCCGCAGGATATTCCGGACGGCATGAGCTTTATGGATTACCTCTCCCAGATCGGTATGGGCGATGCGATCACAAAACGGGAGCTCAGGACCCAGCTAAAGCTTCTTTTTCTGGATAATCCGGTTCTTGACAACAACTTTGCCCTGGCCTGCAGCATGCTGACCGGCGCCATTCTGGGCCATCCCGTACTGGAGCGCCAAAACCAGGAGCTTTTGCTCTCATGGCTTTCCGGCGACCGTACCGTTAAGCTCGCTCTCCTGCGGGCCTTCGGTATGTCGCCCAGCCGAATCACCAAATACAACGCGCGCCACATGCTTCGCTCTCTGGCTGAGATTGTCCATCTGGGCGGCTTCTCCGGCCTTTTTGTCGCGGTGGACGATCTGGAAATCCTGCTAAACCGCTCTGCGGACAGCGAACTGCACTACACGAAGGTCAAGCGGGAGGATACCTACGAGAGCATCCGGCAGATGGTAGACGACATCGACAATATGAATCATATCATGTTTGTTTTTGCCTTTGACCGCGCCCTGATCGACGACGAAAAATGCGGTGTCAAGTCCTATCAGGCACTCTGGATGCGAATTCAGAACGAAGTGACCGGACAGCGCTTCAACCGTTTTTCCGATATTGTGGACCTGGATCGTCTGGCTGTCCAGGAATACGGCGTGGAAGAGCTCATACATCTGTCAGAGCAGCTTTGCCGGGAGCTGACCGCACAGACTCCCTGGCAGCCCCATGCGCTCACACCGGAGCAGGCAGCTGCGATTCTCTCCCAGTCAAAGACCAGCGCCGTCGGCATTCCCGGCCTTGTCCGCACTACACTCACAGGAGGTAACAGCCATGTTTGATATGGAGGCAAGACACATCATCGAAGCGCTTCGCTCCGGCATCCCCTCCAGAGCCGTGGGCCGCTGCTTTTCGGAGGCACGGCCCCAAATTATGAAGGAGCTTTCCGAACGTCTGAATCAGACCTCCGACGGCAAATCCTCCGGTCTGATCATTTCCGGCAAATATGGCGAGGGAAAAACCCACCTTCTCAATACGGTTTTTAATATGGCACATTCCCAGAATATGGTCGTATCCTGCCTTTCGCTCAGCAAGGAAACGCCTCTGGACAAGCTCCATCTGGTTTACCAGAAAATCGCCGGAAATACCTATCTGCCGATGCGCAGACAGCCCGGCTTCTCCCAGGAGCTCGAAAAAATCACCGCCAACAGCCCCCTTGGCTCCGAAATGCTGATGTACTCCGCCAAGCAACTGGAGACAGACAAGCTCTATTTCCTTCTGCGCTCCTACTTTTCCACGGAAGAGGCAGACGAGAAATTTCAGCTGATGGGCGATCTGGAGGGCGACTTTATCGCGGTGGGAGCGTTGAAAAAGATCTACCGGCGCATTTTCAACCAACCCGCCAAGCTGAGTGCTCCCTTCAGCAAGACAAAAAACTGCGGAGACTATTTTGCCTTCTTAAGCCATCTGTTTACCCAAATGGGCTACAACGGCTGGGTGATTCTGTTCGACGAGACCGAGCTGATCGGCCGCCTTGGGAAAAAATCCCGCCTGAACGCCTACCGTAATATGGCATATTTTCTGACGCCCCCGAAGGAGCTGGAATCCACCTTCACGTTGTTTGCCCTGAGCGCCTCCTACGACGAGGATGTCATCGAGGGCAAGCACGAATACGACAACCTGGCCCAATACTTTCCGGACCATCAGGAGCCTATGAAATCCGTGCTCTCCGCTCTTTCCCGGGCGCCGCAGCTTCTGCCGCTGACGCACGATGAAATTGCCGAAATCCTCACCCGCATCCGCGATTTCCACGGCAAAGCCTATGACTGGCAGCCGCAGGTTTCCACGGAAGAACTGATGGCAGCCTCGATAAACGGCGGCTTTCTGCTGCGCACCCGTATCCGGGCGGTCATCGAATATCTGGATCAGCTCTATCAATACGGCGACGCCGGGACCACTCAGATCAACGCGCCGGACCGGGAAAGCTTCGAGGAAACCGTTTCCCTGGAGGGAATCGTCTGAGTGACTGTTGAAAACAGCCTCAAACAGCAAATGTTTGAGGCTGCTTTCCTTCACAGGCTACTTTAAACAGGAACGCTCTTTCCTCTGCAGATACGCAAACATTCCCAGACACAGCGCAATCTGTACCAGACTGGAGGCCGGCGTAGCCAGGCCGATCCGGAACAGCGTCGCGCCCGGAATTTTGCTGAGCAGATAGACCGCCGGGATCCGCACGAGAAACGCCCCGATAATCCCCTGTATCATCACGAAAAATGTCTTTTCACAGCCGTTGAAATAGCCGATAAAGCAAAACAGGAACGGCGTCAGCATACAATCGATGCCGTAGGCCTTCAGGTAGCTGTGCGCCGCTGCGACCACCGCTGCGTCGCCGGTAAAGAGGGCGGACATCCGGTCTCCCTGAAAAAATGCGCCAAGACACATCAGAACGCCCACGGCAAAGGCGGCACACACACCGCTGTAGAGCGCTTTTTTTGCCCGCTCCGGATGCCCGGCGCCCATATTCTGGGCCACAAAGGCGCACATGGACTGGGAGCAGGCCGAGGGCACCAGCATCAAAAAGGTGCACAGCTTCTCCCCCACGCCGATACCGGCGGAGGCTGTCACGCCAAAGCCGTTCACGATCATCTGGATCACCAGAAAAGAGATTCCCACCAGAAAATCCTGCAGCGCCACGGGTGTTCCCAGGCGCAGCTCCCTGAAAATAATCTCCCTGCGAAAACGCACATCCTTGCGGGACAGCGTGAAGGGGAGCTTTTTTTTGCGGATAAAGAGGAAAGAGATCACTACGCTGATCGCCTGCGCCGCCACCGTCGCCAGCGCTGCCCCGGCCGCACCCATATGAAAGCCGGCTACCAGCACCAGATCTCCCACGATGTTGACAACGCAGGCGATCGCCACCGTCAAAAGCGGCGTGCGGGAATCGCCGAGACCGCGGAATACCGCCCCCAGCACGTTATAGGCCACAATAAACAGTGCGCCCGCGCCGCAGATGCGGATGTATCCCGCGGTCTGTGCAAAGGCCTCCTGCGGCGCGTGCATGGCCCCTGCCAGCCCGTTTGCCGCCAGGACAAGCACTGCCGTGAGAACCAGTCCGCAGACGGCAAACAGGCAAATTCCGCCGCCGATCGCCTCCCCCGCCTTCTCAGGTTCTCCCCGTCCGATTCTTTCCCCCACCAGAATGGTGATTCCCATGGAAAGCCCGGTCACAATCGTCGTCACCGTTGCCAGCAGCATGCTGCCGGTAGAAACGCCCGAGACGTCCGCCGTCTCCCCGAATTGACCCACCACCAGCAGATCCACTCCTCCGTAGAGCGCCTGCAGGAGCAGCGCAAAAAATACGGGAACGGCAAAGCGCACCAGCGTTCCCAAAATATTTCCCTCTGTCAGCCCGTATGTCTTTTTCATCCGATTTCTCCTCCATACATTCCATACAAAAAAAGAGCCGGATAAAACCGGCGGATATCTCAATCCACCGTCTTATCCGGCTCCCCATTTCTTCTGAATGGCTTGCCCTCCGAACAGCATACCGCATATGCGGCCCTCTATTCCGTTGGCTATCAGATCAGCTCCAGAACAACCTCCATCGCGCCGTCGCCCTTTCTCTGGCCCAGCTTGATGATTCTGGTGTAGCCGCCCTTGCGGTCAGCGTACTTGGGAGCGATCTCGTCAAATACCTTCGCAGGCATGTCGATCTTCTTGGTGCCCTTCTTTCTGCCTGCAGCAGCGGTGGGAACCTCCGTCACAGGATAGAAAACCTTGAGCATCTGGCGTCTTGCATGGAGTCTGGAAGGCATATCCTTCTTAATCTCCTTCTGAACCTCGTCGTAAACGGTAACCTTCTTGCCGTCCACTACCTCCTTGACTCTCTTGCCGTCCTTGTCCTTGCGGGCAACCTTTGCGGTAACGGTGACAGTCTCGAAGTTATCCTTCTCCTTCACGCCCATCGCGATAATTCCCTCAGCGATCTTGCGGATTTCCTTCGCCTTTGCCTCGGTGGTCACAATCTTGCCTCTGTAAAGCAGGCTGGTTACCTGGCTTCTCAGCAGGGCCTTTCTCTGATTGGAGGTTCTTCCTAATTTTCTGTACTTTGCCATTGTCTTATTTTCCTTTCATTCTTGGTACACCCGGCCGCGCCCTTTGGTCTTACCGGCCGAATGCTTGTTTACGCCAATCATGTGCCGGGAAAGAGGCTTTGCCTTTTCCCGCCTGACTCCGCGCCCTTTGGTCTTACCGGAGACAGCTTTTTGGACAGCCGAATGCCGGACTGCCGCTTTACTCCTCGCTGGGTCTGAAATGGAAGCCCAGCTCGCTGATCTTTGCCTGTACCTCCTCGAGGGACTTGCGGCCCAGGTTACGGACCTTCATCATATCCTCGGGCGTCTTGTTGATCAGCTCCTCCACGGTGTTGATGCCTGCGCGCTTTAAGCAGTTGTAGGAGCGGACGGAGAGCTCGAGCTCGTCGATGCTCATCTCCAGAACCTTCTCCTTCTCATCATCCTCCTTCTCCACCATGACCTCAGCGGTCTTGGCATTCTCGGAAAGATCGATGAACAGGCTTAAATGCTCGCTGAGTACCTTGGCAGCGAGGCTGACCGCCTCATCCGGAGCAAGAGTGCCGTTCGTGTAAACGTCCAGCGTAAGCTTGTCGTAATCGGTCACCTGTCCGACACGGGTATTCTGTACGGTCATGTTCACCCTTTCAACAGGGGTGTAGATGGAATCCACAGCGATCACACCGATCGGCAGCTCTTCGCTCTTATTTTTGTCAGCGCTCACATACCCTCTGCCTCTGGTAATGGTCAGCTCCATGTACAGCTTGCAGTCTTTGCCGCCGCTCAATGTAGCGATCACCAGATCCGGATTGAGGATTTCAATGTCCTGATCCACCTGAATATCGGAAGCATGCACAACTCCCTCGCCCTCGAACTCGATATACGCGGTCTTGGGCTCGTTTGTCTCGCTGTTGTTCTTGATCGCAAGACTCTTGATATTCATGATGATCTCAGTCACGTCTTCCTTGACGCCGGGAATCGAGCTGAACTCGTGCAGCACGCCCTCGATTTTCACCTGGCTGACTGCAGCTCCGGGTAAGGAGGACAGCATAATTCTTCTCAGCGAATTGCCCAGGGTAATTCCATAACCTCTTTCCAGAGGCTCCACCACGAACTTGCCATACTTCTTATCTTCAGAAATCTCGGCAACCTCAATATTGGGTCTTTCAAAATCAAACACTGCAGATACCCTCCTTTACGAACAATCTGAGATGGACAGTCAACTTCATTATTTGGAGTACAACTCGACGATAAGCATCTCGTTCACGGGAACATCGATCATGTCCCGCGTAGGAAGCTGCTTCACAGTTCCCTTGAATGCCTCTTTCTCAACATCCATCCATTCGGGGGTAAGTCTCCCTGCCGTTACCTCGAGGATATCCTTGTATCTCTGCATGGTCTTAGCGCTTTCCTTCACTTCGATCACATCGCCGGCCTTTACCAGGTAGGAAGGAATGTTTACGCACTTGCCGTTTACCAGAACATGCTTGTGGCCTACAACCTGTCTTGCCTCTCTTCTGGTTCTCGCAAAGCCCATACGGAACACAACGCTGTCCAGTCTGGACTCCAGCATGGTCATCAGGTTTTCACCGGTCATGCCCTTCATTCTGTCAGCCTTCTCGTAGTAGTTGCGGAAAGGTCTCTCCAGAACGCCGTAGATGAACTTTGCCTTCTGCTTCTCGCGAAGCTGCAGGCCGTACTCGCTCATCTTCTTGCCCGCCTTTGCGGTTCTGTTGGACTTCTTGTCATAGCCTAAGTACGCGGGCTCTAAGCCAAGCGCTCTGCATCTTTTTAAAACAGGAACTCTGTTTACTGCCATTTTCTAATCCTCCAATGATTGTTTACAGCATGGCACAGCCGCAGGCGGCTGCGATGTCTTCTTCCAATGATTCATCCATATTCCAATCGCGGGAATATGCAGCGTCCCAAAGGGCGCGCAGCGATTAAACGCGGCGGCGCTTGGGCGGACGGCAGCCGTTGTGCGGAACGGGAGTCACATCCTTGATGCTGACTACATCCAGACCGCATGCGGACAGCGCGCGGATTGCAGCCTCACGGCCTGAACCCGGTCCCTTTACAAAAACATCTACGGTCTTTAATCCATGGATTAAAGCTGCCTTGGTAGCTGTCTCTGCAGCCATCTGCGCTGCATACGGAGTAGATTTCCTTGAACCCTTAAAGCCCAGACCGCCGGCGGATGCCCAGCTTAAAGCATTCCCTTCAGCATCGGTCAACGTCACGATTGTGTTGTTGAAGGAAGACTGAATGTGTGCCTGTCCGTGTTCAACGTTTTTCTTGACACGCTTCTTTGTCACTTTTTTGGTAACTTTCTTGTTTGCCATTTAAACTAACCTACTTTCCCATGTTTGAATTATTTTTTCTTGTTTGCAACAGTTCTCTTAGGACCTTTTCTCGTTCTCGCGTTGGTCTTGGTCTTCTGACCGCGAACCGGCAGACCCTTACGGTGACGGATGCCTCTGTAGCAGCCGATTTCCTGCAGTCTCTTGATGTTCAGAGCGATTTCTCTTCTCAGATCGCCTTCTACCGTCATGGTCTCGTCGATCACTTCGCTGATCTTCTTAACCTCATCGTCGGTCAAATCTCTGCAGCGGGTGTCGGGATTTACACCTGCCTGCGCCAGAATCTTTGTTGCGCTGGGGCGGCCGATGCCGTAAATGTAGGTCAGGCCGATCTCGACGCGCTTCTCTCTGGGTAAGTCAATACCTGCAATACGAGCCATTTACATTTCCTCCATTCTGGTTGTGCGTAAGGCTTACACGCACAATGAGCACAGAATAAGCTTTTCTGTGCACTCCTTATAAAATAGTTACTAATTGACTGGGGTACCATGTACCCAACCGGCAAGCCGGTCTTTCCGATACTCTCTCATGGTTTCCCATGCGGACGCGATGTGCTTTACACGCTTTGCTTCCTCGCACAGCCGCTCCGACCTCCGTTCCCGGAAGCCTCTTTTCGGTATCAAAAAGTAATCTCCCGTAATAAATGAGCTCTACTACGTTCAATTATTTTCAAGCGGACCTTAGTAACAATCCGCTGCCAGCCGTCTTACTTGCGACGGGGTAAACCGCTTCCTTCTATATTAATATAGAAAGTGAAACTCAACCCTGTCTCTGCTTGTGTTTGGGATTCTCGCAGATGATTCTGATCGATCCCTTCCTCTTGATGACTTTGCACTTTTCGCAAATCGGTTTTACGGATGCTCTTACTTTCATCTTAACCTCCATTTCTACCGTCCTCCGCGGCGCGGAATCCGGCAAGAATCCTGATCAGAACGCACTTTTAAGGCCTTCTGACCGACCTCCTTCCAAAAAGACCGTTACCTATTGTAGCATGGATTTTTCCGTTGTGCAACTGTTTTTTGAGGGAATTTTGACCTATTTCTTTATACCCAATGCCCGTCCACTTCCTTTTTCAAATCGCAAAACATCTGATAAAACTGTCCTTTCGCCAGGAGAACAATTTCCGTCGCCACGTTTCTGTTGTACGAATGCACCACATTATTCCTCTCCCGCAGCGCAGACAGCCACAATTCCTCATCCTGAATCATCCCGGCGCGAAGGTGATTTCATACAATCCCACCAGCCCTGTCAGCACCACGTTATCATAAGGTTCTGAATAGGAAAAAATATCCTTCATACAGGACCTTCCCCTCCTTCTCGATGGCTTCCCTCAATTCCTCCTGCACCGATCTGCCCAGATCCACAATGTCAAACATTAAAAGAGTATCTGTTTCTTCCTCGACATCCAGTGCAAAACGATTCACATCCCCTCCGAGGACTGCCAGATCAATATCGCTGGTTCTGTGAAAGTCTCCCCTGGCACGGGAACCAAACAGGATGACTCTCTGAATATGGTATTTGCGTGCCAACGCTTTGATTTCATCCAGCACCTTTTGCTTGATTCCCGTTTCCATATATTCTCCCGCAATCTTCAACTCCCTATCGTCCGCGCCGTCACAGCCGGATCTCCGTCAGTTTCCCTTCCCGCACATACACCGGGATGCTCTCGATGGGCGCGTCCGCCTCCAGGCTCTGGCCTCCCTCGAGCACTGCGCCGCTGCGGATATCTCTCCAGCGGCAGCCTACAGGCAGGTATACCTTCCGGCTCCGTCTGTTTTCATGCAGAATCGGGCAAACCAGGATATCGTCTCCCAGGAAAAATTCGTCCTCCGTCTCCCAGCAGACCGGATCCTCCGGGAAATTGTAGAACAGGGTACGAATGACCGGCGTGCCTTTTTCGTGGGCCTGCTTCATCGCCTCCGTCACATAGGGACGCAGCTTCTCCCGCAGCAGGATATGAGCCTTGAAAATCTCATAGGCCTCCGGTCCGTAGGTCCATACCTCATTTTCCGCACCGCTGGGCGTGGAACCGCCGCCGCTTGTGCCGATGGGCGCCTTATGGGGCTCCCGGTCGCCATGCAGACGCATCACCGGGCAGAAGGTACCGTACTCAAACCAGCGGATCAGGCATTCGATAAACGCCGGATCGTGGATATTTCCGCCGTGGAAACCGCCGATATCCGTCGTCCACCAGGGAATCCCGGCCATACCGATATTTAAGCCCGCCGCAAACTGACTGCGCAGGGAACGGAAGCTGGAATCGATATCTCCGCTCCATACTAAAGCGCCGAAGCGCTGGCTGCCTGCCCAGGCGCTGCGGATCAGGTTCAGAATGTTCGTCTGGCCCTCCGCTTCCATACCCTCGTACGCCATGCGCGCGTATTCTCTGGGATAAAGATTGCCCACCTCCAGATCCGCGCCCAGCTCATAGCGGTAATTATCGTACTCATATTTGGTGTATTCCGGCTCCGCCTCATCCAGCCAGAAAATCCGGATACCATATTTATAATAGTTTTCCCTGAGCTTCTCCCACACATAAGCTCTGGCCCGGGGATTGGTCATATCCACAAAGCAGGTTCGTCCCAGATGGCTCATCCGGTTGCCCGCCTCGGAGGCCGTCAGATAGCCCAGTTCCTGCATTTCCCGGTAATTGACACTGTCCTCATCCACGGTAGGCCATACGGACACCATCAGCTCCATGCCCATTGCCTTTAATTCCTTCACCATACCGACCGGATCAGGCCAATACTGCGGGTCAAAGCACCAGTCTCCCTGGTGAGGCCAATGGAAATAGTCGATGACGATGACGGAGACCGGCAGGTTGCGGCGCTTATACTCCCGCGCCACCTCCATCAGCTCCTCCTGTGTCTGATAACGCAGCTTGCACTGCCAAAAGCCGGTGCCGTAGTCCGGCATCATCGGCGCCTTGCCCGCCACATCCGCAAAGGCCTCCTCAATCTGTGCCGGCGTATCTCCGGCGCAGATCCAGTAATCCAGCTGTCTGGTAGACTGTGCCTCCCATTCCGTCAGATTGCTGCCGAAAATAACCCGCCCAATGGCCGGATTGTTCCAGAACAGACCGTAGCCCGCGCTGGACAGGGCAAAGGGCACGCTGACCTGGGAATTTCTCTGGGCCAGCTCCACGATACAGCCCTTCAAATTCAGATTTTCCTGCTGGTACTGGCCCATGCCGTAAATGCGCTCCTGCTGCGCCTCAAAGCGCACCTGCAGCTTGTAATGATCCGTTCCCCGGATCGGCACAAAGGTGCGGGGGCAAATCTCCAGCGCGCTGTTAAAGCCCTCCTCGTCCTTGCGGAACCGATTGCGGTCATGCTCCTCCAGGATCAGCTCGCCCCTTTGATTCAAAAACCGCAGCTTACCGGTGGAAAGCACCTCGCACCGGATCCTGCCGTTTGTGATGCTTGCCCGGTCGCCCTCAATCTCAATCTGCGCCGGATGCCCCTCTCCGTGTACCAGCCCGTAATTGGTCTGCTCCAGGCCTCCTTTTCTGCAGGCCCGCACCCGCAGGCCGTCTCCCCAGCCCTCGATACAAAGCAGCTCCCTGTCAAAACGTCTGAACAGCTTGTTGTTTTCCTGCCACAGCATAACGTTGTTCCTCCTGTATCGCAAAGTTATTGTTTATTCACAAATCCGTCCGCGTCAATACTCACGCCGGACGAAATGCTTCTCATATAGGCAAGCACCCGCTCTTTTTCCGCTCCGTGGAGCATGGTCACACTGCAGTCCTCCTGTCTTGCCGGAATAAACTGCAGGCTCTTTTCTCCCTCTGCATCCAGCACAAGCTTCACCAGGCAGGTGTCCTGCGCCCTGGAATTAAACAGATAATTGCCCAGACTGTAAAACACGGGCGTATCGCCGCAATAGCCGATCTCCTGCAGTACATGGGGATGATCCCCGATGATCAGGTCCGCCCCGGCCTCCGCAATTTTGGGGGCCTGTTCCTTCTGGGCCCAGTCCAGCTTGTCCGTGGACTCTGTGCCCCAATGAATGTATACAATCACATAGTCGCTGACCTGCTTCGCGTTCGCAACCACCTCCAAAAGCCTGTCCACGTTCCAACACCGGAACACGCCGGGCGAGGTCTCCGTGGCTCCCTTCGTATCCGGATGATCGCTGCGCTCGATCTGCGTCGCGGAAATAAACGCGATTTTCTGATCGTTTGCGATAAAATAAACCGGCTTTACGGCCTCCTCCAGGTTCCGTCCTGCCCCCACAAAGGGCATCCCGATCCCATTTAACGTATCGATACTGTCCGTCAGCGACACCTCGCCGTAGTCGTAGGCATGATTGTTTGCCAGGGAAACAATGTCCGCTCCCATGTCCGATAAATAGGAGGCATACTCCGGCCTTGCCCGGAAGGTAAACTTTTTTCCCTCCGTGGGAGTTCCCCGGTCAGTATAGGGAAACTCGTTGTTCACCATAAAAATATCCGCCCCCCGCATCACGTCCAGAAGCTCCGAAGAAATACTGCCTTCGATCCCCTGTCCCCTCTGCTTCATCTTTGCCATAATCGCGTACCGGTCATCAAACAGGATGTCTCCGGCAAACACAATCGCCGTCTCCTCCGCGCTCGCCGTCTCCTTCGCGTAAATCCGCTGTTCCCGGCACAGCTCCTCATCCGCCAGCACCGCACTGTACCTGCCCTGCGTCTGTCCCGGCTGTCCGTCCGCTCCCGCCTGGCTCCCTGCGCTGGCCTGCACCTCGCCGATCAGGCCGACCAGCTGGCTCTCCAGGCGCACCGCCGCAAGCTCCGGGCTGCCGACCCCTGCCAGCGCCCAGCCGCCCAGCAGGATTACGCTGCCCAGCGCGACCGTCAGGATCAGCGTCAAACAAAAAATCCTGCCGCTGCTTCTGTGTTTTCGTTTTTTTGCCGCCATCTTCACTCCTTATCCAATCGCCTGCGCCAGCATCATACCGATCCAGAACACGCCGTACAATATCATCCCCAGACTGCCGGCCGCTGCCGCTGCAAGCTGCTTTTTCGACAGGCCCGACGCGCCGGGCCGGCAGACGAATTTCCTGCGGCTCACAAACAGCAGAATGATCCCGGCCGCCGCCGTCAGCAAAACCAGCGAGGCATAGCTGCCAAAAATCGTCAGTCCCGGCAGATTTTCCATCAAAAGAGCCATTTTCTCCGTCCCCGCAGACTGCAGGCTCGCCATAATCTCAGAATATCCCGTCTTTTCCAGCAGCCAGAGCGGCAGCACGGAGCCCACAAAATTGATCGCCATGTGAATGAGGATCGTGTAGCGCAGCCTGCCGGTTTTCACATACAGATAGGCCAGGAACAGGCCGAGCAAAAAGGCGTAGGCAAACTGATTCAAATTCCCATGGAACAGACCGAACACCAGGCCGGAGCAGAGCACCGCGACTCCCTCCCCGTATCGCACCGTCCGCTCCACCAGCAGCTTGCGGAACAAATATTCCTCCGTCACAGGGGCAAGCAGGACGGTCACCGCGAAGGTCACCCACAGATTCAGCCCCGTCACCGTGTCCAGGACAGGATTGACCACATCGCTGCCCTTTGCCAGACCAATCAGCAGAGTCACCAGCTGTCCCGCAAGATTTCCTGCATACATCAGTCCATAGCACATCAAAAATGCCGTAACCCCCTGCCCCTTCGTCATGGGGCGGGACGCCACCGGGGCAGCCGGAAGCCTGCGGATCAGGAGCGCCATCAGCGGCATCGCAACCGCGTACATGGTCAGCATTCCCGCCAGAAAGCTGATATTGGGATCCTCCGCCGCGACGGGCGCAAACGTGTCCAGCAGCCAAAATGCCGCAAGCTGCACCGCGTAAATAATCAGGGAGCCGGCCAGATAGGCAAGGCCGAGCCTCGAAAAATGCTTTCTGATTTCTGTCAATTTAATGTCCTCTCTTTTTTCGGATGAAAATGATGGCTTTATTTTACCGCAAAAAACAGATTTATGCAAAGGTCTTGTTTTGCCTCCAAACGCTGCCCGAAAAAGTAACAGTTCAGCCCGCGCCATTCGCAAAGCCGCGCTAACGCGCTTTCCGCCGCTTCGCAGCTACCTTTGCTCATCATCGGGCGCTCCCTCAGTCAGGAGTAATCGGCCAAAATGCGTGCGAGCACGATTTTGGCCGGTCACTCCTGACTGGCTGAACTGTTAGCCGAAAAAGGCCGGATCCCAGCGCCTTGCTGGCTGATCCGGCCTTTTTATAGCTTATTCTGCCCAATATTTTTCTGTCAGTTTCTGGGTCCGCCGCCCAATCCGCGCCAGCTCCCCGCCGGCCTCCCGGCTGCCGCAGGCATATTCCTTCATCAGCCTGCCCTCCTCAAAGCACAGCTCGTCGTGCAGCGGCATATATTCCGTCAGCAAAAACAGTACAAATTCCACTGTTCTGTTTTCCCCATACACCCGCGGAAGCGCCTCACCGTGATATTGCTCCAAAACAGCGACCCGCCGTTTTTTCACCGCATCAATTAAACTGTTTTTTGTGCAATCCTCTGCCAAAACAATCATCTTGGACAGACCAAACCATTCCGAATTGACCGTCCCATGGGAATCGCTGCTCCCCACCACGGGAACGATATTTCCCTCCTCCCGCATCTGCTGCCACAGGCTGATCTGCTGCTGATTTTCCTCCAGAGACTGCCCGCAGGTCAGCTCCAGCGCGTCAAAGGGATGGGTTTTTAACAGATACCGATACATATCGCGGCGCACATGGTAAGCTTCCTCCTGGATCCAGCAGGGATGCGCCATGATTGCCAGGCCGCCCGCCTCCCGGATTTTCCGGTACACCCAAACCAGGGAAGCATATTCCCGTTTATTCAGTCCGTCCGGAATCCCAAGCGATGCCTCCAGCTCGTCCACCTCCCGCTCATAGCGCTCCGGATCCTGCAAAAACAGCTCGTTTACGCTGCTTTCTCCTCCAAAATGTACCGTGTGGGTATTGTTTTTGGGCGGATGCACCTCCTCGCCCGGAAACAGCTGAAAGCTCATGGGGATTTTTTCATATGTCCGGATTGCCTCCATGGACGGAGCGTACTGCCCATGATCCGTTATGGACAGAAAATCAAACCCCGCCTTCCGGTAATTCGCCGCCACAATCGCCGGCGCCTCCTTCCCGTCCGACCGGCAGGTATGGCAGTGCATATCTCCCCGATAGGGACGCAGACTGAAAAAATCGGGCTCCAGCGCATACACCCGCAGCTCACATTTTTTTTCCCAATCCTGTCCCTGCTTTTTCTCCAGCAAAAGCACAATGTACTGCTGCTCCGACCGGGGACAAAATTCAAACTGCAGCGCACCTTCGCTGCAGACGGCCTGCGCCGTCTCATATTGCTTCCCGGTCACATTCAGCAGCGTCTCATTCATCGGGACGAGCCTGACCTGATACTGCGCTTCCGAATGGAACGCCACATGGGCGCCCAGCGGACGGATGGTGATGGCAGTCCGCTTACCGACCCGAAGAACCTTCGGGTAAATGTCGTAATATTCCAGAGATGTTTTCATAGGAACCTCCTGTCTTTTCTTTTTTATTCTCCGCTCCCCGCTCAAATCTCCCCCAGCGCTTCCCGGCCGCCGCGCACAGCACCGTGCCGGCCAGCGCGGCCAGCGTCCAGAGCACGATCACCGTTCCCCATCCGCTCTTTTCCGCCACCCAGGCGATCCCGTAGCTGGAAATAGCGCTGCCCACATAGGTGCAGGAATTGAGCAGCCCGGAAATCGTGCTCACCTTTCCGTATTTCCGGAAATAGGGTGGAATCATGCTGACCAAAATCACATTCACGCCGTACATACAGCCCGTAATCAGCGCCGTCAAAAGAACGGAAACCGCCGCGCTCCCTGCCGGGAACAGGGCCAGAAGCAGAGCCGCCGCAAAGCCCGGGAAAAAGACCGCAGCCGCGCAGCAGAGCTCGTTGGAAATCAGCCTGCGGTTTAACACGGAGGTCAGCTGCAGGCTCGCCATGCCAAACAGCGGCAGCGCTACCCCGGTCAGGATGGAAGCGGAGCTGGACAGTCCGAACACCTCCGACACATAGGTGGGCATCCAGGTGGTGATTCCGTCCCGCAGCATTCCCTGCATCACGATCGCGCACATGATCACCGCCAGGAGCGGGGCCGCCCCCCGGGGAAGTCCGCTTTTTCCGTCTTTTAGACCGCCCGGGACTGCTCCCGCTTTTTCAGCCGCCGAGCCCGCTTTTCCCAAAGCCGATCCCGTTTTTCCGGCGGATGCTCCCTCCTCCAAAAGCGGCAGGTGCCGTTCCACCGCCACAATCGCGTAAAACCACACGAAGGCGAAGGCGAGTGTGGTCCCGGCGCAGAGGAAGAACAGACTTCTCCAGCCCTTCCACAGAATGCAGGCCGGGGCCGCCAGATAAATTGCGATGGTTCCCAGGGAGGAGCCCCAGGTCACATAGACGCAGCTTTTTTTGTAGGCCGCATTTTCCAGATAGTCGGACAAAAGCCGCACCATGGGAGGCCACATCAGCGCCTGGGCAAAGCCGTTGACGCACCAGAACAGCAGGATCAGGCCGGGGCTGGCAAACAGCGGCACGAAAAGGTTCATCGCTGCCGAGAGCAAAAGTCCCGAAAACAGAAGATATCTCGGCTTCAGCCGGTCCCCCAGCCAGCCGCTGACCAGCTGGCCCGCACCGTAGGTGATAAAGCTCCCCGTCACCGCCATGGAGGCGTCCACCTTGCTGATTCCCTCCGTCCTGACGATCTCCAAAAGCACCGCCCCGTAGTTGATCCTGGAAATATAGCTCACAAAATAGGCAGCGATGCACATTCCCACCAGCAGCCTGTAATAAAATCCTGCCTCCCGCTTCATTTTCTTCCCTCCGCGATACGGATCCCATTTTCCCGGTAAAGGTCGCGGATCTCATCGCTCAGCCCCGCGTCCGTCACCAGGGTACAGCCCGGCTTCACATCCGCCAGCTTTAGCAGCGCGCTCTTTTCAAATTTCCCGCTGTCCGCCAAAAAAACGGTCCTGTCCGCGCACTCCATCATGGCCCGCTGCACATGATAAAGCTCCCTGTCATAATCCATCACACCGTATTCCAGAGAAATCCCCGACGGGCAGATAAAGGCTGTTCCCGCATGAAAACATCTCACCCGTTCCACCGCCCAGGAACCGCAGAAGGCATTCTCGCCGCGCAGGTAAACGCCGCTGCACAGATACAGCTCAAAGCCCTCCCTGTCCCGAAGCCGCTCAAAGACATCCAGAGAGTTGGTGATCACCGTCAGCCGCGCAAACTGCCGCGCCAGCTGCTCCGCAAAAACGGCCGCCGTGCTTCCGCAGTCGATAAATACGCTGTCGCCCTCATCAAGAAGCTCTGTCGCATACCTCGCCAGCTCACTTTTCCCGGAAGCATTCTCCTCCCGGCGCTCCGGAAGCGTGCTGTACTGCCCGCTCTGAACAGGGCCGACGGCGCCGCCGTGAACCCGGCGAAGCTGGCCTCCCTTCTCCAGCTCCAGAAGATCCCTTCGTATTGTCTCAACGGACACGCCGAACTGCTCCACAAGCTCGCTGATGCGGACGGCTCCTTTTCCCCGGATCTGTTCCGCAATCATTTGCTGTCTCTCCACCGCAAACATTACTTTTTCCTCGCATTTCCACATGATATTTGTGTATTTACAATCTATTCCACATATTAGCACATATATACACATGATGCAAGATCGGATAGGGAAAGATTTTCTTCCCCTATCCGCCGCGATACCACGGCCAGCTCACAGCAAAGCTGTTCGCTGTCCGTTTGCCCTGCAAATGGCTGCCTGTGCAAGCACGGCAGCCGCTTGCAGGGCGTATCGCACAAAAAAATCCCCATACCTTCACGGTACGGGGATCTCTCTTTTCTATGTGACTGCTTAGCAGTATTTTGCGGTGGAAACCTTCACACCGGGGCCCATGGTGGACGCCAGGGTGATGCTCTTTAAATACTGGCCCTTCAGTGCGCTGGGCTTCGCCTTCATGATCGCATCCATCAGCGCCTTGTAGTTTTCAGCCAGCGCCTCCTCGGTGAAGGAAGCCTTGCCGACCGGCACATGGATGATGTTGGACTTATCCAGTCTGTACTCAATCTTACCGGCCTTGATATCATTCACAGCCTTGGTCACGTCCATCGTAACCGTGCCTGCCTTGGGGTTTGGCATTAAGCCCTTGGGGCCCAGCACCTTACCAAGACGGCCTACAACGCCCATCATATCGGGGGTTGCAACAACCACATCGAAATCAAGCCAGCCCTCATTCTGGATCCTGGGGATCAGCTCGTCGCCGCCCACAAAGTCAGCGCCTGCAGCCTGAGCCTCGTCCAGCTTCGCGCCCTTTGCAAATACCAGAACCTTCACGGTCTTACCCGTTCCGTTCGGCAGGACAACCGCGCCGCGGATCTGCTGCTCTGCGTGACGTCCGTCACATCCGGTGCGGATATGGACCTCAACGGTCTCATCGAATTTAGCGGTAGCGGTCTTCTTTACCAGGCTGATCGCTTCCGCGGGATCATACTGTGCTGCGCGGTCCACCAGCTTAGCGGCTTCGCCGTATTTCTTTCCATGTTTCATGTTCATTACCTCCATTGGTTGTTAACGTAATGCCTCTTATGCATTACTCCCAGTTCTATTCGTTCAGTCCTCTACAACAATACCCATGCTTCTTGCCGTTCCGGCGATCATGCTCATCGCGGACTCGATGCTCGCAGCGTTTAAGTCAGGCATTTTCAGCTCTGCGATCTCGCGGACCTTGTCCTTGGAAATCGTAGCTACCTTTGTCTTATTGGGCACTGCGGAAGCAGTCTTTAAGTTGCACGCCTTCTTCAGCAATACGGCAGCGGGCGGAGTCTTGGTAATGAAGCTGAAGCTTCTGTCCGCATAAACGGTGATGACGACAGGGATGATAACATCGCCCTTGTCGGCTGTCCTTGCGTTGAACTGCTTGGTAAACTCAACAATGTTTACACCGTGCTGACCAAGCGCGGGACCTACCGGGGGAGCCGGTGTTGCCTTGCCAGCAGGGATCTGTAACTTAATGTAACCGGTAACTTTCTTTGCCATGTTTGGCACCTCCTAAATATATTGTGGTATGGCGCAGCGCATCCTCCCGCCGATTGCGGGTCGCTGCTTCCACTGCTCAGGGGATCGCTCCCCTACAAGCGTCGCCTACTGAAGCTTGCGCACCTCCGCGAAGCTGATCTCCACAGGGGTATCCCTGCCGAAGAGCTCCACATTGATTGTCGCAGTCTGTTTGTTGTAATCAATCTTGGTCACGGCGCCGACGGTATCCTTCCATGCGCCCGCCACAACGACGATCGTATCGCCCTCCGCAAAGTCGATGGAGACGTTCTCCGCCTTGATGCCAAGGGGCTTCATCTCCGCCTCCGTCAACGGAACAGGCTTGCTTCCCGGCCCGACAAAGCCGGTCACGCCTCTCGTGTTGCGGACCACATACCAGGTATCGTCATTCATCACCATATTGACAAGGACATAGCCGGGGAAAAGCTTTTTCTGAACGGTCTTTTTCGCTCCGTTCTTCATCTCGACCACTTCCTGCAGCGGGACGCGGACCTCCAGGATCTCGTCCTGCAAATGGCGGTTCTCGATGGTTTTTTCCAGGTCGGCCTTGACCTTGTTCTCATATCCGGAATAGGTATGGGCTACATACCATTTTGCTTCTGCCATGGGAATCTCCTTTTACTTTGTCAGGAAATTGACGCCGTACTGCGCGATGATGTCGATACAAGCGATGATCACGCCCATCACGATAGAGGCAATCACCACAGCCACCGACTGCTTTAACAGGGTATTCTTGTCCGGCCAGATGATTTTCTGAAATTCAGCTTTGACACCGGCAAAAAACTTTACCTTCGGTGCCCGGGGCGTCCTGGACGCCTTTTCTTCGTTTGACATACGCAGACTCCTTTCAAAAGCAGCGCAGCAATTATTTCGTCTCTTTATGCGTTGTGTGCTTCTTGCAGAATCTGCAGTATTTCTTGGTCTCCATTCTGTCAGGATGCGCCTTCTTATCCTTGGTTGTGTTATAGTTGCGCTGTTTGCATTCGGTACATGCCAGTGTAATTCTTGTACGCATTTTTCCACCTCCGTGCGTGCTCTTATTGTTCGTGCCCTTCCCGTTCCTCTGTGGACGGGCGCAGGCGCGGTCTCCATGCACTCCCTCAAAATCCCGCCGCCACCGGACGGTATGAGGTCGTATGCCGGGTCTTTTTTATGCTGCAATGTAACAGCTCAATTTTAAGCATAAAAAAAAGACCTCAGATCTATCTTGCCATTCGACTATATCACACAAGGCCGCCGCCGTCAACTGTTTTTTCAGCCAGATCCAGTGCGAACAATGCTCCGTATAAAGTGCTCCCTCAATCCCCAGTATCATATTCATTCATTTGAATCAGTATAAAAGCTATCTTTTATTAAAGGTTTTACACATTCTGGAATAACCTTATGTTCGTCTTTCACAATTAAATTACTCAAACTTCCCACACCATTAAGGTGTGCTGAACCTTGAAAATTCAATATTTCAGCCAATAAAAAGGCATAAATCCGTGCCTTTTGGTATAATGGAGTTGACTAGTATAAACGACATTAATTAACTGGACTTTTTTACAGGCAATGTTTCCACCTT
>JAUNGT010000007.1 GCA_030524455.1 Eubacteriales bacterium | reverse complement strand
AAGGGTTAGCCCCCATTAAAGGAATCTAACCCATTAGCTTAACTAAATGACATTGCGGAGTGAACAGTAACAGATATTACCCAACAAACTCTTTGCAAATTTTCCCCAAAAAGGGTATACTTGTTACGGATCAGAATCGTCTCTAACAGCAGGTGTTTGAGGCGTGAGGACGTAAATGCAGCACAGAAGCTGCGGAAAATTGGGGGTTATCATATTATGGATACCAATGAAGCGAAAATGCAGATTGCGGTGCTGATCGATTCCGAGAACGTCAGCTCCCGTTACGCTTCCATTATTTTTAACGAAATAGAGACCTATGGCTTTGCCACCTATCGCCGCATCTACGGCAACTGGACCAAAAACAACGGCTGGAACGAGAATCTTCTTCTGGAAAATTCCATCACGCCCATTCAGCAGTTCGACTACACCCTGGGGAAAAATTCCTCCGACATGACCATGGTGATTGACGCCATGGATATCCTCTATTCCGGCAATGTGGACGGCTTTTGTCTGGTCACCAGCGACAGCGACTTTACCCGTCTGGCCATGCGGCTTCGGGAGGCCAACATGTATGTGATCGGCATGGGCGAGTCCAAGACACCGGTGTCCCTGACCAAGGCCTGTAACAAGTTTATCCACTTAAACCTGATCTATGAGGCCAGCACCTCCTCCACGGAGGCAGCGGTTACAGACATGCACGAGGATTTGAGCTCCGATCGCAGCACCAAAGCCAATGCCGTGACTTCCATCAGCGATATCGAGGAGGCCATCATCTCGATCATCAACGATAACGAAAATAAAGGAAAGCCCACCTACATGGGGGAGATCGGCAGCCGCTTAAACAGCAAATTCACCGACTTTGATGTCCGGAACTACGGCTACACCAAGCTCCTGACCTTCATCCGGGACAAGTGCTCCAAGCTGGAACTGTCCAAGGAGAATTCCTCCTACTATGTCAATGTGCGGGAAATGGACAACGTGCCGGAGATGGCTCGTGAGATCGCCTCTCTCATTGAGAAAAACGGCGGTACGATCGACAATCTCTCCGTCCTTTACGAGCAGCTCAAGAAAAAATATCCTTCCTTCGACTTAAAGGACTACGGCTACAGCCGCCTTTCCAGCTTCCTGCGGAGTCTGGACAATATCGCGGTGAAGGGAAACGCCGTCTCCTTAAAGTCAGCTGCCCGTTCCAAATCCCGCAAAAAGTAGATTTCTCCATGCTGCAAAAAGCAAACGGCAGGCGATGTATCCCTCATCCGCCTGCCGCCTGCTTTTTCATTTATCTCTCTCTCATCCGCTCCCGGACATAGCTCTCCAAAAAATCCGCCGTCCGCTCAATCCCCATCCGGCTGCTGTTGATGCACAGGTCATAGTTGCGGGAATCTCCCCATTTCACCTTACTGTAATAGTTGTGATACATCTTGCGCTGCCGGTCCTGCCGGTCGATCATGCTGCGCGCCTCCTTTTCGGACAGCTGGTGCAGCTCCATAATCCGGTTTTTTTTGACCTCCGGATCCCCGAGCACAAAAATCGTGATCAGCCCCTGTGTTCCCGCCAGCATGGTTTCCGCACAGCGCCCCACAACAACAAAGGATTCCCCGGCAGCGGCCTTTTTTTTCAGATATTCAAACTGCAGCCAGGCGATGTTTTCCTCCGCCGAATTGGAGTGCCCGTTCACCCGTCTGGAAAACAGGATGTTGCGGGGCACCTCATCATAGCGGCGCAGCCTCTTCGCATCCACCTGCCGCTCGCTTGCGACCTCCTCCAAAATGTTGCTGTCATAGAGCGGCAGCCGAAAGCGCTCCGCGAGGCTCTCCGCGATCACATGTCCGCCGCTGCCAAACTCCCTTCCGATTGAAATAATCACCTGATTCCCCATATGCCCTCCTTCTCTCGAAAGTCTTTAAAAATATCTCAGGAAAATACACACCATGGAAATCGCCACCACAAGCACGGCGGCGGGAGCGGAATATTTGCAGTAATAGCCCCAGCTCACCGGATGTCCCTGCTTGGACGCCACGGAAATTCCCACCACGTTGGCGGATGCCCCGATGGGGGTCGCGCTGCCGCCAATGTCCGTCCCCATGGACAGGGACCAGGCCAGCACCGACAGATCCACACCCTGCATGGCGGCAAGGCTGCGGATCACCGGGATCATGGTTGCCGCAAAGGGAATATTGTCCACGAAGGCGCTGGCAAATGCGGACACCCACAGGATAATCGCACACATCAGCATTCCGTTTGAACCGCTGACTCTGCCGATCCAGCCCGCAATCTCCTCCAGCACGCCGGTCTGCTCCAGACCGCCGACCACCACGAACAGTCCCACAAAAAACAGCAGCGTCTTATAGTCCACCTTCCGCAGAAGCTCTCCCGCGTGCCTGGGCTGGGAAAGCAGGGTGAGCGCCGCGATAAATACACCGATAAAGGCCACCGTCAGCCCGGTCTGGGCATGGCTGACAAGCAGCGCCACCGCGATCCCGAAGATCAGACAGCTTTTGATAAAATCGCCCCGGCTCGCAATCGCCTCCTTCGGATCCGGATAAGAAGCGGGAACACCGCCCTTTGACCGGGACAGCTCCCGGTGGAAGCAGAGGTAAAAGTAAACAATCACTGCGATCAGGGAGATTCCCGCGATCACACCGGTATTTGAAATAAAATCCGCAAAGGAATAATGCAGAGAGGTTCCGATAATGATATTGGGCGGATCTCCGCACATGGTCGCCGAACCTCCCAGGTTTGCGCAGAAAACCTCCGCCAGTATCATCGGCAGCGGGTTGCATTTTAAAATCTGGGCCAATTCCAGCGTCACCGCCGCCAAAAACAGGATCACCGTGATACTGTCGATAAACATGGCCAGCACCGCCGACATAATCATAAAAGTGATAAAAACGGGAATCGTCCGGTATCGTACCATACGTGCAATCTGCAGGCACAGCCAGCGGAAAAAGCCGGCCCTTCCCATTCCCTCCACCATAATCATCATTCCGAGGATAAACAGGATCGTGGACCAGTTGACGCCGGCCGAGGAGCCTTCCGCCTCCCCGTACCAGAAATCCGGTCGGAAAATGCTTCCCACGTTGAGCGTCTCCCACACGGCTTCCGCGCTGTGCATGGACAATCCGAACACCAGCACGAGCATCAGCAGCCCGCAGCCGAGCGAGACAAGGTGACGTTCTATTTTATCCGTCACAATCAAAAGAAACATTGCAATAAAAATCAAAACAGCCAGAATATGCGGTGCCATCGTTTTCTCCTCCTTCAAAACGGAGCTTTCTCCTAACCGCCATTATAGCGGATTTTGAGAGGAAGGGGTATGGACAAAGCGCCCAATGATTTGTCAGGAATCTATACAACCTGCCGTTTATTCCCTCAGAGACTCCCGGATTACGGCCTCCTCCACCGCAGTATAGAACGTCTCCTGCTCCGGACAAAGCTGCTCCTCCGGAAAAAATATTTTCAGATACAGACAGCAGTCCTCCTCCCGCAGGGCCTTCCCCGCCCCGGCGCAGGCCGCCAGATGCTCATACTCCTTCCCGGTAATCAGCCAGATGTCCGCGCCCTGTTCCGTCCTTCTCCCCCAAAAATACCAGTCCCCGTATCCCGGATGGGGATTGAAAAACAAAAGACTGTCCGCCGTGCGAATCAAGCCGTGCCTTTTGTCAGCGGCCGGCTTCTCCTTTCTTTTTCCGCCTTCCGGCAAAGCCGTGCCTTCTCCCTGCGCCTTCCAGGAAGGCTCCTCCGCGCAGTCCAGACGGCAGGCCCGCCCGTACAAACGACCGAAGCGTTCCAAAGCCTCAATCACCGGCTCCAGCTCTCTCCCCAGCGCCGTCAGCCGGTAGCCCTTCTCCTCCCGGACCGCCAGCCGCTCCCGGGCCAGCAGCTCCAGCCCCTGCTGTATCTGCTGCCCCTGCTCATCCTCAGGGTCCTGCCGCTCCTGCTGATTCTCCGGCTCCGGCAAGTCCCCCTCCTTTGCCGCGTACAGGGCAAGCAGAGCCGACAGACGCCCGCCCTCCAAAAGCTCTATCGTCCTCCTGATATGCTCCGTCTCTTTTTTCTCAGTCTCTTTTTTCTCAGCCTCTTTGTCCCGCAACGTTTTTACACCTCCGTAAAGAGCAGCTCCTTCATTGCCTCACTCTATTTTATGTTCTTTCAGATCTTCCTGTTTTTTCGCCAGAAGAATTTCTCGCGAAAATTACAGAAGAACATACGAGTGAAGAATAACGACTATGCCCTGTTTTCAATTTAGACGGGGCATTCGTATCAGCCGTCCTTTTCCGGCAGGCAGGGGAAGGCAAGGATAACCTTGAACAAATCGCCGTCCAGATAGATCTCGAACCGCCCTTTCTGCAGCTGCGTTAAGTTCTGAGCGATGGACAGTCCCAGTCCGCTGCCCTCCGTGCTGCGGGAAATGTCCCCGCGTATGAACCGCTCCGTCAGCTCCTCCGCCCGGATATTCAGCGCCTGGGCGGAAATATTTTTCATGGAAAAGACCGCCGTCTCCTGTCCGTCCTGCCGGACCTTGCGGATATCCAGATAGACCCGCGTGCCCTCCAGGGCGTACTTGCAGGCGTTGGAAAACAGATTTTCCACCACTCTCCAGAGCCGTCTGGAATCGGCCTCGATATAAACCGGCCCCTCCGGCTCCGCAACCACCATCTCCAGACACTTTTCCTTAAATTTGTCATCAAACTCCCCGCAGGTCTGGTTCACCAGCTCTTTAAAATCCAGTCGCTCCAGCTGCAGGGAAATGTTTCCGGAGCTGATCTTGGACGCCTCCACCAGATCATCCGTCAGCTGTTTGAGCCGCTGGGACTTGGCATCCAGCACCTGAATGTAGCCCTGGGCCCTGGGATTGTCGATTTTTTCCCGCTTCAAAAGGCTGACGAAGTTGATGATGGAGGTCAGGGGCGTCTTGATATCGTGGGACACGTTGGTGATCAGATCGGCCTTTAGCCGCTCGTCCTTCATACTCTTTTCCACCGCCGTCCTGATCCCGTCCCCGATGCCGTTGACCGCCTCCGCCAGCTCCCGGTTGTCCCCGTGGAGCCTTGTCAGGTTCACCTTACGGTCAAAATCCCCTCTTCCGATGCGGATCGCTACCTCCACGATTCTTCTCTGGTCCTTCTTGGAGCCGTACAAAAGCAGAATCGCTGCAACGTCCACCGCGGCCGCAGCCAAAATTCCCGCCACACCGCAGCCGCCAAGCACCAGATTGGCCGCCAGCAAAAGCACAAAGGGCACCAGCGTCCGCGCCAGGATATGGCTGTTATCATAGAGGGAAAGCACGCCCCTGCGCGTCCGGCGGAGCAAAAGCAGCAGCAGGGAATTGCTCCAGAGCGTATGCGCTCTGGCACGGCGCACCAGACTCAAATACACGAACATACACACTTCATCCAGCACATAGGCCGCCGCTCCCACCGCAAAGGGAAACCACACGGTATGCAGCACATCCTCCATGCTCCCCAGGCAGAACGCATAGGCCAGATAAAAGAGCCCTACCGTCAGTCCGATCAGCCCTGCGCCCAGCAGCACAAAGGGCTCCGTCAGGATCCGGTCGCAGCGGCTAAGACCGGTCGCCCGGGCGGGCGCCGCCCCTTTCGTTTCGTTTATCCTGCCCTCAAAACGGGTCAGATAAATCAGAATCGCCAGGGAGAAAAGGGCAAACAGCGCACAGGCCGCCGCCAGATAGCCGTAGTAGGGCATAACGCTGTTGTAGGCCTCCCGCGCGGCCAGAAAGCTGTCGTTTGCCGGATAGTCGGCGTCCACCGCCATCCATACCCGGGTATTGTCCCCGAAGGCGTACTGATAATAGCCCATCTCCTGGCGCATCTGCTCCGCGTCTATCCCCGTGTCGGTGTAGAGCTCCGACCGGTCCGCATTGTAATAGATATACCGGCCGTAATTCTCAAACTGCCGGGTGATTTCCTCCAGCTTTTTCTCCGAAAAATCCCCCTCCAGGTTACTGAAATACCGGATCTGCCCGTCCACTGTCATCCGATAGCAGTAACGCAGGTTGGAAACCTCCGGGCTCCAGGCATCCTTTTTCTCCGAATACTCCGTGAAATTATAAAAAAGCTCTCTCGAGGTGGTCTTTAAATCCTCCCGAAGCTGCACATACTCATCCATATCGGAGGCGTATTCCGCCAGATCCAGGCCGTCCGCCGAGGTATAGCGGGGCACCAGGATATCCAGCTCCACGATCATGGAATCCTCCACATACTTGCCGAGCTCCGCCGCCATCTTTTTATAATCCTCCCGGCTGGAGGGCAGCTCCCGGATCATGCGCATGGAGAGCGTGTCCTCTCCGGAGCCCTGGGTCAGCTCCTTTAAAAGGTCCCGGGTGATCTGGGACTGGCTCTTCCAATCCCCCGCCATCATTTCATTCTGCATGGAAAAGGCGCTGGTCCCGTTGGCAAAATACGAATTCAGCTCATCCTCGGTGGCGTACACCTTCTCCGTCACGAACCCGTAATTTCCCCACTTGACCAGATCGTCCAGATAGTAATTTGCCGTAATGCCGGTATCCGGAAGCTCCTCCTGCCGGTGGGCATACTGGGCGATATCGATCTCCCGCTGCCCGTCGTAGGCCCCGTCCGTCTCCAGCTGGCTCCGGATCACCGCCAGCCGGGTTACGTCCTGCACCTCGTCCGCCAAAATCTCGTTGAACAGCTCGGAATCCTCGAAGGCTCCTCTTTTTTCAAACAGACTGACCGTCTGCTGATACAGCTGACCGCCATGCTCCACGCTGATTGTGGAGTTACAGGAGAGGGCTGCCAGAATCGCCACGGCCGCCGCCGTAAATACTCTCCTCAAAATCAGCCAAAATCTTCTCTTTCCTTTTCCCATCACACCGCTTCCTCACCCATGCTCACGACTGCTTTTCAATCTTGTAGCCCACGCCCCAGACAACCTTCAGATAACGGGGCTCCTTGGGATTGATCTCGATCTTCTCCCGGATGTGCCGGATGTGCACCGCCACCGTATTATCCGCCCCGATGGCTTCCTCCTCCCAGATGCTTTCATAAATCTGGTTGATGGAAAAAACCCGTCCCTGGTTCTTTACCAGAAGCAGAAGGATATTATACTCGATGGGCGTCAGCTTTACCGGCTCGCCGTCCACCGACACCTCCTTCGTCTCGTCGTTGATCACCAGTCCGCCCGCCCGGAAAACCGCGTTGTTCTCCGTGTTCAGATTGCCGAGCTTTGTGTAGCGGCGCAGCTGGGACTTTACGCGAGCCACCAGCTCCAGCGGATTGAAGGGCTTTGTCACATAATCGTCCGCCCCGATGTTCAGGCCAAGGATTTTGTCCGCATCCTCCGACTTTGCGGACAGGATGATAATCGGAATGCTGCTGTACTCCCGGATTTTTAAGGTGGCGTGAATGCCGTCCAGATGGGGCATCATCACGTCGATGATCAGAAGCTGGATATCCTCCTGCTTCAGGGCGCGCAGCGCCTGCTCCCCGTCATAGGCCTTGACCACATGATAGCCCTCCTGGACCAGGTAAATCTCGATCGCTTCCACGATCTCCTTGTCGTCGTCGCAAACCAGAATGTTCGTCATGGGAACCTCCTTCATCTTCAAAAATCCCGGAGCATGATAAACGCCCCGAAGTTGCCCCGGCGCCCGTGAGAGGCCCGGTGAGAAAACAGATAACCGGGATTGCAGCAGGTACATACGTCCGTCATCGCAAGATGTTCCCGCAAAATCCCGGCGGCCAAAAGCACCGCCTCGTTGGCGCGCCACAGATCCAGCAGGTACTTTCCCCCGCCCTTTTTGCGGACCAGCTTTTCCGGCGCTGCAAACCGGTAGCGTTCCCCGCAGAACCGGTCGAGAAAGGCCTGCGCCACCTCCTCCCCCACCTCATAGCAATCCCCGCAGATAGAGGGGCCGATCGCCGCCCGGATGTCGCCGGGACGGCTGCCGAAGGCTTCTTCCATTGCCTCCACCGTCACGCGGCCCATCTCCTCCACCGTCCCCCGCCAGCCGGAATGGGAGCAGCCCACGGCCCGGCGCACCGGATCCACAAACAAAAGGGGCACGCAGTCCGCATAAAAGGTGGACAAAATCAGTCCCGGCTCGTCTGTCACCAGTCCGTCCACCTCCCGGTAATCCCTCGGAACCGTCACTCCCTTGCCACGGTCGGCTCCCGTCACCCGGCGCACATGGGTGGTATGGGTCTGATCCGAGCACACAAAATCCCCCGGGCCCTTCCCGAACACACGGGCCAGGCGGCGGAAATTTTCGTCCACCGCCGCTGCGTCAGGATCCCGCGCATAGCTGAAATTCAGCGAAGCGCAGTCTCCCGTGCTGACGCCTCCCAGCCTGCTGCTTACCAGATGGACGGCCACTCCCGTCTCCTCCAGCGCCGGAAACGTCAGATATTGAAGCTCTCCCGCCCGATTTCTCTTCATGCCCGGATAGCCGGTTTCCTTTCGGAGCAGCCGTCCGTTTTCCGCCAGTCCGTTTTCCGTCAGCCCCTTCTCCATGCTCCTGCCCTCCTGTAATCAAAGGCGCCCTGCAGCCACTCGATTTTCCGGCCGCACACCGCCACAACATCAAACCGCACTCCGGCCTGCGGCGGCAGCGGATGCCGGTACAGGTATACGTCCGCAGTCCTGCAGATTCTCTCCTGCTTGCGGACGCCCACCGCCTCCGCTCCTGTCCCGAAGCTCTCGTCCCTGCGGTATTTTACCTCAAAAAAAACAAGGCAGTCCCGGTGAAACCCAATGATGTCGATTTCTCCCCGGCTGCACTTGAAATTGCGGGCTGTGATGCGCACTCCCGCCCGCTGCAGATAGGCCGCGGCCTCCTCTTCCCAGAAGCCGCCTGCCTGTCTTTTGTTCATCCCCATAAGACTCCTCCCAAAAGCCCTCCCCTCACAGCAGACCGCTGATAAAGCTTTTCCTGTGGATCGGCGAAGGCCCCATGCGGCGCAGCGCTCCGATGTGCTCCGCCGAGCCGTAGCCCTTGTTTTTCGCAAAGCCATAGCCCGGAAAAACCGTATCGTAGTCCTCCATCATCCGGTCCCTCGTCACCTTCGCCACGATGCTGGCCGCCGCGATGGACACGCTCTTTGCGTCCCCCTTGATGATGGGCACCTGCCGCAGCTTTACCTGCGGAATCGTCACCGCATCGTTGAGAAGGACGGCCGGCGCTTTTTCAAGCTTTCCGATGGCCTGGCGCATCGCCTCATAGGTGGCCTGCAAAATATTGATCTCATCGATCCGCTCCGGCCCCACGCAGCCGATTCCCACTGCCACGGCATTCTCCAGAATCACCTGACAGAGCTCCACCCGCTTTTTTGCGGAGAGCTGCTTGGAATCGTTTAAATACAGCAGCCGGCAATCCGCCGGCAAAATCACCGCTCCGGCCACCACCGGCCCGGCCAGCGGGCCCCGGCCCACCTCGTCGATCCCGCACACATAGCCCAGGGAGGCGTACTCCCGCTCAAAGGCCTGGAGCTGCCAGATCCGCTCCTTCTCCCGCTCCAGCATAAAAAGCCGCTTCCGCGCCTTTTGCGCCAGCGCCTGCACGCCGCTTCGTCCGTCGGCGCTGCATTCCTCTATCAGAGCCTCCAGCCTGCTTACAAGCTGCGCTGCCCTCTCCTGATCCTCTGTCCGGCACACCGCCTCGGCGGCCTCCAGCTCTGCCAGAGCGCTTTCCATATGCGCCCTGATTTCCCCGATTTTTTCCATCACTGATGCCTCAAAATCCCGAACCTGCTGAGGGGCCAGATCCGGATCCAGGCCTTGCCGATGATCCGGTCCCGGTGAATGTTGCCCACGCTTGGATCCCGGCTGTCCGAGCTGTTGTTGCGGTTATCCCCCAGCACAAAATACTCGTCATCCGCCAGCGTGATGGGTTCCCCGGCTCGTCCCGGGGACAGCATCACTTCCCGCCCGTAATTTTCCTGCAGCAGCTGTCCGTCGATATAAATATTGCCCGCGTTGTCAATCTGAACCGTCTCCCCAGGCATCCCGATGATCCGCTTGATATAGTAGGTGTCCTCCTCGTACTCGAAGGGAAACACAATAATGTCAAAGCGCTGCGGATCCCGAAAACGGTAAGAGAGCTTGTCCACAATCAGGTTGTCGTTGTTGGACAGGGTCGGCTCCATGGATTCGCCGCTGACCTGGGTGCGCTGTCCCACAAAGGTGATGATCAGCCAGGTGGCCGCCAGCACCGCCAGAATGTAGAGCAGAGTGCTCCCGATTTCCTTCACAATTGCTTTCATATTCATGCCTGCTTCTCCCCTTCCGGACAGGTTTCCAGCGTGATCCGCCCCAGCCTGCCGCTCCGGAAATCCTCCAGCAGCAGGGAGGAAGCCCTCTCATAATCCGCCTCCTGGCCCTTTTTATAGCATTTCCGGCTGTCGCAGACGGCGTTTAAGACGGCAAGCCCGCCCTCCGCCAAAGCTGCGTCTGACATACCGTAGCGCTCTGTCAGGGCTGCCGGATACCGGTCCTTCAAAAACCCGGTCAGGGAAAGCGCCAGCTCCTCCTTATTCAGAATCTCGTCATTCATGGAGCCGATCAGCGCCAGCCGAAGCCCCACCGCCTGATCCTCAAACTTCGGCCAGAGAATACCGGGCGTATCCAAAAGCTCCAGCCCCTTATTGAGACGGATCCACTGCTTGCCCTTGGTGACGCCGGGCTTATTTCCGGTCTTTGTGCAGGCCTTTCCCGCAAAGCTGTTGATGAAGGTGGATTTCCCCACGTTCGGGATCCCCGCCACCATAGCCCGCACAGGCCGGTTCAGAATTCCCCTGCGCCGGTCGCGCTCCAGCTTTTCCCGGCAGACCTCCTGCACCTTGCCCTGGATCGCCTTCATGCCGGCGCCGCTTTTTGCATTGATTTCCAGAACGCCAAAACCCAGGCTTTCAAAATAGGCGCACCAGCGCCTGTTGGCCGCCGGATCCGCCAGATCCGATTTATTTAACAAAATTAACCGGGACTTATTTTTTCCCATCCCGTCGATATCCGGATTGCGAGAGGATAAGGGACAGCGGGCGTCTACCAGCTCGATGATCAGATCGATCAGCTTTATATCCTCCTGCATGGCCCTCCTGGCCTTCGTCATATGTCCCGGGTACCATTGATATACCATGCTTCTCTCCTCGTTCACACTTTTAATGAATCAGCCCCCAGCCCTCGCTTTCGTTGCCGAAATGGAACCAGGCCTTTCCCACGATCGTATTTTTCGCCACGGGCCCGATATTGGCGGAGCGGCTGTCCTCGCTGTTGTTGCAGTTATCCCCCAGCACAAAATATTCGTCCCTGGACAGGGTAATCTCATTCTCCGCGATTCCCGCCGAGGCGATCAGATCCAGCGTCTCCTCCCCGTAGGCTTTGCCGTCCACATACAATACGCCGTCCTTTATCTGCACGGTCTGTCCCGGCCCCGCCACCACGCGCTTCACATAATACTGGGCATTCTGATTGCCGTGCGGCAAAAAGACGATCACATCCCCCTGCTTCGGCGAAAAAAAGCGGTAGACCAGACGGTTGACCAATATCCCCTGTCCGTTCGTCAGCCCCGGCTCCATGGAAACGCCGATCACGCTGGTGCGCAGGCCCACCGACCAGATCAGCACGAAAGCCAAAAAAACGGCCAGCGCAAGCAGCACGATCCAACTGAATGCCTCCCGCACGGCCGACGCGCTGATTTTCTTTTTCTTCCGGTAAAACTGCAGTCCTCTCTGCCGTCGTCTCATTCTCATTTCCTCAAAAAAAGGAAAAAGGGGCTGCCGTAACTGGAGCCCCTCGTTTTGCATCCTTATTTCACAACTTCCTTGACCTTTGCGCGCTTGCCGACTCTGTCTCTTAAGTAGTTCAGCTTCGCTCTTCTTACTTTACCCTTTCTGACAACCTCAACCTTCTCAACGTTGGGGGAGTGTAAGGGCCAGGTCTTCTCCACGCCTACGCCGTTGGAAGACTTTCTCACGGTAAAGGTAGCGCGGTTGCTGCCGCCCTGCTTCTTTAAGACAACGCCCTCGAAAACCTGAATTCTCTCGCGGTTGCCCTCCTTGATCTTGCCGTATACCTTTACGGTATCGCCGGTCTCAAATGCAGGCACCTCAGCCTTTAACTGTGCAGCCTCAACCTCTCTGATGATCTCGTTCATTGCTGTTTCCTCCTGATTTTGGATGTTCTTAATACGTCTGTCCGTAACAGAGGACCATCTCCTATATTCGCAACATTCATACTATATCATACCGTTTTGTTCCTGGCAAGGTTTTTTTCAGGAAATCCAGTAGATTTTCCGGTCTGCGATGCGCAGTCCCAGCTTTTTCTGCAGGGCCAGGGAGATTTCGTTGTCCGAAAAAATCTGGCAATAGGGCGTATGCCTTCTCTCCAGCTCCTCCCCGATCAGCGCGGCCTCCAGGGCGCTTCCGATTCCCTGTCCCCGGAATTTTTCAAAGACCTCCAGCATCCCCATGCCGCCCTCCTCATGGACTCCAGCAAAGCCGGCCAGCTCTCCGTCCAGAAAGGCGCCCAGCATCACGCCGCAGGCCAGCCTTCTTTGGAGGTAGGTTCTGTCGTGCAGCAGCCGGTAATGCCTGCTGACCACATCGGTGTAGCTTTCGTCCAGACGCCCGATCTGCACACGTCCCGCCTGGGAAAGGAGCGCTTCCGACGGTGTTTTCCGGGGATACACCGCCTGGAAGCACTCGCCCACGTTGTCCTTGCCAAACCGCGCCCGGATGCTCTCCACCAGAAAATACTGATGACAGGTGTAGGCCGCTCCCTCAGGCTCTGTCAGCGACAAAAGCCGCTCTCCCGCGTCCCGGTTTTTCGCGGTGATCATGTACACGCCGCTGATCCGGTCACGCAAGAGTACGCCGTCCTGGCGCACGCAGAGCACCTGCGCCTGTCCCCGTCGGATATCCTCGAGCATGTCCATATGCAGCAGCTTATCCCGCTGCAGATACAGAAGGGCCCGCCCCGGCAGGTCATAGCGTTCATACAGATCCGGACGCAGCCGGGCGGTGCGCTCCTGCGCCTGCTGCCTGCGCCATTTTTCCACCCTGGCGTGATCGCCGGAGAGAAGGACCTGGGGCACCGCCTGTCCCTCCCACACCTCCGGCCTGGTGTACTGGGGATACTCCAGAAGGTTTTCATGGAAGGATTCCGTCACGCCGGAGTCCTCGTTTTTGAGCACGCCGGGCACCATCCGCGAGATGGCGTCAATCATCACCATAGCGGGAAGCTCCCCTCCGGTGAGCACATAGTCGCCCAGGGATACCTGATCCGTCACGATCCTGTCAATCACCCGCTCGTCGATCCCCTCATAGTGGCCGCACAGGAAAATCAGCTCCTCCTCCTGCGCAAGCTGTTTTGCCAGCTCCTGGGAAAAGGGCCTGCCCTGGGGGCTCATATACAGCACCCGGACGGGCTTTTTTTGCTTCCCCGCCACAGATTTCCAGGCGTCGTAGACCGGCTGGGCCTGCATCAGCATCCCGGCCCCGCCGCCGTAGGGGTAATCGTCCACCTTGTTGTGCCGATCCTGCGTAAAGTCCCGGATATTCACCGCGTTTAACTCAATCAGCCCTTTCCCGCAGGCCCGCCCCAGGATGCTTGTCTGCAGGCCGTTTAATACCATCTCCGGGAACAATGTCAAAATGTGAAACCGCATCGTCCTTCTCCTTCCGCCCGGCATCCGTCAATCCAGCAGGCCGTCCAGCACATGCACCCGCAGAAAGCCCTCCTCCAGGTTCACCTCCAGCACGCACTGGCGGATCGCCGGCAAAAGGAGCTGTCTTCCGTCCTGCAGGCGGATCTGGTAGACGTCATTGGCTCCCGTCCCGATCACATCCTCCAGCTCGCCCAGGGGCTGTCCCTGCTCATCCCGCACGGAAAGTCCGATCAGATCCGCGATAAAATACTCGTCCTTATTTAACCGCACCGCGTTCTCCCGCGTCACATAGAGGCTCTTTTTGCGGTATTTTTCCGCCTCCTCCGGCGTGTCGATCCCCTCGAATTTGAGGATCACAAACTGCTTGAAAAATTTTACGCCCTCGATCCGCAGGATACGGTCCTCCCTTCCGGTGTCCAGGATAACCTCCTTCAGCTTTTTAAACCGCCGCACATCATCCGTGGTGGGAAACACCTTCACCTCACCGTGCACGCCGTGAGTGGAGGCGATAACGCCCACCTGCAGCCTCTCTTCCATACCTTTTCCTCCGTATCAGGTGACAAGGGAGCGCCTGCACAAAACATGCAAGCGCTCCCTTTTCAGTTGATTTCCACATCCACTTTCTGATTGTCTTCCATAGCCGCAGCCTTTACCACAGTGCGGATTGCCTTTGCAATACGGCCCTGCTTGCCGATGACCTTGCCCATATCGGAGGGTGCAACATGAAGCTCGACCGTCAGGCTTTTCCCGCTTTCCTTTTCCGTGACGGCGACTTCATCCGGATGATCCACAAGCGCTTTTGCGATCACTTCCACAAGTTCTTTCATAATCCACCTCCAAAGCCTGCATCTGTGAGCCGGCAGGCAGTCTTATTTCTCGATTCCCGCCGCCTTGAAGATCTTGCCAACGATTTCGGTGGGCTGTGCGCCGTTGTTGAGCCACTTCTTTGCCAGCTCCTCGTTCACCTTGTAGGTGCTGGGATCGGTGTTGGGATCATAGGTGCCGATCTCCTCGATGAAGCGTCCGTCTCTGGGGGATCTGGAATCCGCAACGATAATTCTGTAAATCGGGTTCTTCTTGTATCCCATTCTTCTTAATCTGATCTTTACTGCCATTTTTCTCTACCTCCAAATGAATAAATAAATTTTCTCTGCGCATTGCGCGCAATTTATCAGAAAGGAAGCCTGAACTTTCCTTTTCTTCCGCCTATGCCTCCCATCATACCGGGGAGCTGCTTCATCATCTTCTGGCTCTGCTCGAACTGCTTGATGAAGCGGTTGACAACGCTGATATCCACCCCCGCGCCCCTTGCAATGCGGTGCTTGCGGCTGGGATTTAAAAGCTTGGGATTGCGCCGCTCCTGGGGGGTCATGCTCAGCACCACCGCCTCCATGCGGGCCAGCTGCTTTTCATCCACCATGGATTCCAGGTCGCCCATCTTTGTGCCCATGCCGGGCAGCATATTCAAAATACCGGACAGGCCTCCCATCTTTTTCATCTGCTTCATGCTTTCCAGGTAGTCCTCAAAATCGAACTTGCCCTTCTTCATGCGGGATGCCATCTCTTTTTCCCTGTCCGCGTCGATATCCAGGTTGGCCTGCACCTTATCGATCAGGGAGAGCACGTCGCCCATCCCCAGAATCCTGCCGGCCATGCGGTCCGGGTAAAACTGCTCCAGATCGGAGAGCTTCTCTCCCATACCCACATACAAAATCGGCTTGCCGGTGACTGCCTTGACGGAAAGAGCCGCGCCGCCCCTGGTGTCGCCGTCCATCTTGGACAGGATCACCCCGTCGATGCCCACCTTCTCGTCAAACTCCTTCGCCACATTGACCGCATCCTGACCGGTCATGGCGTCCACCACCAAAAGCGTCTGGTGCACGGTGACTGCGGCCTTGATCTCCTGCAGCTCCCGCATCATATCCTCATCGATATGCAAACGGCCCGCCGTATCCAGGATCACCAGGTTGTTGCCGTTTTTGGCCGCGTGCTCGATCGCCGCCCTGGCAATGTCCACCGGCCTGTGGCTGGTCCCCATGGAAAATACCTCGACCTGCTGCTTTTCCCCGTTGATCTGCAGCTGTTCCACCGCCGCCGGGCGGTACACGTCGCAGGCAACCAGCAGCGGCTTCTTGCCCTTCTGCTTAAACTTGCCCGCAAGCTTTACCGTGGTGGTCGTCTTGCCGGCGCCCTGCAGGCCGCACATCATCAGGACCGTCATGGCCTTGCCGGGCTGCAGCGCGATCTCCGTCGTCTCGGAGCCCATCAGGGCCGTCATCTCCTCGTTGACGATCTTGATCACCATCTGGCCCGGATTTAAGCCGTTCATCACGTCCTGACCGATGGCCCGCTCCTCCACGGACTTCACAAACTGCTTGACGACCTTGAAGTTGACGTCCGCCTCCAGAAGGGCCATCTTGACCTCCCGGAGCGCCGTTTTGACGTCCGCCTCGGTCAGCCTGCCCTTGCTGCGCAGGTTTTTGAACACATTCTGCAGTTTATCCGTTAAGCTCTCAAATGCCATTGCATCCCTCTTGTCTCAAAGCTGTTCCAGAATCTTTGCCGCCAGCTGCCTGACCGGCTCCTCGGTGCTGACCTGCTCGATCTGCTCCACAGTCCGCTTGACCTCTTTAAAGCGTTCCACAAGGTGCAGCCGGCTCTCATAGCTCTGCAGCGCCTTGTCGCAGCGCCGGATCAGGTCGTGCACGCCCTGCCTGCTGATTCCCTGCTCCTGCGCGATCTCGCTTAAAGACATGTCGTTTAACACCACGTCCTCGTAAACGCGCTTTTGATGCTCCGTCAGCAGTTCTCCGTAAAAGTCGTACAAAAGACCCTGTTCTACGATTTTTTCCATATCGGAACCTCACTCGGGCTATCATACACGAAAACCGGACGGGTGTCAAGTATTTTTTCTTTACAGTCTGTTATATTTCCATTGACAAATCATCGGTTATTTTATATACTATCTCAGTCCCATTTAGGACTGAAAGGCAGAAAGTAATATGGATAAAGAATCACTGAGCCTGATAAACAGGATCAACCAGGGCATTATCAAATGCAGAGGCGTCTATTCCGCCTGGGCAGGCAGGCACGGGATCAGCTATCACGAAATGCTTGTGCTTTACACCATCCGGGAGTATGGCTACTGCACGCAAAAGCAGGTTTGCGACAGCTATATCCTGCCGAAGCAGACAATCCACAATGTGATTTCGGCAATGCGGAAAAACGAGATTCTTGCGTATGACAAAGCGCACAGCAAAGGCCGCGAAAAGGCTTTTATCCTTTCCGGCAAGGGCGAGGCTTACGCGGCGGATTTTCTGAAGTCGCTTGATGAGATTGAAAACCGGGCATTGGAAACCCTGGGAAGGGAAAGGCTGCGGACGCTGACCGGCCTTCTTCTCGAGTTTGACGAGGCTCTCCTTATATCACTGGAAAAGGAAGGATAAACCGCAATGGAACAAACAGATTTATTCCGGACAGAAAAAATAAGCAAAATCCTGTTCCGGCTTGCGCCGGCAGTTATGCTGGCTCAGCTTATTCAGGCGCTCTATAATATAGTGGACAGCCTTTTTGTGGGCAGATACTCGGATTCCGGCCTTACGGCTCTGTCTATCATTTATCCGATCCAGCTTTTGATGATTGCGTTCGCCGTCGGAACGGGAGTGGGGATCAATACGGTTATGGCGGCAAGGCTCGGCACAGGAAACCGTCGAAAGGCGGACGAATACGCGGGTGTCGGCACGCCGCTGATTCTCGTGCTCTGGGTTTTGTTTGCAGGGATCTGCTTTTTGATTATGCCCTTTTACGCGAGGATGTCCACGGGTTCCGAGGCCGTGATCCGGGATGTTACCGTGTATGGCAGAATTGTCTGCGTGTTCAGCTTCGGCCTGTTTCTGGAAAGCGTCTGGACAAAGGTGCTGCAGTCGAACGGCGATATGAAAACGCCGATGTTTGCCCAGATCATCGGCGCGGTTACAAACATTATTCTGGATCCGCTTCTGATCTTCGGTCTGTTTGGACTGCCGGAAATGGGCATTGCCGGCGCCGCTGTTGCGACCGTCGCCGGGCAGATCGCGGCGGCGTTGATCGTCATGAAAAAAGGCTTCCGCAAATCCCCCGGAGCAGAGGTTTATCCGCATCACATCGCAGAAATCTTCCGCCTCGGCACGCCAAATATATTGATGCAATCGGCGTACACCTTTTACATATTGGGACTGAATCTGATCCTGGCCGCCTTCAGCGATCAGGCAGTCACCGCCCTCGGCCTTTATTATAAATGGCAGACGTTCTTTTTTATCCCGCTGGGCGCAATGCAGACCTGCATCGTCCCCATCATCAGCTACAACTATGCCGCCAGGAATATTGACCGCTGCAGACAAACGCTGTCCACCGCCGTCCTGTTCGGGCTTGCGCTGATGTCCGTCGGAATGCTTTGCTTTCTCTCCATCCCGACACAGATGCTGCAGGTGTTTACGAAAGACTCGCAGGTAATAGAAATCGGCCGGATCGGTTTCCGGTTTGTCGGAATCAGCTTTTTGCCGATGGTCACCTCCCTGATCTTTCCTGTCTTTTTCCAGGCGGTGGGCTCCAGCCTGAAAAGCTCTGCCCTGACCGTAATCCGGACGGTGGTCCTGTTTGTCCCTCTCGGCTACCTTTTCTCACGGTTCGGACTGCACTGGTTTTGGCTGACCTTTCCTGTGACGGAGCTGCTGACCAGCATCGTAGGCGCTGTCTTCTACCGCCAGTTCCTCGCAAAGGATTATGTCAGCAAGGCAAAACCGGTGCAGGCGGACGATGGCGACACGATTGCCTTAAAGCCCTCAAAGCCCGGTGTGATTATCACGATTGCCCGCGAACACGGATCGTCCGGCAAACAGATCGGAAAGCTGGTTGCACAGAAGCTGGGGATTCCCTTCTATTATAAAGAAATGGTTGCGCTTGCCGCTCACGAAAGCGGGCTGGACCGGGAATTCATCTCCGATATCCACAAAAATGCACCCGACGCCCTGCGCGACCTCTATCTGAGCTCCCAGGTAATCCGGCATGCCATCAAAGCGCAGGATCATATCATCCGGAAGATTGCCGACAACGGTTCCTGCGTCATCGTGGGCCGCGCCGCCGATTATGTCCTGAAGGATTACCCAAACGTTGTTCGTGTGTTCGTCCACGCACCGATAAAATACCGTATCGGAAGGGTCATGGAGGTTTACGGCGATACGCTGCGCGAGGCAAGGCGCAATGTTCGCCGTTCCGATAAAGCCCGGGCTTCCTATTACAGGCACATTTCCGGGAAACGCTGGGGCGCTGCCGGGAACTATGAATTGACGATCGACTCCTCTGTCGGGGTGGAAAAGGCGGCGGAACAGATCCTCAGCTCCTCCGCCATATCCTGAACTCTCTTACAAAGCGGAATCCTTCAGCACTCCCGCAGCGCAGCAGGCGCCAATCATCCCGGCGTGGTTACGGAAGCGCGCAAAGCCCAGCTCCGTTTTCTGCCGGACAGCGGGGATCAGGAAGCGGTCAAGCCCTGCCTCCAGCCTGGGACGCAGCCAGTCCTCCCGCACGGAGATCCCGCCGCCGATCACGACAATCTGCGGGTTGACCACATAACACAGGTTGGCGATCCCCTCCGCAAGGACAGCGCACATCCGGTCGATCTCCTCCCGGCAGACTGAATTTCCGGCCTGGGCCTGGTCAAAGATCCATTTTCCCGAAATCTCCTCCGTCCGGTCAAGCCGCCGCGCCGTCCGCGCCACCAGGACGGAGGTGGCCGCCAGCTCCTCAAAGGTGCTCTCCTGCCCTGTCTCGTCCCTCATATGAAGATAGCCCACCTCGCAGGCGCTGTAGGTATATCCCTTGAGCAGCTTTCCCTTTTCCACAAAAGCGCCGCCGATCCCGGTTCCGATCGTGAGCATCAGGGCGGATTCGTATCCCCTGGCCGCCCCTGCAACGCACTCCGCCATGGCGGCGCAGTTCACGTCATTTTCAATAAAGCAGGGCAGGCCCACCGCGTTCCTTACCTGCTCCGTAATCCGCATTCCCGTGTAATGGGGAACCAGGCTTTCGTTGGACTCCAGCATCAGCCCCTGATCCGAGTCGATGATGCCGGTACTGGACATGCAGACCGCCTTCGCATCCGGATAGGCCTCCCGATAAATCCGTGCCTGGCGGATCACGGTCTCCAAAATCCCCGGCCCGCCCGACTTCGGCGTCGCTGCGGACCCGCTCTCCAGAAATTCCAGGCTTTCACTCATCACGCCGTGCTTGATCGCTGTCCCGCCGATGTCGATACAGATAAATTTTGATTCCTCCATAGCTCCCTCTCCGGTGGTACCCGTTTACCGGCTCAGCCCTTTAAGCCCCTGGACTGACGGTCCATATCCTCCACCACAATATCGTAAATCTCGCCCAGCGTGGAGCAATACTCCAGCACCTTCCAGGGCTCATTGGTATGGAAATGAATCTTGATCAGTTCGTCGTCTCCCACGGCCAGCAGGCAGTCGCCCTTGAAATGCTCCGTGATATAATCGTTGATCTCATCCTCATCCAGATCCGTTCCCTCAATCAAAAGCTGCGTATCATACCGAAATTCCAACATTTTTAAAATCCTCCTTTTTTCTGCTTTCTTGGCTGGCCACGCTCAGCTCGCGCCATTCGCAAAGACGAACTCGTTCGTCTTGCGCGCTCTCCGCCGCCTCCGGCGGCTCCTTTTGCTCATAGTGTGGCGCTCCCTCAGCCGGAAGCAGAGAGGCCAAATTCGTGCAAGCACGATTTGTCCCTTCCGCTTCCTTTTTTGGCTGGCCACGCTCAGCACGCGCCATTCGCAAAGACGAACTCGTTCGTCTTGCGCGCTTGCGCGCTCTCCGCCGCCTTCGGCGGCTCCTTTTGCTCATAGAGTGGCGCTCCCTCAGCCGGAAGCAGAGAGGCCAAATTCGTGCAAGCACGATTTGTCCCTTCCGCTTCCGGCTGGCTGAGCTGGTGAATTACATGCTTGTCTGGACTACTTTGGGGCGGTAGCCCTCCGCTTCGAGGGCGTGCATGATTTCGTCTTTATGCTGCTCGCCGAAGGTTTCCATGGTGATGCGCAGTTCCACCGCCGCGCTGCGGTTAACGGAGACGAACTGGTTGTGGGACAGTTTGATCACGTTGCCGTGCTCTCTTGCCACCACGCCGGCGACCTTGCTCAGTTCGCCCGGCTTGTCCGGCAAAAGCACGGATACCGTAAAGATCCTGCCCCGCAGGATCAGTCCCTGCTGCACCACGGAGGACATGGTAATCACGTCCATATTGCCGCCGCTTAAGATGGAAACCACCTTTTTGCCTTTCAGATCGAGATGCTTCAGGGCCGCCACCGTCAGAAGGCCGGAGTTTTCCACGATCATCTTGTGGTTCTCCACCATGTCCAGAAATGCCCCCACCAGCTCTGTATCCTCCACGGTGATGATGTCGTCCAGGTTTTTCTGGATATAAGGGAAAATCTTCTCGCCCGGAGTCTTGACCGCCGTTCCGTCCGCGATGGTCGCCACGGAGGGCAGCGTCGTCACCTTGCCGTTTTTCAGGGATACCTGCATGCAGTTTGCGTTGGCGGGTTCCACCCCGATGACCTTGATCTTTGGATTCAGCAGCTTGGCCAGCGTGGATACGCCGGTGGCCAGGCCGCCGCCGCCGATGGGTACCAGAATGTATTCCACCAGCGGCAATTCCTTGACGATCTCCATGGCGATGGTGCCCTGTCCGGTGGCCACCGCCAGGTCGTCGAAGGGATGCACAAAGGTGTAGCCGTGCTCCTCCGCCAGCTCGTAGGCCTTGGCGCAGGCCTCGTCGTAAACGTCGCCGTAAAGCACCACTTCCGCGCCGTAGCCCTTGGTGCGGTTAACCTTGATCAGCGGTGTCGTGGTGGGCATCACGATGGTGGCCCTGACCCCGTAGCACTTTGCCGCATAGGCCACGCCCTGGGCGTGGTTTCCCGCGGAGGCCGTGATCACGCCCCGGGCCCGCTCCTCCTCGGAGAGGGTGCTCATCTTATAATAAGCGCCCCGCACCTTATAGGCGCCGGTAAACTGCATATTCTCCGGCTTTAAGTACACCTTCGCGCCGGTCTGTTCGCTGAAGTAATCGCTGTAAACCAGCTTTGTCTCCAGTGTCACCCGGCGGACCGTCTCCGCCGCCTCCTCAAATTTTTCCAGCGTGAGCATTTTTTCTTCTTCCATGCTATCCTCCTTACGCCTCTCTGTCAAAGATCGCGTTCACAAACTGCTCCGGATCAAATTTCTGCAGATCGTCGATGGACTCTCCCACGCCGATATATTTCACCGGAACGTGCAGCTCGGACTGGATCGCCACCGCGATGCCGCCCTTTGCCGTGCCGTCCATCTTCGTCAAAATGATGCCGGTCAGGTCCATCACCTGCCCGAACTCCCTGGCCTGAGCCAGCGCGTTCTGCCCCGTGGTGCCGTCCAAAACCACCAGATTCTCCCGATGCACGCCGGGAAATTCCCGGTCGATGATCCGGTTCATCTTGCGCAGCTCCTCCATCAGGTTTTTCTTGTTGTGCAGCCGTCCCGCGGTATCGCACAAAAGCACGTCCGTGTGACGGGCCCTGGCCGCGTTCACCGCGTCGTAGATGACGCTGGCGGGATCAGAGCCTTCCTTGCCCCCGATCATGTCCACGCCCGCTCGGTTGGCCCACTCGGCAAGCTGTCCGCCGGCCGCCGCCCGGAAGGTATCCGCCGCGGCGATCAGCACCCGCCTGCCCTGGCCCTTTAGCTTGGCCGCCAGCTTGCCGATGGAGGTGGTCTTTCCCACGCCGTTTACGCCGATGACCATAACCACCGACTGCTGACGCTCAAACTCATAGGCCGTCTCGCCCACATTCATCTGCTCCTTAATGCTGTCGATCAAAAGCTGGCGGCAGTCCTCGGGATCGCAGATTCCCTGCTCGTCCACCTGATCCCGCAGCCGTTCCAGAATCTCCTGGGTGGCGCGCACGCCCAGGTCCCCCATAATCAGGGTTTCCTCCAGCTCCTCATAAAAATCCTCGTCGATGGCGGAATATCCGGAAAAAACGGAATCCAGCCCGCGCGCAATCGTGTTCCTTGTCTTGGTCAGCCCATCCTTTAACCGGGCAAAAAAGCCTTTCTTTTCCTCAGCCATTTTATGTCAGCTCCTTGTCAATCAGGTTCACGCTCACCAGCGTGGACACGCCCTTCTCCTGCATCGTGATACCATAGAGGCGGTCCGCCGCCTCCATCGTGCCCCTTCTGTGAGTGATCACGATAAACTGGGTGTGGGCCGTCAGCTTGTGCAAATATTTGGCGAAGCGCCCCACGTTGCTGTCGTCCAGCGCCGCCTCAATCTCGTCCAGCAGACAGAAGGGCGAGGGCTTGAGGTTCTGGATCGCAAACAGCAGCGCGATGGCCGTCAGCGCCTTCTCCCCGCCGGACAGCTGCATCATATTCTGCAGCTTTTTGCCCGGAGGCTGGGCGATGATGCGGATCCCCGCCTCCAGGATGTCCTCATCCTCCATCAGCTCCAGCGTTCCCTTTCCGCCGCCGAAAAGCTCCTTGAACACCTTGTCAAACTCCCGTCCGATCTCCCCGAACTTCTCCTTAAACTGCCGCCGCATAGCCTCGTCCAGCTCCAGAATGATCCGCTCCAGCGTCTTTTCCGCCTCCACCAGATCGTCGTGCTGGGCCTTCAAAAAGGTGTAGCGCTCCATCAGGCTCTTATAGTCCTCGATGGCATTGACGTTCACGTCGCCCAGCTTCCGGATGGCCTCCCGCACCGCCTGCGCCTCCTTTTTCATGGCGGCCAGGTCGGTGAGGGCCGCGTCCCGCAGAGCCGCCGCGTCCCGCAGGGTGATCTCGTACTCGTTCCACATATAGTTGATCCGGCTCTCGATGGACTCCTCCAGCTTTTCCCGCTGGGCGTTTAAGCGGTAAACCTCCTTGTCCAGGGCGCTCATGCGGGCGGAAAGCTCCTCCCGCTCTGCAAAAAAGCGTTTCTGTTTGCCGGAAAGCTCCTCCTTCTGCCCGGCATCCCTGCTTAGCCGCTCCTGCGCGTCCGACTGGGACGTCTGAGAGGCAAGGATGGTTTCCTGCAGCTTTGCGATATCCTGCTCCTTCTGCCCGGCCTCCTGCCTGCCCAAAACAAGGCTCTCCTCCACCTCGGCAAGCTCCCGCTCATAGCGGCCGGTCTCCTCGGCAAGCCGGGTTTGGTTGCTCTCAAAAAATCCGAGCTGCTGCCGGATCTTCTCCACCTGCAGCTCCTGTCCGTTGACCACTGCGGTCTGTGCCGTCTCCTCTGCGCGGCGCTTCTCCAGCTCCTGCGTCAGGCTCCCAATGCGCCGCTCGGTCTGCTTTTCCCGCTCCTCGGAGGCCTCCAACTCCTGCCGGGTATCCTCCTTCTCCTGCCGAAGCTGCCGGATCTGAGCCTCGATCTCTCCCTCCTCCTTTTTCAGGCCCTCCGCTCCCTCCTGGTTCTGGGTGCTTTTCTCCTGCGCCGCCTGCACATTTATGCGGGCGGTATTCTGCCGGATAAAGGCCTCCTGCAGACGGGCCTTGGTGTTTTCCAGCTCCATCCGCAGGGCGTTTCTTCTCTGCTTGGTCTGCTCGATGTCGTTTAACAGCCCGTCGATATCCGACAGGTGTTTTTTAACCGTCGCCTCCAGCTCCTCCATCTCCCGCCGGCGTCCCAGCAGGTTGCTGCTGTTTTTAAACGCGCCGCCGCTGATGGCGCCGCCGGGCACCAGAGATTCGCCCTCCAGCGTCACGATGCGGAGGCTGTAGTGGAATTTCCGGGCCAGACGGGTCGCGTTGTCCACCTGATCCACCACCACGATCCGCCCCAAAAGCGAACGCGCCACATCCTCGTAGGCGCTGTCCGTGCGCACCAGCGTGTGGGCCAGGCCCAGCACGCCGGGCTCCTTTAACGCCTCCTTCTGGCGAAATTCCTGCGCGTTTTTGATACTGTTTAACGGAAGGAAGGTGGCGCGGCCGCCGCGGGTCTGCTTCAGATAGCCGATCATCCGCTTGGCCGTCTCCTCGCTGTCCGTGACGATATTCTGGATACTGCCGCCCAGCGCCGTCTCAATCGCCACCTCGTAGCGCTTGTCCACCTTGATGATGTCCGCCACCACGCCGATGATCCCCGGATTGTTCTCCTTTTGCTCCATCACGCGGCGGATACTGCCGCCGTAGCCCTCGTAGCGCTCCGTCAGATTGCTCAGGGCGTCCAGCCTGGACTTGGCCTGATGATACAGCACCTGGAGATCCCGCAGGCGCTGATCCTTCTGCGTCATCTCCTCCCGGACGGCGGAGATTTCCTCCTCCAAAACGGACTGGGCGTTGTTCAGCTCCTCAATCCGGGCGCAGACCGCCTCGAAGGCCTGTTCCAGCTCCCGGATATTTTCCTTTTGCGCCGCCTCGTCGGATTTTACCCGCAAAAGGCGGGAATTTAACTCCGCCCTGCGGATCTGCGCCTGCTCCAGCATGGTATCCTGCCGGCCCATCCGGCTCTTGATGGCCGCCCGGTCATTGAGCATCCCGATGATGGCGTTTTTTTCGTCCTCGATCTCCCGGTTTAAGCCGTCGATCTGCTCCTGCAGCCCGGCCAGAAGGGCGGCTGCGCTGTCTCTCTCAGCCAAAAGCTGCTGAAGCTGCCCGTCGATCTCTGCCCGCTTAGCGTCCAGCTTCTCCCGGTCCGCGCTACGGGCCGCAATTTCTCCCTGCAGCGTCTCCCGCCGGCTCTCCAGATGCGCCTCGTTTCCGCGGATGGAACGGATTTTCTCCTGCAGCACGGCGATCTGGCCCTCCAGCCTGCCCCGCAGGACGGAGGTGTCCGTCAGCTCTGCGCGGGTCTCCTCCATGCGCTGTTCCAGCTCCTCAATCCGGGCCGCGATCCGCTCGTATTCCTCCTTAATCCCCTCATACCGGACGGTCGTATCCTTTAAATCGCCGTCTGCGATCTGATATTTTTTCTCCGTCTCCTCCAGCGCTGCCCGGGTCTGTTCGCTCTCCAGCAAAAAAACATTGACATCCAGAGTCTTTAAGGCCTCCCTGTGCTTTAAATAGACCTTCGCCTTCTCCGCCTGCTTTTCCAGAGGCCCCACCTGCTTTTCCAGCTCGGAGAGGATATCTGTGACGCGCACCAGATTCTGCTTTTCGGATTCCAGCTTTTTGACGGAGGCGTCCTTGCGGCGCTTGAATTTCACGATCCCCGCCGCCTCGTCGAACAGCTCCCGGCGCTCCTCGGGCCGGCCGCTCAAAATCCGGTCGATCTGGCCCTGTCCGATGATCGAATAGCCCTCCTTGCCGATACCGGTATCATAAAACAGCTCGTTGACATCCTTTAAGCGGCAGGGCGTCCCGTTGATCAGATATTCGCTCTCGCCCGAGCGGTAGAGCCTGCGGGCCACCGTCACCTGGTCGTAATCGATGGCAAGCTGATGGTCGCTGTTGTCCAGCGTGATCGCCACAAAGGCATAGCCCAGGGGTTTTCTCAATTCGGTACCGGAAAAAATAACGTCCTGCATGGACGCGCCGCGCAGCTGCTTGATGCGCTGCTCGCCCAGCACCCAGCGGACCGCGTCCGCCACGTTACTCTTTCCGCTGCCGTTTGGCCCCACGATCCCGGTGATTCCGTTGTGGAACTCAAACAGGATCTTGTTGGCAAAGGATTTAAAGCCGTGTACCTCAATGCTCTTTAAATACATACAAACTGCTCCTTACCGTCTGCGCAGCGTTTTGATCGCCTCATAGGCCGCCTGCTGCTCCGCCGCTTTCTTGGTCCGTCCCTGGCCCCGGCCGATCACCCGCCCGTCCAGCTTTGCCTCCACCAGAAAGCTCTTCTCGTGATCCGGGCCCTCCTCGCCAAGCAGGTCATAGCAAAAGCTTCCGCCCCCTCCGGCCTGCAAAAGCTCCTGGAGCACCGTCTTACTGTCGTAAAACAGGATTTTGTTCTCCAGATCCGAGAGCACGAACCGGTGGATGAAATCGTGGGCCGCCGAAAGGCCCCCGTCCAGGTAAAGCGCTCCGATCACAGCCTCCATCCCGTCGGAGGTGATGGAATCCCGTTTCCGCCCGCCGGAGGCCTCCTCGCCCTTGCCGAGAAGCATATATTTCCCCAGCTCCAGATCCCGCGCACAGTAAGCCAGCGCCGGCTCACAGACCATGGAGGAGCGCAGCTTGGTCAGCTTGCCCTCCGGCATCCGGGGATTTTCATGGAACAGAAAATCGCTGGAAATAAGCTCCAGCACCGCGTCCCCCAAAAACTCCAGCCGCTCATAGTTTTTCAGTTTGTTGATCCTTTGCTCGTTGGCGTAGGAGCTGTGGGTCAGGGCCTGCCGCAGCAGGCTTTTGTCTCTGAACCGATAACCGATTCTGTTTTCCAGTTCCTCCAAAGTATATCGCATCATTCGTCCTTCGTCCTCTTGATCAGCTCGGCGGCCTCGCCCACCGTCCGGATCCGTTCCGCCTTCTCGGCCGGGATCTCAATATCAAATGTCTCCTCGATTCCCATGACAATCTGATAAACATCCAGGGAATCCGCGCACAGATCCTCCACAAAGGAGGTGTCCTCCCCCACCTCCCTGGGATCCACGCTCAACACCTCCGCGATGATTTCCTTAAGCTTTTCCAGCTCCATCTGCTTTTCCCTCTTCCTTTGCATTTGCTGCCGCTGTGGCAATGCTTGCCGTAATCTTCCCGATGATGTCCTGTTCCTTGAATGTTACGCACTGCAAAATCGTATTTTTGATTTCCACGGCCTTGGAGCTGCCGTGGGTCTTCACCACAAGCCCCTTTAAGCCAAGAAGCGGCGCGCCGCCGTACTCCTCCAGATCAAAGGCCTTGAGCGTCTGCTTTAAGGCGGGCTTTACCAAAAGCGCGCCTATCTTGGAGCGCAGCGAGGTCATCATACCGGCCTTCACCTTTTTGATCAGCGTCGCTCCCACGCCCTCATAAAGCTTTAAAATCACGTTTCCCACAAAGGCCTCGCAGACGATCACGTCCGCCGCCCCCGCCGGGATATCCCTGGCCTCGATGCTGCCGATAAAGTTAATGTCCCGGCACTCTTTTAATAAAGGAAAGGTTTCCTTCACCAGAGCGTTGCCCTTCTCCTCCTCCGCCCCGATATTGACGATGCCCACCCGGGGATTTTTCACGCCCATCACGTTCTCCATATAAATCGAGCCCATGCGCGCAAACTGCACCAGATGAGAGGGGCGCGCGTCCACGTTCGCCCCGCAGTCGATCAGCAAAGAGCAGCCCTTCTCCGTCGGGATCAGGGGCGCCAGAGGCGGCCGCTCCACTCCCTTTGCCCGGCCCACCAGCACCTGGCCTCCCACCAGCACTGCGCCCGTGGAGCCGGCGGACACAAAGGCGTCGCACTCGCCCGCCTTCACCAGGCCAAGCCCTTTTACAATGGAGGAATCCTTCTTGCCCCGGATCGCGTTGACCGGCGGCTCCGCCGTCTCAATCACCTCCGACGCGGGAACGACCTTCACCCGGTCCGCCGGATATTCCCTGCCGGACAGCTCCTTCTCGACCGCCTCCTTACGTCCCACCAGATAAACCTGTACGCGCCCATCCGCCTGCACGGCCTCAAGAGCGCCCTTTATCATCTCGGACGGCGCGTTATCGCCGCCCATGGCGTCCACCGCCACCCTTACCGTTTCTGCCACTTTGATGTCACCCGTCCTTTCTGTCTCCATTCGCAAACTATATTTAACTATACTAGAAGATTGGGAAAAAGTCAAAAAAATTGTCAAAAAAACGGCGTGACCAAAGGCCACGCCATTCCCTGAAAACTGACTGTTTTCCGTTTTTCCTGTGAGCTATTTGATTCAGGCCTCAACCTTAACGATTTCGCGCTTGTTGTAAGAACCGCAGGCCTTGCAGACTCTGTGAGGCATCATCAGTGCGCCGCATTTGCTGCATTTCACCAGAGTGGGTGCGCTCATTTTCCAATTCGCCCGTCTCTTGTCTCTTCTGGACTTGGAAGACTTATTCTTAGGACAGATAGACATCGTTACACCTCCTTATTCGCGTTAAAGACATCCATAATTGCCGCCATCCTCGGATCGGGAACAAAAGTATCGCAGCCGCATGCTCCCGTGTTCAAATCCTTCCCGCAGACAGGACACAGTCCCTTGCAGTCTGGTCTGCACAACACCTTCATAGGCCAGCTTGTCGTAATTTCATCATCGATCAAGCGATCTACGTTGAGCATATAACCTTCCATGAAAGCTTCCTGCTCCTCCGCCTCCTCAGGCCCGGCCTGATCCGGCGAAACGACCTCTCTGGCAATTGAGAGCTCGAAGGGATACTCCACTTCCTTCAGGCAGCGGTCACACGGGATCGCCAGAGCCAGCTTTACCTGAGCCTCCGCCAGCGCCTTGCCGGGCGCGGTATTGGTCAGCTTTAAGAAAACCGGTCCGCTCTCCTTCACCGGGAAACGTCCGCCTTCATGGACAAACTCCTCACACGAAAACGCAATCTCCCTCTCCACTGTTCTGCCTTCGGATGTAAAAACATCTGTCATATTCACCAACATAGTATACTCCTGATGACAAGACAAAATCCAACCGGACTTCGTCCATACTCATAAGAGTATACAGACCGTACAGCGATTTGTCAAGAAAATTTTGCCGAACTGTTGCAATTGTTTTTTCCCCCCGGCTGTGCTATTCTTTTCCCAGTCAACAGAAAGGAGACCGCCATGACCCCCATGGAAATCGAACGGAAATTTACCGTCAAAAAGCTGCCCGACCGCCTGGAGAGCTACCCCTCCCGCATCATCGAGCAGGCTTATCTGAACACGGATCCCGTCCTGCGCATCCGCAGGGAGGATGAGGATTATTACCTGACCTACAAGGGCAGGGGGCTGATGGCCCGGGAGGAGTACAATCTCCCCTTAAACCGGGCCTCCTACGAGCACCTGCTGCCCAAGGCGGACGGCGTGCGCATCGCCAAAAGGCGCTACCGGATCCCCTTTGGCCCCTACACCATCGAGCTGGATATCTTTGCCGCGCCCTTTGCGCCGCTTGTCATCGCGGAGGTTGAATTTTCCTCTGTGGAGGAGGCGAACGCCTTTGTCCCTCCGGAATGGTTCGACCGGGATGTGACCCGGGATCCGGCGTACCACAACTCAAATTTGAGTAAGCGAACCTTTTAGCGATCCCCTTCCGGATACTTCTTATAGCCCGGATGCCGCCCCGTGATGCCATAGCCCTTGCGCATGGAGATCAGCCGGTCGATATTTTCCCGGGAGAGCTCCCTTGCGCCGCCCAGAAGATGCGCGTTTAAGCTGATCTTTGCAAACAGCTCCAGCGTCTCCATCCGATAATAGGCGGTCAGGGCGCTGTCCCCGACGGTCAGCGCTCCGTGGTTGCCCAAAAGGACGGCGTCATGCTCCTGCAAATAAGGCGCGATGGAATCCGGCACCTCCTCCGTGGAGGGCGTCCCGTAGGGCGTCACCGGGACGGAGCCCAGGGTAAGCACCGTCTCGATCATGGAATAATCGTCCAGCGCACGGTTGGCCACCGCAAAGCCCGTCGCGGTGGGCGGATGCGCGTGCACCACGCCTCCCACGTCCTCCCGCTCCCGGTAGCAGCGCAGATGCATCTTAATTTCCGAGGAAGGGCGGCACCCCTCCTTTGCCTCCAGCACCTTTCCCGCCCCGTCAATCAGCACCAGCATATCGGGGGTAACGAGCCTTTTGCTGACGCCGGTGGGCGTCGCCAGGTACACGTTTTCGGACACCCGCGCCGAAACGTTCCCGTCGTTGGCCGCCACCCAGCCCAGCGTCCACATATTGCGGCAGATCTCGCAGATCTGCTCCCTGATCTCTGTCTCCTTCATTCCCATAAAGCACTTCTTCCTTTCCGAAAAGCTTTTCTTTAACCGTACATCGGACCGAAGGCCGCGCAGGCCCTGTAGTCCTGTCCCTCCTTATCCATACCGAAGGCGTTCCAGGCCGCCGGGCGGAAAATCTTTTCCTCCGGCACGTTGTGCATGCTCACCGGAATCCGCAGCATGGAGCAAAGGGTGATGATATCCGCTCCGATATGGCCGTAGCTGATGGCTCCGTGGTTGGCGCCCCAGTTGTTCATCACATCATAGGCGGTGGTGAAGGCGCCCTGTCCGGTTGTCCGGGGCGCAAACCAGGTGCAGGGCCAGGTGTAGTCGGTACGCTTCCAGAGCTTGTCGGAAACCTGCTCCGGCAGCTTCACCGTCCAGCCCTCCGCGATCTGCACCACAGGCCCCAGCCCCTTGACCAGATTCAGACGCATCATCGTCACCGGCATCTCTGCCTCCGTCAAAAAGCGGGAGGAAAAGCCGCCGCCCCTGAAATAGCCAAAATCCGCCGCGTTCCAGGTGGTGGCCTCAAGGATCGCCTTCTGATCCTCCTGCGTCACCTCATACCAGGGCTTCATCACGCCGTTGCCGTCCGCATCCTTCGCCTGTCCGCAGGCGTCCAGGCAGGCCGCGCCGGAGTTGATCAGATGGATAAAGCCGCCCGCCTCCAGCGCCTTTCCCTCCAGGTCATAGCCGGTCGCCTGCCGCACCGCCTCCGGGCTCCAGTAGGTGCGCACATCCGCAAAAATCTGCGCCCGGTTGGTCAGAAGCTTCATAAACAGCATTCCCAGACCGTTTAACACATCGTTCTCCGTCGCCAGAATGTAAGGCTCGCGCGCCCCGTCCCAGTCAAAGGAGGTATTGAGCATCGCCTCCGGGAAATCGCAGTTGGGATAAAAATCCGTCCACTGCCGCTGTCCCTGGAAGCCCGCCGCGATGGCGTTGTGTCCCACCTTCTCCTCCTCACAGCCCTCGGGGAGATTCGGATTTCCGTTCATCAGGTCCTTGATGATGCACATCATTTTGACCAGGAACTCCCAGTCCTTCTCCTTCTGCTCCGCGCTCTTTTGTACCTCGGGCGGATTCTTGTCAAAGCCCTCCCTGCAGTTTTTCTTCACCCAGGCCAGCGCCCGCTCATATTCCTGCCGGTCGTAGATCCCCTCCGTCATCCGGCGGATCAGCTCCACCTCGTCCACGGACTCCACCCGCATTCCAAGATATTCCTCGATGAAGGCCGGATCGATGATGGAGCCGCCGATTCCCATACAGATCGAGCCGATCTGCAGATAGGATTTGCCCCGCATGGTGGCCGCCGCCACCGCCGCGCGCCCGAAGCGCAAAAGCTTTTCCCTCACATCCTCCGGAATCTCCCGACTGTCCGCCTCCTGCACATCATGCCCGTAAATGCCGAAGGCCGGAAGCCCCTTCTGCGCGTGGGTCGCCAGCACGGACGCCAGATATACCGCGCCGGGACGCTCCGTGCCGTTAAAGCCCCAGACGCCCTTGATTGTCATCGGATCCATATCCATCGTCTCCGCGCCGTAGCACCAGCAGGGAGTCACCGTCAGCGTAATCGACACGCCCTCCCGCCGGAACTTATCCGCACAGGCCGCCGTCTCCCCCACGCGGCCGATGGTGGTGTCCGCAATGACCACCTTCACCGGCTCGCCGTTGGAATAGCGCAGGTTCTCCTCAAAAAGCCGCGCCGCCGACCGGGCCATCCCCATGGTCTGCTCCTCCAGGGATTCCCGCACCTTCAGATAGCCTCTGCGCCCGTCGATGGTGGGGCGGATGCCGATCACCGGATACTCTCCGACCAGTCTGTTTGCTCCCATAAAAGATACCTCCTCTTTTGTTACTGTTCACTCCGTGACCAGTAACCGTCTTTTTTCTTTTCAGGATACCACTTTCCCGCCGGATTTTCCGGTGTTATAATAGTAGAAAAAAAGTAAGATATTCACTTTAACAGTTCAGCCATCCAGGGGAAACCGGACAAAATCGTGCTCGCACGAATTTTGGCCGGTTTCCCCTGGATGAGGGAGCGCCCGATGATGAGCAGGAAACGGCGTTCCGCCTTATTCCACAGGTAGCCGCGTAGCGGCGGAAAGCGCGTTATGCGCGCAAGACGAACCAGTTCGTCTGTGCGAATGGCGCGGGCTGAACTGTTACCACTTTTTCAGGAGGAACCCGATGCACTATCTGGATATGCAGGAAAAAATCCGCCACGGAACGTCGGATTTTCCCTTTGCCTTCTATCACATCGAGCCGGATCATCCCCGGTACAATATGGCCTTCCACTGGCACGGCGAATGGGAGCTGCTGCGCGTCCTGTCCGGCCGCTTTGACAGCTACCTGGACGGTGAAAAATATGAGGTTTATCCGGGGCAGCTTTTGCTGGTGAGCCCCGGTGTGCTCCACGGCGGCGCGTCCGGCGGGGACGCCCCTGCAGGCTGCACATCCGGCGAGGGCTCCCTTGCGGGCTGCGTCTATGAATGCGCGGTGTTTGATCCTCAGGCGCTGCTGATGCACCCGGAGGGCTGCCGGCGCTGCCTGCAGGGCCTTCTTGCTCCCGACGTGCGCATCCTGCCGCTGTTTGGGGACTCCCATCCGGCCGTCCTGTCCGCCGCCCGTCAGCTTTTTGACAGCGCCGCCGGGCAAAAGGAGGGCTGGCAGCTTTTTGTCGCCGGAGCGCTGTTCTCCCTCTTCGGCGCGCTGCTCCGGGACGGCTGCCAAAAAACCTCCGCCCCCGCCGCCCGCCCCGGGGCAGGACACGCCGAAAAGCTGCGTCCCGTTTTGGAATACATCGACGCCCACTACATGGAGCCGGTCTCCCTCCCGCAGCTGGCCCGCCTTGCGGGCATGTCGCCGCGCTACTTCTGCCGTTTTTTTGCGGCTTATATTCACCGCACGCCCATCGACTACCTGAATTTTTACCGGATCGAGCAGGCCTGCCTGCTTTTGTCCGCCGGGCAGCTCTCCGTGACGGAGATCGCCTACCGCTGCGGCTTCAGCGACAGCAGCTATTTTGCCAAAATCTTCCAGAAATACAAGGGAATCTCCCCTCTGCAGTACCGCAAATGCGGCGCGCCGTAAACGATAACGGCGCGCCGCCAAACAGCAGGAAATATTTGAAAAAGCGTTTTGAAATCAAAGGATTTCCCGGCAGAAATAGCAGGTGCAGTTTTTCCGTCTGGCTCCCTCCGGGATCAGGTTCTCCGCTCCGCAGTAGCCGCATTTGACCACGCGCATGCCCTTGGGCACACTGTCCCAGCTGCTGTAGCGCCGTCCCACCGTGCGTCCCCCGGTCTCCCGGCTCAGCCGCGCCTCATCCATCCGGTCGGCCGCCGCATGGGCCGCCTCGTCGGCGCTGGCCTTTTGCCTTAAGTAATCCGTGACGGAATGCTGTGCCTGCTGCCGCAGCGGTGTCTGCTGCCGCGCCTGCGCAGCTCTGTCTGGAACGCTCTTTGCGGCATCGTTCCTTTTCCCGGCGTTGTCCCGCACGGAAGCGCCCCCGGCGGCTCCCGGCTTTTTCCCGCTGCCGCCTGCCCTGCTCTTTGCCCTGGAAATCATCACGACACTGTAAATCACAATCAGAATAATCCATACGCCGCTCATGCCCGTCTCTCCTTTTCTCTGCTGTATGTCACAATCAAAAGCTCCACGCTCAGCGTATCGCCCATGCGCCCGGTCTTGACGGATTCGTCCGCCTCTGCGCAGGCCGTCAGCGCCTCCCGCAGCTCCTCCCCGGAAAAGCGCGACGCCTGGGAAACGTACTTGCGCACCACAAAGCCGTGCAGCCCGGTCTTTTCCGCGATCCGCTTCTCGTCCAGCCCCTTTTGCCGAAGCTCCTTCACCTGCAAAAGAAGGTTGAACTGACGTCCGATCAAAAACAGAATCCGCATGGGAGGCTCCTTTAACGCCAGCAAATCGTAGTACAGCTCCAGCGCCCGCTTCTGCCGCCGCAGAGCGATGGCCTCCACCATATCGAAAATCTGGTTGCCGATCTGCCGGGTGCACACCGCATCGATGTCCTCCCGCGTCACCGCATCCCGCTCCAGCGTATAACAGAACAGCTTTTCCAGCTCCCGGCTGATATTTTCCATGTCCGTGCCGGTGCGCTGCTGAAAATACTGCAGATCATTCTGGGTGATCCGCTTTCCTTCCTTTTTGAGCTGCACCAGGATCCACTTCTGCAGCGTGGCCTCGTTCTGCCGGGGAAACTCCACCGCCCGGCCCACGTCCTTTACCGCCTTGAACAGCCGCCCCCGCTTGTCCACCTCCGTCTCCACGAACACGAAGCAGGCGCTGGGCGCCATGCTTTTTAAGTAATCGGCCAGCTGATCCGCAGATTTTTTAAACAGGCCGCTGTTCTCCACCACAATCACCCTGCGGTCGGCAAAAAACGGCAGCGTCTCGGCCAGGTCGATGAGCTGCGGGACCTCCGCCGCCTTTCCCTCGAAATAGTGAAAGTTCATGGTATCCTGCGGGTCCGTCAGGGCATTTTTCAGCTTATCCCGGTACTGCAGCCTCAGATAAGTCTCTTCCCCGTACAAAAGATAGACCTGCTTAAAGCTCTTATTTTTGATGTCTTCCTGTAGCTGCTGCAAAGCGGTCCCTCCTCGCGATTCTTCTTTTCATTATACGGTTTTGCGCCCCGCTTTGCAAGCCTAATAAAAACCTAGCCCACCCTCTCCCGCATCCGGATCAGGATTTTTTTCTCCAGCCGGCTCACCTGCACCTGGCTGATGCCAAGCTGCCGGGCAATCTGGGTCTGGGTCTTGTCCTCGTAATAGCGCAGCCGGATCAGGAGACGGTCCTTCTCCGGCAGCTCCTCCAACAGCTGTGACAGCAGCATCCGGTCCAGGAGCCGGTTTTTCTCGGTATCCTCCCACTGACCGTCCTGCGGGCAGGCCGCCACCTTGTCCAAAAGCTGCATTTCCCTGCCGTCCCCCTCGCAGACAGGCTTATAAATGGACTCCACCTCCCCGGCGGCGGCCACCGCCGTCACCGCCTCCTCGTAATCGATTCCCGTGAGATGGCAAAGCTCCTGCAGGCCGGGCTCCCGGCCCTCCCTCGCCTGTATCTGCGCGGAGGCCTGCCGCAGCTTCACATTCGCCTCCTTCAGGGAACGGCTCACCTTTACCATGCCGTCGTCCCGCAGAAACCGCCGGATTTCCCCCAGAATCAGCGGCACGGCATAGGTGGAAAATTTTACCTCATAGCGCAGGTCAAAATGGTCGATGGCCTTCATCAGGCCGATGGTCCCGGTCTGGAACAGATCCTCCGCGTCGTATCCCCTCCCCGAAAACCGCTTCACAATGTGGTGAACCAGCCCCAGGTTTTCCTCGATCAGTATTTCCCGGGCCCGCGCATCTCCCGCCTGGGCCCTTTTGAGCAATACTGATACCTCCTCCATGGGCTATTCCTCTGCCTCCACCCAGGGAGTGCTCCCCAGCTTTTTTTCCATCGTCACCTTCGTCCCCTTTCCGGGGACGGACTCCACCTCCAGCCCGTCCATAAAGGCCTCCATAAAGGCAAAGCCCATACCGGAGCGCTCCAGGTCCGGCCGGGTGGTAAACAGCGGCTCCATCGCCTTCTCCACATCCTCGATGCCTCTTCCGAAATCCTCCACCTCCAGACGAAGCAGCGTTCCCTCCAGAAAGGCGCGCAGAACCACCCTGCCGCCCGCCTCCCCGTAGGCATGGATCACCGCGTTTGTCACCGCCTCGGACACCGCGGTCTTTATATCCGATATCTCCTCCATGGTCGGGTTTAAATAAGTAACGAAGGCAGCCGCCGCCACCCTGGCAAAGCCCTCGTTTTCCGGCAGCGCCTCAAATTCCACGTTCATATGATTTGTCATCCTGTCCCTCCTGATCCATGATCTCCACAATTTTTTCCAGGCCGGACATCCGGAGGATTTTCCGGATGCGGCTGTCCGCATGTATCGCATAAACCTTCCCGCCAAAGCAGGAAATCTTTTTGTAGCGCCCCGCCAGGACGCCGACACCGGAGCTGTCCATAAACCGGGTGTCCGAAAAATCAAACACCACATGACTGACCCGGTTGTCCAAAAGCATGTGGTCCGCCCGCCGGGAGATTTCCGTGCAGCTTGCATGATCGATCTCCTCCGGCAGCCGTATCATCAGATAGCAGTCAATAATCCTGTATGCGTCTTCCATACCTGTCCTCCTTGCTTTTTGAGCAAAAAAAAGAGAACCAAAGCCTTTTTTAGCTTTCGTTCTCTTTCGTAAGCGTGATTCTTTCTTCTTTACTCCTCGGCCAGCTGGTCGATGGCCCGCTGGGACTGGGACGCCTTCTCCGTCCCCGGGAACAGCTCGATCACCTTCTCGTAGGTATCCTGCGCCTGGCGCCTGTTGCCGTTGTCCCGGTAAGCGTTTGCCAGCGCGTAGAGCGCCTCGCTGTTCTCCGCGTCGTAGGAAACCGCCCGGCTCAGATCCTCGATGGCCGTTTCATAATCCCGCGAGCGGTAAGCCCGGTAGCCGGAATCGTAGTAGGCGCTCGCCAGATCCGTCCCCGTGCTCTTTAAAAGCTCCTCGTAGAGCTGCCGGGCCGCCGAATTGGACGCCATCCCCTCCATCGTCTCCTGATCGATCCGGTCGATCGCGTCCGCCAGCGCCTCCGTGTCGTCCGGCGCCGTGATGTAGAGATAAGCCGCATTCAAAAGCGCCTCCACCGTCCCCATCTGGCCGTCCGTGCCGGACAGCTCCTCGTTCTGCGCCGTCAGCTCCTGGTTCTGGCGGGTCAGGTTTTCCACCTGCTGGGTCAGGCTGTCGATCTCCGCATTTTTCTGATCCTTCTCCTCCCCAACCGCCGTCAGCCGGTTGTTTAACTCCGTCTGCGCCGACTGCACCCGGGCGGGCAGGATCAAAAACCAGGACACCGCCACGCCCACGGCCAGTCCCGCCAGGATTCCCCACAGCCAGCCCATGCTTTTTTTAGGCTCGATCAGATGGTTCACCGGCTGAATGATCGTCTCGTTGCCGCTCTGGTACTTGACGACCTCATCCACCCGGCTCTGGCGGCGGGACATCCGGCCGCCGTCGTCCTCCGCCTTCAGCGCAGCGTCCACCTCCTTCATGTAACGCAGCGCCATGGTGTTGGCCCGGTCGATGCGCAGGCAGCGGTTCAGCTCCTTGCGCGCCTTCTCCCACTCCTTCTGATCCATGTACAAAAGGGCCAGCAAAAGATGCGCCTGGACAAAGCTGGGATGATCCGACAGCACCTTTTTTAACTGGATCCGCGCCAGGTCCCGGCTGTCCTGATAGCAATAATTCAGCGCCTGGTTGAACTTGCGGCTCATCTGCGCAAAATCCTCCAGCTGCGCCGGGCTCTTCTGCACGGCGTCGATATAATCGTCCGCCACATTTTTCTCCGGGCGCAGGTTCTTGCTGATCACCCACTCGCTCAGGGCCGGAACGATCTCGCCCAGCTCAAAATAAATCAGTCCCAGGAGGTTCCTCGCCTCGATATGGTACTTGTTGAACTTCAGCGCCAGCTTCAGGCTCTCCACTGCGCCGGACAAATCCCGCACTCCGGCCTTGTCCAGCCCTTCGTTATAATAATAGTTGGAAAAGCTGAGCAGCTTTTTATACCGGGAGACGTCCGCGCCGCAGTTCGTGCAGAAGTCCTTCTCCGTCAGGTCCGCTCCACAATTATAACACTGCATATCCTTACTCCTTTACTCTCTCGGTCCGGGCCCCAGGGGCGTTCTGTTCCTTCTCCTTCTCCTGCTCCCTGACCATCTCCACCAGGATATCCGTAAAATCGGTCAAATTGTGGTTTATAATGACATCCTCCGCCTCATCGATCTCCAGACTGGGATGGAACTTTTTCAATTCTTCTTCAAAGTTGATCATGCTTTAGTCCTCCTGTATCATAACTATTATATTACGCAGGGCCAGGCAAAAAATCAATCCAATTTTCCGCGATTTTGAAAAAGATGAGTGCGGAGTTCGTCATTTTCCGTCAAAATTCCTCTTTCCCTGCAAATGGCTGCCTGTGCAGGCACGGCAGCCGCCTGCAGGGCGTATCGCACAAAAATCAGCCGGCGGCGCTCAGCTGCGCAGCTGTCCCAGCCGCTCCCTGACCTGCGCCATCATCTGCGTATATTTCTCCAGCTTGCCCTTCTCCTCTGCGATCTTGCTTTCCGGGGCCTTGCTGATAAACTTCTCGTTGTGCAGCATCCCGTTGACCCGGGCGAGCTCTCCCTCCAGGCGCTTCTCCTCCTTTTGCAGGCGCTCGATCTCCTTTGCCAGATCCACCAGCTCTGCAAAAGGAATGTAGAGGGTGGCGTTGGGCAGCACCACGGAAACCGCATCCGGGGCGATCCCGCTTCTGTCCGCCTGGCAGGTCACATCAGAAGCCCCCGCCAGAGAGGCGAAAAACAGCCTTCCGCGCTCGAATACCTGCCGGATTTCCGGCTTCTCGCTGACCACATACACATGGGCCTTGCGGGAGGGCGGCACATTCATGTCCGTGCGCAGATTGCGGATGCCGCGCACCGCCTCCTTGATGATCTCCGTCTCCCGCTCCTCCCGGTCAAAGCTGCGGTCCTCCCGGTACACCGGCCAGGAGGAGATCATGATGGATTCCTCCTCGTTTTGCAGCGTGCAGAAAATCTCTTCCGTAATAAAAGGCATATAAGGATGCAGCAGCTTCAACGCGTCGATCAGCACGGTCTTTAAGGTCCACAGCGCCGCTGCCTGGCTGTCTGCGTCGTCCGTCGCATACAGGCGGGGCTTCACCATCTCGATGTACCAGTCGCAGAACTCGTCCCAGATAAAATCGTAGACCTTCTGTACGGCCACACCAAGCTCAAAGCTCTCCATGTTGTCGGTGACTTCCTTCACCACCCTGTTTAAGCGGGACAAAATCCACTTGTCCGCGGGCTCCAGATGCGCGGCCGCTCCGGCGGGGATCTCCTTGCCTTCCATATTCATCAGGATAAAGCGGGATGCGTTCCACACCTTGTTGGCAAAGTTTCTGTTCGCCTCCACCCGCTCCATGTAAAAACGCATATCGTTGCCCGGCGCATTTCCGGTGATCAGCGTCAGCCGCAAAGCGTCCGCGCCGTACTTGTCGATGATCTCCAGCGGATCGATGCCGTTGCCCAGAGATTTGCTCATCTTGCGCCCCTGGGAATCCCGCACAAGCCCGTGGAACAAAACGGTCTTAAAGGGCCTCTCCCCCATCTGCTCATAGCCGGAGAAGATCATCCGGATCACCCAGAAAAAGATGATATCGTAGCCCGTCACCAGCACGTCCGTGGGATAAAAATAGCTCAGCTCCTTCGTCTGGTCCGGCCAGCCCAGCGTGGAAAAGGGCCAGAGCGCGGAGGAAAACCAGGTGTCCAGGGTATCCGGATCCTGGGTAAAATGCGTGCCGCCGCACTTGGGGCAGATATCCGGCGTCTGTCTTGCCACCACCGTCTCCCCGCAGGCGTCGCAGTAATAGGCGGGGATCCGGTGTCCCCACCAGAGCTGCCGGGAAATACACCAGTCCTTGATATTGTCCGTCCAGTTAAAGTAAATCTTTTCCATCCGCTCCGGGATCAGGCGGATTTCCCCGTCTTTTACCGCCCGGACCGCGGGCTTGATCAGCTCGTCCATCTTCACAAACCACTGCTTTTTGATCATCGGCTCGATGGTCGCGCCGCAGCGGTCGTGAGTCCCCACATTGTGGACATGATCCTCGATGCGCACCAAAAGCCCCATCTCATCCAGCTCCCGGACAATGGCCTTTCTCGCCTCGTAGCGGTCCATCCCCTCATATTTGCCGCCGTTTTCATTGATGGTGGCGTCGTCGTTCAAAATGTTGATCTGGGGCAGATTGTGCCGCTTGCCCACCTCAAAGTCGTTGGGGTCGTGGGCGGGGGTGATCTTCACCACGCCGGTCCCGAACTCCATATCCACATAGGAATCTGCGACCACGGGGATCCTGCGGTTGACGATGGGCAAAAGCAGCTCCTTCCCGATCAGATCCTGATAGCGCTCGTCCGCGGGGTTTACCGCCACCGCCGTATCGCCCAGCATCGTCTCCGGACGGGTGGTCGCAAACTCCACAAAGCGGGTGGTGCTGACGCTGCCGTCCTCCTCGATCATCGGGTACTTGATATGCCAGAAATGCCCGGCCTGCTCCTGATACTCCACCTCGGCGTCGGAGATGGAGGTTTTGCACACCGGACACCAGTTGCCGATCCGGTTGCCCTTATAGATCCAGCCTTTTTCGTGCATCCGGCAGAATACCTCGGTCACGGCCCGGTTGCTTCCCTCGTCCATGGTAAACCGCAGGCGGTCCCAGTCGCAGGAGGAGCCCAGCTTCTTTAGCTGATTGATGATACGCCCGCCGTACTCATCCTTCCACTCCCAGGCGCGCTTTAAAAAGCCCTCCCGGCCCAGATCGTGCTTGTCGATGCCTTCCTTTTTCAGCGTCTCAATGATCTTGACCTCGGTGGCGATGCTGGCATGGTCGGTGCCGGGCTGCCAGAGGGCGTTATAGCCCTGCATCCGTTTAAACCGGATCAGGATATCCTGCATGGTGTTGTCCAGCGCGTGGCCCATATGCAGCTGCCCGGTGATATTCGGGGGCGGAATCACGATAGTAAAAGGCTTTTTCTCCTCATCCACCTCCGCATGAAAATATTTTTTGTCCAGCCATTTCTGGTACAGTCTGTCCTCGATCCCGTGCGGATCGTAGGTCTTTGCCAATTCCCTGCTCATCTGTTCTCCTTTCGCGGCAGCCGCTTGTAGGGCATATCGCACAGTTCAGCCCGCGCCATTCGCAAAGCCGCGCTAACGCGCTTTCCGCCGCTTTCGGCTGGCTGAACTGTTACATAAAAAAACACCCTCTGACAGCTTCCGTCTGCCAAAGGGCGTCTGTATCCCGACGCGGTACCACCTTTGTTCACCGCCACAAATGGCGGCCTTCTTCTCTGCAGCCCCATTCAAAGGCCGCCGTCCTGTAACGGGAACTCCCGGAAAGCCCTACTGAGCCTGCGCAGCGTCCTGACCGGCCTGCGCAGCCGTTTGGCCTTTCGATTCCGGAGCCACCTTCCGCAGCCCGCCGCCGAAACGCCCTCGCAGCCCGCCGCCGGAATCTTCCGATTCCCGACGCCGGAGGCGTTCTCTCTGCCGGTCAAAAGGACGCGTACTCCTCTCCGTCTCCATCTTTCCTCCGCGCATCCCTGCGCGTCTTTCATCGATAGCCCTACTATAAGCAACTTGACGCCCGTTGTCAAGAAGAAAAGAATTGCATTCTGTTCCTTGCATGGTATAATGTAACAGTTCAGCCAGGCGGGAGTGATCGGCCCAAATCGTGCTCGCACGAATTGGGGCCGATTGCTCCCGCCTGAGGGAGCGCCCGATTATGAGCAGGAAACGGCATTCCGCCTTATTCCACAGGGAGCCGCGCAGCGGCGGAAAGCGCATTATGCGCACAAGACGAACCAGTTCGTCTGTGCGAATGGCGCGGGCTGAACTGTTACGTACAATGACCCTGTCCAAAAAACATTCCGAGGTACAAACGACATGAATATCATCATTATCGGCTGCGGCAAGGTGGGGATCACGCTGGCGGAGTTTCTCTCCGCAGAAAATCACGACGTGGTGCTGGTGGACGAGTCCTCCCAGAAGCTTGCCCGCATCCCGGAGGATCTGGACGCCCTGCGCATCTGCGGCAACGGCGCCAGCATCAACACACAGCTCGAGGCGGGAATCGCGGACGCGGACATCCTGATCGCCGTCACCGGCTCCGACGAGCTGAACCTTTTGTGCTGCCTGATCGCAAAGAAGGCGAGCAGCTGCCACACCATCGCGCGCGTGCGCAATCCCATCTATAATAAAGAGCTGGATTTTATCAAGGTCAAGCTTGGCATCTCCATGATCATCAACCCGGAGCTGACCGCCGCCACTGAGATTTCCCGGCTGCTGCGCTTCCCCTCCGCCATCAAGATCGATACCTTTGCCAAGGGGCGGGTGGAGCTTCTGAAATTCCGCATCCGGCCGGAATTTAAGCTCCACGAGCAGCCGATCAACCAGGTGTCCTCGCTGATCGACCACAACATCCTGATCGCGGCGGTGGAGCGCGGCAGCATGATCGCTATTCCGGACGGAAACTTTATTCTCCGGGACAACGACCTGCTCTCCATCATCGCCTCCCCCAAGGACGCGGCGGCCTTTTTCAAGCACATCGGCCTCCAGACCCACCAGGTCAAAAACGCCATGATCGTGGGCGGCGGCAAGATCGGCTATTACACGGCCCATCTCCTGCAGGAGATGAACATTGACGTCCGCATCGTGGAGAGCGACCGCGACCGCTGCGAGCAGCTCAGCCTCCTTCTGCCCGACGCCACGATTATCTGCGGCGACGGCACGGACAAGCAGCTGCTTTTGGAGGAAGGGCTGGTGGAAGCGCAGGCCTTCGTGACGCTGACCAACCTGGATGAGGAAAACATCCTGCTCTCCCTTTTTGCCCAGGCCAACTCCCGCGCAAAGCTGGTCACCAAGGTGACTAAAATCGCCTTCACCGAGATCATCAACAACCTGGATATCGGCAGCGTCATCTATCCCAAACAGCTGACCGCCGACTACATCCTCCAGTATGTGCGCGCCATGTCCAACTCCATCGGCAGCAACGTGGAAACCCTCTACCAGATCCTGGACAACCGGGCGGAGGCGCTGGAATTTGCCGTCCGGGAGCGCTCGGAGGTGACGGACATCCCGCTCTCCCAGCTGCCGCTGAAAAGCGATCTGCTGATCTGCTGTATCAACCGGAACAGCAGGATCCGCATCCCCCGCGGCCAGGACAGCATCCAGGTCGGGGATACCGTCATTATCGTCACCACCCGAAAAGGGCTTGGGGACATCAGCGATATTTTGAGAAAGTAGGAAACCGGAATGAACTATTCCATCGTATTTTATGTAATCGGATGGATCCTGAATCTGGAGGCGGCCTTTATGGTCCCTCCCTGCCTGGTCGCCCTGATTTACCGTGAAAAAAGCGGCTTCTCCTTTGCGGCCGCCATCCTTTTGTGCCTTCTGCCCGGCCTTTTTCTGATCCGGAAAAAGCCCTCCAACCGCATCTTTTTTCTGCGGGAGGGCTTTGCCACCACGGCGCTGTCCTGGATTGTCATGAGCTGTATGGGAGCGCTGCCCTTTTTGTTCTCCGGCTGTATCTCCAATCCGGTAGACGCCCTGTTTGAGACGGTGTCCGGCTTTACCACCACCGGGGCCAGCATCCTGCCCGACGTGGAGGCGCTGCCGCGCTGCCTGCTTTTCTGGCGCAGCTTCACCCACTGGATCGGCGGCATGGGCGTTTTGGTCTTTCTGCTGATCCTGCTGCCCATGACGGGCGGCAGCCACATGAACCTGATGAAGGCCGAGAGCCCCGGCCCATCCGTCAGCCGGTTAGTCCCCAAGGTCCAGTCCACCGCCAAGATCCTCTACCTGATCTATATCGTGATGACGGTGGCGGAAATCCTGTTGCTTTTGGCCGGAGGGATGCCCCTTTTTGACTCCCTCACCCTCTCCTTCGGCACGGCCGGGACCGGGGGCTTCGGCATCAAAAATGACAGCGTTGCCGGTTACTCTGTTTACAGCCAGCTGGTGATTACCGTTTTCATGATCCTCTTTGGCATCAACTTCAACGTTTACTTCCTGCTGCTGATCCGAAAATTCCGGCAGGCCAGCGCCAACGAGGAAGTCCGCAGCTACTTGCTGATCATCCTGGCCGCGATCCTCGTGATCGCCTGGGACATCCGCGGGCTCTTTGGTAACGGCTGGCAGGCGCTGCAGCAGTCGGCCTTCCAGGTCGCCTCCATCATCACCACCACCGGCTACTCCACCACGAACTTCAACAGCTGGCCCCAGACCTCCCGCACCATCCTGGTCATGCTGATGTTCACGGGCGCCTGCGCCGGAAGCACCGGCGGCGGCATCAAGGTCTCCCGCTTCCTGATCCTGTTAAAGACCGCCCGCAAGGAGCTGCTCCAGCTTCTGCACCCCCACAGCATCAAAAAGATCAAGATCGACGGAAAGGCCGTGGAACACGAGGTGGTCCGCTCCACCAACGTGTTTATGGTGGTCTACCTCCTGGTGTTTGCCTTTTCCATCCTGCTTATTTCCGTGGATAACCTGGATCTGATCACCAACTTCACCGCCGTGGCCGCCACCCTCAACAACATCGGCCCCGGGCTGGAGATTGTGGGCCCTACGGGGAATTTCTCCTTCTTCTCCGATTTCTCCACGCTGGTGCTCACCTTCGACATGCTGGCCGGACGGCTGGAGCTGTTTCCGCTGCTGCTTCTGTTCGTACCGGGCACCTGGAAGAAATTCTGAGGAAAGCAGTGAAAAAAATCGCCGCAGGCAAAAAACCTGCGGCGATTTTTTTATCAGCGATTCTGTTCCAGCACGGCAAAGCCCCAGGCCGGAAGCGTTATCTCATCGCCTCCCGACAGCGCTTTCCCGCCCAGAAGCTCCGTATAGCTCCCCTCCGGGCATACCGCGCGCTGCTCTGTCCCGGAATAATTGAAAAAGTAGAAAATCCGGTTTCCTCTGCGGTTTTCCCCGCTGCGGACGATCACCGGGAAGCCCTCCGAGCCGGGATTGGGCAAAACCCCCGCCTCCTCTGTGATCCGCAAAAGCAGCTTCTTTAACAGCCTCTTTTCAAACATACAGCCCAGATAACAGGCCCGTCCTGCGCCGAACGCGTGCGCGGTGGCGGCGCTGTAGCGTCCCCAGTTGGGATGCACATAGGAAAGAAGCGTCTCCGTGTCCTCCTCCGGCACCAGGCATTCCATGAAATCCCTCGCCTGCGCCGGCTCCTCCTCCGGCTCCCCCGGCCGGGAAAGCCCCACGTTTTGAGGCACGGTAAAGTGCTGGTAGGAGACGCCGAAGCAGTCCGTCAGAAGATGGGGCTGGCGGTCGCAGTACACCTTCATGTTTTCATCGCAAAAGGCGCTCTTGAAGGTCGCCAGCAGATGTCCGCCCTGCTCCGTGTAGGCCTTTAAGCGGCGCAGCGTGCTCTCCGGCGCGCAGTAGAGCGCGGGCACCAAAAGCAGCCGGTAGCGCCCCAGATCCTCCTCATCCTCGTGGATGATATCGCACTCAAAATTCTGCTCATACAGCCCGTCGTAGAGCCAGCGCACCACATCGTTATAGGTCAGGCCGTTGGCCATCGGAAACCATTTCAGGCCGGTGAGGGCCTCGTTGCTGACCATAATCGCGATCCGGTTTTCCTTTTTCAGATGCAGCAGCCGGTCGCTTAAGCGGGCAAAATCCGCTCCCACAGCGGCCGCCTCCCGATACGTCTCGTTTTCCTCCAGGTCATGGCTCAGAAGCCCCCGCCAGTAGGTTTCGCAGGCGTTGTGAAGGGAATGCCAGTGCCAGTATTCCACACAGTCCGCCCCGCTTGCCAGATGGGAAAAGGCCTGCAGCCGAAGCTGCCCTGCATAGGGCTCCCACTCCGGAAAGCCCTGCGCCTCCGTCTCCAGCACCAGATAATTATCCTTTTTCAGGCCGCGGGTCAGGTCGCCGCAAAAGGCGATCTCGGAGCCGGTCAGCCCGTCCTGGGAAGGGTGATAAATGTCGCACCCGGCCTTGTCCAGACAGCGCGCCGCCGCGAAATGATCCACATCCGGCTGTACACCGTAGCTGTGTCCCTTCCAGCCAAAATCAAAGTTGTGGGTGATAAACTGATCCTCCCGCTTGCCGGCCCGCACCAGCTTTGCCTGCCAGGCAAGGAACCGGGTCACCAGGCTGCGCTGGAACTTCTCAAACTCCCCGCCCAGGCTCCCGTTGATGGTGCCCCGCACATCGGGAAAATCCTCCCAGGAGTGAATCGCGTTGCTCCAGTAGTTGAAGCCGAAGGCCGCGTTCATCCGCTCCTCATCGCCCTCAAACTTCTCCTTTAAATACTCCACAAACTCCGCCTGCACCCGCGCGCAGGAGGTGCCGTAGTGCTTCGTCTCGTTGTCCACCTGATAGCCGATCACGCACGGATACTCCGCCACATGGGCGACCAGCCTGCGGATCACCCGCTCTGCGTAAAACAGATAGTGGGGATTTGTGATGTCCATAATCTGACGCGCCCCGTAGATCCCGCGCCCGTTTTTCGTCTCCGCCAGAATATCCGGATGCTTCTTCTCCATCCAGGAGGGGATCGCGTAGGTGGGCGTCCCCACGATCACCGAGATCCCTGCCCTGCCCATGGCCTCCAGCACCCGGTCGATGTGCGTAAAATCAAACACATTGTCCTGCGGCTCCAGCGTGCTCCAGGTGGACTCGGCGATGCGCACCAGATTGATGCCCGCCCTTTTCATCATCTCCACGTCCTTTTCCAGACGTTCATAGGGCATATATTCGTCGTAGTAGGCGACCCCGTACAGCAAACGCTCCATCGCATTTCTCCCTTCTTTTCCTACAGCTCCAGCTTTCCTTCCATCCCCTCAAAATCCACCGTCCGAACCGTGCCGTCCTTTAAGGTAATGCGCACCGGCCCGTAGCTTCCAAGCCCCTCCGGATCGGTATATTCCACCTTCTCAATAGGGAAAAGCTCCTCCTCCGAAAAATCCTCCAGGCTCTCCTTCGTGATCACCTGGGAGATCAGCACATAGGGGCCGAAATGATACAGCTCCCGGCGGGCGGTTTTGGCGTACACCACGACGGACTTTTCCGAATCCGGATTGGTGCCCTCGCTGTGCAGCAGCCCCAGCTCCTCCCAGCCGTCGTAAATCGTCATCGCCAGCTGCTTTTCTCTCCCGGTAAAATCATGCCCCTTCAAAACGACAGCCTTCGCCCCTTCTTTTTCCAGCTGCCGGATCTCAGTACCATTGTCCGGAAAGCCGTAAGCGCCCAAAGTCAGGGCTGCCGGATGCCCGTAAAGGCGCAGCTTGTCCGCCCGGATCACGCCGTAAGGGACGGTAAAGTCCGCCAGATTCAGGGCGTTCATCCAGTGCGTCTCCTTGCTCAGCTCATAGTTGAAAAACTGACGCCGGTAGAGCACCTGCTCCTTTTGTCCGTGCCAGAAGGTCACGTTTGCGCGCTCGAACAGATCCGGCGCATCCTCCGCGCGGGTCAGGTCGCGCAGCACATACTGTTGGGACTCCACCTCGCCGGGCAGGGTATCGCTGCCATGGTCCGGCTCCGACTCCCAGGGATATTTCGTGTTGAAGCACAGCTTGGAATAGTTCCACATGCCGTGCCGGTCGTCCTTATTTTTTACCACCTTGCCGCTGCGCAGCACCGTCTCGCCGTTTGCCTGATGGTTGGAAACACACAGCGCTGGCCCATCCAGGGCCGTCACCCTCGTCTCCCTCTCCCCGAGCGCTTCCCACGCGCCGTTGTTCTCCTTCGCCGTCCAGAAGGGATGGTCCGCAGGCAGATGCAGGCACAAAAAGGCCTTGCCCAGCCAGAACGGGGACTCCGCGCAGGAATAGCCCTGCACCAGCGGCGTAAACTGCCCGTAAAAGCCCAGGGTAGGCACTCCCTTGAAGCGGAAATCCTCCCGGGTCAGAAACTGCAGCAGGGAGCCGGAGGAAATCCTTCTCGCAAGCCCCGGATCCGCCGTTGCGTGCCGCAGCATCAGATTGCCGTCAAAAGCGCTTGTGGCCGCATTGCGGTAAATATTGCTGCGTCCCCACATATTCGTGAAACCGTCCCGGTCAAAGAAGCCGTCATAGCTCTCCATCAGCCGGTTGGAATATTCCTCAAACTTCTGCGCCAGATAGGGCGCATGCTCGTAGCCGTACCACTGATTCCAGATGGGCGCATAGACATTGAAGGCCCAGCAGGAATAATAATCAAAGCTGTGGCCGTCCCGATACCAGCCGTCCCCGGCGTAATAATCCAGGATGGACTTTGCGTGCTCCAGCATGATCGTCTCGTCCACCGGATAGCCCTCCATATGCAGAAACGCCATGTCCAGCATATTGAACAGCCTCCAGTTCTGAGGCACCGTATTGCCGTGCGCGTAGTCCGACAGAAAACCGGCGATGATGTCCTTTTCCTCCTTCGTGTAGGTGTCCCAGATCTGTTCCTTGGAGATCCACAGACAGATCACCAGCGCGCAGGTCTCCACCGTCTGCTGGAAGGTCCTGAGCGGATCGCCGGTCAGCTCCTGGAGCTGGCGGTAGGTGCCCACCGACTGCGGATCCTCCGGGATGCAGGAGCGCAGGATATGGGACTTGTAATACTCCCTCAGGTTGTAGCCGCACACCGTCAGCTCCGGATTGTCATGGATCAGCGGAGCCGCGATGAACAGCGTCCGGGTCAGCCCCTCAAAATATTCCGCCTTAAACTCCCAGACCGCGTCCGCGCTGTGCGGATAGGTCACCTCCGTCTCCTTGCGGGGCATCACCACGGGATCGTCGAAGCTTTTGATATTCTCAAAAATCCCCTCCAGCAAATATTCCCCCGCCTCGATCCAGCTCTGCCGGGTCAGCCCCGTGTAGGGGCTTACATTAAAGTCCAGTGTTTTTGCATGAAATACCATTTTTATTTCTTCCTTCCCAAGCACTTAAGCCCGATTTTTCTGCCTCTGATTTTAGCACCGTCCCCTGAGAACTGCAAGCAAAAAGGGGCGTTACCTGGCTGAACTGTTATACCCGATCATAACAGTTCAGCCCGCGCCATTCGCAAAGCCGCGCTGTCGCGCTTTCCGCCGCTTCGCGGCTGCCTTTGCTCATGAACGGGCGCTCCCTCAGTCGGGAGCAATCGGCCAAAATTCGTGCGAGCACGATTTTGACCGTTCCCTCCCGCCTGGCTGAACTGTTATCCCAAATCCGGTTCATCGCGCAGGGTGATCTTGCCGGGAGCCTTGCCCTCCGTCTCGAAGATCAGGATCGTATTTTCGCCCTCGCGCAGCAGCGGTGCGGGCACATACAGCCGTTTCTGCGGCCCGATCTCCCAGAAGCGGCCGATATTGAAGCCGTTGACAAACACGCAGCCCTTGCCCCAGCCAGCAAAATCCAGGAAGGTATCTCCGACCTCATCCACCTGCAGGGAAAATTCATAGAAGCCCGGCGTACCGGTTTTGGGCTCTTTGGAGAAATCCAGTCCGCTCAGATCCTCCATGGGCAGACAGTATGCCTTCCAGTGATAGTGCTGGTGATCGTTGATGGTCACGCACTGGTCGATCCCTTTTCGCTGCTTCTCCAGCGCCGGCCCGAAGTTTACGCGGCCCATGTTCTCCACCAGGATCGACAGCTTTTCTCCCTTTTTCACCGGCGTCTCAAAGGTGTGGGGCTCCAAAAGCTCCCGGTCGTACAGGGTCAGGACCGGCTTTTCATCCACGAACAGGTTTGCCCTGTCGTTGGCCCCGTAGAGACGCACCTTCTCCATATCGCCGCCCCGCTTCCACTCGCTCTCATACAGAATATAACCGTAGCCCTGGCCCAGCCGCTCCATGGATTTGGGCGCAATCATCTCCTGTGGCTTTGCCAGATTGTCCAGATTCTCAAACAGCCCGGCGCTTCTTTGTACGGAAAGCTCTCCGTAAGCCTTTCTCACAATCTTTGTGGAAAGCTTCACCTCCGGAACCGGAGCATATTTGGCGATCACCTCCCGGAAGGCCTCGTACTTGGGCGTAATCTGCCCGTCCTCGGTCAGCACCGCGTCGTAATCGTAGGAGGTCACATCGGGCGTCAGCACGTCGTAATAGTTGGAGCCGTTGGTGAAGCCGAAGTTGGTGCCGCCGATGAACATATAAAGATTTACGCTGCCCTCGGACAGGATCTCGTCCAGATCCTTCACATGCTCTGCCGTGTCTCCGGTCTGATGGCATTCCACGCCCCAGTTGTCAAACCAGCCCACCCAGAACTCCATACACATCAGCGGCTTGTCTGCACCGATCTTTTCCCGCATTACCGCAAACTGCTGCTTTCCCTTGGAACCGAAATTGCCGGTCTGCAAAACGCCCTCCACTCTTCCGCAGTCAAAGGCGTCGCCCCAGGGCCCGTCGGAGGTCACCATGGGAACCGTGCAGCCACAGTCAATCATCAGCTGCTTCATATATTCCAGATACTCGGTGTCATCCCCGTAATAGCCGTATTCGTTCTCGATCTGCATGAAAATCACCGGCCCGCCCTCCGTGATCTGCAGCGGCGCGATGACCTCAAACAGCTTCGCATAATATTCCCTCACATGCTTCAGATAAGGCTCATACATACAGCGCAGCTTCATGCCGTCCTCTTTGAGCAGCCACCAGGGCAGCCCGCCGAACTCCCACTCGCCGCAGATATAGGGAGTGGGCCGCAGAATCACCCACAGGCCAAGCTCCTGCGCCGTCTTTACAAAGCGCGCCACATCCAGCATCCCGGAAAAATCAAACTCCCCTTTTTCCTTCTCATGCAGGTTCCAGGGAATATACGTCTCCACCGTATTGCAGCCCAAAGCCTTCAGCTTTTCCAGACGGTCCCTCCAGTATTCGGGAAGCACCCGGAAATAATGCATCCCGCCGGAAATGATCTTGATTTTCTCTCCGTTCAAATAAAAATCATCCGTAATCTCAAATCTTCCTGCCATATCTTCTCCTCCTGGCTGATTATAGTTTTTTTACAGCCTCTTTTCCTTTCTCAATATCCCACAGCATGATGAACAAAATGACCCGTTTCAGGGGCTTTAGCCGCTCCAGGATAAACGCCGGATTCTCCTCATAAAGCCTGCAGAACATCGGCATCCTCTCCTTTATGAAGCCGTCCTCCGGATCGACCCCCTTAACCGTATAAGTATATATCCGGATCATCCAGAGGACAAGAGCATATGCATTATACTGTTTCAGAGAAGGAAAATCCCTCTCCACCTCATAAAATCTTTTCAGAATGGAAAGCAGCCCATCCTCCCTTTTCTTGTGGCTGTCCGTATGGATCACGCTGGTCTCTCGGATGCAGTAATTGTATTTTGCCGTTTCCCTGTATACGATGCTGCGGCTTTCCCGGAACAGCTCGTACATGATATTGATGTCATCATAAACGACTCCGACCGGAAATCGGATCTCCCGGAACAGCTCCCTTTTGTAAAGCTTGTTCCAAACATAATTCTGAATCTCCTGATCGAGAAGCAGCCCCTTTACCGCATCCTCCCGTTCCAGCACAAAGGTCCTTCCGGTGTCCGCCTTCTCTACGGCCCGGTCTGCCCAAACCTCCCGATAGGAAACCATCGAAATATCCGTCCCGTGCTTTACGATCAGGTCATACAGCACCTGATAGAAATCCGGCTCAATAAAATCATCGCCGTCCACAAAACCTATATACTCCCCCGACGCCAGCTCCAGCCCGTAATTTCTTGCCTCCGATGTCCCTCCGTTTTTCTTGTGCACCACCTTCACCCTTGGGTCAAGACTTTGATAGGCATCACATATCGCGCCCGATTGATCCCGGGAGCCGTCGTCCACCAAAATAAGCTCAATGTCGGAATAGGTCTGGCCCAAAATGCTGTCCACACATCTGCCAAGACAATCCTCAAAATTATATACCGGAACAATAATGCTGATCAATGCACTCATTTCAGCCTCCTGTTGTCTGAAAGAACCTCGCCTGCGAATCCCACATCCTCCGATACAGTCCGTCTTCATCCTTCAGCCGCTCATGGCTTCCCCGCTGGATGATATTTCCTTCGTCGAACACCAGGATCTCATCCGTAAAGCGGCAGGAGGAAAGTCTGTGGGAAATGAACAGCACCGGTTTTTGACGGGCGATCTCATGAAAGCCCTCGTAAATCTCATTCTCCGAAACCGGATCCAGCGCCGCCGTCGGCTCGTCCAGGATCACCAGAGGAGCGTCCTTGTAGATTGCCCTCGCCAGCGCCAGCTTCTGCGTCTCCCCGCCGGACAGCTTTCTTCCCGTATTGGCAAAATCCATATTGAGCATCGTCTGCATACCGTCCGGCAGCTGCTCATACAGCGTTTCCAGCCCGGCCCGGCACAGCGCGTCCCGGGCCCGGCCTTCGTCCGTCTCAAATCCGCCGGAAATGTTTTCTCCCAGGAGGGCCGCAAACATATGAAAATCCTGAAATACGACGGAAAACAGCTTCCTGTATTCCGTTTCCTCATAGCTGCCGATGTCTGTGCCGTTTAAACGGATCGTCCCTTCTGTCGGCTCATACAGCCTGCACAAGAGCTTGATGAAGGTCGTTTTCCCGGAGCCGTTTCGCCCTACCACCGCGATATGTCCCGCGACGGGCAAAGTCAGGTTCAGATTGCGGATCGCATCGCTGTCTGCGCCGGGATAGCGGAAGGAAACATTCTGAAACTCAAATACATAGCCGTCTCTGTCATCCTCTGCGGCGCGGTTTCCCTGCTTCCTGCGATTTGGCAAATCCAGATATTGAAAATAGTCCTCCATCTGATCCCGGTCTGCCTGCAGCCTTCCCCAGCTGGAAAGCAGATCCGTCACAGACTGGATCAGCTGCTGTACAGCCCCCGCATACCGCACCACGCTGCCCACACTGATGATCCCCAGATAACCGCAGACCGCCACATATAAGTAAACGATCCCTCCCACACAGGAGGACAGCATCCCCTGAAGTCCCAGATGGCAGACGTCATTGGAGGCATACTGTACCGTCATGCGCCGCCAGTTCCGATTCATTTGATTGCCGTAGTTTTCCATCATTTTCTGCAGCTGAAAAATCCGGATATCCTTCCCTGCCTCGATGGATAACACCACATGATTCATCATATAATCGTTCAAACGGTTTTCATCCGCATGCTCTTTATGGATGCTCACCCGATTTCTTCCCTGTCTCCGGACGGACCGGTAATTCCCCCAAAAGCAAAGAAGCAAAACGGCCAGGGCCGCCGCCAAAAACAGGGCGCTCTCCCTGCCTGTCTTTCGCAACACCAGGCTGCCCAAAAAGGGAAGCACCGTGATCACGGAAAAAACAAGCTTTGCCCCGGCGGCCACAAGCAGCGCAAGCTGCTCCAAAAAGCGTTCAAATATGTCTCTTTCCCTTCTCCGGTTTTCATCCTGGCGCATCCGCATGGCCCGGACATTCCCGTTTTCCGTCAGCTCATAATCCATCTCCATCGTCTTTTGCATCAGAGGCTCCGCCATCTGATGCTGCAGTCCCCACCAGAAGATGTTTTTCTGTCGGGCGAAAAAATGCTTTATCCCGGTAAACGCAAAAGCCACCGCCGCCCCTGCCAGAGCCAGCGCCATAATCTCTTTCATTTCCTTTTTCTGATACAGGGCGTCCAACAACAGGGACGACAGATAAATGGCGATAAACGGATAAATTCCTTCCACCAGCGCGCTCAGGACGACAGCCCGCCATCCCCTGTCGCAGCGATCCAGCAGCCGGATCATGCGTCTGTATACCGAAATGTCTTTCCGGAATTTTGCAACACCCTTTTTTTCGCTCATGTTACGTCTCTCCATCCTCTTCCCTGTAATTCCTCCCCTGCACCGCAAACAGCCTTGCGTAGCTTCCTCCCTTTTCCAGCAACTGACTGTGGCTGCCCTCCTCTGCAATGCTTCCGTCCGCCAGCAGTATGATCCTGTCGCAAAACTGTGTGCTGGCCAGCCTGTGTGAAATAAATAAGGATGTTTTTTGAGCGGACAACTCCGCATATCTTTCGTAAATTTCCTGTTCCGCCAACGGATCCAGCGCCGCTGTCGGCTCGTCCAGCACCAAAAACGGCGCGTCCTTATAGAAAGCCCTCGCCATCCACAGCTTCTGTCTTTGTCCGCCGGACAGCTCGATCCCGCCGTCCAGGATACCGTTTCCCAGGCTGGTATCCTCCCTTTTTGGCAGCCTGCTCACCGTCTCCCATAAGCCCGCCGCTTTCAGACATCCGATCACTCTGCCGCGGTCAAACGTCTCCCCGTCCTGCGCCGCCACGTTCTGCGCGATGGTAAGGGGAAGGAGCCGGACGTCCTGAAAGACCGCCGCGATCATGCGGAAATAGCTTGCCGGTTCATATTCCTCCGCCGGTTTTTCATCCACATAGATCCGCCCCTCCGTGGGATGATACAGGCCGCACAGGATTTTGACCAGCGTTGACTTTCCCGCCCCGTTTAAACCGACCAGAGCAACCTTTTCCCCCGCCCGGATGGTCAGATTGATGTTTTTGAGCGTAGGCGCATTGCTGCCCGGATAGGTAAAGCCCACGTTTTCCAGCCGGATGCAGACCGGCTCCTTTTTTTCTATCCTGTCCTTCCCTGCAAAAACCGGGTGCTCGTCCATCTCCAAAAAGCTTCTCAGCCTGGCATAATCAAAATGAAGTCTTTCCAGCAAGTCCCGGTTTTCCAAAAGCAGCGAACACGCCTGCTGACAGCTTGCGACCACTGCCGTATACCACACAAAATCCGAGACAGCCATACGTCCCTGCGTGATCTCGTAAATCAGATAAAGGTACGCCACAGCGTCCCGCGCAAAACCCATGAAAGCATCCCACAGATTCACCCCCAGAAAACCGGTTTCCCACTGCCGGACACAGCCTTCTCCCCGCGCCCGCTCCCGCCTTAAAATCGAGAACAGCCAACCTTCCAGCCGATAAAGGCGAATGTCCTTTCCCGCGGAAAAATCATAAGCCTGTTCTTCCACATATCGCATGTTTCTGACGGCCTCATCCGCCCGCGGGCGAAGCCTTCGTTCAAACGCATCCGCTTTTCTCTTGAAAAGAAATGTGACAACCGCCGTGGCGGCAACCAGCGCCGCCAGCATCCGGCTCCGGCGAAACAAAATCGTACCGTAAAGAAGAACTCCGGCAATCGCGGTCAGAAACTGCTGCCAGATCACAGAGCTGTCCCGAATCACGGAGCGGCTCCGATAAAGCGAATCGTACACCGCATGCGCGTCTCTGTTGAACGCCTCGCTCTCCAACATTTCATAATCCACGCGCAGCCTTTTTTTGAGGATTCTGAGATTGTATTCATCCTCAAACGGCCCCTGCATCCGCCTGACATAGCCGGTGAGCGCTGCCTTCAGCATATTTCCCACCGCCAAAATACCTGCCAGCGCAACGATTCCCCGCACATACGCCGTCAGAGCCAAATGCTCCTCCAGCCCCTGCAGAATCCGCTGGGGAAGCCGCGCGTTCCACAGCGGAAGCGCCGCCGACAAAGCGGTCAGGGCAACGACCGCCGCCGCCATTTTCGGCTCCCTTTGAAGCTGTTCCTTCCAATGATAGGCTGCGTTCCCCCAAAAGCTGTACTTTTTCCCCATTCCCTCATCCCATAAAATTTTCGTTTAAATCATGAAAAAAGGGCACGGGCTTTTTAAGCCTGTGCCCCTTCTTCATTTTCATATTATTCTGCGCCGTAAACCTCGTCGACCTGTCTCTGGATCTCCTCGGTAACAGTGTCGATACCAGCGTCCTTCAGAGCCTGCTGGAACTCAGCAACGATCTCCTCTGCAGTGCCGGAATACTTACCGAATGCGATCTGCTTTAAGTAGTTGGTCGTAACCTCGTTAATATTGGCGATGTAGGACTGAATGCTGTCGTTGTTCAGGATAAACTGACCGTAAGGGTAGTCGATCTTGATGCCGTCATACTCTGCATACAGAGCATCGATCTTATCCCAGTCTCTGTCGGCAGCTCTCACTTCCAGATCGTCGTTTCTGCCCCACCAGAAGTTGGTCACGCCGTTTACGTTCTGGGTATCCGCATTGTAGCCCTCGGGAGTTGCTCTCATGCCGTCGTCGGTCATCTCCCAGGATACGCCCTCCTGGCCGTAGCACAGCAGGCGGTAGCACTGCTCGTCGTTACGGATCATGTCATAAACCATCAGCGCTCTCTCCGGCTTTGCGGAGCCTGCGGAAACTGCCATAGCGCCGTGAGTGATGTTCAGAGCGGTCACATTGCCGGTCTCCTGTCCGAAGTAGAAGAAGCCGGATTCCGCCTCGGGATCATCCTGGTAAATCGTGTTCTGGGAGGTATGGCTTACCAGATCCGTCCAGGTCTGGGTGTGATGCTGCTCTGCGGCAACCTTGCCCACACGGTAATCGTCACGGTTGGTGGAAGCGGTGTTGTTGAGCACGTCGGTCTGCCATACGCCGATCTCATCCCACTCCTTCATCATCTTCGCGAACTCTACCAGAGAGTCGGTGTCGGTCACATAAGGAGAGTAAACGGTGTACAGGTCGTCTCTGGTGCCGCCCCACATTGCAGCAGCATTAATGCCGTCGATGGAAACATAATCGGAATGGGAAGCGATCCAACCGCCTGCCATCGTCGCATACTGTGTTCCGTCGGAATCCCAGGGGATGATGTCGGGATAGGTTTCCTTCACATACTTAAAGTAAGTGGTCATATCCTCCCAGCTCTGTACGCCGTCCGCCAGGCCTGCAGCCTTCGCCCAGTCCAGACGGTAGATGTAGCCGTGGTTGGTCCACTGTGCGTAATTGTCCTCGGGCATCAGATAGATCTCGCCGTCATATTTGCACAGCTCCCAGTGCTCCGGGGAAACGCTTGCCCAGGTCTTGGGCGCGTAGGTCTGCAGCATCTCCTCGGACAGCTCCAGGAATGCGCCGTTCTTCGCGTTGGGCCATGCATCCAGCCAGTCGGAAGCGGTACCTACCAGGTCAACGGAACCGTCCATCTGCGCCAGGGTCAGGTTGTAGTTGGAAAGATAATCGGTCCAGGAGATGTAGTAAATCTGCAGCTCCGCGTTGATCTTCTCGGTGAGGATGTCGTTTAACTCAGCCAGGGCAGCCTCGGTGGTAGCCAGAAGCTCGCCGGAGGGCTTGTCGCCGGTGGTCATGTAGTTGATCACCACATGCTCGGATGTGTCGATGTCAGACCAGGCATCCCAGGCGTCGCCCGTGGAAGCGCTGTCGCTGGAAGCTGCGTCATCCGCAGGAGCCTCCTCGCTGGCTGCCGCGCTGTCATTGCCCGTCGTCGCAGCGGTGTCGGAAGAGCTGCTTCCGCAGGCTGCCATGCCGGCTACCATAGTCGTTGCCAGGAAGAGCGCAAGTACTTTCTTTTTCATAAAAAACCTCCATTCATGAAATTGTTTTATTATTCTCCCGTCTTGCGGGTTAATAATCGTTTCGTATGTTTCGCTGCATCAGCCCTTCACCGCGCCTACGGTGATGCCGCTGATGAAATATTTCTGTACGAAAGGATACAGAAGGACGATAGGACCGGTTGCCAAAACGGCGTTTGCCATCTTTACGGACTCCTGCGGAATGTCCGCCAGGTTGATGAACTGTCCGGCCACGGAGTTTTTCAGCGCGTCCGTCTTGTTGACGATCTCGTACAGTGTGTACTGCAAAGGCTTGATATCCACCTTGGAGCTTAAGAACAGGGAGGACTGATACCACTCGTTCCAGTAGCCCAGGGCCAGAAACAGGCCGATGGTCGCCAGCGCCGGCTTCAGCATGGGAAGGATCAGCGCCGTGAAAATCTTCATGTCGCCCGCGCCGTCGATCTTGCCGGACTCGGTGATCTCATGCGGGATCGCTTTCACAAAGTTTTTCATCAGGATGATCAGCCAGGGTGTCATCAGAAGCGGCATAAGCACTGCCAGATAATTGTCCTTCAAGTGATACCACTGCACCATCACCAGGTAGTAAGGAGCCAGGCCCGCGGAAAACAGGCTGGTAAAGTATACATAGAAGGAAATCGCATTTCTGAAATGGAAATCCCTTCTCTGCAGGGCGTAGCCGGTCATGGAAATGATCGCCAGGCCCACCAGGGTTCCCACCACCGTCAGGACAATCGTCAGGAGGTAGGACCACCAGATACCGCCGCTCTTGGTTACCATGTCATAGGCCTTCAGAGTGAAGTCCTTGGGGATAATCTGCACACCCTCCGCCCGGATCGTCGCCTCGCTGGTGAAAGAGGTTCCGATGATGATCAGAAAGGGGATGATACAGCAAACCGCGTATATTGTCATAAATACATAGCCGAAGCCCCGGATGACCTTATCCGATGTACCCAGCCTCACCTTCGCGCCGGATTCCATCATATCTTTATCTACTTTTTTTGCCATGATTTTAACCTCCGCTTTCGATTAGAACAGGGAATAATCCGGTTCTATCTTTTTCACAATGTAGTTGACCGTCATGACGATGATAAATCCGATCACCGACTGATACAGGCCGACGGCGGACGCCGTGGAGAAGTTGAAGTCCGTCATAGTCGCGCGGTACACATAGGTCTCGATGATGTCCGTAGTGCCGTACAGGATCGGGTTGGTGCCGACGATGTTGTAGAACAAACCGAAGTTACCCTTTACAATGCCGCCCAGTGCGAACAGGAGCAGGATGATCACGGTAGGCTTCAGAGAGGGAAGAATAATGTAGCGGATCCTCTGGAAACCGTTTGCGCCATCCACCTTGGCCGCCTCCATCATCTCACCGTCAATGCCCATGATTGCCGCGAAGTAAACCACCGACTGGTATCCCGTCTGCTGCCAGAGGTAGATGATTACCATCAGTACAGGCCAAACGCTCGGATCCGAGTACGGCTGCCACCGTTCCATCCCCATGCTCGTCAGGATGCTGTTGATGAAACCCGTGTCATAGTTCAGCAGGTTAAACACCAGAATGCCGACCAGAACCTGTGAAATAAAGTAAGGCAGGAACATGATTGTCTGGGAAACCTTCTTGAACCACTTGCTGCGCATCTCGTTTAACAAAATCGCCACGAACACCGCCAGCAGATTGCCCAAAATGATAAAGGCCAGATTGTACAGGATTGTGTTGCGCGTCAGCTCCAGGAGCTTTCCGGAGCTCATCAGGAACTCGAAGTTGTCCAGGCCGACAAACTTGCTGCCGAAAATACCTTTCCGGTAGTTAAACTTCACGAACGCCACATAGATACCCGGAAGGGGCACATAGTTGAAGGCAAAGAAGAACAGTACCGCCGGCGTACACATCAAAAGCAGTGTGCGATGGCGTTTCACCTTCTGGAAAAAGGTTAAGTCGCTCTTTCTCTTTTTCATAATTTAACCTCACTCTCTTGTTCTTGTCGGTTCCAATCTTGCAACCGCTTTCATGTTTGTATAATAGCACCATACACAAGGTTTTGCAACCTCAATTTGTGCAACCGATACAGTTTTGGACTTTTCCACAGTTTTTACATATCATTTTTGTGTATTATGTCAGATCTCAAAATATTTTCCGCCGTTTTCTCCCGCGCCGGGCTGTTTCAGAATCCGTGCGCATGAATGCGGTATCAGTTGTCAAAATCTGTCCTCTCTTTTTGCCCAGCAAATGGCTGCTCGTGCAAGCACGGCAGCCGCTTGCTGGGCGTATCGCACAAAAAAATCCGGCAGGCTTTCTTTCAAATAAGCCTGCCGGATCCATCCGAATCCAAATATTCTCTAAAGCGGCCCGGTCCGGACCCTGCCGCTGCTCTCGCGCTCCACCAGCACCGGCGTCACGGTTTTCAGCAATGGCGTTTCCCTGCCCTCGATGGCATTGATGGCCGTTTCCACCAGCTCCTGGCCAAATTCGTCGTAATCGTAGTCGATGCTTGTCAGTCTCGGGATCATGAGCTGTGAAATGTAGGTATTGTCATAGCTGACCAGCGAAATATCCTCCGGGATCCGATAGCCCCTTTCCAGGATGCTCCGCATCGCCCCCGCCGCCGCAAAATCATTGATCGCCACCACCGCCGTGAAGCTGACTCCCTTCTCAAACAGCCGGTCCATCAGCTCATAACCGCTCTCGGAGTTGTAGGAGCCTCCCTCCATGACAAGCCTCGGGTCATAGGGAATCCCGTGTTCCTTGAGCACCTGCTTGTAGCGCAGCAGCTTTTCATAGGTGGAAAGCACGCTCAGCGTACCGCCCAGAAAAGCGATCCGCCGATGCCCCAGCGAAATCAGGTGGTTCATCAGAAGATCCATGGCCTTTAAGCTGTCGATGCGCACCATGTGGCAGCTGCTGCCCTCCAGCTTTCCGGTCACCACGACCGGCACGGTCGCCATGGCCTGGTTGATCTTTTCCACATAGTCCATGTTGGAAACCAGATCGTCCACGCGCCCGCCCATCTGGATGATGGCGTCCACCCGCTGCTCCTGCAGCTTTTCCAGCATCTTTTCCTCCAGCCTGGGCTCGCTCAGAAAATTGAACAGCAGCACGGAATAGCCCGCCTTGGCCGCCGCCTGCTCGCAGGCCACAAAAAGCTCCGCATAATAAGGGTTGCGCACATCCGCCGCCAAAATCCCGATCACCTTGCTTTTCGTGTCGGCAAGTCCCCGCGCCAGGGCGTTTGGCTTGAAATTATACTTCTCCACCAACTCCATCACCTTTGCCTTCTTCTCCCTGCGCACATTGGCACTGTTGGTGATGACTCTGGAAACGGTTGCAGGCGAAACGCCGGCTTCCTTCGCTATATCGTATATTGTGACTGTTTTTGCATTGTTATCGCTATTTTTTATACCCTGCATGACATTTTCCCCTTTTTGAAACCGATTACGCCCTTTTTTACCATCATATATTCCTTTCCTCCCCTTGTCAAGTTTCGCCGACCATTTTTCACCTGTCCTTCTTTCTCCCCCTGTGCTATACTGAGACGTATCATAATATTTTGTTCAGGAGCATTTCAGAATTTATGAAGGTAACCGGAATCATCGCAGAATATAACCCCTTTCACAACGGCCATGCCTATCACATCCAACAGGCGAGGCAGCTTACCGGGGCGGACTATATCATCGCCGTCATGAGCGGCAGCTTTGTGCAGCGCGGCGCGCCCGCTCTGCTGGACAAATACGACCGGGCGCGGATGGCCCTGTTTTGCGGCGCAGATCTGGTGCTGGAGCTGCCGGTCTGTTTTGCAACGGGAAGCGCCGGGGATTTTGCGGCAGCCGGCGCAGCCCTTCTGGACCGGCTGGGCGTCGTGGACAGCCTGTGCTTTGGCAGCGAGGCCGGTTCCGTCGGGCTCTTTCAGAAAGCGGCGGCCGCGCTGGCACAGGAACCCGCCGCCTTCTCCGCCCGGCTGCAGGAGGGGCTGCGCAGCGGTCTCTCCTTCCCGGCGGCCCGTTCCCGGGCCCTGTCGGCCCTGTCCGGCCTGCCCGGCGTCACCGTCCCCGAAGCAGAGGACACGGAGCGCCTTTTTTCCGCCCCGAACAACCTGCTGGGCCTGGAATACACGCTGGCCCTCCTGCGCCGCAAAAGCGCCATTCGTCCCGTCACGATCCGGCGGGAGGGGGCCGGTTATCATGACACGGCCCCTCAAAGTGACGAAGCAGGCCGCTGCGATGCCGGGCCGGAAAACATCCCTCTTTTTTCCGCAAAGGGAATCCGGGAAGGGCTGCGCCGCAGACTTCCTGTAGCTGACAGACAGGCCGACAGACAGGCTGACAGACAGGCAGACGGGCAGACGGGCGCAGGGGAAATCCTGCCCGACTTTCTCCGGGACGCCGTTCCGGCTTCCCTGCTGCCGCTCTGGGAAGGCCTTCTTCTCCAAGACGGGCTGCTGTTTCCGGAGGATCTCAATCGGGAGCTTCGCTACCGTCTCCTGACCGCTGCGCCGGGTGAATTTGCCCGCTGCGCGGACATCAGCCGGGAGCTGGCGGATAAGCTGGAAGCATGCCGCCTGTTTCCCGGCGGCTGGGAGGAGCTGTGCGCCCGCCTTAAGACAAAGGAGATCACCTACAGCCGAATCAGCCGCGCGCTGTGCCGCATCCTGCTGTCGGTCCCGGCGGAGCTGCTTTTACAGGCGCGAAGGGAGGATTATGTCCCCTATGCCCGGCTTCTGGGCTTTCGTTCCTCCGCCGCTCCCCTGCTCTCCGCCCTGAAAAAAAATGCCTCCGTCCCGCTCCTGTCAAAGCCCGCAAACGCCCGCCGGCTGCTCTCCCCTCTGGGGCTCTCCCTCTTTGAAAAGGACGTGCTGGCCGCAAACCTGTGCAGTCTGGCGCGCTCCGCCAAAAGCGGACAGCCGCCGGTCCACGAATTTTCCCGGGAGATCATTGTGGTGCGGGACAACGCCTGATTCCTGCCTGTTACCGCTCACTCCGTGACCGGTAACAAGGCTTTACGGCAGCTTTTCCTTCACCGGGCATTCCGCAAAAAGCGCCTCCGCTGCGGCCTGGTATTCCGCAAGGCTCTGGGTCTTGCAGAGCCTTTTCAAATGCTTCTCCGCGCCCTCAAAGAGCTGTCCCTGCCAGGACCAGAGCTCCTTTAGCTTAAATAAAACGTCCCGCTCCCCGGACAATACCTCCCGGTAATCTTCCGCAAGCCTCCCGTAAAAGGCCCGGATCCGGCTCACCTCCGGGCGGCTGTTTTCCCGCAGATTTTCAACCAGCATCGGATTGATCAGCATTCCCCGGCCGAGCATGAGACAGTCCGTTTCGGGAAATTGTGCCGAAAACCGCTCCACATCCGCCCGGCAAAACAGGTCGCCGTTGTAGCAGACTGGATTTTCGCTCTCCGCCTGGGCCCGCGCAAAGACCTCCAGCCGCGGGCTGTTTTTGTAAAAATCCCGCAGCACCCGGGGATGAATCGTCAGCTGTTTGATGGGATAGCGGTTAAAGATCGGCAAAAGCCGGTCAAATTCTTCCGGAGCCTCCACGCCGATCCGGGTCTTTACGGAAATCTCCAGCGGGCAGTCCCTAAAAACCGCTTCCAGAAAACGGTCCAGCTCCTCCGGCTCTCCCAAAAAGGCCGCGCCCTTTTTCTTGGCCGCCACCGTGCCGGAGGGACAGCCAAGGTTTAGGTTGACCTCCGAAAAGCCCTGCTCTGCAAGCCGCTCAGCCGCCGCCAGAAAGCCCTCCGGCCGGTTCGTCAAAAGCTGCGGGATCACCCGGATTCCCCGGTTGTGCTCTGCCGCAATGTCGTTTTTTTCCCGCGCCGTAAAGCCCTTTCCCTTCTTCGGCGTCAGAAAGGGCGTGTAGTACGCGTCCATGGACGGAAAAAACGCCTGATGGGCGTTCCGGTATATATATCCTGTGATCCCCTCCAGCGGGGCAAATTCATATCGCATCCTTCAATCTCCTTCCGTCCCGTCCGGGCTGTCCAGCAAAAACTGTGCCATCGCGTAGTTGCTCACATCCACGCCGTAGGGCGTCAGCCGCAGCTTCCCCTCCCTACGGGAAAAAACAAGCAGTCCCTGACGCTCCAGCCGTTCCAGCACCGGCCCGTAGATTGCCTCTATCTTCGTCCCGAAGGCCTTCTCAAAATCGGCGGCAGAAACGCCCTCCGTCAGCCGCAGCCCCAAAAACATAAATTCCTCCATCTGCTCCGGCGCCGAAAGACGCTGCACCTCCTCCCGCTCCCGGCAGTCCTGCAGATAACGGTCCAGCTTTGAAGTGTTTTTCCACCTCACGTTATCGACCAGAGAGGAGGCTCCCAGTCCGAGGCCCAGGTAATCGGCGCGCCGCCAATAGCCGATGTTGTGGCGGCAGGCATAGCCCTTTCTGGCATAATTGGAAATCTCGTAGCGCCGGTAGCCGTACTGTTCCAGAAGGCTCTGCGTGCAGGCATACATCCGCCGGTCCTCCTCCTCCGTCGGCAGAGGAAGCAGACCTTTCCCCGGCGCAGGTCTTTTCTGCTCCGTTTCGCCGTACCAGTCCCAAAAGGGCGTTCCCTCCTCGATGATCAGGCTGTAGGCCGAGATATGCTCCGGCCCCAGCTGCGCCGTTTTTTTCAGGGTATCCAGCCAGCTGTCCACCGACTGTCCCGGCAGGGCGGACATCAGATCCACGCTGATGTTGGCAAAGCCCGCCCGCCGGGCCTGCTCGTAATTGCGCACAAAATCCGCAAAGCTGTGGATCCTTCCCAGCCGCCGCAGCTGTCCGTCATCCGCGGACTGCAGTCCCATGCTCAGCCGGTTGACTCCCGCCTGCCGGCAGGCGCAGAGCTTTTCAAAATCCAGCGTGCCCGGATTGCTCTCCAGCGTAATCTCCGCCCCCGGCGCAATCCGAAAGCACCGATACAGCATCTCCGTCAGCCGTCCCAGCTGCTCCCCGCTCAAAAGCGACGGCGTCCCGCCGCCAAAAAAGACCGACACAATCTGCCGGTCCTCATAGTCTGGCCCCTCCTGCCGGATCTGCTCCTCCAGCGCAGACAGGTAGGACGAGATCGTCTCCTGTCCGGCGGGAGCGGACAAAAAATCGCAGTACAGGCATTTCTGCCTGCAGAAGGGGATATGCACATATAATTCCAGTTCTTTTTTATTTGTCATCCAGCTTCAGCACGCTCATGAAGGCCTTCTGCGGGATCTCCACGTTCCCGATCTGGCGCATCCGCTTCTTGCCCTCCTTCTGCTTCTCCAACAGCTTCTTCTTTCTCGTAATATCTCCGCCGTAGCACTTTGCCAGCACGTCCTTGCGCATCGCCTTGACGGTCTCCCGGGCGATGATCTTGCCGCCCACCGCCGCCTGGATCGGAATCTCAAACAGGTGACGCGGGATCTCGTCCTTTAGCTTCTCGCACATCCTCCGGCCCCGCTCGTAGGCGCTGTCCTTGTGGACGATAAAGGAGAGGGCGTCCACCTCCTCCCGGTTGATCAAAATATCCAGCTTCACCAGCTCCGACTGCTCGTAGCCCTTTAATTCATAGTCGAAGGAAGCATAGCCCCGGGAGCGGGACTTTAACGCGTCAAAAAAGTCGTAAATAATCTCGTTTAGCGGCAGCTCATATTTGAGCAGCGCCCGGGTGGCCTCCATATATTCCATGCCCAGGTAACGGCCTCTCCGCTCCTGGCACAGCTCCATGATCGGCCCGATAAATTCCGTCGTCACCATAATCTCCGCCGACACCACGGGCTCCTCCATAAACTCGATCTCGGAAGGATCGGGCAGGTTGGAGGGATTCGTCAGGTCGATCACCTCCCCGTTGGTCCGGTGCACCCGGTACACAACGCCCGGCGCGGTGGTCACCAGATCCAGGTTGTATTCCCGTTCCAGCCGCTCCTGGATGATCTCCAGATGCAAAAGCCCCAGAAAGCCGCAGCGGAAGCCAAAGCCCAGCGCCACGGAGGTTTCCGGCTCATAAAACAGGGAAGCATCGTTTAGCTGCAGCTTCTCCAGCGCATCCCTGAGATCCGGATATTTCGCCCCGTCCGCCGGATACATACCGCAGTATACCATCGGATTGACCTTCTTATAGCCGGGCAGCGGGCTCTCACAGGGATTGGCCGCCTCGGTGATCGTATCGCCCACCCGGGTGTCCTTCACATTTTTGATGGAAGCGGTCAGATAGCCCACCATACCGGCCGCCAGCCCTTCCTCGCAGGGAATGAACTGGCCCGCGCCGAAATAGCCGACCTCCACCACGTCAAAGGAAGCCCCGGTAGCCATCATCCGCACCTTCGTGCCCTTTTTGACCCGTCCCTCCATCACCCGGAAAAACACGATCACGCCCTTGTAGGGATCGTAGAGGGAATCAAAAATCAGCGCCTGAAGCGGATGCTCCGGGCTGCCGCCGGGCGCCGGGATCTTCTCCACGATCTGCTGCAGCACCTGATCCACATTTAACCCGTTTTTCGCGGAAATCAGCGGCGCGTCCGAGGCGTCCAGGCCGATCACGTCCTCGATCTCCTCCTTGACCCGCTCCGGCTCGGCGCTGGGCAGATCGATCTTGTTGATCACCGGGAATACCTCCAGGTTATGATCCAGCGCCAGATACACGTTCGCCAGCGTCTGTGCCTCAATGCCCTGGGCCGCATCCACCACCAGCACCGCGCCGTCGCAGGCCGCCAGCGCCCGGCTGACCTCATAGTTAAAGTCCACATGCCCGGGCGTGTCGATCAGATTGAAAATATACTCCTCCCCGTCGGGCGCCCGGTAAATGGTGCGCACCGCCTGGGACTTGATCGTGATGCCCCGCTCCCGCTCCAGCTCCATATTGTCCAGCACCTGCTCCTGCATCTCCCGGCTGGTCAGAAGGCCCGTCATCTCGATGATCCGGTCCGCCAGCGTGGATTTGCCGTGGTCAATGTGCGCGATAATACAAAAATTCCTGATATTGCTCTGCCTGATTTCCGCCATATAATTTCTTTCTCCTGTAAAATGCGGTCCGTCCCGCCTGAATAGATCCAGTATAGCAAAGGGAGAAAGGCAGGGCAAGGGGTTTTATGAATATATCCTCCAAGAGAGTTTTTTTGAAAACAATCAACTTTTCCCAAAAACAATACCCGTGATCAGCCATACAGCCGATCACGGGCCTTTTATCAGGATCCCTGATTGATATAGTTGACCAGTCCGCCCGCCGCGATGATCTTCTGCATAAAGGGCGGGAATGCCTGTCCCTTATAATGGGTGTTTTTTGTCTTATCCGTGATAATGCCGGTGTCGAAATCGATCTCCACCTCATCTCCCGCCTCGATGGCGGCCGCCGCCTCCGGGCATTCGATGATCGGAAGCCCGATGTTGATGGCATTGCGGTAAAAAATCCGCGCGAAGGTCTGCGCGATCACGCAGCTTACCCCCGCCGCCTTGATGGCGATGGGTGCGTGCTCCCTGGAGGAGCCGCAGCCGAAATTCTTGTCCGCCACAATGATATCTCCGGGCTTCACCTTTTTGATAAATTCCTTGTCGATATCCTCCATGCAGTGAGAGGCCAGCTCCGCCGGATCGGAGGAATTTAAGTAGCGGGCCGGGATAATTACATCGGTATCCACGTTGTCGCCGTATTTGAACACTGTTCCAGTCGCTTTTTTCATCTTCATCCTCCCTCACGCAAGCTGCTGCGGACATGCAATTTTTCCCGCAACCGCACTGGCCGCCGCCACTGCGGGGCTCGCCAGGTAAATCTCCGATTTTACATGGCCCATACGGCCCACAAAGTTCCGGTTGGTGGTGGAAACGCACCGCTCTCCCTCCGCCAGGATGCCCATGTAGCCGCCCAGGCAGGGACCGCAGGTGGGTGTGCTCACCACTGCGCCGGCCTCGATAAAGGTCTTTAAAAGCCCTTCCTCCATGGCCTGCAGGTAAATCTTCTGGGTCGCCGGAATCACGATGCAGCGGATCCCTTCCGCCACATGGCGTCCTGCCAGCACCTTCGCCGCCGTGCGCAGGTCGTCCAGCCGCCCGTTGGTGCAGGAACCGATTACCACCTGATCAATCTTCACCGGCTCCGTGATCTCGTCAATGGTTCTGGTATTTTCCGGCAGATGCGGGAAGGCGATGGTGGGGCGCAGAGCGCTCAAATCAATCGTATACTCCTCATCGTAGACCGCATCCGGATCCGCCTCGTAGACCGTGTAGGCTCTGGAGGAATGCTCCTCCATATAGGCTCTGGCCCTGTCGTCCACCGGGAAGATCCCGTTCTTGCCGCCGGCCTCGATCGCCATGTTGGCGATGGTGAACCGGTCGTCCATGCTCAGGTTCGCAATTCCGTCGCCCACAAATTCCATGGATTTGTACAGGGCCCCGTCCACACCGATCATCCCGATGATATGCAGGATCACGTCCTTGCCGCTGACCCACTCGGCGGGCTTGCCGGTGAGGTGAAAGCGGATCGCGCCGGGCACCTTAAACCAGGCCTTTCCGGTCGCCATCCCGGCCGCCATGTCGGTGCTCCCCACGCCCGTGGAGAATGCGCCCAGCGCGCCGTAGGTACAGGTGTGGGAATCCGCGCCGATCACCACATCCCCCGCCACGGTCAGTCCTTTTTCCGGCAAAAGGGCGTGCTCAATGCCCATCTGTCCCACCTCAAAATAATTGGTAATCTTGTTGCGCCGCGCAAACTCCCGCACGCACATGCAGTGCTCCGCGGACTTGATGTCCTTGTTGGGCACAAAATGATCCGGGACCAGGGCGATCTTATCCTTGTCAAACACCCCGTCCACCTTCATCTTTTCCATCTCCTTGATGGCCACCGGACTGGTAATATCGTTGCCCAGCACCAGATCCAGATCCGCCTCAATGAGCTGCCCTGCCTCCACCTGATCCAGCCCCGCATGGGCCGCCAGGATCTTCTGCGTCATCGTCATTCCCATTTGCTTTCGATCTCCTTCACTGCCGTTTTCGCTGCTTTCAGTGTACCACAGAAGCCAGCCCCTGAAAAATATCTTTCCTTCATGTTTACTATAAACTATAGTTATGCTATGATTTTCTATAAGAAAATATTGTTATGGAAGGGAAGCACTCCATGGAACAGAATTTTAATCTTTATCACATTTTTTACACGGTGGCAAAATGCCGCAATATCTCCGGCGCGGCCCGGGAGCTCTACATCAGCCAGCCCGCCATCTCCAAGGCCATCTCCAAGCTGGAGCAGAGCTTAAACACCACGCTTTTTTACCGCTCCTCCCGGGGTGTGAAGCTGACGGAGGCCGGGGAAATCCTCTACCGCCAGACGGAGAACGCCTTCACCGCCATCGCCCAGGGTGAGGAGCAGCTGCAGCGCATCCAGAAGCTGGGCATCGGCCATCTTTCCATCGGCGTCTCCAGCACGCTCTGCAAATATGCGCTGCTGCCGATCCTGCGTCCCTTTGTGCGGCAGAACCCCCATATCCAGATCTCCATCTCCTGCCAGTCCTCCCTGGAAACCATGGCCGCCCTCGAACAGGGCAGCCTGGACATCGGGCTGGTGGGCGAGGACGGCTCCATGGACAAGCTTGTCTTTGAGCCTCTCTCGGACATCCAGGACATCTTCGTTACCACCCGCACCTATCTGGACAATTTAAAAGAGCGCATCCCCGCCGGCAGCCATCTCTCCTCCCGGAGAGTGCTGGCAGAATCTACGCTCATGCTTCTGAACAAAGAAAATATTTCCAGGCAGTATATCGACCGCTATCTGTCCCGGGAAAACCTGTCCGCTTCCCGGATGATCGAGGTCACCTCCATGGATCTCCTCATCGAATTTGCCAAGATCGATCTGGGGATCGCCTGCGTCATCAAAAATTTTGTCCGGGAGGAGCTTGCCGACGGCCGGCTTGTGCAGCTGAAAATGCCCGTCTCCATCCCCTCCCGCAAAATCGGCTTTTGCTACACAAAAGCTATTTCTCTTCCTCCTGCGGCGCAGAAGCTTCTTTCCTTCTCGAAAGAGCAGGATAAGCAAACGTCAAAAGCAGCCCGCCCAGAAGCGTGAAAATCGAGATAAACTGCGAGGTGGACAAAACGCCCACGCTTCCCCGGATCAGATCGCCCCGGAAAAACTCGATGATAAACCGGCCCACGCTGTAAAAGATCAGGTAACAGCCCGCCACCTGCCCTTCCCTTTTGAGCCTGCGCGACAGCCAAAACAGCACCGCACAGTTTACAAAGTTAAACAGGCTGGAGATAAGCTGCGTCGGGATCAGGGGTACGTTGTTGGGGGCATAGGCGGAATCATGGAACACAATCGCGATGGGATTGGAGGCGCTCACCTCATGCCCATAGCAGCAGCCCGCCAAAAAGCATCCGATCCGGCCAAAGCCCTGGGCCAGCGCCAACGACGGCGCCACCAGGTCAAACACCTTCAAAAAATCCCATTTTGCCCTGCGGCAGTAGATCCAGCCGCCGAAAATACCGCCCAGGATGCCGCCGTACACCACAAAGCCATTCTCAAAGCTGTTCCATATCATCGAGGGCTCCCTCAGGATCGCAGGCAGCTCCGTGATCAGATACAGCACCTTGGCCCCCAGAAAACCGCCCAGCACCGCCCAGATTGCCAGGGAAAACACGCGGTTTTCATCCATCCCTCTCTTCTTTGACCGGTACTCCACCGTGTAATAGGCCGCCAGCACACCTATGGCAATCATCAGGCCATAGCCGTGAATTGTCAGCGGCCCGATGGAAAACAAATCATTCTTCATATGCAACTCCTTTCTGGGTCATGCCATGTAGTATACCGCAATCTGCGGGAGGGTGCAAATGTTTTCTGAACAGATGCGGCTTTGCGAATGGCGCGGGCGAGACTACCCCTCCTCATAGAAAACCTTCAGCACCAGCTCATAGAGCGCCGTCTCGTCCGGATAAAATTCCTCGAATTTTTCTCCCATCTTTACCGTTCCCTCCATGGAGTACAGATCCTCCCCGGAAAAGTGGTAGGACAGCGCCTCCCCCGCCAGATAAACCGCCTCGTCGGCCGTCACGTCCGTCACCATGTAAGGGGTGATCTGCGTATAGAGCTTAAGCGGCAGCGTCATATCTTCCTGCACCGCTTTTTTTGCCTGGGAAATGAAGGCGGTCAGATACAGCTTCTGGCGCTCCAGGCGCTCCTCCGCGCTCTGTGCCTTCCCGGTGTCCCGGTAGCGGATAAACCGGTAGGCCTCCTTGCCGTTCAAATGCACGCGCTCTCCCGCCTTCCAGCCCTTCACCAGCCCGTCGGCGGAGGACGGCAGCACCAGCTCCACCCCGCCCACGGCGTCGTTCAGCGTGGATACCACGGACATATTCAGCGCGCAATAGCCGTGGATGGGCAGACCGTAAAACAGGTTGGACACTGCGTTCACCGTATTTTCGCAGCTTTCCTCCAGCCCGTCCCCGTAGGCATGGGCCAGGGCGATCTGGACTGTCTGTTTGCCCGCCGAAAGTCCGTTTTTATCAAAGGTATCGATCTGGGCCATGGTGTCCCGGTTGATGCCGATCACGCTGATTTTCTTTTCCTGCGGGTCCAGCGCCGCCAGGAAAAGCGAATCGGCCTGCCCTCCCTGAAACAGGTTGGAGGAAGCCTTCACCTCCCCGCTTTTGTCGATTCCCATAAACAAAAAGGTCAGAATATCCTTTTTGTAGGTATAGATCCTGCCCTTATACCGGATGCTCCCGGCCTCCAGCTGCTCCTGCGTCTCCTCCGTTCCTTCCTGCGTCTCTGTCCCGGCTTGCGTCTCCGGAAGCTGCATCTGCTCCGGCAGCGCTTCCTGCCTCCCGGCAAGCCTTCTTTCGCCGCTGTGATTCATCCACAGCCAGGCTGCTCCCACCGATATCCCCAGAACAAGCACAGTCCCCGCCAGAACCACACAGAATATCCCGATTTTCCCGGCAGCCGATCTCTTTCTTTTCCCACGACGCTGCTTCTTCATCGTATCCAAAACCTCCGTTTCCTTCCGTCATAACCGTATGTCCCCTTATCCATCGAGGGTACCATAAACGAAAAAAATCCGCAAGTAAGCCACTCTTTTCTTCGGAAAAGTAGTATTCATCCGCGCCGCCGCATACTATAATTTTTACAAATACAAAGGAGGGTCAACTTATGTACGGGGAGCAAATCAGAATCTGCCGGAAAAAGGCAGGACTGTCAAGGGAAAAGCTGTCGGCCATGGCTAACCTGAGCGTCACCACCATATACAACATTGAAAACGGCCTGAAAGCCCCCTGTCTGGAAAACTTTATCCGCCTGGCAAACCTGTTGGAGGTTCCTGCTGATGTCCTTTTGCAGGACGAGCTGAAAAAAGGCTGCACGCCGGAAGCCTACAACCTGACCGAGCGCCTTCGCTCGCTCTCCCTCCCGGAGAAAAGGCGGATCCTGGAAACGCTGGATTTTCTGATCGAACAGGCGGAAAGCGGCCGGTTTACGCCGATTTACGCGCAGGGAAGGAAATAAGGGCAAAGAGGCGGACAGGATGTTCCTGTCCGCCCTCTTTCTATCTCGCCTTTTTCCGAAGCTGCTCCCGCTCCGCCGTCAGTTCCCGGTACAGGTCCGCCAGCCGCCAGCTGACATTGTGCTGCGTCACCACCGCCTTCAGGGAAACGCCCAGTTTTCCCTCCCGCAGCGCGTCCAGCACAGCGTCCAGCCGCTCTCCCGCAAAGCCGCTCAGCAAAAGCATTTCTTCCCCGATCTGCGGGGGCAGCTCCAGCAGGGAGAGAGGCGTCTCTGTATAGCCCTCCACCTTAGCCAGATAGCCGATCAGCTGCCCGGTCTGCAGGGGAGATACGGAAAACAGGGTGTAGCCTGCCCGCCGCGCAAGCGCCTCCAGCTGCTTTTCCTTCTCCTCATTCCCCGCACTGTAATAAATCAAAGCTTCCATATGGCTGATCCTCCGTTTCCGCCGCTTTTGCGGCTCTCCGGAACATTATACCATCTTCTCATAAATCCTGCACATCATATGACAGGGTTCGATCTCCTCCGCCTGCTCCAGAAGCCGTCTTGCCTTCTCCCGCTCGCCAAGTCCCAGGCTGCCCAGGGCCATCAGATAGCAGCAGTGCGCCCGGTTTTTCGCCGTGTAGTCCTCCTCAAAAATCAGGAAGTCCGGCAGGGAGACTGCAAAATATTCAATCTTTACCTGATCCTCCAGGTGACGCTCGCCGTAGTCGATCAGACGCCAGAAACGCGCTTTGGCCTCCTTCGTCTCGCCGAGCTTTAAGTGCGCCAGTCCCTGATAAAGAATCATGTCCGCGGGCTGGTCGTTGTAGTACATGGCTCCGGCAGGCTCATCCGTGCCGATCGTCGCGCGGCGATAGCAGTCCCTTGCCTCCTCCGTCCGCCCCTGGGCTTCCAGCGCCAGGCCCAGATGATAATAGACGTGGTTGTCCTTGGTGCCCTCCAGCCGTCCTTCGCCCAGATTTTCCGGGTAGCTCAGAGCCCTGCGCAAAAGCAGCTCCGCCTCCGCATAATCCTCCCGGCGCTGGGCCTGCTTTGCCATCTCCAGAAGGGCCAGCGTGTACTGGGTCGTGATCTTGCCTTCACCGCCCTCCCAGGGATGGAACCGGTGTCTCATAATCAGATCATAGGCTCTCTGATGCTCTCCGGTCATATTCACCAGCGTGATATATTCAATCAGCAGATCGTCCCGGCCCTCCGGCAGCTCCCGGTGCCGCTCGTAATTTTCCAGCCGCTGCTCAAAGCTGTAGCCCAGCTTTTTGTAGAGCTGGTCCAGCTCCAGAAAAATGCGCACGTCGGAAGTGTCCAGGGAAAATGCCTTTTCCATCTCCTTCTTCGCGCCGGCAGCATCCTTGCGTCTGTTGTAGTAGGCCAGCGCCAGGTTGCGGTGCACCGTGGGGAAGCCGGGGTTTGCAGCGGCCGAGCATTCCCAGAGCCTCACTGCCTCCTCCCACTGGAGCTTGTCATAGAACAGACAGCCCAGGTAATAGGCCGCCTTTGCCGGACAGCCTCTCTCCACGGCAAAATACAGCACCAAAATGTCCTCTGTCTTGTTGGGGAAGCAGTAATCCGACGGGCACTCCTCCGCCTGCCGCAGCAAAGCGCCGACCGCCCCGCTCTCTGCCGTGCCGTTTCTCTTTTCCAGGCAGTCCTGATAATATGCGCGGTAATAGAAAAGCATCGGATAGTTCTTCGTGCAGTCCTCCAAAAGCGCCAGCGCCTCCTCATAGCCGCCAAATTCCGCGTAGTCCCGGGCGGTCATCAGATAATTTTCCTGGAAATCCCTCATTTTTTCACGCAGCGTACAGCGCAGGGCCTTCGCCTCCTGCTCCCTTCCCTCCTGAAGGGCCAGCAGCACCTGTTCGTTGCCGGACACAAAATCGAAGGGATCCAGCGCCAGGCTATGGTCAATCCATTCCTTCGCTGCCTTTTCCTGTCCGCATTTGCGCAGCAGCCAGGCCTTTAAGCCTCTCGCCTTTATATTGTGAGCATTTTTGACCAGCGCTCTCCCGATGTGCTCTGCTGCCTGCGCAAGCCGTCCCGCCCTGGCGTCGATGGCCGCCAGATAGTAATAGGACATCTCCTGCTGCTCGTTGCTCCAGGTTGCCTTGTAAAAGGCGTCATAAGCCTCCTTTTCCCGGCCCTGATACCAGAGTGCAAGCCCCAGCAGATAGTAGCTCTCACTGTTGTAGGGATTGGGATTTCTCTCCGTCAGCCGCTCGATGGCTTTCTCAAAATGCTCCTGCGCCTGCGGAAACCGCCCTCTGCGCAGCAGGAGCTGTCCGTAGGCGTTATTGGAACGGATATCGCCGGGATCCCGCTTCAAAGCCTCCAGATAATAGGGATCGGGCAGATAAGTGGCATGCCGGTACTGCTCGATATGCTGTCCCGCCAGATACAGCTCCTCGCAGGTCTGTATCTGCGCCGGATCCTTCACGGCTTTGGCGGGCTCCGGCAGTTTGGGGATCTCCTGCTTTTCCGGCTGGTAGGAGATCAGGCAGCGTCCGTCTGCCCAGACGGACAGACAAAGCTGCTCTTCCCTGCAGCCTGCGCAGTCTGCATCGGCCTCGAAAATCTGCTCCGGGGAAAGGGCGGTCGTTTCCTCGTACACCGTCCTTCCCGCCGCCGTCAGACGGATTTGCGCATCCTCGTACACGCCGGTGGCGTAGACTCTCATCTGCGCCCGTCCGTCCTTACAGGAAAGATGGATCGCTGCCTCCTTCGAAGCGTTTTTCACCTGTCCCACCGCCTTGTAGGGCATAAAATACTGGGTAAACACCTTTTCCTCAAAGGGCTTAAGCCAGGTGAAATCCGGCTGGTTGTCGGTGTAAACGCCGGTCATCAGCTCCACATAGGGGCCGTCCTCATCCGTCAGATTCCGGTCCCAGGCCTTTCCGAAATCGCCGCAGCCCCAGGTCCACTGCTTTTTGCCGGGGGAAATATGGTGATCCGCCACATGCAGGATCCCCGCCTCCTTCCCGTAATCATAGCCGCCCACGAAATCGTATTTGGACTTCTCCGCCATGTAGGAGGTCGGCACGGGGATGTTTTTATAGCGGGAAATATCCACTCCCTCGCTGTAGTCGTGCTTGTAGTAAACGCCCGTGGCGATGGGGAACCGGGATACGTCGCGCTTGCCGTGATCCATCACCGCGTGCACATCCGGCGGGAAAATGGACTGGGTATTGTCGTTTACGGGCACCGCAGGGTTTGCCCACCACAAAAAGGTCTGCGGCATGCTGGTGCGGTTATAGAGCTGTCCGGTAATCTCGATATAGGCCTTCTGCGGGTACAGGGCGATCCTGGTCAGCCCCTTTGTGCCGTACATCTGATCCACATCGTGGAGCAGAACGCTGGCGCTGCCGTCCTCCCCCTCCAGAATCGTATAGTCCACCGGCAAAAAGGTGGTGGGCCGATGGTGCTGAGGCCAGTTAAACTCGATGCCGCCGGAGATCCAGGGCCCGGTCAGACCGACCAGCGCCGGCTTGATCACATGATTATAATAGACAAAATCGTAGCCGTTTGTCTTGTCATAGGCCCTCTGGATCCTTCCGCCAAGCTCCGGGAGCACCATCACCTTCAGATACTCGTTTTCCAGAAAAACGGCGTTGTAGGTCTTATCCCGTTTTACGTCGCTGATCCGCTCCACCGTAGGATAAGGGTATACCTTTCCACTGCTGCCCTGATACACTCTCTTGTCCAGAAACATCGGATTTTTCTCCGCTTCCCCGATCTCGTAGGTGGGGATCGTCACCTTCTCTGCCCAGACCCTTGCCTGCTCCATATCTGTCCTCCATTCCCAACGCATCCGCCGCTTTGGCCGCGTTTCTTGCTCTGTTGAAAATAAATATATCGCAGAAACAAAGGAATTTCATTCATCCCGTTTGCTGGATCATTTATATTTTTTGCGGTTGTCCTGCCGCAAAAATTTTGATACGATACAGAGGGTGCAGCGCGGTGCAAAACAGCTGGCCGCGCACCAAATCAAATGATCTTCAGGGAGGCTATTATGAAATCCTGCGAACGTCTCGTCGCTCCTCAGTCCGAATACTATATCTATTCCCCCAGCCGCCTGGCCATGGAAACCTTTTTATATCCCATGCAGTGCGGACAGTTTTCCTATCTGCCCGGCTATCTGCTTTCCCGGGACAGCTTCGACAGCTTCCTGCTTTTATATATTCAAAAGGGCTCTCTTGAAGCCTCCTTCGACGGCAAAAGCGTGACCGCTGTCCGCGGTCAGTTTGTGCTTCTGGACTGCTATCGCCCCCACGGCTACCGGACCGGCGAGGGCTTTGACTGTCTCTGGTGCCACTTTGACGGTGTGATGGCCCGGCCCTACTACAACGCCGTGAGGGCCCGGCTGGGAAACGTATTCTCCCTGCCGGACCCTCACTCCGTCGCAGACAAGCTCCTGGCGATCTTCCGGGTATTTCAGACCGGAAGCATTGTCCGTGAGCCTCTGCTCGCCAAATATCTGACGGATCTTCTCACCGCCTGCCTGCTCGTCCAGACGCTGCCGGAAAACAGCGGCCGTCAGGCGGGCATGGCGGAGGAAACCGTCACCTACATCAATGAAAATTTTGCAAAGGACATCTCCGTGGAGCAACTGGCCCACCGGGCGGGCCTGAGCCTCTATCACTTTATCCGCACCTTCAAAAAAGAGACCGGCTTTACGCCCCACGAATACCTGGTAAACACGCGCATTGCCACCGCCCGCTACCTGCTCAAAAACACCACGCTCTCCGTCAAGGACATCTGCTTCCAGACCGGGTTTTCCTGTGAAAGCGTATTTTGCAGCGCCTTCAAGCGCCGCCAGGGGCTGACGCCGGCCCAATACAGGGCCTCGGAATAGCCTGTCTGCCCCGCCAAAAATTACCGGATCCGCTCCGGGAAGCCCACCTTCTTCTGCACCTTGCGCAGCGTTTTGGTGGCGTAGTGATCCGCCTTCTCCGCATTGTTTTTGATCACGCTGTCCAGGTACGCCTTGTCCCCGGACAGTTGAGCAAAGCGCTCCTGCAGCGGCAAAAGCTCCGCCGCCACGGCCTCGCCCACCGCGGTCTTAAAGTCCCCGTAGCCTCTGCCGTCAAATTCCCGCTCGATCTCCTCCGGCGTCTTTTTCGTGCAGGCCCCGTAAATATCCATCAGGTTACGGATGCCGGGCTGTTCCTCCCGGTAGCGCACCTGGCCCTCGGAATCTGTCACCGCGCGCTTGAACTTGCGCATGATGGCATCCTTATCGTCCATCAGATAAATGCTTGCGTTGGGATTCTCGTCCGACTTGCTCATCTTTTTGGACGGATCCTGCAGGCTCATAATCTTTGCGCCCGCCTTGCCCATGTAGGGCTCCGGAACGGTAAACACATCCCCGTAGATCGCGTTGAAGCGCTGCGCGATGTCGCGGGTCAGCTCCAGATGCTGCAGCTGATCCTTGCCCACCGGCACCACATCCGCCTGGTACAGAAGAATGTCCGCCGCCATCAGCACCGGATAAGTAAACAGTCCGGCGTTTATGTTGTCCGCATGCTTGGCGGACTTATCCTTAAACTGAGTCATCCGGTTTAACTCGCCCATATAGGTGTAGCAGTTTAAAATCCACGCCAGCTCCGCATGTCCGGACACATGGGACTGATAGTAAAGACAGTTTTTCTCCGGATCAAGCCCCGCCGCGATATAAAGGGTCAAAAGCGTCCTTGCCCTGCGGCGCAGCTCCGCCGGATCCTGCCGCACGGTGATGGAATGCATATCCACCACCGAAAAAAACGTCATATATTCATCCGCAATATTTACCCAGTTTTTCAGGGCCCCCAGATAATTGCCCAAAGTCAGGTTGCCTGTGGCCTGCATGCCGCTGAAAAGTACCTTTTGCTCTCCGATCATTGCTCCTACCTCCAATTTTCCGGCTGCCCGTTTGGGGCATGTCCTTGTTTAGTGTAGCAGGATTATCCCTCTTCGTCAACACGGTCGCTCAGCCGCTTTTGCAACGCACAGTCACTCAGCTGCTCTTGCGGCGGCTGCTGTAGCTCTCCTGATTCACCCGGCGTGTCCGGCTGCCGGTTCCCGCGCTCCTGCGCTCCTGACCGTCCCGGCTTCTCCGGCTCTCGCTGCCCTGACGGCTCCGGCCGCCCTCGCTGTCCCGGTATCCGCGAAAACCCTCTCCCCGGCGTCCGGAGTAACCTCCCGCACGCCGTCTTCCGAAGGAAGCTCCCGCTTCCCGGCGGTCGCCGCCAAAGCGCTGCTCCCGACGGACGGGCCTGGGCTCCTCGATGATCTCCTCCGGCTCTCCTCCGGCTCTGTCATACAGAAAAGCCGCCGCCAGCTCCAGCGCGGAAATCCCGCTTTCCCGCTCGAAGCGCTCCACCGCACGGTAGCAGTCGGCCGTGTTGGCCTCCTCCATCACCCGCACAATCCGCTTCAGCGCGGTCTCCTCCTTGTGCCGCTGCACCTCCTCACCGGAGGGAAGGCTCTTTTCCTCCAGCTTCGTCCGGCACACCCGCTCAATTTCCCGGATCCGGAAGGATTCCCGCCGGTTTGCCAGCGTAAAGGACATCCCCTCCCGGCCCGCGCGACCGGTCCGGCCGATACGGTGCACATAATATTCAATATCCTGAGGCACGTCGTAATTGATCACGCTGTCCACATCGCTTACATCGATCCCCCGCGCCGCCACATCCGTGGCGATGAGCATCTGCAGGCTGCCGCTCCGGAAACGGTTCATCACGGTGTCTCTCTGGGCCTGGCTCAGATCCCCGTGCAGCCCTTCCGCCGAGATTCCCCTGTTTTTCAGGCGCTCCGCCAGCTCATCCACCATGCTTTTTGTATTGCAGAAAATCAGTCCGCGCTTCAAATCGTAATACTCGATCAGACGCGCCGCAGCCGCCTCCTTATCCTCCCGGCGGATATAGTAAAGATACTGGCGGATTTTTTCCACCGTCAGCTCCTTTGTCACCATCTTCACCAGCACCGCATCCTTCTGGAACTGGTTGGTAATCCGCAGGATCGGCTCCGGCATCGTGGCGGAAAACAGCGCCGTCTGGTGCTCTCCCGGAATCTCTCTCAGGATCGTCTCCATATCCTCCCGAAAGCCCATGTTCAGCATCTCGTCGGCCTCATCCAGCACCACCATTTTCAGTCCGTCCAGCCGGATCGTGTGCCGGCGCATATGATCCATCACACGTCCGGGGGTTCCCACAATAATCTGCACACCTCCCTTGAGCGCCTTGATCTGCCGTCCGATGTCCTGTCCGCCGTAGACGGGCAGCACGCGGATATTGTGCATATATTTCGCAAACTGCCGAAGCTGCTGGGCCGCCTGCATGGCAAGCTCCCTGGTAGGGCAAAGGATCATCCCCTGGAGCCCTTTGTCTCCCTCGTTGATCAGCTCCAGCATCGGGATCCCAAAGGCCGCCGTCTTGCCGGTGCCCGTCTGGGCCTGCCCGATCACATCTTTTCCTTCCATAAAAATAGGAATCGCCTTCTCCTGGATCGGCGTCATGTGGACAAAACCCATCTCCTCCACAGCGCGCAGGATCCGTTCGTCGATTCCCGACTCGTCGTACCGTACTAATAAATCTCCCATGTATTCTCCTTAATGATTTCTTGCATGAAACCTCTATGACTATACCCGTATTATTCCCGCTTGTCAATGAAAAAAGCGCCCTGTGCCACAAAAAAGGCAGTCCCTTTGCGGCACTGCCTTTTTCCAAAAAAATCAATTTTGTTCGTCTCACCGTTTACTCCCGATAAATCGGATAGGGCTCTCCCATCTGCCCGCTCATCGCAGGCACGCTGTCCATACAGGGGCCGTCCCCCATTTCCCGGTCATAACGCGGCATCGGCTGGGGCGCCGGCATTCCCGTACAGCCGCAGCATTGACTGTTCTGGTCAGCGTCCGGTTTCCGGCAGCGGCAGCCGCCCCGGCAGCACATCAGAAGCACCAGCAACGTAAGAATATTCATAGGATCACACTCGTTTCCCGCTTTCTCTGTCATATCCTATGCGCGGCCCGGCCTTCGTTTGCCTGTCTTCCTCTTCTTTTCACCGCTCTAGCTCCAAACGGACGGCCCTTGTGCAGCACCACCCGCCGGACATAGGCGAAGGTTTTTTCCTCTCCTTCATTGGCCAGCATGGTCAACAGCTTCTCCAGCTGCCGCTTTGTCCTGGGATGGATCATGGGCGGCTCCTTGGCGCTCCGGTAATAGTCCAGCGGATCGCTGTCCTTGTAGGCCGCTCCCCGGTAGGTCTTGGAGGCAGCGATCCGGTCCATCAGCATCTCCGCCACATACCGGCGGGGCATAGGCACCGGCGCCATACCGCCCTTGACCTCCCTGGTACTGTAATCAATCCAATATTCATAGTGATGCTTGTTGCGTCCTTTGTGATGGAGCCAGGAGGTGGAATAGCCGATATCCTCCCGCTCCGCGTTGTTGGGGCTTCGGTTGCCCTGATAATATTTTGCTCCCACCCGAAACTCCGTCCAGGAATATTTGGACAAATCATGACAGATCCCCTGCCAGTACAGGCCCACCGCAAAGCAGCCCTTCATCACCAGGTATTTGTGATATGTGATCGTCTTAAAATGCTCAAATGCCTTCACTTTTCTTTCCCTTCCTTGCCGCCCTTTTTCCTTTCTCCAAAGGGCTTCCAAAGCTCTCCAGCACCCAGACGGCGCGTCCGGGCACCGTCAGCTTTTTCTCCCGCACAAGGCCGTCGCTCTCACACTGCCCGTCCGCGCTGTCCATCACTTTTTCCCAGCGCATCCCCGCCGGCAGATCGGGAAGCGCCAGCTCCCTGGGAATCCAGTGCATGTTGTAGGCAATATAGAAAAAATCATCCTCCTGCTCCCGGTTCCTGTAAGCATAGCGGCCGCAGTACATCACGCCCGCCTCCAGGCTGAGGCGGTCCGTCACCAGCCGCCAGGCCTCCCTTCCGTGCCAGGATAAATCCGGATAGCCGCAGGCCGCATAATCCTGCATCGTCAGCTCCTCCGGCTGGTGCAGCACCGGGTGAGCGCTGCGCAGCCGCAGGGCAGCCTTCACAAATTCCAGGAAATCCCGGTTCTTCTCCGCCAGCCGCCAGTCGATCCAGCTGACCGCATTGTCCTGACAGTAGGCATTGTTATTGCCCTGCCGGCTCTGGCAAAACTCGTCCCCGGCCGTAAGCATGGGCGTGCCCTGCGCCGTCAAAAGGAGCAGGACCGCATTGCGGAGCTGCTGCCTGCGCAGGCGGAGCACGCTTTTTTTCCGGGTAGGCCCCTCTGCCCCGCAGTTCCAGCTGGCGTTGTAGGGATTGCCGTCCTGGTTGTCCTCCCCATTGTCCTCGTTGTGCCTGCGGTCATAGGAAACCAGATCCGCCAGGGAAAAGCCCTCATAGCTTGCCATGTAATTGACCACTCCGGTCTGCGCCGGATTTTGGCGCAGGCATTCCAGCGCCCCCTGCAGGCTTCCCTCGTCCCCCTTCAGGAAACGGCGCATATCGTACTGAAAGACATCCCGGCAACAGGCAAGATTTTTATAATCTGGCCTCTCCCGGGAGCCGTAAATATCCTCCGCCGGAAAATCATAGTAAAACAGCTTCGTGTTCGCCAAAAGCGGATCCGTCGCCAAAAGCTCCGTGGGCATGCTCTCCCCCATCAGATGGATCCCGTCGATGTGATACTCGCACACCCAAAACCGCAGCACCTCCAGGATAAATCCCCTCTTGATCTCCCGCGGAAAATAAAACTGCATGATAATTTCCATACCGTTTTCATGGAAAAGCTTCACCAGTTCCTTAAATTCCGTCTCCGGCTGTCCGCCGCTGTAGGACGCCTTCGGCGCAAAATAATAGCCCTCCTTAAAGCCCCAGTAATTGATTCTGGGCCTCTCCTCCGGCTTCTCCCGACAGCGCCTTGCCGCCTCCTCCATCGAGGAGGCCCGCTCCCTCGGGCGTTCCAGCTCCAGAAATTCGTAAGCCGGCATCAGCTCTGCCGCCGTGACTCCCAGCTCCCTGAGATAGGGAAGCTTCTCCGCCAATCCGGCGAAGGTGCCCTTTTTCTTCACCCCCGAGGAGCTGTGTCTGGTAAAGCCCCGCACATGCAGCTGGTAAAGCACGGTGTCCCTGAGCGGGATCAAAGGATGCACGTCGTTTCCCCACGCGAAATCCTCCTCCGGGCAGCTCCCCCGAAGCTGCGGGGACACCCGCCTGCCCCAGCATTCGTTGCCGCAGACGCGGCGGGCATAGGGATCCGTCACCACCTGACTGCCCTGATAAAAATTATACTCGTATTCCTCCATGGAAATACCGGACAGCCTCATACAGTGGATGTTGCCCGTCCGGTTCTCTCTCGGAAAAGGAAACCGCCTCGGGTTCCCTCCCTTTTTCGGATATAAAATAACGCCGCACTCCTCTTTGCCGTGCAGTGCCGCCGCCAGATTCACTTCTCTCTCTCCAGTCACCGTCAAGCCCATGGGATATGGCTTCCCCTGAAGAATCCTGATCTCGTCTCTCGTCATAGCTCTCTCCCGTTCTTTTGGCCGAACTGTCGCTAACAGTTCAGCCAGCCAGGAGTGGCCGGCCAAAATCGTGCTCGCACGAATTTTGACCGGTTGCTTCTGGCTGAGGGAGCGCCCGATCATGAGCAAAGGTAGACGCGTAGCGGCGGAAAGCGCGTTAGCGCGGCTTTGCGAATGGCGCGGGCTGAACTGTTACTACTGTTACTACTGTCACTAATTTTCTTCAGTATAACATAAATAATTCTTGCACGCCACCGCAACTTACGGTATGATAGCGATAGCATCAGCCGCCGCGGGCGGCGCTTACGATTACCGCGCATCTTGCGCGCATGAGAGAAAGGATATTATCCATGGGCAAAGAGCAATTTGAAGAGATGGATGAAGAAATGACCGTAGAGCTGGAGCTGGAGGACGGCACCAACGTCACCTGCGCCATCATCACCATTCTGGAGGTGGAGGGCAACGACTATATCGTCCTGATGCCCCTCGACGAAAACGGACAGAACGATGACGGGGAGGTTTGGTTCTACCGCTATTCCGAGAACCCCAACGACCCCAACGAGGAGCCGCAGCTTGACTATATCGCGGACGACGCAGAGTACGAGAAGGTGGAGGAAGCCTTCGACCAGTATCTGGACAGCTGCGAGTTTGACGAGCTGGTAGAGATGGACGAAGAAGAGTAACACGGTAAAAACATAAAAATTCTCTTGCAAATAACAGCCGTGTATGCTACGATAGTACACGGCTGTTAAATAAAGCGTATTTATTTGACGACACAGCTTGCCGGCGTGGCGGAATGGCAGACGCGGCAGACTCAAAATCTGTTTATGGTGACATAGTGCGGGTTCAAGTCCCGCCGCCGGCACGAGAATCAATGGCCCGCAACCCTCCGGGGAGGTGCGGGCCGTTTTCTTTTTTTACAGCCAATCCGAAAGGAGTCCTACCGATGAAGCAGCAAATTTCCTCGCCGCCCGCCGCCATCCATATCCGCGGCGCGCGCGTACATAACCTGAAAAATATCGACGTCGATGTGCCCTTAAACCGGATCGTCGGTATCGCCGGCGTGTCCGGCTCCGGAAAATCCTCCCTGGCCCTTGGCGTTCTCTATTCGGAGGGCTCCCGGCGCTACCTGGACGCCCTTTCCACCTACACCAGAAGGCGCATGACCCAGGCGGCCGGGGCGGACGTGGACGAGGTCCGGTATGTCCCGGCCTCCCTGGCGCTGCACCAGCGCCCCGGCGTTCCCGGCATCCGCAGCACCTTCGGCACCGGAACGGAGCTTCTAAACAGCCTGCGGCTGATGTATTCCCGGCTTGCCGCCCACCGCTGTCCAAACGGCCACTATGTAGAACCCACCCTGGCCGTGGCGGCGGGTCAGGAGCTGATCTGCCCCGTCTGCCGGGCGCAATTTTTTGCTCCCAGCGCGGAGGAGCTCTCCTTCAACAGCCAGGGAGCCTGCCGCACCTGCGGAGGCACCGGCATCGTCCGCACGGTGGACCGCTCCAGCCTGGTGCCGGACGAGTCCCTCACCATCGACCAGGGCGCCGTGGCTCCCTGGAACTCCCTGATGTGGTCGCTGATGACCGACATCTGCCGGGAAATGGGCGTGCGTACCGACGTGCCCTTCCGGGAGCTGACGGAGAAGGAAAAAGACATCGTCTACAACGGCCCTGCCGTGAAAAAACACATCCTTTACCGCCCCAAAAGCTCCGATCAGGCTACGGAGCTGGATTTCACCTACTATAACGCGGTCTACACCGTTGAAAACGCGCTGTCCAGGGTCAAGGACGACAAAGGGATGAAGCGGGTGGAAAAATTTTTGCGCCAGGAGCCCTGTCCGGACTGCGCCGGAAGCCGTCTTTCGGAGGCTGCCCGTGCGCCCCGGCTGCGGGGCATCGGTCTGGACAGCGCCTGCCGGATGAGCCTGGGCGAGCTTGCTGTCTGGGTGGACGGCGTTCCGGATTCTCTGCCTGCGCCCATGCGGCCCATGGCGGCCAGCATCTGCGCCTCCTTCCGTTCCACCGCCAAAAGGCTTCTGGACCTGGGGCTTTCCTATCTCTCCCTGGACCGGGCCTCCTCCACGCTTTCCACCGGGGAACGCCAGCGAATGCAGCTTGCCCGCTCCGTCCGCAACCGCACCACCGGCGTTTTGTATGTGCTCGACGAGCCCTCCATCGGCCTGCACCCCTCCAACATTCAGGGGCTCACCGATGTGATGGAGGATCTGGTGGCCGACGGCAATTCCGTCGTTTTGGTGGATCACGATACCCGGATTCTGGCAAAGGCTGACTGGATCATCGAGATGGGCCCGCAGGCCGGCGCTTTGGGCGGACAGGTCATCGCCCAGGGAAGCCCAAAAGCGCTTGCCTCCGATCCGGCCTCCCTGATCGGCCCCTTCCTCTCCGGCAGGGCACAGGTACGGCTCCGGTCGCCCCTGCCGGAGGAAAGTGTGTTTGCCTTCGGACAAATCCGCCTTTCCACCTCCGCCATCCACACGGTAAAGCCCCTGGAGGTCTCCTTTCCCAAGGGAAGGCTGAGCGTTGTCACCGGGGTATCCGGCTCGGGCAAAACCACGCTGATCCTGGAAAGCCTGGTTCCCGCCCTGACAGCGCAGGCCTCCGGGAGCAGGCTGCCGTCCCATGTGCTCTCCCTGCAGGCGGACACAATCCGTCAGGTCAAGCTGATCGACGCCACCCCCATCGGCATAAACGTCCGCTCCACCGTCGCCACCTATGCCAATGTCCACGACGAGCTGCGCAAGCTCTTTGCCCGCACCCCGGACGCGAAACGGCTGGGCTTTCGTGCCGGCGATTTTTCCTACAACACCGGAAGGCTGCGCTGCCCGGTCTGCGACGGCACCGGCTCCATCAGCCTGGATGTACAGTTTCTGCCCGACGTGGAAATCCCCTGTACGCAATGCCGCGGCTCCCGTTACAGCAAACAGGCCCGGCAGATCCGCTGGCAGAGCAGGGACAGCGCTTCCTTCTCTCTGCCGGAGCTGATGGCGATGGATGTGCGCTCCGCCCTGCAGGCCTGCGCAGATTTAAAGACAGTCTGTCAGCGGCTCCGTGTGCTCTGCGACCTGGGTCTTGGCTATCTGACCCTCGGGGAGGCGACCCCCAGCCTGTCCGGCGGCGAAGCCCAGCGTCTCAAGCTCGCCAGCGAGATGGGAAAGGGCCAGTCCGACACGGTTTTTGTGTTCGACGAGCCCACCATCGGCCTCCATCCCCTGGACGTCCAGATCCTGCTTTCGGTGTTCCGGACGCTGATTGATCACGGAGCCACCGTGATCGTCATCGAACACGATCTGGACCTGATCCGCAACGCCGATTACGTCATCGACATGGGCCCCGGCGGCGGGCAGGAGGGCGGACGGATCGTGGCCACCGGCACACCGGACTCCATACAAAAAAATCCGGCCAGTGTGACTGGCCGGTATCTGATCTGAAAGTAACAATATAGAGCCGCTTTTTATTCCTCATCAAACCGCAGCTTTTTGTAAAAATCCTCAAAGCAGTCGAAGGTTGCAAAATAGTCCTTCGGCGTCTCCGCCCGCCGGATCAGCTCGGCGTTGCCGTCTGTCCGCAGCAAAAGCTCCGCGCTGCGCAGGCGGCCGTTGTAGTTATAGCCCATGGAAAAGCCGTGCGCCCCGGTATCGTGGATGAACAGATAATCTCCCGTTTCGATCTCAGGGAGCATTCTGTCGATGGCAAACTTATCGTTATTCTCGCACAGAGAGCCTGTCACATCATACTTATGGTCGCAGAGAGCATTCTCCTTTCCAAGCACCGTGATGTGATGGTAAGCGCCGTACATGGCGGGCCGCATCAGGTTGGCCGCGCAGGCATCCACTCCGATATACTCCTTGTAGGTATGCTTCTCGTGCACCGCCTTCGTCACCAGACCGCCGTAGGGGCCCATCATAAAACGGCCCATCTCGGTGTAGATCGCCACATCGCCCATACCCGCGGGCACAAGCACGCTGTCATAAACCTGATGCACGCCCTCCCCGATCGCCAGGATGTCATTGGGCTCCTGGTCCGGGCGGTAAGGAATGCCCACGCCGCCGGACAGGTTGATGAACGCGATGTCCGCCCCCGTCTCCTCCTTTAAGCGCACGGCAAGAGAAAAGAGCTCTCCCGCCAGCTTCGGATAATATTCGTTGGTCACCGTATTGCTCGCCAGAAAGGCGTGAATACCAAAGCGCTTCACTCCCTTTTGCTTCATCACGCGGAAGGCCTCAAAAATCTGATCCGTAGTCATGCCGTACTTTGCATCCCCCGGATTGTCCATGATACCGTTGCTCATCTGGAACACTCCGCCGGGATTGTAGCGGCAGCTCATTGTCTCCGGCAGCTTTCCGAGAATCTTCTCCACAAATTCAATATGCGTGATATCGTCCAGATTGATGATTGCCCCAAGCTTATCCGCCAGGGCGTACTCCTCCGCCGGCGTATCGTTGGAGGAAAACATGATCTCCTCCCCCTTCACGTCCAGCGCCTGGCAGAGCATCAGCTCCGTCTCGGAGGAGCAGTCGCAGCCACAGCCGTACTCCCGCAGGATATCGATCAGAAACGGATTGGGCGTGGCCTTCACCGCAAAATATTCCCGAAAGCCCGGGTTCCACGCAAAGGCCTGCTTCACTTTCCGGGCATTCTCCCGGATCCCCAGCTCATCATAAATATGAAAAGGCGTGGGATAGGTCTTTGCGATCTGCTCGATCTGTTCTTTTGTCACAAAAGGTTTCTTTTTCATCATATGTTCCTCGTCGTGTCTCTTTCTCTCAATGTTTTGTAACAGTTCAGCCCGCGCCATTCGCAAAGCCGCGCTAACGCGCTTTCCGCCGCTTCGCGGCTACCTGTGGAATAAGGCGGAACGCCGTTTCCTGCTCATGATCGGGCGCTCCCTCAGCCAGGAGCAACCGGCCCAAATTCGTGCAAGCACGATTTTGGCCGTTCACTCCTGGCTGGCTAAACTGTTACAATATCCTCTATCTGCCAATCAATCGGCTCCTCTCCGTGCGCCTTTAAAAACTCGTTGGCCTGGCTGAAATGTCTGCAGCCGAAAAATCCGCGGTAGGCGGACAGCGGACTCGGGTGCGGCGCTTTCAGGATCAGGTGCTTCGGGTTTGTCAGCATGGAAGCCTTCATCTGTGCGGGCCGTCCCCACAGCAGAAAAACGATGGGACGATCCTGGGCGTTGACCGCCTCGATCACCGCGTCCGTAAATTGCTCCCAGCCCTTGCCCTGGTGCGAGTTGGCCTGATGGGCCCGCACCGTCAGCACGGTATTGAGCATCAAAACGCCCTGTCTGGCCCATTTTTCCAGATAGCCGTTATTGGGAATCCGGCAGCCCAGATCGTCGTGCAGCTCCTGATAAATATTGACCAGCGAGGGCGGAATCTCCTGCCCCGGCTGTACGGAAAAGCACAGGCCATGCGCCTGATGCTCGTTGTGATAAGGGTCCTGCCCCAAAATCACTACCTTCACCCTGCCAAGCGGCGTAAAGTGGAAGGCGTTGAAAATGTCCTCCGACGGCGGATAAATCACATGGGTCGCATACTCGTTTTTCACAAAGGAAAACAGCTGCGCATAGTAGGGCTTATGGAACTCGTCCTTCAGCGCGGGAAGCCAGTCGTTGTCAATCATTGCCATCTTACCGCCACTCCTTTTTTTCTCAGATATTGCTTGACCTGGCCAATTTCCAGCTCCTTATAATGGAACAGGGAGGCCGCCAGGGCCGCCTCGGCGCGTCCCTCCGTCAGCGCCTCGTAAAAATGTTCCTCGCTGCCCGCGCCGCCGGAGGCAATCACAGGGACGGAAACCGCGTCCGCAATCGTGCGGGTCAATGCGATATCATAGCCCGCCTTTGTGCCGTCGCAGTCCATGCTGGTCAGCAGGATCTCCCCGGCGCCCAGCTTTTCCGCCTGCACCGCCCACTCTACCGCGTCGATTCCGGTATCGATGCGGCCTCCGTTTTTATAAATCGTCCAGCCCTCCCCTGTCGGCCTGCGCCTGGCGTCGATGGCAAGCACCACGCACTGGCTGCCGAACTTGTCCGCCGCGTCCGCGATCAGCCGCGGATTTGCGATGGCCGCAGAGTTGACGGAGATTTTGTCCGCCCCCTCCCTCAGGATGGCCTTAAAATCCTCCACCGTGCGGATGCCTCCGCCAACCGTAAACGGAATGAACACCTGCTCCGCCACGCGCCGCACCATATCCGTCACCGTAGCCCGCTGGTCCGAGGAGGCCGTGATGTCCAAAAACACAAGCTCATCCGCTCCCGCCCGGTCATAGGCCGCGGCGATCTCCACCGGATCTCCCGCATCCCGCAGATTTACAAAATTGACTCCCTTTACCACCCTGCCGCCGTGCACATCCAGGCAGGGAATAATCCGTTTTGTATACATCTCAGCAATCCTCCCTGCCAATCCGGACAAAATTTCTTAAAATATGCAGTCCCGTCTCCGAGCTCTTCTCCGGATGGAACTGACAGGCAAACAGATTCCCCTTCTCCACGGAGGCGTCGATGGTTACGCCGTACTGTGCGGTAGCCGTCACAATATCCTCATCCGCCCGCAGATAATAGGAATGCACAAAATATACATAGGACTCCCGGGGCAGTCCCTCAAACAGACGTCCCTTTTTGGGAAAATCCAGAGAATTCCAGCCGATATGCGGAATTTTCAGGGCAAATCCATCCGGCCCGGTCCCTTCCGGGATCCGCACAATCTTCCCCTTCAACAGGGAAAGGCCTTCGACTCCCGGGCTCTCCTGGCTGCTCTCAAAAAGAAGCTGGAGTCCCAGGCAAATGCCCAGAAACGGTGTATTGCGTTCGTTCAGCTCGCGGATCACCTCCACCAGCCCGTAGCGCTTAAGCTTTTCCATCGCGTCCCCAAAGGATCCGACGCCGGGCAAAATCACCCGGTCGGCCGCCAGAAGGACAGACGGATCCCGTGTCAGCACGGCCTCCTCGCCCAAAAAAGCAAGCGCCTTCTCCACGCTCTTTACATTGCCTGCATCATAATCAATGATTCCCGTCATCCTGCCCGCTCTCCTCTGCCTCTTCGCTCTCCTTCGTCCCTTCCAGCAAAAGTGCCGCCGGATGAAGCGCCACAGAGCATCCGCGCCCTTTTAGCTCCTCCGTCAGCTGATACAGCCGGGAGTGCACCCGGTACAGATACGCCTTCTGATTAAAATATACGACCTTCTCAAAGGCAAACCGAATCACCTCCGGCGCCTCCATGCCCGCGCCCAGCTCCAGCACGAGCAGCTTCCGGTTCAGAGTATGCTGCAGCCATCCCGTGTAGCGCTGCCAGTCCTCCTCCGAATAGCCCTCCCCCGAGGGGGCCACGATCCGGTCTGCCTGCAGCCCCGACTCAAAAATCAGCCCGTCGCTGCACAGCGTCAAAACAAAATAGTTCTTTCCCTCCAAAAGCTTTGCCAGGCACTTATACGCCTCCAGCAGCCTTTCTCCCGTCCACACGCCCGCCTTATCCCGGTCCGGCGCAAGCTCTGCACCGATTCCCACCAGCACCATCTGGGCGCCGGAGACGGCCTCTCTGATCTGTCCAAGCATCTTCTCTTTAACCTTTCCTTTTTCCCTGAAAACAGATTCATTATATCAGACTTTAGCACAGCAAACAACTAAATATCTCACATTTCCTGCGATGGCCAAACTGCTTCAGCCGCTTGCAGGGCGTATCGCACAAAAAAAAGACACCTGCCTTTCCCGGCAGATGCCCTGACTGTCTTGTACCCTCAAAACCGAACATTGAAAATCTTCATCCGCTTTATCAACCT
>JAUNGT010000081.1 GCA_030524455.1 Eubacteriales bacterium | reverse complement strand
AGCGGCGGAAAGCGCGTTATGCGCGCAAGACGAACCAGTTCGTCTGTGCGAATGGCGCGGGGCCGAACTCTTTATGATATCAACCGGAAGCGGGCAAGGAGAATCTTTGATGAATCAGGTTTTGCTGGGACTTATGATCCCCTTTGCGGGAACGGCGGCGGGCTCCGCCTGTGTATTTTTTCTGAAAAATAAAATCAATCCCCTGGTGCAGAAGGGGCTGCTGGGTTTTGCATCCGGTGTGATGGTGGCGGCCTCGGTCTGGTCACTGCTGATTCCTGCCATGGACATGGCGGCCGGGATGGGACGGCTGTCCTTTATCCCGGCGGCGGTCGGGCTCCTGTTGGGAATGGGATTTCTCCTGCTGATGGACCGGGTGATTCCCCATCTGCATCTGGGGGCGGATCATTCGGAGGGGCCGAAGACCTCGTTAAAAAAAACGACCATGCTTGTCCTGGCGGTGACGCTGCACAATATCCCGGAGGGAATGGCGGTCGGAGTGGTGTTTGCGGGGATGCTCTCGGGCAGTGCGGGAATCACCATGGCGGGCGCCTTTTCCCTGGCGATTGGGATTGCGATCCAGAACTTTCCGGAGGGGGCTATCATCTCCATGCCGCTGAAAAGCGAGGGGCATATGAGCCGGAGGAAGGCTTTTGTGTGCGGCACGCTTTCCGGTGCGGTGGAGCCGGTGGGAGCGGCGCTGACCGTGCTGCTGGCAAGCCTGATCGAGCCGGTGCTGCCCTACCTTCTGGCTTTTGCGGCGGGCGCCATGCTGTATGTGGTGGTGGAGGAGCTGATCCCGGAGGCTTCGGAGGGAGAGCATTCCAACATCGGGACCATCGGCTTTGCGGCCGGCTTTGCACTGATGATGATTCTGGATGTGGCGCTGGGATGAATAGAAGGGAAAAGAGACTGTGGGAGACAGCAGGGCTGTTTCTTACAGTTACTTTTTTTACATAGTACTTGACAATACATAGTACCAGGGATAGAATGGTAGCGAAGGGAGACGGCCGGATGAATGTACAATTTAAAAAGGGAGTTCTGGAGCTGATTGTCCTGGAATCGGTGCGTCAGCGGGATATGTATGGTTATGAGCTGGTGGAGGAGGTATCCCGCGTGGTGGACGTGAACGAGGGAACCATTTATCCGCTGCTGAAGCGGATGACCAACGAACGCTACTTTGAGACGTACCTGCGGGAGTCCAGCGAAGGACCGCCCAGAAAATATTACCATATCACGGCGGCGGGCATTCTGTATCGGGACAGTCTCGAGAAGGACTGGAACGAGTTCAGCCGGAAGGTCAGCGCTTTTTTGGAGGAACAGAGGAGAGAGGAAAGATGAGCAAGGAAGAATTTTTGCGAAAGCTTAGGGAGAGACTTTCCGTTTTGGAGGAGGGCGAGCTTCAGGATATCCTGGGCGAGTATGAGCAGCATATCGATATGAAGACGACCGCCATGCCGGAGGAGGAAGCCATCGCGGACTTCGGGGATATCGATAAGCTGGCGGAGGAGATCCTGGAGGCCTATCATGTGCGGAGTGGCGCTGTCGGGCCGGGCGGCAGCCGGGGACAGGCTGGCTTTGTACAGCGGGCCTGCCGGGCGGTGCGGGAGTGGGGCGGGTGCCTTGGACAGCGCCTGTCCGCTCTCTTCGCCGCGGCCGGACGCTTTTGCGCCCGGGAGACGGAGCGCTGCCGGGAGCTTTTTCGGGGACGAAGAGGCGGAAGAAAGCGCGGACAGGGGGAGGAGGCTGCCGACAGGGAAAATGACGGAATGCCGGTGCCCAAAACGCAGGCAGTCGGAGCCCAGGAAGCCGGAATCCGGGAAGCCGGAACAGAGGCGGCAGACCGGGCTGCGGCAAAGCGTTGCAGGCCGGTCAAAGGGTTGCTGCAGAGACTGTGGCGCGCTTTTTTGACCGGATGTCGGCTCTGCCTGCTGTGCTGTCTCTGGTGCCTGCGCTGGAGCTGGAACCTGGGCTGGATCGGAATCGGGATTTTCTGTGGGATAGGCGCCTGCTTTGTCCTGTTTTCCGTGGGACTCATGGCGGTGCTCTGGGCGCAGGGCTATCCGACGGCCGGACTTTTCGTGGCCTGTCTGGGAGGAGCGATGTGCAGCGTGAGCCTGACGGGACTGTGCTTTACGCTGATTTGGCGGCGCAAAAGGGAGCAGGCGACGGAACAGGTGGAGAGTTTCAGGGAGGACAAGGAGGAAGAACATGCGTAGCTTGCGGATCGTGCTGGGAGCGGTGTTCGGAGCAGGAGTGCTGCTGATGGGAGTGGGAGCGGGGATCGCCTTCGGCGAATATTCCTCTATGGAGTATATCGGAGAGGTGCCGCTGGAGGGCGGAGAGCTTGTGACGGAGACACTGCGCTTTGAATGGGATGCAGATCAGGACGGAAGCATCGCCTTTTTTTCGGGCTGGGTGCCGCCGACGCTGGTGGAGGTGCGGGAGGACCCCGACATGCCAAAGGGAGAGCTTGCCTGCGATGTGACCTACAACGAAGCGATGCTCGGGTTTCCCTGTCTGGACATGGAGGAGATGGAAGGAGGCCCCGACAGAATCCTGACGCTCGACTTTCGCTATTACGGCGGAAACGAGTTTGAATTGATGATGGAAAACAAGGACCGGATGCTGCAGGATATCAAGGACAGAAAGCTTGCCTCCTACACGACGGAGGAGATCACAGGCGTCGTCATACGGGTCAGCCCTTCTGAGAGGGAGAAGCTGGAGGTATGGGACGCCTGGAATTGAGGCGGCCGT
>JAUNGT010000080.1 GCA_030524455.1 Eubacteriales bacterium | reverse complement strand
TCTTACTCTCATCATACCATATTGACGCGGAAAGTGCGGAAATAGTTGCATCTTCATGAAACCTTAAGAAATCGCGTTAAAATTCAATTCCCTTCCGGGCGGAAATTCCCTTTTGGTAGGGATGTCTGACCGCCTCGATGCAGCTTATATAGTCTGCGGCCTCCGTAAAAACGGGATCCGGCTCCCGGCCGGTCAGCACAAGCTCCAGCCCCTCCGGCCGGTTAAGAACAAGCTCTTTGGCCGCCTCCCGGTCCAGATAGCCTCCACCGTAAGCGGCGTTGAATTCGTCCAGGATCAGCAGGTCGATTTGTCCGCTCTGCGCCAGAAACGCGGCATGCTTGAGCATCCGGTTATGGCAGGCGGTCAGCTCGGCCTTGTCTTTTTGCGACATGGAAAAGGTAAAGCCGTAGTTGCGGTCGCAGCGCTCCAGTGAAATCTCAGGGATCCGGCAAAGAGAGACAAGCTCGGAGGTGGGCGCGCCCTTTAAAAACTGGACGATGTGGACGCGCATCCCGCTGCCCGCCGCGCGCAGGGCAAGCCCCAGCGCGGCGGTTGTCTTTCCTTTGCCGTCGCCGCAGTAAATGTGGAGCAGGCCTTCTTTGTCTGCTCCCTGCCCGGCGGCGCTCATGCCAGCTCCGGGGCAAAGCTGCCGATTAAGCGATCCAGATAATTGCCGCCAATCTCCTCCACCCGGCCCTCGTCGCAAAGCTTTGCAAAGGAGGGATCGATGGGCAGCCGGGCCACCGCAGGGATCTGATACCGGCGTGCCAGCTCCTCCGCATGGCTTTCCCCGAAGATTGCGTGTCGGCTGTGGCAGTCGGGACATTCGTAATAAGACATATTTTCCACCAGACCAAGCACCGGAATATGCATTTCCTCCGCCATTTTCACGGCCTTGCCGACGATCATGCCCACCAGCTCCTGAGGAGAGGTCACCACCACGATGCCGTCCACCGGGATGGACTGGAACACCGTCAGCGGCACGTCGCCGGTGCCGGGCGGCATATCCACAAACAGATAGTCCACATCCTGCCAGATCACGTCCGTCCAGAACTGTTTGACGACACCGGCGATAATAGGGCCGCGCCAGATCACGGGATCCGTGTCATGGGGCAAAAGCAGGTTGACGGACATCACCTGGGTGCCGCCCGCCGTGACGGCCGGCAGGATCCCGGCAGGGATTGCGGTGGCCTTTTTTTCCACTCCGAACATCCTTGGAATGGAGGGGCCGGTGATGTCCGCGTCCAACACCGCGGTCCGCAGTCCGCATTTTTGCAGGCGAGCTGCCAAAAGCCCGGTGACCAGGGATTTCCCGACGCCTCCCTTGCCGCTCACCACGCCGATCACCTTTTTTATCTTTGCCTGGTCGTTTGGCTTCTCCAGCATGCTCTGGGGCGCCGTGCGCTCCTTACATTCGCTGCCGCAGGAGGAGCAATCATGGGTACAATTTAAGCTCATATCAAAACAGCCTCCGTTTTTCTTTTTTCTGCACAGTATTGTAATGCAAAAAGCCGCCGGGCACAAGCGAAAAACACCTGTGTCCGGCGGCTGTACGGTTGCTGCTTATGTATCCGGCCCGATCCGGCCGTGCCGTTTACTGTGCCATCGCGCACTTACCACAGCGGGCGCAGTGCTCGGAAAGCACGGTCTTTAAGGCGGTAGCACTGCTGGTGTGCACATGGGCAATGGGAATCCGGTTTTTCTTTGCCTCCTGCGTCACGCTGATTACCATTTTGTGGGAAACTGTACTGATGAAAAGAATCAGAAGATCCGGACATCCAATCTTCTTTTTCAGGGAACCGTTCTCTTTGGCAAAAACCTTTGCCTTGCAGCCGTGGGCCCGGCAGATCGTCTCGTACTGGGCTACCATTCTCTCATTGCCGCCTATAATTACAACGCTCATAAATGCTCTCCTCATAAACCGTGTTTAACTGTTAGTTTCAACTAACTTTTATTCATCATAGCATACTATTCCGAAAAATGCACGAACTTTTTTCGCTTTTTTCCAAATTGATGGTTTATTGACGAATTTTATGATTTTTTTATTGCTTTCCTCATTTTTATAGTTATAATAAATAAAAGAAGCGCAGCTTCTGAACTACGCGGATTAAAAAGAAAGGAAAGAGGACAAAAACAATGGCTGTAATCGATTTAAGCAAGTATGGCATTACCGGCACTACTGAGATCGTGCACAATCCTTCCTATGAGATGCTGTTTGAGGAGGAGACCAAGCCTGGTCTGGAAGGCTATGAGAAGGGGCAGGTCAGCGAGCTTGGCGCGGTCAACGTGATGACCGGAATCTACACGGGACGTTCCCCCAAAGACAAGTTCATCGTCGTTGACGACAATTCCAAGGATACCGTATGGTGGACCTCCGACGAGTACAAGAACGACAACCACCCCGCTTCTCCCGAGGCATGGAAGGCTGTCAAGGAGATCGCTCAGAAGGAGCTGTCCAACAAGCGCCTGTTTGTAGTGGATGCGTTCTGCGGCGCCAACAAGGATACCCGCATGGCAATCCGCTTTATCGTGGAGGTTGCATGGCAGGCTCACTTCGTCACCAACATGTTCATCAAGCCCACTGCTGAGGAGCTTGAGAATTTCGAGCCTGATTTCGTTGTTTACAACGCTTCCAAGGCGAAGGTTGAGAACTACAAGGAGCTGGGCTTAAACTCCGAGACCGCTGTAGTCTTCAACATCACCAGCCGCGAGCAGGTGATCATCAACACCTGGTACGGCGGAGAGATGAAGAAGGGCATGTTCTCCATGATGAACTACTATCTGCCGTTAAAGGGCATCGCTTCCATGCACT
>JAUNGT010000079.1 GCA_030524455.1 Eubacteriales bacterium | reverse complement strand
GTGGCGCAGCGTTATTATTTTCTTACCAGATGTCTGGGAAGGCCGTTCACGAACAGAGGGGTGAGCTCGCCCATGATCAGCGGACGCGCGTATTTCTCGTAGCCCTCGTTCAGGCCGCAGCCGTCCTCGGTGATCCACTCTGCGGGAACCGGACGCTCCACGTTTGCGATCGCGTGGATATCATATGCGCTGGTGCCGCACTGATAAGGAGCGTCGCCGTTTCTGTCCAGGGTGATCATCATGCCGGTCTTGCCTTCTTCCGCTGCCAGAACCGCGTCGTAGCCAACCTGGAATGCCTCGTTAATATCGGTCAGGGATGCCAGATGAGTCGCTGCTCTCTGCAGGGTGGAGAACTCGATCGCACGGGTCTTTAAGCCGGTCTCAGCCGCTACCAGGTTTGCCAGGTATGCAGCGGTGCCGGAAAGCTGCTTGTGGCCGAACGCGTCAACCGCCTTGTCGCCGGCCGCCAGCTCGCACACGAAACGGCCGTCAGCCAGGTGTACGCCCTCGGATACCGCGATGACAACGGAGGATCTGGTCGCTGCCAGCTCCTTCACCTTCGCCATGAAAGCGTCGATGTCGAAATCCTTCTCCGGCAGGTAGATCGCATCACAGCCGGTGCAGTCGTCGCCCTTTGCCAGAGCTGCCGCAGCGGTCAGCCAGCCTGCGTGACGGCCCATGATCTCCACGATGCAGACGGTGGGCTTCTTCGCGCCGAAGGACTCGTTGTCGCGGATGATCTCCTTGATGGAGGTTGCGATATACTTCGCAGCGGAGCCGTAGCCGGGGCAGTGATCGGTGATCGGCAGATCGTTGTCGATGGTCTTGGGCACGCCCATGAAGCGCTGAGGCTTGTTGTGAGCCGCCGCATAATCGGACAGCATCTTCACGGTATCCATGGAATCATTGCCGCCCGCATAGAACAGGCACTCGATGTCGTGCTTTTCCATGATCTGGAAAATCTTCTCATAAACATCCTCGTGGCCCTCGATCTTGGGCATCTTGAAACGGCAGGAGCCCAGGAATGCGGAAGGGGTTCTCTTGAGCATCTCGATCCCGGTCTCGTCGTTTAAATACTCGCCCAGGTCGATCATCTGCTCGTCCAGGAATCCCTCAATCCCGTGCACCATACCATAAATCTTGTTGACACCCAGCTTCTTTGCAGCGGCGAACACGCCTGCCACGGAAGAGTTGATGACGGCGGTAGGGCCGCCGGACTGTCCAACTACAATGTTACCTTTCATGTTGACATCTCCTTCTATTCTGATAGTAATCCACAGGGCCTGTCCTCGGACCGCCCTTTTTCCGTTAAAATTATAACAGATTCCCTATTTCATGACAAGTGGAGGATTCCACTTTTTCACTTGTCTTTCCCATATAAAAATTATATAATAAAGTTTCAAAAGAGAATGACAGGGGTGGCATATGAGCAACAAGCACGATACAACCGTTTCCAGGCAGGCGCAGGCATCGAACCAGATCACAGAGGGGGTGATCTGGAAGCAGCTGCTGCTTTTCTTCTTCCCGATCCTGTTCGGGACCTTTTTCCAACAGCTTTACAACACGGCCGACGCGATCATCGTGGGCAACTTCGTCGGCAAGGAGGCGCTGGCCTCCGTGGGCGGGCCCGCATCCACCATCATCAACCTGCTGGTCGGCTTTTTCGTGGGCCTGTCCTCCGGTGCGACGGTGGTGATTTCCCAGCACTACGGCGCCGGCGACGGGGAAAAGGTAAGCGATTCCGTCCATACCTCCATCGCTCTGGCCCTGGCCGGCGGTGCGGTCATGATGGTAATCGGCCTGGCCTCCGCGCGTTTTGCGCTGTCCGCCATGTCCACGCCGGACGATATCATGGGGCCGTCCCTGACCTACATGCATATTTATTACCTGGGCATCATCCCCTCCATGATCTACAATATGGGCTCCGGCATCCTGCGGGCGGTGGGCGACTCCAGACGGCCGCTGTATTTCCTGATTGCCGCCTGTCTGGTAAACATTGTGCTGGATCTTCTGTTTGTAGCGGTCCTGGGCATGGGCGTGGCGGGCGCTGCCGTGGCTACCATCCTGTCCCAGCTGTTTTCCGCCGTGCTGACCGTGATCGCCCTGATGCGCACGAAGGAGTCCTACCGGCTGATCCCGCTGCGCATCCGGTTCCACCGGCACCTGCTTTTTTCCATTGTGAAAATCGGGCTTCCCGCGGGGCTCCAGTCCGCCATGTATTCCGTGTCCAACCTGCTGATCCAGTCCTCCATCAACTCCTTCGGCACGGACACCATCGCCGCCTGGACCGCCTACGGCAAGGTGGACGGCATTTTCTGGATGATCATGAGCGCCTACGGCGTATCCGTGACGACCTTTGCAGGGCAGAATTTCGGCGCGGGCAAATACGACCGCATCCACAAAAGTGTGCGCATCTGTCTGGTGCTCGCCGCCTGCACCAGCCTGACGCTGAGCTTCATCGTGCTTCGGTTCGGCGGCACCATTTTGCTTTTGTTTACCCAGGATCCGTCCGTCATCCGGATCTGTCTTGGAATGATGCGGGTGATCTCTCCCTTTTACATCACCTACATCTGCATCGAGATCCTCTCCGGCGCGTGCCGGGGCTGCGGCGACGCCCTTTTCCCCATGCTGCTGACCTGCTTTGGCGTGTGCGTCCTGCGGATCGTCTGGATCTTTACCGCCGTCCCGCTGCGTCACGAGGTGGCCACGGTCGCCTTCTCCTATCCGCTGACCTGGACGATCACCTCGATCCTGTTTTTCGTCTATTACAAAAAGGGCAGATGGATGCAGACCGATACTCTGCGCACTGCGCCTCCCGGCGAGGAGCCGCAGGAT